>NZ_JADNRC010000006.1 GCF_015594725.1 Flavobacterium sp. ALJ2 | reverse complement strand
AATGCTGGCACAAGTATAATTATGTCTGCAGGACAAGATATTGTGGCTAATGCACAAAAAAATGTCAATGTTATTGCTGGGGAGAGCATTATAGAAATGGCAACAGAAAATTATAGTCTTACAGCAAGTAATATTATAGAGAGTGCATTGATAGGAAGAAATTCTAAAGCTAAAAACATTACTGAAAACATGAAGAAAGGTATATACACAAGTACTAAAGAATCTATAAATGTGGAAAGTGCTAATGAGCTAAATATTGATAGCGGTAAAGAGGTAAAAGTATAGTAATATGATAGAAGAAAGCGGAAATATAATACGAAACATATTTGGAACATCCTATAAGGAAGCAGAGTCTATTACAATAAGTGCTTCTGAAGGACCATTGAACTTTAAATCTCCAAAAGAGATTACTTTTCATGGAAAAAATGGTGGAAAAAAGTTTGGGGATTATGTGGTAAAAGAAGAGGAAGAGGAAGAACAAGAAATTACTTTTTCGGCCTGGTGGAGTCCTGATTATGAAGGAACGCGAAATTTAGAGCGAGATAGCATAAATCCTAAAGCATATTTAGAAGAAACGGTTTACTTTCAATTAAATGTAAGCAATCAAATTCCTTTGGGAACAAATATTACATTTCAGCTTTGGGATAAAGACACCCTTTTTAAACCGTCACCCAATTTTGACGACAACAAATTCGATGGTCAAAAGGTTTTTAGAGATGCTGTTGTTAGAGAAGTAAACGGAAAACACCGAATAACAATAGAATTGTTCTTGAGCCCAAAGTGGTATAATGATATCATAAAAGATAAAAAATTAAGTTATAATATACATTTAGAATTTTATTGGACCTGGAAATACTATAATCAAAAGTGGAACTCTGTGAATAACCTACTACATGTTTATCCTTCGAAAACTACTTTGTTTATAAAGCCGGCTATTAACGATCATAGATATGGACTTCCAGAAATATATTCTAATAACGGAGCTATAATTTTATATGCTATTGAAAAAATGCCAGATGGAACGGTTAAAAAGTTTTCAATGATTAAACTTCGAACAATAACTACTTTTAGATTTCAGGCAGATATAAACAAATTTATGTAGAAGCTATTAATTTAGATACTAATAAATTAGAATCCGCCAGCTATACTATTGAAGAAGGAGCTACTTTTTTTAAAACAAGTAAAAATACTTCCCAAATTTATATCGACGAAAAAATTGTAGATATACCAATGGAAGGAAGAGGTTTTATGGCAGTAAATAATTTTAAAGCTAAAACGGTTAAATTTGCCAAAGAAGCTACTAAATATTATGGACAATTTGAGGTGCTGAAAGAAATGAAAGAAATGATACCAATGCTTAGTAGCAACGAAAAGTTTAACATGCCTTCGTTATCTACTTTTGTTGGTTTTATACCTCAATTACAAGTAATTGCTTTTGGTGTAGAAGCAATTGGGTGGATGGTAAAAGAATCTCTTAAGGAATCGGAAGAAGTTGTAGATGAAAGTATGTGGGCAGATTGGCAAAATGCAAAATGTAAAGGATTAAAATATGCTCAAGATTTTATACAGAGTTCTTGGGCTAGAAAGAAAAATTTTCAAAGTCAAATAGTAAGTAAAGAAACTGTAGACCAACTATTACGAGGAAAATCTAAAACTCTTAAAGAATTAACGGATTTAAATATCAATGACTTCGATAGTTATAAAAACTATACATTAATACATTACAAAACAAACGATGAAAATACAGAAAAAACAATTGACATAGTAGATTCAATATTCATTAATGATGAACAATAATTATGACCAAAAATATCTTAATAATAATTTTATATCTGTTAGTAGGATGTCAATCTAGAAAATCCCCCTACTTCCAGGAACTAATTTCCACAAAAGAAATTACCCTTACTAAAGTTCGTGGTCCAGTACAAAGTGATAGTATTACTTTAAGTATCCCTATTGAATTTTCATTAAATTTAAATAATTCGGATATTAAATCTCTAGTTATTTACTATGTAATAAATGGAAAACAATTAATGCAGGTTGAAGATTTTTTAGTCTACAATGGCAAGAGTAATAAAGTTATGTCAGTTATAGAAAAGGGAGAAAATAATATTTATCCCGAAAGTATATATATACGTCAAATTAAACATATTTCTAAAAAGGAGGCTGAATTATTAATAAAAAAATATAATCCTTTAGCTTCAATAAACAACATAAGAACAGGTGCAGATACAATAAAATTGGTTTCGTACAAAAAATATATTGAGGATAACCCAAGTTTTATAAAAGAAATGAGAAAGGAGCCTGACTCTCTTATTCTAAGTATTGGCTTTTTTAAAAAGGAATCAAAAGTTATTGGAGAAAAAATTAAATGGTTGAATAAATAATTTGATGAATGATTGGGTTGTTAAATCAACAAAAAAAGTAGGTATAGCTTTTGAAAAAAGTATATAGGCAAAAGGTAAAGGATTGAAATATGCTCAAGATTTTATACAGAGTTACTGGGCTATTGAAAATCAATTTGAAAGCACCTACGTTAGTCAATCTATTTTAGATAAGTTACTAAAAGGAAAAATCAAAACACTCACAGAATTAAGAAAATCTAACTCCGAAAATTATGCGGAAAATAAATTTTACACTGTAATACATTATAAAGTAAAAGAAGAAACATCAGAAAAAACATTTGATATATCAGAAAAAACATTTGATATAATAGATTCAATATTCATTAACGAACAATAATTTTTATGAAAAAGTACATTTTCTTTTTTTTAGCAATAATAATAATTTTATTATTATTATTATTAGGTTGTAAACCGTCCAACACACCATATTTTCAGGAAGTACTATCTGAAAAGAATATTACTTTTACGAAAATTCGTGGTTCCGAAGAAAAGGATAGTATAAGTATGAATGTACCTATTGAATTTAAATTAAATTTAAACTCCTCAAAAATTCAAGATGTTAAAATTTATTGTAGAATCGATAGGAAGCAATTAATACAAATTGAAGATTTTTCGATCTTTAATGCTCAAAATGATAAAATTATATATGCAATAGAGGATTTAAATTACAATACATATCCAAAAAAAATATTTATTTCGCAATATCAACATATTTCTAAGAAACAAGCTGAAATATTAATAAAAAAATACAATCCGAGAACTTCTATCAATGATATAAAAACAGGAAAAGATACTCTGAAATTAGTTTCTTATAAAAAATATATCCAAGATAATCCACAATTTATAAAAGAGATGCGTAAAGTGCCAGACTCCCTTATTTTTAGTATTGGTTTTTTTGAGGGAAAGTCAAAAGTTATTGGTGAAAAAATTAAATGGTTGGATAAATAATTTGATGAATGATTGGGTTGTTAAATCAATAAAAAGAAATTAGGTATAGCTTTTGAAAAAAGTATGTGGGCAGATTGGCAAAATGCAAAAGGTAAAGGATTAAAATATGCTCAAGATTTTATTCGAAATAGTTGGGCAACAGATAGTGGTTTTGGATTAATTCAGCAAGTAGACCAAAACCTTCTAAACAAAATTTTAAAAGGTGAACTTAAATCATTTAACGAAATAAAAACTTTTCAGCAAGAAGAAATAGTTAAAAACGGTTATCCTCAATTATCAGTTTCTTATACTGTTTTTTATTACACTTTATTCGATAAGGAAAGAAAAACAAACTTAATCTTAATAGATTCGATTTTTATTAATTCATAAAACTTAACTCAAATGAAAAAAATAATAGTTTTAGTATGTATATCATGTTTAATAAATTCTTGCAAAAATAGAGAACCTATATTGATCGAAGAAATTGACACTGATGAGATTGTTACTATTACATATAATGAAAAAAAAATACACTCAAAAGATAGCGTTGATATCCATTTTCCAAAGGAATTTAAAATAGTAATGAATTCAAAAAACATTATAGCTTTGGATATTTATTATGTGATTAATAAAAAGATGTTAGCTGACGTTGTAGATTATGAGATTTCTGATAAGAAAAACACAAAACCTATACTCACATTTGAATCTTATTTATCATCTCAAAATCCAATTAATATTATTATAAAAGAAAGAAATTATTTAATTTCTAAAAAAGATGCTGAAGAATTATTAAAAAGATATAATATAAAACAATCGCTGGATAAATTAAAATTTGGCGATACAATAAAATTAATCCCTTATAATCATTTTAGAAATGAAAATAACAAAATAATTAATGATTTAAAAAGAGTTGAAGACTCTATATTTTTTAGAGTTACTCTCAATAAGGGAGAAATTTTTGTTAAAAGAGAAAAAATTAATTGGTAGTTTATAATAAAAATAATACCAATGCTTAGCAATAACGAAAAATTTAATATGCCTTCGTTATCTACTTTTGTTGGTATTATACCTCAATTACAAGTAATTGCTTTTGGTGTAGAAGCAATTGGGTGAATGGTAAAAGGATCTCTTAAGGAATCGAAAGAAGTTGTAGATGAAAGTATGTGGGCAGATTGGCAAAATGTTAAATGTAAAGGATTAAAATATGCTCAAGATTTTATACAGAGTTACTGGGCTATTGAAAATGGTTTTGGTTTTGTTCATGTAAGCCAAGACATTTTAAATAAAATTTTAAAAGGAGATTTAAAAACATTTGAAGAAATAACAACTTTCCAACAATTAGAAATTAAAAATCTTGAATTTACGGAATATTATAATGTTTATTATTATACCCTATTCGATAAAAATATAGAACAAGAGATAACAATAATAGATTCTGTTTTTATCAATTAATAAAACCAAACTCAATGAGAAAAATAATATTTTTAATAAGCATATCGCTTTTAATAATTTCTTGTAAAAAGAAAGCTCCCATAACGATAGAGCAATTTACCTCTAATGAAATGGTTACTATAACAAATAATAAAAAAACGCAAGAAAAAGATAGTGTTGATATCCATTTTCCAAAAGAATTTAAAATAATAATGAACTCAAATAATCTAATTTCAATCAATATCTATAACTTTATTGACAAAGTTACTTTAATGAATATTGTTGATTACGAAATTTCTGACAAAAAAAGTAATAAACCTATACTTACGTTTAAGCCTTATTTATCATCTAATGACCCTATTAATATTATCATAAAAGAAAGAAATCATTTAATTTCAAAAAATCTAGCAAAAGAATTACTAAAAAAGTATGATGTCAAGCAATCGTTGGACAATTTAAAATTTGGAGATACAATAAAAATAATTCCTTACAGTAGATTCCGAAAAGAAAATAATTCAATGATTAATGATTTAAGAAAGGTTGACGATTCAATATTTTTTAGAGTCACCTCAAATAAAGGTAAAGTTTTTGTTAAAGGAGAGAAAATTAACTGGTAGTTTATAATAAAAATAATACCAATGCTTAGCAGTAACGGAAACCTTACCACACCTTCTGTTTCTACAGCATTAGCATTTGTTCCGGGTGCACAAATTGCGGCTTTTGGGATATTTGTTTTTGAATGGATGGTTCAGGATATACTAGCCGAATCAGATGAAGTTTTTAACGAGCATATGTGGATTAGCTGGCAAAACACCAAAACAAAAGGGCTTGATGCAGTCTTGTCATTTATAGAGAATAGCTGGGCAAAAGATAATTTCTTTAGGTCTCTTCCTGTAAATTCTGAAATTATGAATGATCTGTTCACAGGAAAACTAAAAACACATCAACAAATAAGAGATAGAAGATTTACAACAAAAAAAACCTTAACCCATACACTGATAACTTACGGAGTACGAGATGAAGAACTAGACACGTATTACGATGTAGTTGATTGTATATATATGAACGAAGAAATATGAAAAAAATAACTTTCCTTATTAGTACATTACTTTTTGCATTATGCTTTACAAACTGCAAAGAAAAAACCTATTTTAAAGAAATAGTTTCGGAAAAAAATGTTGGTATAACATTGGCTGAATTTCCCAAAAACAGAGAAGATTTAGTAGTGACTATACCGCTTGAATTTAACTTATATCTTAATAATTTTCCTAATATATGGTTTGTTAATATTTATTATGAAAAAGATAATCGTTTATGCTCAGATGTTGATGATTATATAATTTACAACAGTAAGAGTGATGAAATAATTTTTTCATTAGATCGTTATCAATACCCTAATTATCCAAATAGTATATATTTAGTGGAACGAAAAATGAGAATATCAAAAGAGGAAGCTCAAAAATTTATTGAACGATATAACCCAAAAACTGCTGTAGAGAATATAAAAAGTACTAATGATACGATACCGCTAGTATCGTATAAAAAATTCAGAGAAGATAACCCAAAATTTATTGAGGAGTTGCGCAGAGTTCCTGATTCTATAACATTTGTAATTCAGAAAAAAAAGGAAAAAGACCCGATACTGATAAAGGAAAAAATAAATTGGTAATCATGAATAGGACTAGACACGTATTATAATGTAGTTGATTGTATATTTATGAACGAAGAAATATGAAAAAAACAACCCTTCTTGCTAGCACAATATTATTTGCATTATGTTTTACAAATTGCGAAGAGAAAACCTATTTTAAAGAAATAGTTTCAGAAAAAAATGTATCTATTACCAAAATAAGGTTTCCTAAAAAAGGAGAAGATTTAGTAGTGACTATACCAATCGAATTTGCTTTATATCTAAATAATTTTCCGAATATATGGTACGTAGGTATTTATTATGAAAAAGATAATCGTTTATGCTCAGATATCGATGATTATTTAATGATTGAAAGTGAGAATGACAAGGTTATTCTTTCGCTTGATGAATTTCAATACCCTAATTATCCAAATAGTATATATTTAGTGGAACGAAAAATAAAAATATCAAAAAAAGATGCTCAAAAATTAATTGAGAAATATAACCCAAAAACTGCTGTAGAAAACATAAAAAGTATAGATGATACGATACCGCTAGTATCGTATAAAAAATTTAGAGAAGATAACCCGAAATTTATTGAGGAGTTGCGCAGAATTCCCGATTCTATAACATTTGTTATTCAGAATAGAAAAGAGAAAAACCCAGTACAGATAAAGGAAAAAATAAATTGGTAATCATGAATAGGACTAGACACGTATTATAATGTAGTTGATTGTATATTTATGAACGAAGAAATATGAAAAAAATAACACTCCTTATCTGCACAATATTATTTGCATTATGTTTTACAAATTGCAAAGAAAAAAAATATTTTGAAGAAATTGTTTCTGAAAAGGATGTAAGTATCACGAAATTAAGATTTGCTAAGGATAAAGAAAAAGATGATTTGATAATTAATATACCTGTTGAGTTTAACTTGTATCTAAATGATTTTCCTAATATACGTCGTGTTAATATTTATTATGAAAATAATCATCATCCATGTGTTATTGTACAAGATTTTCTAATAAATGAGAGTCAAACGGATAAAACAATTTTCACGCTTGATGACTTTAAATACCCTAATTATCCAAAGAGTATATATTTGGTTGAACAAAAAATGAAAATCTCAAAAGAAGAAGCTCAACAATTAATTAAAAAGTACAATCCAAAAACTGCTGTAGAGAATATAAAAAGTATAGATGATACGATACCGCTAGTATCGTATAAAAAATTTAGAGAAGATAACCCCAAATTTATTGAGGAGTTGCGCAGAATTCCTGATTCTATAAAGTTTGTTATTAAGAACCGAAAAGAAAAAAAAACAATACAAATAAAGGAAAAAATAAATTGGTAATCATGAATAGAATTAGATATATTACGATGTAGTTGATTGTATATTTATGAACGAAGAAATATGAAAAAAATAACTTTCCTTACTAGTATTGTGTGTTTTGTACTATGTTTTACAAATTGCAAAGAAAAAACCTATTTTAAAGAAATAGTTTCGAAAAAAAATGTCGGTATAACATTGGCTGAATTCCCCAAAAATAAAGAAGATTTGGTAATTACAATACCTATAGAATTTAACTTATATCTTAATAATTTTTCTAATATATGGCGTGTAGATATTTATTATAAAAAAAATAATCATTTATGTTCGGAAGTTGATGATTATTTAATATTTGACAGTCATAATGATAAAATGTTTTTTGCGCTTGATAATTTCAAATATCCTAATTACCCCGAAGGAATATATATTGTAGAACGAAAAATGAAAATCTCAAAAGAAGAAGTTCTAAAATTAATTGAAAGATATAACCCAAAAACTTCTGTAGAGAATATAAAAAGCACCAATGATACAATACCACTGGTATCGTATAAAAAATTTAAAGAAGATAATCCTAAATTTATTGAGGAGCTGCGCAGAATTCCAGATTCTATAACATTTGTTATTCATAATAAAAGGGAGAAAAAACCTACACATGCCAAGGCGAGAATAAATTGGTAATCATGAATAGGACCAGATACATACTATGACGTAGTTGATTGTATATTTATGAACGAAGAAATATGAAAAAAATAACACTCCTTATCTGCACAATACTTTTTGCACTATGTTTTACAAATTGCAAAGAAAAAAAATATTTTAAAGAAATAGTTTCAGAGAAAAATGTATCTATTACCAAAATAAGGTTTCCTGAAAAAGGAGAAGATTTAGTAGTGACTATACCTTTTGAATTTAACTTATATCTAAATAATTTTCCGAAAATATCGTTTGTAGGTATTTATTATGAAAAGGATAATAGTTTATGTACAAATGCTAATTATTTAATTTACAACAGTAAAACTGATAAAGTAATTTTTTCATTAGATAGATATCAATACCCTAATTATCCAAAGAGTATATATTTAGTGGAACGAAAAATAAAAATATCACAAGAGGAAGCTCAAAAATTAATTAAAAAGTACAATCCTAAAACTGCTGTAGAGAATATAAAAAGTATAGATGATACGATACCGCTAGTATCGTATAAAAAATTCAGAGAAGATAACCCTAAATTTATTGAGGAGCTGCGCAGAATTCCTGATTCTATAATATTTGTTATTCAGAATAGAAAAGAGAAAAACCCGATAAAGATAAAGGAAAAAATAAATTGGTAAAATATGGAGCATAATTTTTTCTACATTTTAATCTCTTTATTTTTAATTTCTTGTAACTCAAAAGCTCCTGTTGAAGTTAAACAAATTACTTCTAAAGAATTTGTAACAATAGAAGATAATTATATGAATAGAAATGCAATAAAAGATAGTTTTCGTATAACTATTCCCACGGAGTATGTGATAAAAATAAATTCTCAGATTCATAATATTACTTGGTATTATCGTGTTGATAATAAAACATTAAACCCAAGTCGTATTGATTATCAAGTTTTTAATAAAAAAAATAAAGGAGAAGAAATATTACGATTAAATTTTGAAAAGTCATTTAACGAAAAATATGACACTATTATTGTAAAAGAAAAAAAGCATTTAATTTCTAAGAAAGACGCTCAAGAATTACTGAAAAAATATAACATTAAACGGTCTTTGGAGGATCTGAAATCTAAAGATACTATAAAATTAACCACTTATGATAAATTCAGGGAAGAGAACAAACATATAATCAGTGATTTTAATAAAATTAATGATTCTATTAATTTTACAGTAATGAAACGAGATGGAAGTTTTTTCTATATAGATAAAAAAATTAATTGGTAAAATATGAAACATAATTTTTTCTACATTTTAATCTCTATATCTTTAATTTCTTGTGAATCCAAAGCTCCTATTGAAGTTAAGCAAATTATTTCTAACGAAATTGTAACAATTCTTCCAAGTTTAAAAAATCCATCTATTAAAGATAGTATTGTTATATCGATACCGACAGAATTTGAAATAATTATAAATTCTTCAGTTAACTATATAGCTTGGCACTATAGGGTAGATGGGAAAACTCTATGGGATGATTTTGTTGAATATCAAGTTTATAATAAGCAAAACAAAACAAAGCCTATACATCAATTAGATTTTGAGAAATCATTTAAAAACAAATCAATTAGTATTATTCTTAAAGAAAGAAATCATTTAATTTCTAAAAAAGATGCCCAGGAAATACTAAAAAGATACAATATCAACAGGTCTTTAGATAATTTAAAATTTAGAGACACTATAAAATTAACAACTTATGATAAATTTAGAATAGAAAACAAGGAAATGATTGATGATTTTAATAAAATTAATGATTCAATAAAATTTAGAGTAATGAAAGGTGATGGAAGCTTTTTCTATTTAGATAAAAAAATCAATTGGTAAAATATGAAACATAATTTTTGCTACATTTTAATCTCTTTATTCTTAATTTCTTGTGAATCCAAAGCTCCTATTGAAGTTAAGCAAATTGTTTCTAATGAAATGGTAACTCTTGAAGATAATTATAAAGATCGTAGTTCAATAAAAGATAGTATTCGCATAAGTATTCCTTTAGAATTTGAAATAACAATAAATTCTTCTCTTGCTTACATAGCCTGGCATTATAATGTTAATGGTGAAATTCTAAACGAAAGCCGTTTTGATTATCAGGTTTATGACAAACAAAACAAAACAAAACAAATACGCCAATTAGATTTTAAAGAAACACTAAATAGTAATCCTATTAGTATTATTCTTAAAGAAAGAAATCATTTAATTTCTAAAAAAGAGGCTCAGGAATTATTAAAAAAATACAATGTGAACAGGTCTTTAGATAATTTAAATTCTAACGATACCATAAAATTAACAACTTATGATAAATTTAGAATAGAAAATAAGGAGATGATTGATGATTTTAACAAAATTAATGATTCAATAAAATTTAGAGTAATGAAAAGTGATGGAAGCTTTTTCTATTTAGATAAAAAAATTAATTGGTAAAGCATGAAACACACTTATATATACATATTAATGTTCTTATTTTTAATTTCTTGTGAATCCAAAGCTCCTATTGAAGTTAAGCAAATTATTTCCGATGAAATGGTAACTATTCAAGCAAATTTTAAAAAAAAATATATAAAAGACAGCGTTTTTATAAGTATCCCAACAGAATTTGAAATAACAATAACCTCTTCTAAAATTAGAGAGATTGATTTATCCTACATTATTAATAAAAAAAGACTCTTTGCAGGACTTTCAGACTATGAAATCTATAACAAACAAAACAAAACAAAACCGATATACTCATTAAATACATATTTGTCATCTGACAAACCTATTCATATTATTATAAAAGAAAGAAATCATTTAATATCTATATTGGATGCTAAAGATCTACTCAATAAATATAATATTAATGAGTCTTTAAATAATTTAAAATATGGCGATACTATTAAAATAGTTCCATATAATAAATTTAGAAAAGATAATGTTAATATCATTTACGATTTGAGGAAAACAAATGATTCCATAATTTTTAATATTTGGAAAGGAAGTGGTAAAGGTGAAACAATTCTTGTAAAGAAAAAAATTAATTGGTAAAGCATGAAACACACTTATATATACATATTAATCTTCTTATTTTTAATTTCTTGTAATTCAAAAGCCCCTATTGAGGTTAAACAAATTATATCTAATGAACTTGTAACCATAGAAGATAATTTTATGAATCGAAGTATCATAAAGGATAGCTTTCTTATATGCCTTCCCACAGAATATGAAATAAAAATAAACTCTCCTATACATTATATAAATTGGTCATATCATGTTAACAATAAAATTTTAAACCCAAACCATATAGATTATCAAGTTTATAATAAAAAAAATAATACAAAAGAGATACTAAAATTAGATCTTATTAAATCAAATGATAAATTAATAAATATTATTATTAAGGAAAGAAATCATTTAATTTCTAAAAAAGATGCTGAGGCATTAATAAAAAAATATCATATTAATAAGTCTGTTAAAGATTTAGAAAAAATTGATTTTATTGAACTTACAACTTATAATAAATTCAGAACTCAAAATATTTTTTTTATTAATGAACTTAATAAAATCAATGATACTATTATGTTTAAAGTCAAGAAAGAAGATGAAAGCTTTTTCTATTTAGATAAAAAAATAAATTGGTAGATTATGAAATTTTTGTTTTGTTGTATTGTTGCATTTTTGTTTTTAATTTCTTGCGAATCAAAAGAACCTATTGAAGTTAAACAAATTGAATCTAAGGAAATGGTAACAATTCTTCCAAGTTTAAAAAATCCATCTACCAAAGATAGCGTGGTAATATCAGTTCCAATTGAATTTAAAGTTACAATGAATTCTTCGGTTGATTATGTTGTTTGGCTCTATAGGGTTGATAATAAAACTTTATGGGATGAGGTAGTTGATTTTCAGGTCTATAAAAAGCAAAACAAAACAGATCCAATTTATCAATTAGATTTTGATGAATCATCAACAAACAAACCAATTAGTATTATTTTAAAAGAAAGAAATCATTTAATTTCTAAAAAAGATGCTCAGGAATTACTGAAAAAAAATAATATTACTAGGTCTTTGGAAAATTTAAAATTTGGAGACACAATAAAATTAACAACTTATGATAAATTTAGAAATGAAAACAAAGCACTGATTTATGACTTTGAAAAAATTAAAGATTCTATTCATTTCAAAGCTATAAGAGGGAAAAAAGAATCTTTTTATGTAGTAAAAAAAATTAATTGGTAATCATGAATAGAACTAGATATACACTACGATGTAGTTGATTGTATATTTATGAATGAAGAAATATGAAAAAAATAACCCTTCTTGCTAGCACAATATTATTTGCATTATGTGGACCAAACTCTTCTTTTCATTAGAGATTATCACACTCGTTAAAACGACTTAGATAAAGTAATAAATAAAAAAACAGAATGAAATATATACTAACAACAATACTATGCCTTATACAAATAACATGTTTTTCTCAGAAGATAAAGTACATTAAATACCAAACAATAGATGAAAAGGATTATTTTATCCATGAATCAACAGTTTATAAACCTTCAATAGCGCTTTATAAAAAAACATACAAAAATGGAACTGTAAACGGAAGTCAAAAAGTAAATTTAAAAAAGGGAAATTATATTGCAAAAACAGAAGAATCATTTATGAAATTTTCAATCAATACTAACGGCAATCTCGATGGAAAATTAGAGATTCAAGAGATGTATAAAAATGAATTGATAAAATCTATAATGCAAATTAAGAATGGTTATCTTCAAAATAGAACTTTATATGATTCTATTGGCAATATAAAGACCGATACAAAAAGATATTATTATAAAGATTCTATTAAAGATATAAGTATTTTAAATAATGGTAGCTCAATACACAAAATTAAATATATCACGGGAAAAACAATTATAAGAAAATACGATAGTAACGGAAAACTTATAGATAATGAAACATATTATACTGCTGCAATAGAACCACGCCCTTAAATGTAAGAGAATATTATGATAATGTTTTGTGTTTAAATTCTAAGATAGACATTATTCATGTTGGCTCGACAAATTCCGAAAACACATGATATGAAGATTAAAAAAGTATTCACCCAAGAAAAACAACTCAGAAAATGACGTTCGAAATAACACATAAAATAAGCACAATAGTCAATGATAATGCAAAAGAAATCCAAACCTCTTTTAATGTTGAATTTCTAGCTTTAGAAAAAAAATCAAATTTTAATACCTACGAAATCAGCAAGACAAAAGTTATTAATACACCTAGTCATAAAAATAGCTATTTAACATTTCTAGAAAATTTAGAACAGCTTACTTATCCAATTAAAATTCAAACTACAAGTCAAGGAGAATTTGTTAAGCTGATTGAATATAGAGAATGGCTTGAAAGATGGGAAGAAAACACCGCTATCCTGATGGAAGAATACGATGGCAACGAAAATGCAAAAGATATATTAGAAAAATTTAATATAAATGTATACGATGAACAAATTTTTATGCAAAATAAGTTTAAAGAACCTTTTTGGAATTTAATCTTTTTTAATCCAAAAATAGAAGATGATGAGCAATCCAATAACATTACAATTAATTGGAATTTAAAATCAATTGGCAATGTAGAATGTACTGGAAAAACAAAATTTGTTAAATCAGACACAGGTGAATCTTTACTGTGTTTTGAATCTCAAGATGTAATAAATGAAGGATGTACCGAAATAATAAATTTTATAACAAGTAATAAAGCCAATCAAAATGAGTATATGACAAAGGTAAAGGCAATTACAGCTTTGGATACTTCGCATAGCAGGGTAAAATATAAAAGCGCCATTTTTGAAATTCAGAAGGACACTTCATTTCATTATAAGGAAGAAATATTTTTAAATATAAGAAGAGAAATTAATTCTAAATAGTTTGGTAACAACTTTTGGTTATTATGATGATAAAGAATTAGTAAAAAGGGTAGTTGATAACACAGAATTTACTAATAATTTAATTATTATGAAAATAATTTTTATATAAATTTTAAAAGAAACAGAAATCTGTTTGGTAGGGGAGTCTCGCTATTTTTTTTTTGCAGATTCCAGCCGTCACCAAGTTCATATGTCCAGGTACCTTGGTTTATTCCTAGCATTTCACAGAAACGTTTTACATTGCGATCCTGAATATTTTGCACTTTGGAGTTGTATCTGTTATAAGGCGAATATAATTCTTCTTTAGGGAATGTAAATCACGGAAATTTATGTTATTAACAGGTAAGTTAAAAGAATACTTTATTATGTAAAATAGAAACACAGTAAAATGTCATTATGGTTTAAAAATAAAAAAGGAGAAAACTTAATTTAAAATATTTTTTCGCAAGAGGTAATAATTTCAGTGAGTAATCAGTGAATAATTTAATTCATGTGAGTGCATTGTTGTAAAAAATATACCTTAAAAAAACATGATAAACTTTGTATTAATTTTAATTTTACTTTGTCAATTGTTATAAAAGAATAAATAATTATACCTCATAAAAATTTTAATTATAAAAAACATAATTATGCGCGACAAACCATTTGATTTTTTTGATGCTATACTAGAGTACCTTTCTCACGAGAATGGAGCAATAAATCCTGCGGAACTACTTGAACATGTCTTTCCTAAAGGATATAAAACGCCTAAAAGAAGAAAGAAATATAGTGATATGGTTGAAAACATGTTAGATGATTACGACAGACCTAATCAATTATCAACAGCTTTAGGTTACCTTAAAAGCCAAGGATTGATTAAATATGATGTATATAAACAACCAGAATATAATAGCGTAAGTATAACAGCAGAGGGTTTACTTAAAATAAAAACAAATGGTTTTAAGAAGGAATACAACAAAGCTTTATGGAAAGACCGATTAGATAAATATTCCATAATATTTACATTTATTCTATTGCTTTTTGCATTCTTATTATCTTTATACAATTATTTTTATCCAAGTAAATAAGCCTTTGTAAATTAATACAAAGGCTTATCTATTATATAATCATTACAGTATTGCCGAGCGATATAATTACCAGTTTTTCTATTGTAAATATTAATGTAGTGATAATCAAACCCGACATTTTTGCACCAGTTATGCAAGTAAAATATTGATTTACAGAATTCTATTTTTATAGGTCGTACGCTTTTATCTTTATTAAATATTGTACAGCTATAAGGCGTCGGGGTAGTATTAGTCATAAAAATAATACTGATTTGTATTTCTATTTCATGTATGATATTTTTGATTTTGAAACCGCCATTAACACAAACAAATGTTGAATTTAGTTAGTAAATGCTTTGAGGAATCACAATAAAAAATAAATTCGTGTAAGGATTGATTTTGACGAACAACGAAACAATCTTTTTGTATATCAATAGAAATACCTAGATTTGAACCACGTACACGTATATACAAAAGTTTAAAGGTATGATGTTCGGTTTTACAAAATGGTCGAATCTGTTTTAAAAAAGTTTTAGGTTTAAACTTTGTGTGTCGCATTTTCTGCAATTCTACAAGAAAAAGCGTGTAATTTTCGAGTGAACTTCGTTTTAGGGACATAAATTATTTGTTAATAAGTGTGTATTACAAATGAACTATAATTTATATTATGTAAAATAGAATGTTTTTAAACCTAAAAATATTCATAACAAACCCTATCTTTGTTAATTAAGGTTTTTATTGCTTATTTTAGCTTAATATATTGTAAAAAATAAATTCAAAACTATTTATACTTTCATTGTAAGGGTTTATTT
This sequence comes from Flavobacterium sp. ALJ2, assembly GCF_015594725.1. Taxonomy (GTDB): domain Bacteria; phylum Bacteroidota; class Bacteroidia; order Flavobacteriales; family Flavobacteriaceae; genus Flavobacterium. The sequence continues at coordinate 262,660 of NZ_JADNRC010000006.1, read as the reverse complement.
TATTATTTTTACAAACGATACTTTCTAAAAATCTATCAAACTTATGAATACAATTGCTGAGCATATTGCAGATTTCTTGAAGGAATATCCGCCATTCAATAATTTAACTTTTCAAGAGTTATCTGATATTGCAACCAATATTCGTGTTATTAATTTAGAAAAACATGCAGTATTGTTTCAAATTAACGATGCATTACACGATAGTTTTTACGTTGTTGCCTCTGGTGTTATAAATTTATCAGTAATTGCTGATGCTGAAGAGACATTATTAAATAAATGCCATGATGGTGATATATTTGGTTTGCGTCCTTTTTTTGCCAAGAATAACTATATGATGACCGCAAAAGCCAGAGAAGAAAGTATTGTTTATGCAATACCAATTGCGGTATTTAGGCCTTTTGTTGCAAATAATCCAGATGTTTTAAATTTCTTGTTAGAAAGTTTTGCTGCAAATACGCGTCAAACCAAAGACAATTCAGATTTAAAAGGAAATCATATTTCAGATAATATATTCTATTCAGATCAACAATCAGAAATACAATATATACAGTCACTAAGCTATAATATCTCGCCATTAAAAGCATTATCAAACAATATTGTAAAAGATGTTGCTTTGCGTATGACTGATGCTATGGTAGATAATATTGTTATTTGTGATAATAATAATCCAATTGGTATTGTTACCGATGCTGATATGTCATCTAAAATTGCAACAGGGAGATTTTCAATAGATGAAACAGTAGATAAAATCATGTCTTCGCCAGTTGTAACTGTAATAGAAAATGTTTCATTAGCCGAAGCACAATTATTAATGCTAAAGCATAATGTGAGTCATTTGTGTGTTACAAAAGATGGAACAAATAAATCAGCTGTAAAAGGAATTATTTCAGAGCATGATTTAATTGTTGCACAAGCTAGCAATCCAGGTGTATTGATAAAAGAGATTAAGCGTTCGCAATTACCTAAAGAGTTAAAACAAATTAGGGATCGTTTATCAGATTTGATTCAAAATTATATTCAAAAGAACATTCCGCTTTCACATATAAGTAATATTGCCAATGAGATTAATTTGGCACTGATAAAACGTTCCGTTGAGCTTTCAATTTTAGAAATGGGCTCACCTCCTGCTCGATTTGCCTGGTTAAGCATTGGGAGTCAAGGAAGAAAAGAGCAACTTTTATTGACTGATCAGGATAGCATTTTAATTTTTGAAGATGTAACGCCGGATAAGTATCGTGATGTAAAAGATTATTTTTTGCGTTTGGCTAAAAGAACTACTGCAACTTTAGAAAAAATTGGATATGAGTATTGTCCTAACGGACATATGGCAAGTAATATGTTATGGTGTAAATCACTGACAGACTGGACAAAACAATACAACAGTTGGATGAATACTCCAGGTGAAAATAGCAATGATTTAAGTAGTATATTTTTTGATTACGAAATTGTTTTTGGAGAACCTAAAATTGAAGAAGTGATAGAAAATGTGATATTTAAGAATGCAATAAATAACACTTTGTTTTTTGATTTCTTAGGAAATGATGCATTAAGAAAAAATTCACCTTTAAGTTTCTTTAAGAAATTTAATGTTGAAGAGGAAGGGCCGCATAAATTTAAGTTTGATATAAAAACTCGCGCATTGATGCCATTAATTGATGGAGCACGTTTATTTATATTGAGTTTTAATATAAAAGGAATTAAGAATACCTATTTAAGATTCAAACAATTAGCGATTACTGATTCTAAAAATGCGGATATTTATCTTAGTTGTGCTGAAGCTTTTTTAACCTTGTCAAAGTTTAGAACCGTTGAGGGATTAAAAAATGATGATTCAGGGCAGTATATCAACTTAACTGAACTATCAAAAAGCGATAAAGAAAAATTAAAAAATGCATTAGCTCCTATGAAAGAGCTAGAAGAGCTTATAAAAAATAAATTTCAACTGACCCAATTTTCGTAATATGCTAGAATGGCTGAAAAATATCAATAAAGAATACCCTGATTTCTGGAAAGAATATCTTGCCAAATTTGAGACTAAATCAGAACGCTTTGTTGTATTATCTACTGAAACATCGGGATTAAATCCAGCAAAAGATGTAATCCTGTCTTTTGGTTCGTTTGCAGTAAAAGACAATAGTATTCTTATTCAGGATAGTTTTGAAGCTGTCTTATTACAATATAAATTCTTTCATGATAATGGACTTACAAACGAGTTTATTATTGAAAGCAAAATGGAAAAACTTCCAGAGCCAGATGCGCTTAAAGCCTTAATCGAATATATTGGAAATGGAGTTCTAGTCGGACATCATATTAATTTTGATGTTGAAATGATTAACGCAGCCTTGGAAAAATTAGATTGTGGAAGACTGAAAAATGAAGCATTAGATGTAGATGTTATGTATCGAAAACTTCATGATATTAACGACAGGCAGTTTTCTTTAGATGAATTATGCGATATTTATAAAATACCAAAAACTGAAAGAAATTCTTCCTCAGAAGATGCATATAAAATTGCTTTGTTATTCTTGAAGCTCAAATCGAGATTGGGTATAAACTAATATTTATAAAAAAGTTTAAAGTCAAAAATGAATTCCGCAAATTTTAATAAAGCTATTAGAGTAAATTTGAGGAATTCGTATTTAATTTACATTTTATTTTATTACTTCATCAATTCTTACAGATTCAATAAAACGCCCATGATGACTTATTGAAATTGGTATTTCAGCTTTTGTAATGGGGTCAATTATATATGGAATCCCTTGGTCTTTAAGTATTTTAATATCGTTGTTTACTGTGATAATTCTGTTTAAATCCTCTTTTTTAGAAACTGCAATAGTTTTTATGTATTCTTTTGTAATTGTCGATTGCGTATAATACAGAATGTTATTTATGGTTACGGTTCCAAAATTTGCACATTCGTAAAAACAAATTAACTTCTTTGGAAAATAACCATTTATTTTAGTGTCGCGATTGTATATTTTATAAGCAGCTTCTTTCCGGCTCCATAAATTCCAAACCATAATTTCGGGTGAATCAGAATTTAAAATAAGCAATTGTTCTTGAGTAGTGAAAATTTTATCCAAAAAGCCTTTACGTTTCCAGTTACTTTCTCGTTGTGCAGTTTCTAGGTCGATTATGTCATTTCCAATCATTTTTCATTTAGCTTAGATTGAATAATGCTCAGAGCTGCTTTTGCATTAATCATTTTTTCCATTGATTCATTATCGATAATAATATCAAAAGCTTCTTCGACATCTAAAACAATGTCGACTAAATTGGCAGAATTAATATTCAAATCAGTTATGAAATTTGTTTCTTCAGTAAAATTTTCAAAAGCAGTATCATTTTTCGTATAAGGCTTTACGATTTTCTTTAATTCAGTTAGTAGATGTTGGTTATCCATATTTTAATAATTATTTTTTAGTTGTATTTTTTTAAAATTACGCAGCCATTAACGTCGCCAAAACCAAAGCTAGCTTTGGCAACTATATTTAAATTAGAATTAATTAATCGAGTTGGAATTTTAGATTTGTCGATAATAGATGTGATTTCAGGATTTAAATCTTCACAATTTACATTTGGAAAAATAAACCCTTGATGTAATTGCAAGACCGAAGCCACAAGCTCAATGCTTCCTGCAGCAGATAAGCAATGTCCTACAGTTGATTTTAACGCGTTTAAATATGGGAAATCATTACCCTTACGATTTAATGCAATACTCCAGTTTTCTATCTCCAAAGCGTCTTTGGAGGTGGCCGTAAGATGTCCATTAATCAAATCAATTTCAGAGGCTGAAACTGAAGCATTTTCTAATGCATTGCTAATACATTTTTGTACAGCTGTTGCATTTGGAGCAGTCATGCTTCCGCTGCCGCGCTGTCCGCCGGAATTTATATTTCCTCCTAAGACTTCTGCATAAATTCGAGCTCCCCTATTAAGAGCAGTTTCTAGATCTTCTAGCAGTAAAGCTCCTGCCCCACTTCCTGGAACAAAACCAGAAGCACTAGCACTCATAGGTCTTGAGCCGCTTTCGGGAGTGTCATTGTGTTTGAATGTACAGACTTTCATGGCATCAAATCCTCCCCAAATATAAGGTCCAGAATCGCTAGTACTACCTGCTAAAATTCGTTTGGCTTGTCCTAATTTGATTCGTTCATATGCCATTAAAACACTTTCAGTACCAGTTGTACAGGCTGATGAATTAGTGGTAACTTGATTTCCAAGACCTAGTTTACCGCCTAAATAGGCACTTATACCACTAATCATGGTTTGTGCTACAACGGTACTTCCTAATCGTCTCGTTTGAAAATCATCTATTTTGTAGATGCTTTCTCTAAATTTTTCTATCCCCGAGGTTCCTGCTCCAAAAATTGTTCCGCTATCCCAATCAGGCTCTTCATTTTTCAGAATTGCTAATCCTGCATCTTTCCAAGCATCTAAACCAGCAATTACACCATATAGAATTCCGGTGGCATTAAAATTGCGTAATTCAAGTTCTGTAAAATAGGTGCCAATCAATTCAGCAGATAACTCAGGCTTTCCTGAGATCTGACATGAAAACTGCAAGCGTTCTAATTCGGCATCGTGTTTAATACCTGATATGCCTTTTTTTATTGCATTTGTAAATGCATCAAGTCCAACTCCATTTGGGGCAACAACTCCAAGACCCGTAATGACAACTCTTTTTTGCATCTTATCTTATTTTAAAGATTAAAATTTAAACAATCATTCCGGCAATCGTTCCAGAACAAACTTCAATTCCGAGTTGGTTTTTCATACTCACTTTGCATTTTAATTTTCCAAATCTAAAATATATTTTTTCTGAAATAACGATTACTTTTTCATTTGGGTAAACTGGTTTTAAAAAATCTATATCTATTGATGTTAAGGCAATTGAAGTGTTTTTGTTAAATTCTTTATTTAATAAAAATATACCCAGACTTACTAATCCTATCTGAGCCATAACTTCGGTCAGAATTACACCAGGCGTAACAGGATTTGCGATAAAATGACCTTTATAGAAATCTAAATTTTCGTTAAAAAAGTACGTTCCTTCTACTCCATTTTCAGATATAGAAATGATTTCATCTACAAACAGAAAAGGTTTGCTATAAGGTAATTTTGATATAATATCCTGATTCGTCATTTTTTGTTAATTTGTAAGTGTGTAACTTTATTTGAGTTTTATACCGATTAACTACACTTTATGTGAATCTGTTTAATTTAAAACTGCAATAAAACGCGTTGAGCCGAGAATCCTGGCCCAAAACTTAACATTAAGCCTTTCTCTCCTTTTTTAGGTTTTTTGTCTATAATTTGCTCTAAAACATACAAAACAGTTGCGCTGGACATATTCCCGTATAATCTTAATACTTCTTTTGTATCGTCAATATTCTTATCTAAATTGGAGAATAATTCTTCTACAGTTTGTATGATTTTCTTTCCTCCTGGATGAAATATCAAATGATCTATATTTTCTATCTTTAAGTTGTTTTTGGCTAAAAAAGGATGAATGATATCAGGAAAATGTGATGCAATTGTTTCCGGAACTTCAATATCCAGAACCATTTTCAAGCCTGTGTTTACAAGCTTAAATCCCATCATATGAATATTATCGTAAAAATGATACATTTCTTCATCAAGAATTTCTGGACCATTATCGGCTTCATGCGAAGATAATAATACGCAAGCTGCACCATCTCCAAAAATTGCAGCCGACACAATATTAGCCATTGAAAAATCATTTAATTGAAAGGTTGCTGTTGGACTTTCAACTGCAATTACTGCTGCTCGTTTTCCTGGATTGGCTTTTAAAAAGTTTTTAGCATAAATAATTCCAGAAATCCCCGCAGCACAGCCCATTTCGGTTACAGGAAGACGTACAATATCCTGACGCAGTTTGAGTTTGTTTATAAGGTAGGCATCCAAAGAAGGAATCATGATGCCCGTACAACTTACAGTAATGATGTAGTCTAGACTTTCGGGTTTCCAGTTTGATTTGTCCAATGCTTTTTTTAAGACCTTTTCTCCTAAATCAATAACTTCACGAATATAAATATCATTTCGATCCTCAAAAGAAGTAGTAGAAAAAACTTCGATTGGATCCATGATAGAATATCTTTTATCGACAGCAGCGCCCTCAAAAATTTTTTTTACCTTTCGGATAAAGCGTTCATCTTGACCAAAGAGCCATGAATCTAAAAAAGGAATTATTTCATCGGTTGTTCTTGAATATTTAGGCAATTGCTTGGCAACGCTGGCTATTTTTACACTCATATTTTTGAAATTATCCATTGATATCGGAAAGCCCATTTCCACTGAATGGTATATTTTTTTAAATTTAATTGTTTTGAAAAATCAAGTAATTCACTTTTTGTGAATCCTCTTAAAATAGATGTTAAACCATCTTTCTTTGACATTCCGTTTAATTGGGTAACAAAACACATTGCTTGAAATAAGCGATAGGAAATAATGCTTCGGTGTAAATCATTTATTACTACACCACGCCTTGCATTAGTATTAAAAATGGTTGCTAGATTAATTATTTCATTGTTTTTAAAATGGTGCAAAGTCAATGTGCACAGTGCAATATCGTATTCTAATTTACTAAATGATTCATTAAATATATCTTCGCAGCGGTAATTTATATTGGGATAATGTATAGATAATTTTCGGGCGTAATTTATTGTAAATTCATTTGCATCAATACCTATTAGTTTAAAATTCCAATCGTATTTTAATCCATAATCGGCTATCTTTCTTAGCATATCTCCGTTTCCGCAACCAATATCAATAATAGTTATTGGATGATCTTTGGTAATACCATTCAATAATTTTTTGACTCCTTGTAAAGTTAGGTGGTTTCCTCCTAGAAACTGATTTATTTTAGCAATTTTATCCAATGCTTTTTGCAAAACTTCACCTTTTAAATTGAAATCATCCATAATTTCAGGATCATCTGTTCTATATTTGGTTTTTATAGCCATTCTTAGTTTAGAATTATAGATTTACCATGTGTTCTTTTTATAATTTGTGGCAGCAAGAAAGGAAACTGAATTAAAAGCCACATTACAACTGCTGATTTTTTTTTATTTTGTAATAATGAAGCAATAAATCGACCTGTTTTTAATCTTTTCTTAAAATTGTAATTCCATGATTTGATGTATTCTTCTTCAAGTTCTTTTCTAGAAAGACTTTTTTTAGTATAATAATCCACAATTAATTCAGAAGCAATTTTGGCGCTATGAATCGCCATTGCCATACCATTTCCACATAAAGGCTGAATTAAACCTGCGCTATCTCCAATCATTAGTACATGATTTTCTATTGCAGTTTTTTCTTCAAACGAAATCTGACTTATAGTTAGAGGTTTATCGAATAAAGGTGTGCTATTGGTGAAAAATGCTTTTAAATGTGGGTTTTTGTAAATAATATTGGTTTGAAAGTCATCAATATTTTTATATTTTTTAAAAGTCTCAAAATTAACCAGATAGCAAATGTTTATTATGTTATTTTCGACTTTTGAAACACCACAATAGCCACCTTCAAAATTGTATAACCCAACCAGTTCATTTGGATATTCACCTTTATAATGTCCTTTGACAGCCAGCCAAGGCGCTTTTTTTAGAATAAACTTACGCTTTAGTTTTTGGTCAAAATTTGAACGTTTGCCAAAGGCACCTATAGCTATATCGGATACGAATGTTTTTAGTTCCGAGGTTGTAATAGTAAATAAATCTTCTTCAAAACGAATGTCCTCAACAGTATCGTGTATTATCTCACATCCATTTTCGATTGCTTTTTTATACAAATAATGATCTAATGTATAGCGACTGAGTCCAAATCCTCCAAGTGGCAGCGTGCAGTGAATGAGTTTTTTATTTGGTATTGAAAATTCTAATTGTGTGAGTGTTGCAGGATTTAAATCTTGGATTTTTAAGTCAAGCCAATCCAGATAAGGTTTGATTTCATTAGAGATGTATTCACCACAAACTTTATGTTTTGGAAACTCGTTTTTTTCAATTAAAATTACTCGCAGTTTCATTTTAGACAAATGAATTCCACAAGTAAGCCCTGCCAGTCCCCCACCAATAATTACTACATCAGCATTTGTTTTCATATGTAGGTACTATTCGTTTTTAACAGATGTGATGTCGCCAATTTGGTTTTATAAGATTCTAAAACCCTAATGATTTAACGTTATTGCTAATTTAAGTAATTTCTTAATAGAAAAATCATTTTGGGATAAAAATAGGTGCTTGGGATTGAATAGTTGCTAACCAATGTTTTGTGTTTTGTTAATAAAGGAATAGCTACTTCACTTATTGTATCTGTTTTAGATAAAAAGTTAGGCAGATTAATTGTATATTCCTTGTTTACTTCTGTTATTTTTGTTTCGCCATCAGATTCACATGAACTGATAAAAACAAAAAACATCAATTTAAGAGATTTTCAAAATTTCAAGTGAAGTTTTGAGATATACTTCATTAAAATTAAACAATTATGAAATATATTGATTTTGTGTAGGAACTAATAAAATTTGATTGGCAGTTTGAAGCTAACTATAGTAAAGTTGAAATTAATAATATAATAAATAGCAAAATGGAACAAATTTTAAAAAGATTAAACTCTTTTATTGAAAATGATTTACCTCATATTTTGTCGAAGTATAATGAAGATGATTTTGATAGGATTTTAGACGAAAGAGACGAAGTTGCTTTTTCTGAAAGATGGATGGGTATATTTGATATTATTGAAGAAGAATTTAAAGAAAGGAAAATAGATAAGACGATTAGTGCAACTTTGAGAGAAAAAGTTTTTAAGCTAGTATATTCAATAACAAATCATTCTGATTTAGCCTCATATATATCTGATGACTATGGATTAATTATACAATCAATAGAAATTAAACATAATGATTGGTGGCTAAACTCTTTGTGGTTAGAATATAAGAATGGGAATCTGCCACATGGTACTTTAGTTGAAACCGAAGGTGAACTTATAGACTTAATAATAAAATAAGGGATAGTTGTTTGATATGAAAAATAAATATAAAAAAAAGCTGTCCATTAAAGACAGCTTTGCAATTTAGTTTTTTGAAAAAGATATTAGATTTTTTCTTTCATAATCTCTTCTACAATTTCTGGATTTAATAATGTTGAAGTATCACCAAAGTTTGAGTAATCTCCCTCGGCTATCTTACGTAGTATTCTACGCATGATTTTTCCAGAACGTGTTTTTGGTAAGCCAGATACAAACTGAATCTTATCTAGCTTGGCAATTGGGCCAATGTGATCTGAAATGTATTGGTTGATTTCTTTAGTTAAATTGGCTCTGTCTCTATATTCTCCCGTTTCTTTTAAGATTACGAAACCATAAAGGGCATTTCCTTTGATATCATGTGGGAATCCAACAATTGCAGATTCAGCTACTGCAGGGTGTTCGTTAATAGCATCTTCAATTGGAGCTGTTCCAAGGTTATGACCTGAAACAATTACAACATCATCTACTCTACCTGTAATTCTGTAGTATCCTACTTCATCTCTTAGTGCTCCATCTCCTGTAAAATATTTACCCGGAAATGCTGAGAAATAAGTGTCTTTATAGCGTTGGTGATCTCCCCAGATTGTTCTTGCAATTCCTGGCCATGGAAATTTAATACATAAACTTCCAACAACTTGGTTTCCTTCTATTTCGTTTCTCTTTTCATCCATTAATACAGGTTGAATTCCAGGAAGTGGTAACGTTGCATAAGTTGGTTTTGTAGGTGTAACAAATGCAATTGGTGAAATCATGATTCCTCCAGTTTCGGTTTGCCACCAAGTATCTACAACTGGACATCTTTTGTCTCCTACGTGGTCATTATACCAGTGCCAAGCTTCTTCATTTATAGGCTCTCCTACTGATCCAATAACTTTAAGTGATTTTAAAGGGTATTTTTGAACATAATCTAAGTTTTCTTTTGCTAATGAACGTATTGCTGTTGGTGCTGTATAAAACTGAGTAACTTTATGTTTTTCGATAATTTCCCAAAAACGGCTGAAATCTGGATATGATGGAACGCCTTCAAAAATTACTGTAGTTCCTCCGTTTAGTAACGGTCCGTATAATATGTAGGAGTGGCCAGTTATCCAGCCAATATCAGCAGTACACCAGAAAATATCATTTTCCTCATGACTAAATACATTTTTAAATGTATAGGCTGTGTAAACCATATAACCCGCAGTGGTATGAACCATTCCTTTAGGTTTTCCTGTAGAACCCGATGTGTATAAAATAAATAACGGATCTTCAGCATCCATAATTTCGGCAACATTATAATCTAATGCTGTATCCAGAAGTGGCTGTAACCATTGGTCACGTCCTTCTTTCATGTTTACATTAGTTTGTGTTCTTTTGGCAACCAAAACTTTTTCTACACAAGGACAAGTTTCTAATGCCTCGTCTACAATTGCTTTTAAATCAATAGTTTTGTTACCTCTATATCCTCCATCTGAAGTAATAACCATCCTACACTCGCTATCATTTATTCTTGCTGTTACAGCTGATGCTGAGAACCCTGCAAACACTACAGAATGGATTGCTCCAATTCGAGCACATGCCAAAACTGAAACTGCCAATTCGGGAATCATTGGTAAATAAATACAAACTCTATCTCCTTTTTTTATTCCTTGTTCTCTTAAAACATTAGCCATTTTTGACACTCTTTCATATAGTTCATTATAAGTTATGTGTAATGAATTTTCTGAAGGGTCGTTTGGTTCGAATATTATTGCTGTTTTTTCTCCTCTTTTACTTAAATGTCTGTCGATACAGTTTTTGGTAATGTTTACTTTTGCTTCAGAAAACCATTTTACCTCTGCATCTGCCATATTAAAATCGACAACTTTTTCCCATTGTTGGTACCATGTGAAATTTTCTTCTGCTATTTTTCCCCAAAATTTTCTTGGCTCACGAACAGATTTATTGTAGTGCTTAAAATATTGTTCTAAATTTTCAATTTTGTAATAACTCATTGTTTCTCAATTTTTTTTATAAAAGTATTAAATCTCTTTCTATTCTTAAAACTATTTAATTTATTAATTGTGATAAAAAACTGCAATATATGTTTAAAATACGCAATTTATTTGCATTTGTTTAAAATTTATTTATTTAATGTAAAAATTACTTTACATTAAAAAAGGCATGATAAATAGCATCACGCCTTTAGTCTTAACAAGATTAACAACAATTAATTTTAACGCTTCAAAAGATTGATTTTAATAAATAAGAATCAATCATTTTTATGAGCGAGGCAATAATTTTTTATCTTTTGTGCTTTAAGACCACCTTTTTTGTTTTTTCAAAATAGCAGCAACATTATTAATTTAATTGGATAATAAAAGACAATTTAATTAGGTCTTTTATCAGGTATTACTTCACTTAACTATCTTGTTGTTTGTAGTTAAGTGAAAGTAATATGCATCTATATCCATATTATCTTAATAAGTGCTTACTAATTCAAAATATTATATAAAAACAGAGATAGAGCGCAAACTTCAACATAAATTGAAATTCCCAATTTTAATTATCCAATTTTTTTCATTGCAGTCATTGATTCTCTTAACCAAGCTCCTACTTCTTCGATAGGATGTTGGCGAATACTTTTGTTTACTGCAATAAGTACTGCATTATCTACTCCATTTGAAGTTGAGAATGGTTTTCCGATTACATTTGTATCAACAGTTTTCATGAAGTCAGTCAATAACGGTTTACAAGCGTGATCAAATAAATAGCAACCATATTCAGCAGTATCTGATATAATTCTATTCATTTCATACAATTTCTTTCTAGCAACAGTATTTGCAATCAAAGGCAATTCGTGTAATGATTCATAATATGCTGATTCTTCAATGATACCAGCTTCTGTCATTGTTTCAAAAGCCAATTCTACACCTGCTTTAACCATTGCAATCATTAATACTCCATTATCAAAGTATTCTTGCTCAGAAATAGCAGCTTCTGTTGGAGCCGTTTTTTCGAAGTTAGTTTCTCCTGTTGCAGCTCTCCAAGTCAATAAATTAACATCGTCATTTGCCCAGTCAATCATCATGTTTCTGGAGAATTCTCCAGACATGATATCGTCTTGGTGTTTTTGGAATAACGGACGCATAATATCTTTTAACTCATCTGCAATTTCGTAAGCTTCGATTTTTGCAGGGTTAGAAAGACGATCCATCATATTGGTGATTCCACCGTGTTTCAACGCTTCGGTAATTGTTTCCCATCCGTATTGAATTAATTTTGATGCATAACCTGGCTCGATTCCTTTTTCTACCATTTTATCAAAACATAAAATAGATCCAGTTTGTAACATTCCGCAAAGGATAGTTTGTTCCCCCATTAAATCCGATTTTACTTCGGCAACAAATGAAGATTTTAAAACTCCTGCTTTATGACCTCCAGTTGCAACAGCGTAAGCTTTAGCTTGATCTAGACCTAAATTATTTGGGTCGTTTTCTGGGTGAACAGCGATTAATGTAGGTACACCAAATCCTCTTTTGTATTCTTCACGAACCTCCGAACCAGGACATTTAGGAGCACACATAATTACAGTAATGTCTTTACGGATTTGCATTCCTTCTTCTACAATATTAAAACCGTGAGAATATGCTAATGTTGAACCATTTTTCATTAATGGCATAATTGCTGTAACTACAGCTGTATGTTGTTTGTCTGGAGTAAGGTTACATACTAAATCTGCTGTTGGAATTAATTCTTCATAAGTACCTACTTTAAAACCATTTTCAGTAGCATTTTTATAAGAAACTCTTTTTTCTGCAATTGCATCTGGACGTAAAGCATAAGAAATATCAAGTCCTGAATCCCTCATGTTCAAACCTTGGTTTAAACCTTGAGCTCCACAACCTACGATAACTACTTTTTTTTCTTTTAAAGCAGCAATTCCATCAGCGAATTCTGATTGTTCCATAAATTCGCAAACGCCTAATTGTTCTAATTGTAATCTTAGTGGTAATGTGTTGAAATAATTTGCCATTTTTTTTAAAAAATATTTAATGAATGTGTAATTTAATAATTGTATAAGTTAGTTGGTGTTGTAAACCAAAACTGATTACAGTTTCAGTTCTTCTAGTAATGTGGATACTTCCATTTTTTCTTTAGAAACCGAAATTCTTCCTGAACGTACAAACTGCATGATTCCGTAAGGTTTCAATTTAGCATGTACTTCTTCAATTTCTGAACGTCTTCCAGATTTGGAAATCACAAAGAAATCACGAGAAACGGTTACGATTGTAGATTGACTTTCTTTAATGATATTCTGAATTTGTTTTTCATCGAATAACAAACTTGAATGTATCTTGAATAAAGCATTTTCTAAATAAATCGTCTCTTCGTCTGTATGATAAAAAGCTTTTATTACCTCGATTTGTTTTTCAATCTGCCCAACAATATTCTTAACCCATTTTTCTGTTGTCTCTACAACGATAATAAATCTTGAAACATTATCTATTTCTGATTCTGAAACGTTTAGACTTAATATATTAATGTGACGCTTTAAGAATATCCCTGATATCCTATTTAATAAACCCACATTGTTTTCTGAGTATACCGAAATGGTAAATGTTCTATTTTCCATAGTTATTTTTTTAAAGTTTTCTTGTTTAAAGTTCCAAGTTGCTCAACTTTAAACTTTAAATCTTAAACTTTTTATTTAGCTTAATCTGATATCAGAAACACATGCTCCTGTTGGAATCATTGGGAATACATTATTTTCTTTCTCTACCATAACTTCTAAGAAGTAGGCGTCTTCTGAAGCCATCATTTCTTCTACAGCTGCATCTAAATCTTCTCGTTTTGTTACTTTTTTGGCTTTGATATAGTATCCTTCAGCAATAGCCACAAAGTTTGGATTAATCATTTCTGTAGAAGCATATCTGTTGTCAAAGAATAATTCTTGCCATTGTCGTACCATTCCTAAGAATTCATTATTAAGTACCACAATTTTTACTGGTACTTTGGTCTGAAAAATTGTTCCTAATTCCTGAATGGTCATCTGGAATCCTCCATCTCCAATTATAGCTACAACTTCGCGATCAGGTCTTCCCATTTTTGCTCCAATTGCTGCTGGTAAAGCAAATCCCATTGTACCTAAACCTCCAGAAGTAACATTGCTTTTGGTTGTGTTAAATTTAGCATAACGACAAGCAAACATTTGGTGTTGCCCAACATCCGAAACAATTATCGCATCTCCTTTGGAGTGTTTGTTAATCATTTCCATGGCTTCACCCATTGAAATTCCTTTATTATTTGTTGGGTTTAATTCTTCTTTTATAACCGAATCAAATTCAATTTGATGTTTTTCTTTGAAGATATTATGCCAAGCTTCGTGTTTATTGTTTTCGATAAGCGGAAGTAATGCATCCAATGCTTCTCTTACATCTCCTAAAACAGCAACTTCTGTCTTAACATTTTTATCAATTTCGGCAGGATCAATGTCAAAATGAATCACTTTTGCTTGTTTAGCATAGGTTGCTAAATTTCCAGTCACACGATCATCAAAACGCATTCCTAATGCGATTAAAACATCACATTCATTGGTCAGTAAGTTTGGTCCGTAATTACCATGCATTCCTAACATCCCTACGTTTAATGGGTGGTCTGTAGGCAAAGCCGAAAGTCCCAAAATTGTCCAACCTGCAGGGATTCCTGTTTTTTCAATCAAGGCTTTTAATTGTTCTTCGGCTTGACCAAGTATAATTCCCTGACCAAAAACGATAAACGGTTTTTTAGCCTTATTAATTAATTCGGCAGCTTCTGCTACTTTATCTAGTTTTAATTTTGGAACTGGAGTATAACTTCTTATTCCTGTACATTTTTCATAACTAAAGTCGAATTCATCAAATTGTGCATTTTTGGTTATATCGATTAAAACTGGGCCTGGACGACCTGATCTTGCGATATAAAATGCTTTTGCAATAATCTCAGGGATTTCTGAAGCTTCGGTAACTTGGTAATTCCATTTTGTTACTGGAGTCGAAATCCCGATGATATCTGTTTCCTGAAAAGCATCAGAACCCAATAAATGTTTCCCTACTTGTCCTGTAATACAAACCATTGGAGTTGAGTCAATTTGTGCATCGGCAATTCCTGTTACTAAATTTGTAGCCCCTGGGCCAGATGTAGCAATTGCAATTCCGACTTTTCCTGTAGCTCTTGCATATCCTTGCGCTGCATGTGTTGCACCTTGCTCATGGCGTACAAGAACGTGGTGTAATTGATCTTTAAATTTGTATAATTCGTCGTAAACTGGCATTATAGCTCCACCCGGATATCCATAAACTAAATCTACTCCTTCTTCTAACAAACATCTAATAACGGCTTCAGCGCCTGATATTTTTATCTTTCCCATATTGGTATCTTTTTCTTGACTCCAACCTTCAAATGAAGGAGAGCTGAGATCTACATTTTCTTCTTTCAATAATTCCTTCATTTTTTTGAATTTTGAAATTAAACTTTTTAAATTGTAATTGAATGCTATTTATCGGTAACGCAACCTGTAGAAGCGCTAGAAACAGATTTTGCATATTTAAACAAAACTCCTTTTGTCGCTTTTAGAGGAGGTTGAATCCAACTCGCTTTTCGAGCTGCAAATTCTTCGTCGGAAATCTTCAGATTAATGGTATTTTTCACCGCATCAATAGTAATTAAATCACCATCTTTTACTAATGCAATACCACCACCATCATAAGCTTCTGGTGTTATGTGCCCTACCACAAATCCATGTGAACCTCCAGAGAACCTTCCATCTGTAATAAGAGCAACGCTACTTCCTAATCCAGCTCCTATAATGGCCGATGTAGGTTTAAGCATTTCAGGCATCCCTGGACCACCTTTTGGTCCACAGTTCCTGATGACGACTACATCGCCTGGT
The DNA here is from genome assembly GCF_015594725.1 of Flavobacterium sp. ALJ2. Lineage (GTDB taxonomy): Bacteria > Bacteroidota > Bacteroidia > Flavobacteriales > Flavobacteriaceae > Flavobacterium. The sequence continues at coordinate 246,729 of NZ_JADNRC010000006.1, read as the reverse complement.
TTTACTTTTCCGGATTGAACACCTGGAATAACATCAAATTCGCCTTCAAAAATAACAGCTGGTCCTTCGAAATATTCTCCTTCTTTTCCGCTGATTTTTGCAACACATCCTTCTGATGCAAGGTTTCCGTATAATATCTGGATATTTCCAGTTGGTTTTAATGCTTTTTGGATTTCATAAATTACTTCTTGTCCATCATTTAAATCTGGAACTGAAGCTAAATTTTCGGCTACTGTTTTTCCTGTTACTGTTAAACAATCTCCATGAATGAATCCTTCTTTTAATAGATATTTCATTACTGCTGGAACTCCTCCAACATCATGTAAGTCTTCCATCATGTATTTTCCACTTGGCTTCAAATCTGCAAGAACTGGTGTTTTATCACTGATTCTCTGAAAATCTTCTAATGTAATTTCAACATCAACTGAATGTGCCATTGCAATTAAGTGCATTACTGCATTTGTAGATCCTCCTAAAACGGCTACAAGTGTAATAGCATTTTCAAAAGCCTTATGAGTCATAATGTCTCTTGGCTTAATATCTTTTTCTAATAATACTCTAATTGCTTTTCCTGCGTCAAGACATTCTTGTTTTTTTTCATTACTTAATGCGGGATATGAAGAACTAAATGGTAAGCTCATTCCTAATGCTTCAATTGCCGATGACATGGTGTTGGCCGTGTACATTCCGCCACATGCTCCAGCTCCCGGACAAGCATTTTGAATTACTCCTTTAAAATCTTCATCTGTAATTGTGTTTTGGAATTTTTTCCCTAAGGCTTCAAATGCTGAAACGATGTTTAGTGATTCTCCTTTCCATTTTCCTGAATGTATTGATCCTCCATAAACCATAAGTGCTGGACGATTTACTCTTCCCATTGCAATTAGGGCTCCTGGCATATTTTTATCACAACCAGGAATTGCAATTAAACTATCGTACCATTGTGCTCCCATAACAGTTTCAATAGAGTCAGCAATAACATCACGAGAAACTAAAGAAAAACGCATTCCGTCAGTACCATTTGAGATTCCATCACTTACACCAATGGTATTAAAAATTAATCCGACTAAATCAGCATTTCCTACTCCTTTTTTAACATCTTTTGCCAAATCGTTCAGGTGCATATTGCAGGTGTTTCCTTCATATCCCATGCTTACAATTCCAACTTGTGCTTTTTTTAAATCTTCTTCAGTTAAACCAATTCCGTATAACATTGCTTGTGCTGCAGGCTGTGTTTGGTCTTGAGTAATGACTTTGCTGTACTTATTTAATTCCATTATGTGTTTTTTGTATTTTAATTTTTATTCAAAAAAAAACCTCCCATTATTTGGAAGGTTTATAATATTATTTTTCAATTATATTTATACCATTCCCTTATGTATATGTGATTACCACATTGACATTAATGACAGAAATAATAATAATTGAAATTCTCATGTTTATTTTTTAGATGTGTCAAATATATAAAAACTAATACTACTAAAAAAATAAAATCTCAACATTTCAACTCCTTCTTGTGATTAATATCATGATTTTAACAAAATGCATTAAACAATCGTAGATTGTCCGATATGTACGTTATCATTATTAAAATAAAGCAAGTCATCTTTGCTTAAGATAAAATTTGAAACGAATTCACCTACTTCATTTGTTCCAAATTTTGAATCTGATTTTAAATCAGTTGTTACTACTTGATATTCAATTGCTTTTTCTACAGCTTCGTATACTTTATTTGCTTCTTTAAAAAGTCCAAAATGCTCTAATAACATTGCAGCCGATACTATTGATGCTATAGGATTGGCAATATTTTTTCCTTTTGCTTGTGGATAGGATCCGTGAATAGGTTCAAAAAGTGCATTTTTTCCTCCTAATGATGCCGATGCTAATAATCCGATTGAGCCTGTTATTACACTTGCTTCATCTGATAAGATATCTCCAAATAAGTTTTCTGTCAAAATAACATCAAACTGTCTTGGGTTAAGAATAATTTGCATCGCCGCATTATCAACAAATAGAAAGTCTAAAGTTACATCTGGATAATTCTCACTTACTTTTTTTACTACTTTTCTCCATAATCTTGAAGTTTCTAGTACATTGGCTTTATCGACCATTGTTACTTTTTTACGACGATTTTGTGCAGCTTTAAATGCTAAATGTGTAATCCTTGAAATTTCTTCTTCTGAATATTCACATAAATCTGATGCATGTGTTCCTGCTTCGTTTAGTTTTTTCTCACCAAAATAAGCTCCTCCTGTTAATTCTCTGAAAATAGTAAAATCAGCACCTTCGATAATTTCTCTTTTTAAAGGTGATGCATCTAATAATGCTTTGTATGGTTTTACGGGACGAATATTTGCAAACAAACCAAGTTCTTTACGCAGTTTTAGTAATCCTTGTTCAGGGCGAACTTTTGCATTTGGATTGTTATCATATTTTGGATCTCCAATAGCACCAAATAATACAGCATCAGTATTGAGGCAAAGGTTTAAAGTTTGTTCTGGTAATGGATTTCCCGTTTTGTCAATTGCAATTGCTCCCATGAGTGCATCTTCAAATACAAATTCATGATTGTACACTTCTCCTATAGCATATAATGCTTTCTTGGCTTGTAATATTACCTCTGGTCCGATTCCATCACCGGATAAAACTGCTATTTTCAAATTCATAATGCCTCGTTCTTTATGTATTTAAATCTTATTTTTTATATAATTAACTTCTAACCAATTCATTTTCTATTTTACAAGCTTCTATGATTTGATGAATATCTTCATCTATTACTTCTTTTTTGATATCAGCAAATCTTAAAAATTCAAGATAAACAATATCCAATTGTACTTTGGTAAGTTCGTAACCGACTTTTTTGGCACGGTATGCTAATGCTGCTCTACCGCTTCTTGCTGTAAGTATAATCGAAGATTCATTTACTCCTACATCTAGCGGATCCATGATTTCGTAAGTTGCTCTATTTTTTATTACACCATCTTGATGAATTCCTGAACTGTGTGCAAAAGCATTTGCTCCTACTATAGCTTTATTTGGCTGTACTATCATTCCCATACTTTCAGATACCAAACGACTCATTTCGTTTAACTGACGTGTATTGATGTTGGTATCTAAGTTTAGGTAAGGATGTTGCTTAAATATCATCACTACTTCTTCAAGAGCAGTATTTCCAGCTCTCTCTCCGATACCGTTAATAGTACATTCTATTTGTCTTGCTCCATTTATAGCTCCTGCGATTGAGTTTGCAGTTGCCATTCCTAAATCATTATGACAATGGCATGAAAGGATCACATTCTCGATACCTTTTACGTTTTCTTTTAAATATTTAATTTTTGCTCCATATTCATCAGGTAAGCAATATCCTGTTGTATCTGGTATGTTTAGGACCGTTGCTCCTGATTTTATTACTTCTTCACAAACTTTTGCAAGGAATGCATTATCGGTTCTGCCAGCATCTTCAGCATAAAATTCTACATCTTCTACATATGATTTTGCGTGTGATACGGCAAACTTTGCTCTTGCTATAATATCTTCTCTAGTTGTATTTAATTTATGGAGGATGTGAGATTCAGAAGTTCCGATTCCTGTATGTATTCTTGGTTTTTTTGCATGTTTTAATGCTGCTGCTGCAACATCGATGTCGTTTTTTACAGCTCTTGTAAGACCGCAGACAGTAGCGTTCTCTACAATTTTGGAAATCTCAGAGACTGATAAAAAATCTCCTGGACTAGACACAGGAAAACCAGCCTCAATAATATCAACTCCCATTTCATCTAGGCGCTTTGCTATCACTAACTTTTGTTTTGTATCTAACTTACATCCTGGGACTTGTTCGCCATCTCTTAAGGTGGTGTCAAAAATTTGAACTTTCTCTCTATTCATTTTAATATATTTAATGTAATTTCACATCCTGACAACAAACATATATTGTATTACTTTAGTATGAAATTCATTATAATGAAAATATACTGTTCATAACGCAATTTAAAAGTTGTTAACTTTCTAAATATCAATAAATTACATTATTATATTTTACAATGGCTAACCATCAAAAAGATTTTTTATTTGTATTAATAAAATCCCTTTCCAAATCCGAAAAAAGACAATTTAAGATTTTTGCCAGTCGATTAGAGACTAGCTCAAATACAAAATTCATCGAACTTTTTAATATTTTAGACAAATCTGAAGTGTACGATGAGAAGCCCATTTTGAAAAGTGGGATTATTAAAAAAGTACAATTATCAAATCTTAAATCGTATTTGTACAAGCAAATTTTAGTTAGTATCCGCTTGAATATTCCTAGCCAAAACATTCGATATCAATTACGTGAACAAATTGATTTTGCGGCTATTCTATATAATAAAGGGTTGTATAAACAGAGCTTGAAGATTTTGGATAAAACCAAAATACAAGCAATGGAGAACGACGAAAAGTATATGGCATATGAAATTGTTGAGTTTGAGAAATTAATTGAATCTCAGTACATTACACGAAGTATTCAAGGACGTGCAGACGAATTAGTAATTCAGGCTAAAGAATTAAACTACTGTAATACAATCTCGAGTAAGCTTTCTAATTTATCACTGCAGTTATATGGTATAATGCTGAAAACAGGTTATGTAAAGAGTGATGAAGAATATAAATATATTGATGATTATTTTAACAAGCATATTGCCAAATTAGACGAAAGTAAGTTTGGTTTTCGTGAAAAATATTGGTTTTATAATGCCAATTTATGGCGTAGTTTCTTGGTTCAGGACTTTTTAGCAAGTTATAAATATTCTTATAAATGGGTTACATTGTTTTATGATAATCCAAATATGATTTATCTAAATCCTGTATTTTTTTTAAAAGGAAATAATTATTTCCTGGAGTCGCTTTATATGTTGAAATATAAGTCAAATTTTAAAAAATATTTGACTTTATTGGAAGAAACTATTAATAATCCACGTTTTCCTGTTAATGACAATGTCGCTTCACTATCATTCTTGTATTTATATAATAATAAACTAAATTATCATATGCTTGATGCATCTTTTGCTGAAAGTGAGTATTTGATCCCCGAAATTCTAGATAAAATAAAACTGCATAGCGAGCACCTTGATGAGCATCATGAGATGTTATTTTTTTATAAAATTGCTTGTATTTATTTTGGTAATGAAAAGTATAATGAATCGATATTTTATTTAGAGAAAATTATAAATAATAAGAATCTTTCGATGCGTGAAGATTTAATGTGTTTCTCCCGAATATTGTGTCTTATAGTTCATTATGAACTAGGTAAGGATTATTACTTAGAGAATCAATTGAAAAATACGTATAAGTTTTTATTAAAAATGAATGACTTACACGAAGTTCAAAAAGAAATTATTAAGTTCCTGAAAAACCTGAATAACTTCTACCCTAACGATATTAAGAAGGAATTTATAAAGATGCGTGAGCGTTTTATTGAGTTAGAAAAAAATACTTACGAAAAAAGAGCTTTTTTATATTTGGATATTATTTCTTGGCTTGAAAGCAAAATTGAGAATCGAAAAATCGCAGATATTATGAAGGAAAAAGCAAAACGTATTAATAGGTAGTTTTTAAAGGTTTCAAGCGATTGATTTCTTTTCCTTGGATTTAAGTTTTTTTAACCTGAAAAGCAAACTTTCAGACCTTTGCCTAGATTTTTGCTGTTAATGCTTCTCATCATATTAAAATAACTAGAAAAGGCTCCCAGTTATGGAAGCCTTTTCTAGTTTTATTCAGAAGATGGTTAGATGTGTAAATTAAAATTTAAAACTCTAATAATTGAAATTTTTATTTACTTTAATCTACGATATTAGAACTTGTTACATAGAAATTTTTATCTACTTCAACCGTTCGTTTATCGCTTATTATTTTTTCCGACTTCCATTCTGTAGTTGGTTTCAGCCATATTTCTTCGCCATTTAAATTTACTTTAACGGGCATATCAAATTTAGCAATACAATTAGTCCAATGATATGCAAAAGATCCGTTTTTAAAGATATATTCAAAAACCGGAATTTGAGTTGTGGTTAAATACTGTGTAAAAACCCTGTTGAAATTAATCCCTGATTCTGTATTAATATAATCCTGAATTTGTTTACCTGTAACTGTTTGATGATAAAAAGTACTATTTAAACCTCTTAAAATTGATCTCCATTTAGCATCATCGTTAATTACCTGACGAATCATATGCAGCATATTAGCACCTTTTGGATACATATCTCCTGATCCTTCATTGTTTACATCGTAATTTCCAATTATTGGCTTATCATTGGCGATGATTTTTCTGCATCCAATTACATATTCTGCACCTGCATCTTTACCATAATAATATTCTACAAAAAGACTTTCTGAATAGTTGGTAAAACTTTCATGAATCCACATATCAGCAATATCTTTATAAGTGATATTGTTCGCAAACCATTCGTGTCCTGATTCATGAATAATGATAAAATCAAATTTTAATCCCCAACCTGTTCCGCTCAAATCACGTCCTTTATATCCGTTTTTAAAATCGTTACCATATGTTACGCTACTTTGGTGTTCCATTCCTAAATAAGGTGCTTCAACTAGCTTATAACTGTCTTCGTAAAAAGGATACGGACCAAACCAATGTTCAAATGCTTTAAGCATTCTTGGTACTTCTTTAAAATGTTTTTTAGCTTTGGCTAAATTATCTCTTAAAACATAGTAGCCACAATCTAGATCCCCTTTTTCTCCTTTATATTTTTCAGAGAAATTAACGTAATCCCCAATATTTATGTTTACTCCATAATTATTAATTGGGTTTGCAACATACCAATTAAAGGTTTTTGTACCATCTTTTAATTTTTTGACACTTTGTAAACGTCCATTAGAAACATCCATTAAATGCCCTGGAACATTTACACTAATAAGCATATTTTCGACTTCATCGTACATATGGTCTTTATTTGGCCACCATACGCTGGCTCCAAGTCCTTGGCAGGATGAGGCAATAAAATCATTTCCGTTATGATCTTTTTTCCAAGTAATGCCTCCATCCCAAGGTGGACGCATAGCAACTTTAGGTTTTCCTCCAAAAAAAACTTTTACTTCTTTTACTTCACTAACTTTTTGGTTTGCAATTAATTGAATGAAAAATGCATTTCCTTCTCTTTCAAATTTCAATTCTTTTCCATCTTGGATTACTTTATAGATATCCATTGGTTTTTGCAAATCAATTTGCATTTTGTTGTAATCTTGTAAAACGGTATATCGAATTGTATTTGATCCCGTAATCGTACTATCTTTAGGGTTTACCTTTACATCTAGATGATAATATTTTAAATCCCACCAAGCTCTTTCTTTGGTAATGCTGCCACGTAAGGTGTCTTGTCTTGTAAAAGCAGTTTCGGATTTATTAAGAAGTCCTTGTGCGTCTGCATGATTAAAAACAAATGCTGCGAAAAAAATAATGCTAAAATATTTTTTCATGAATTGTAGTTTTGGATTATCGATAATTTTATTGTAATATTTATTATTTCAACAAATGTAACCAATCGGATTAAATTCATGCTAATTTCAATTTTCAAATTATCTAAATTGGTTATTGTTATCTAAAATTTCTTGTTTATTTTAGTACGATATAAAACTATAAATATAGTTATGAGGCTTTCCCGTTTATTTTATTGTGTAGTTTTTAGTATTTCTTTTTTTTCTTATTCGCAAACCTTACCTATTCATAAAATAGCAAATACCTTAATTATTGATGGTGATTTCTCTGATTGGAAAACGCCATTTTTAGGACCATTTGTTATGCATGATTCTGGATTAAAAGCTACGCAGGAAACATATGTTTCTCTTTCATGGGATGCTGATAATGTGTATTTTGCATATAAGTGTATTGATTCAGAAATTATTGGCTCAGCAAAAAAACAGGACGCTCCAATATTTAATACTGATGATTTAGTTGAATTGTTTATTGATCCTGATGGAGACTCTAAGTATTATCTTGAGATTGGCGTGAATGCTTTTTCTAGCAATTATGATATGATTATTAACTGTATTTCGCCTTTGTGTGGGGGATGGAATATGGATATGGAATTGGATATTTTGGGAATGAATACTACCAGTAAATTTACAGCGAATGGTTATAATGTTGAAATTAAAATTCCGTTTTCGAGCTTAAATGCAATTAAAAATGCGGGGTTTACGACTCCAATAGGTGGTACTAAATGGAAAGGAAATCTTTTTAGAATAGATTATGGTAACACTACTGAATATCTAGCTTTACAATCTTATAAGAGTTTACAATTTGGATTTCATCAGCCACAGGAATTTGCGGTTTTTGAGTTTGTAGAGTAAAGATAAAATTGCTCATAGATGACGCTGATTTAAACAGATTTGCACTGATTTTATTCTAGTTTTATCTTTTTTTTTGATAAAGGAACAATATCAGCAAGAAAGTAACGGAAAGTTTTATAGTTTTTATCAAATTTACAATGAAGATTCCTTATTCCACAGAATGGCAAAAATACTAATTAAAATATTTTAAAATGTATAATTAGAGCTATATCGTTTTGTGGTGAGGTTCACCACAAAAGATATCGCAGACAGCAAGAAAAAGCTCTTAAGAATTAATGGGTCAAAACTTTAACTGTAAGCTTCGGAAAGTTCTTTCAGTTGTCTCTTTACTGAAATTTTTCCTTTAATTCCTGCCAAAAACAAACCTAGGCCTGATAAAATCGCACCATACATTATCAGATTCCCTCCAGTTCCGATAGTGAAAATCAAACCAAGAGCTAGCAATAAAAGACCGTAAAAAATCTGTTTATTGGATCTTTTTCTAAAATGTCTCGTAGCAATCATATTGACAAAATCTACTTTTATCATAATTATAAACGAAAGTTTTAGGTGCCTTTTTTCGATACTATTACTTGTAATAAAGTAGTTTTCTCTAGAATGAATATCAGTTATGTCTCCAAAATCACCAGATTTCATGATGGTATCTAATATTTTATCAAAATTTTCAATTAACTCTTCATCGGTTAGATTTTTATTATTGCTTTCGACTATTTCCTCAATGTTCTCCTCAAATTCTGCTCTTTTTTCTGAAAGATATCCGATTTGATCTATTGAAGAAAGGCTTTGGATATATTTTCTTTCTATTTCATCTTCATCTTCATCCATCTCAACTTCTAGTTTGCTTTCTTCTTCCTCTTTAAAAATAGTTTTGATATCAACATTTCGGGCTATCAAAATTTCTTTAGCAACAACCAATGCATCAGGATTATATTTACTGGCATTTTTGGTTAGCATTAAAACTAATTCTTCATCAGAATGACTTACAAAACGTTTTCTGAATGTTTCTATATCCATAATTTAATAATTTGTGTAAATATTAAAAAAGAATATGAGTTTTAAAAATAAGTTCCTAAAGATTTATTTCTACTTTTATAAAAGCTACTTCTGGCGTTTTTTTAATACTTCAATAACATCATTAATTTGAAAGCCCTTTGCTTGCAGTAAAATTAAATAGTGAAATAACAAATCTGCACTTTCGCTCAAGAATAAATCATCGTTATCATCTTTGGCTTCAATAACTACTTCTATGGCTTCTTCTCCTACTTTTTGAGCAATTTTGTTGATTCCTAATTTGAATAATGAAGCGACATAACTCTTTTCTGAATCAGCATTTTCTCTTCTTAATTTAATTGTATTTTCGAGATTTGAGATAAATCCATAAGCCACTTTATTATCTTCTTGCCAGCAGGTAGCTGCACCAGTGTGACAAGTTGGTCCAGCAGGTTTAGCTTGAATTAAAAGTGTATCGCCATCACAGTCATTTTTAATACTTACAAGATTCAAAAAGTTACCACTCTCCTCTCCTTTTGTCCAAAGTCTTTGTTTTGAACGACTGAAAAAAGTAACCTTTTGAGTTTCTATGGTTTTTTGATATGCTTCTTCGTTCATATATCCCAACATCAAAACATTTTTAGTTTCGCTATCTTGGATTATTGCAGGGATTAACCCATCATTATTTTTTGAGAAATCTATATTCATAATATTTAGTTGAAAGTTATAAAGTCGAAAATCTTAAAGAAAAGACTAGATTCGAATTTCTATATTGTTATTTTTAAGGGTTTGTTTTAAGGTTTTAATTTTAATTTCTTTAAAGTGAAAAACGCTTGCTGCCAGTGCTGCATCAGCTTTTCCTTCTTTAAAAGCATCTATAAAATGCTGCATATTTCCTGCTCCACCCGATGCTATTATCGGAATATTAACCAGTTCAGAAAGTTTAGCTAAGGCTTTATTTGCAAATCCGTTTTTGGTTCCGTCGTTATCCATTGATGTAAATAAAATTTCACCTGCTCCACGTTTTGCAACCTCTACAGCCCAATCGAATAAGTTTAATTCGGTAGGAACTTTTCCGCCTACTAAATGTACGATCCATTGTTCATCAATTTGTTTGGCATCTATGGCGACAACCACGCATTGACTTCCAAATTTTTGAGCCAAATCATTAATTAATTGCGGATTTTTTACTGCGGATGAATTTATAGATACTTTGTCAGCGCCGTTATTTAGTAAAAGGGCAACATCTTCTACAGATGAAATTCCACCACCAACAGTAAACGGAATATTAATTGTAGAAGCTACTTTTCGAACTAAATCTATTAATGTTTTTCGTCTTTCTTCGGTTGCTGAAATATCCAAAAAAACCAGTTCATCGGCACCTTCATCAGAGTATATTTTAGCTAGCTCTACTGGATCTCCGGCATCACGCAAATCCACAAAATTTACGCCTTTTACAGTTCTTCCGTTCTTTATATCAAGACAGGGAATTATTCTTTTTGCAAGCATATTTTCTTTATTGTTACACAGAGATTCACAAAGATTCACAGAGATACGCAACTTTTGTGAATCTTTGCGAAATAATCTATTTGTTTAATACGTAGTTTTCCAGTTGTTTCAATGAAATTCTTCCTTCATAAATTGCTTTTCCTATAATTGTTCCTTCGCAACCTAACTCAGCTAGTTTAGGCAATTCATCAAATGTCGAAATTCCACCAGAGGCAATAAGTTTTATTTCTTTGGCTTCAGTTAGAATTTTAGTATATAAATCAAAACTGGGGCCTTCGAGCATTCCGTCTTTTGCAATATCGGTACATATTACGTACTGAATTCCTTTTTTCTGATATGCTTGTATAAAAGGAACTAAATCTTCGTTAGAATCTTCTAACCAGCCTGAAACGGCTATTTTTTCATTATTCGCATCAGCCCCAAGGATTATTTTATCAGAACCGTATTCGGCAATCCATTTTTCGAATATTGCTCTGTTTTTTACAGCGATACTTCCACCTGTAATTTGGTTTGCCCCACTCTCGAAAGCGATTTTTAAATCAGCATCGGATTTTAATCCGCCACCAAAATCAATTTTCAAGCTAGTTTTTGTTGCAATTTGTTCCAGAATTTTATAATTCACAATTTGGCTTGATTTTGCTCCATCTAAATCGACTAAGTGCAAGTATTCTATTCCATGTGCTTCAAATGATTTGGCTACTTCAAGCGGGTTTTCATTGTAAATAATCTTGGTATTGTAATCGCCCTTGGATAAGCGAACACATTTTCCTTCTATGATATCTATGGCTGGTATTATTCTCATTTTTATCCCCCTAGCCCCCGAAGGGGAATTCCTATTAGGGGTAAATAGGATTTGTGTTATTATTATTTATTTCTTTATTTTTACTGTGTTCCCCCTTAGGGGGCTAGGGTAATTTTTAAAAAATTCCCAAGAATTTTCTCTCCGATATCCCCACTTTTTTCTGGGTGAAATTGGGTTCCATAAAAATTATTCTTTTGCAATGCCGAAGCATATTCTACTCCGTAATTGGTCGTAGCAATTGTTTCTTTGCAAAGTGGAGCATAAAAACTATGAACCAAATACATATATTCATTTTCGTTAATTCCTTTAAACAAAGGTGATTGCAAATAATAAATAGTGTTCCATCCCATTTGTGGTACTTTTACAATAGATGTGAATTTTATTATATCAACGTCAAAAATTCCTAATCCAGATGTGTTTCCTTCCTCTGTCGATTTGCACATTAATTGCATTCCTAAGCAAATTCCCAAAACGGGTTGTTTTAGATCTGGAATCAAAGTTTCTAAGCCACTTTCAATTAGCATCTTCATTGCTGAACTTGCCTCACCAACACCGGGGAAAATAACTTTGTCTGCCGCTTGTATTTCATCAGGATTATTGCTTAAAACTGCTTTAAACCCCAATCTTTCAATTGCGAATATAATGCTCTGAATATTTCCTGCGCCGTAATCTATAATTACTATTTTCATTAGTTTTTGTTTCAGGTTTCAAGTTTTAAGTTGCTACAGAACTTGAAACTTGAAACTATTTTGAACCTTTTTATAACATTCCTTTTGTCGATGGTAAAATCATTTTCTCAGTATTACGCTTTACCGCTACTTTTATTGCTTTTGCAAAAGCTTTAAAAATAGCTTCTATCTTGTGGTGCTCGTTTGTACCTTCGGCTTTGATATTAATATTTGCTTTGGCACCATCGGAGAATGATTTAAAGAAATGATAAAACATTTCCGTTGGCATTTTCCCAACCATTTCACGTTTAAATTCTGTTTCCCAAACCAACCAGTTTCTACCTCCAAAATCTATTGCAACTTGCGATAAACAGTCGTCCATTGGTAGGCAAAAACCATAACGTTCAATACCTAGTTTGTTTCCTAGTGCTTTTGCAAATACTTCTCCCAGTGCAATTGCTGTATCTTCGATTGTGTGGTGCTCATCGACTTCAAGATCCCCTTTTACGAGGATTTCAAGATCCATTTGTCCGTGGCGGGCAATTTGATCTAGCATATGGTCGAAAAATGCAATTCCGGTTTCTATTTTACTCTTCCCAGTTCCGTCAAGATTCAGGTTGATGTAAATATCAGTTTCGTTAGTTTTACGGGTTATTGTAGCTGAACGTGCTTCAAGCTTCAAAAACTCATATATTGTTTTCCAATCAGTGGTTTGCAACGCAACGACAGGATCTAATTCTTCTCTTTTTGAAGCTACTTCTGTACTACCCAAACCTTCATCTGTATTGATGAAAATAGCTTTCGAACCTAGATTTTTAGCCAATTCTACATCAGTCAAGCGATCTCCCAAAACAAATGAATTTTCTAGATCATATGCTGGATTATTTAAGTATTGCGTAAGCATTCCTGTTCTTGGCTTGCGAGTTATGGCATTTTCGTGTGGAAAAGTTTTATCTATAAAAACAGCATTAAATACTACTCCTTCATTTTCGAATGCCTTTATTATAAAGTTATGTGTTGGCCAGAATGTTTCTTCAGGATGAGAATCAGTTCCTAATCCGTCTTGATTGGTTACCATTACTAATTCATAATCCAGTTCATTGGCAATTTTAGCCAAATATTGAAATGCTTTTGGGTAGAATACTAGTTTTTCAAAACTATCCAATTGGTAATCTGCTGGTTCTAGAACCATTGTTCCGTCACGGTCTATAAAAAGTACTTTTTTCATGGTTTATATTTTTTTGCTACGAATTTCACAAATTTTAAATCCAATTAATTATTTAAATCTGTGGCATAATAACTTTGTGTTCTTCGTTTGATTCTTTGCAAGCTTTGTGGTTAATTCAATAGCTTCAATGCTTCAATTAATTTTTTATTTTCTGTTTCAGTTCCAATGGTCAATCGCAGGCAATTATCGCATAATGGCTGCGTTGTTCTGTTTCTAATTACGATTCCTTTTGCAATTAACTCATCGTATCTTTTGTTGGCATCATCTACTTTTACTAATATAAAATTAGCTTCTGTTGGATGTATTTTTTCGATAAAACTTATATTAAGTAATACTTGAAGTAACTGCTCTCTTTGTGCAATTATAGAGGCTATTTCTGTATTTATTTTAGCTGTTTCTTTTAAGCGTAAACTTGCTCTTTGTTGTGTTAGTTCGTTTACGTTATATGGTGGTTTTATTTTGTTTAAAACAGTGATAACCGCTTCAGTAGCGTAGCAAATTCCTAATCGTATCCCCGCTTGGCCATATGCTTTTGAGAGTGTTTGAGTAATTATTAAATTAGGATATGCATCCAATTCGTTAATCCAGCTTTCTTTTTTAGAGAAATCGATATAAGCTTCATCGATAACTATCAAGCCTTTAAAATTCTGTAATAATGCAACCACACTTTCATCTGAAAAGGAGTTTCCTGTTGGATTATTAGGTGAGCATAAAAAGATAATTTTAGTATTCTTATCTACAGCACTTATGATTTTATCAATCTGTGGCTGAAAAGCTTCTGAAAGTAAAACTTCTCTATTTTCTACATCGTTTATATTTGCCAACACGCTATACATTCCGTATGTTGGTGGTAATGAAATTATATTGTCTTTTTTGGGTTCACAAAAGGCACGAAACAATAAATCCAGTACTTCATCGCTTCCGTTTCCTAATAATATTTGATTTCGGTTTATATTTTTCTGCTTTGCCAAAATCTGCTTCACGTTATTTTGTTGTGGATCTGGATAACGATTTACGCCGTTTTCAAAAGGATTTTCGTTAGCATCCAGAAAAACCATATCAGCAGTATCAAAATCTTCAAATTCATCACGCGCAGACGAATAAGGCTTTAATTTTTTTACGTTTTCACGTACCAAGGCATTTATATCAAAATTTTCCATGTTGTTCTTTTTATTTATAGAGGCAAGAGACAAGACTAATAGAAACAAGTGAACAGACATTTCGATTGTTCCAAAATATTATTATATAGTCTTTACTCTAAATTTTTTTAATCCATTTATTTACCGTCTAGTCTTAACTCTATTCTCTTGCTTCGATTTTCTATACTCTATCTCAGCCAATCTCAAAGTCACTGCATTTTTATGTGCTTGTAATCCTTCAGCTTCTGCCATAACTTCTATTGCTTTTCCGATATTCTGAATTCCTTTTTCGGTTATCTTCTGGAATGTCATCGATTTCATAAAGCTATCTAGATTTACTCCGCTGTAATTCTTGGCATATCCATTTGTTGGTAAGGTATGATTGGTTCCTGATGCGTAATCTCCAGCGCTTTCGGGTGTATAATTGCCAATAAAAACGGAACCTGCGTTATAGATTCCATCCGAATAAAAATCATCATTTTCGGTGCAGATAATAAAGTGTTCTGGTCCATATTCATTAATTAATTCTAGAGCAACTGTATTGCTTTCGACAAAAATCAATTTTGAATTTGCAATCGCTTTTTCGGCGATTGTTTTTCTTGGTAAATCAGCAATTTGTGATTGAATTTCGTTTTCTACAGCATTAATCAGAGTTTTAGATGTAGAAACTAGAATGACCTGACTATCTGTTCCGTGTTCTGCTTGCGATAATAAATCGGAAGCTACAAAAGCGGGAACTGCACTATCATCGGCAACTACTAATAATTCTGATGGGCCAGCTGGCATATCTATCGCTACACCAAACTGTGTTGCTAATTGTTTTGCTACGGTTACAAATTGATTTCCTGGGCCAAATATCTTATATACTTTAGGGATAGTTTCAGTACCAAAGGTCATTCCTGCAATGGCTTGAATCCCTCCTACCTTTATGATTTTTGTAACGCCACATAAATTTGCGGCATATAATATGGCAGGATTTATTTTTCCATTTTTATCAGGTGGTGAACACAAAACGATTTCATTGCAACCTGCTATTGCTGCTGGTACTGCAAGCATTAAAACTGTAGAGAATAAAGGTGCAGTGCCTCCAGGGATATATAACCCAATTTTTTGAATAGGTCTTTTTTCTTGCCAGCAATTGACTCCTTCAGTGGTTTCAATTGTTATTCTTTCCGTTTTTTGTGCTGAGTGGAATTTATAAATATTGTTTTTTGCTAGCTGAATTGCCTCTTTTAGTTCTTCTGATATTGAAATTATGGCTTCCTTTATTTCCTCTTGCGATACTTCATTAGTTTCTAAAGTAATACCATCAAAGATAGAAGTGTATTTCGTGATTGCTTCATCTCCTTTTTTCTGTATTTCTTTAAAGATTTCTTTAACTGTAACTTCGATATCATCAATCGTTTTGGTTGGTCTTTTTAATATTTCCGACCAAGTTTCAGCTGCGGGGTTGTATATTTTGTTCATTATTTTTTACATTATGCTTTAGGCCTTAGGCTCTAAGCAATTAGAATCTGTTTTTTATTTGTATTATACTTTAATCTTAAGGCTTTTAAGTATTGAAGCATATCTTTTTTTTTTTTTCACAAAGCTAGCTATGTGTATTTAAAAATAAGTGTAATCCTTTTTTGAGCGTACAAAACCTATGTTTCTATGTGTTTGAATTAATTATACCCAACGAGTTAAAGTACCATTTTCTCAATTGGACATACCAAAATTCCTTCTGCACCAACATCTTTTAACTGATCGATTACGTCCCAAAAAGTGTCTTTGTCTATTACTGAGTGTACACTACTCCACCCTTCTTGTGCTAGTGGTAATACGGTAAGGCTTCGTAGAACAGGAAGTATTTTACCTACGTCTTTGATTTTATCATTCGGAATATTCATCAAGATATATCTTGATTTTCTGGCTCTAAGAACTGATTCTATTCTGAATTTTAGAGTATCTATTAATTTTTGATTCTCAGGATTTATCTTTGGAGAAACTGCAAGGACAGCTTCACTTTTTAGAATTATTTCTACTTCTTTCAGGTTGTTTTTAAACAAGGTACTTCCGCTTGATACAATATCTACAATAGCATCGGCAAGACCTATATTTGGAGCGATTTCTACAGAACCGGAAATTTGGTGTATATCTACAGATAATCCGAATGAATTAAAGTAATCAGTAACTGTGTTAGGATATGAAGTTGCAATACGCAATCCGTTAAGGTCATTGATAGAGTTATATTCAAAAGCTTTAGGTACTGCAACTGAAACTTTGCATTTAGAAAAACCTAATTTTTGTGCGATTTGAATTCCTTTTCCTTTTTCGACTAATAAGTTATCTCCAACAATGGCCGCATCTACAACGCCATCAATTAAATATTGTGGGATATCAGAATTTCTTAGAAATAAAACCTCTAACGGAAAATTAGTGGCTTCGGCTTTTAGTTGGTCGTTACCGTTGTCTATCGAAATGCCGCAATCTTTTAAAATTTGAATGCTTTCTTCGTTTAAACGACCTGATTTTTGAATTGCAATTTTTAACGTACTCATTTTAGTTTTTTGGATTAAATTAATAGTTTGAGTACAAAGAATTGGGTACAAAAAAACCCGTTTGAGTACTCAAACGGGTTTTAAAATATGATGATTTACATGCATACCATTAACACATCGCTTGAGAGCAATAATGAAAATGATGATGATGTAATTGAATTAATGACATAACTTGATTTGTTTTTTCTTTGTTTCGTTTGCAAATATAAAGGATAAATTAATTAATAAGCAATTTTTAATTTAACTTAAAATGATTTTATTGTTAAATTTAGTAATTCTCCTAGATGATAATCTACAATCATTGCTATTTGTTTAGATAAATTACACTTGCTTTGTTAAGTTTTAATTGGGTGAGTTTTTTTGAAAAAGTAGTTTTACAACTGTTCCTTCATTTAATTTACTTGAAATCATAATTGGAATATCTAATAATGTACTTATTTTTTTTACAATAGATAATCCTAAGCCAATTCCTTTTATCTCGGGATGTAATTCTGCATGTGAGCGGAAAAATTGATTGAATACTTTTTGTATATCTTCAGATGGAATTCCTATCCCGTAATCGATAATCTGACATTCGACTCCATTTAAAACATCTGTTACAATAATATCTAACTTACCATCTTGTTTAGAATATTTTAGTGCATTAGAAATTAAGTTATTAAGGATTATAGTAAGTAAATAAGTATCTGTATTTAAACAATAATTTTTTTGAAGTTTTGTTGAAATGTGAATCTTTTTAGATTGTATTGTATTTGAATGTCGCGAAATTGTATCTAAAATTAAAGCATTTAAATATACTTTTTCTTTCTTTAAATAAGGATCCTTATTTTCAAATCGAGCCAATAATAACAATTGATCTACTAATGTATTCAGTCGGTCAATTTCAGAAATACAGAAGTTTACTTTTTCTTCATACTCTTTATTATCACGCGGTTTACGTATCAAAACTTCAAGTGTGCCTTTAATTATTGTTAGAGGTGTTCTTAATTCATGGGAAGCATCTGATGTAAATTGTTTTTCTCTTTCAAGAGCGTTCTCTATTCTATCTAATAAACTGTTTATTGTTTTTGATAAGATATATAATTCATCTCGATTTACAGGTAATGGAATTCTGGTTTTTAAATTATCTTTAGTAATACTATTTGATGTTTTGATAATAGCATTAATAGGCTTAATACTTCTGCCAGCAAAAAATCTTGCGATAAAAAATAATACTATCAAAATAAGTGGAAAAGCAACAACTAAAATATAGAACAGGTTATCGAGGACCATTGTAGAATCTGTTAAGGACATGGCGATCATTAAGGTTCCTATTTTTTTATTTTCTACATAAATGGGTACTTGTATTTGTCTAATAATATTGTCTAGCAACTTTGTATTAAATAATTCGTAATTTTCCTTTTGACCATGAAAAGATAAGATTTCGGATTTTAAATTAGGCGATTTTTCTATAATTACTCCATTTAAATCCAAAAACTGAACAAAAACTGGATTTAAGTCAACAGTATTGTGTTCTCGTTCATTCCACTCCTCTACATCAATCAAAGTTAGAATGCCGTTTTTAACATGTATCTCATCTAAATGATTTTTAATTTCTACTATGATATCATTATCGATATGACTGTAAACATTTTGTTTTACGATTGTATAAATAGTAAAAAACACTACAAAAATTAATAATGCAGTGATCGCAATATAATTAAACGCGATTCGGTCCTTAAATGAAAATTGTAGCATCTAAATTAGTCGTTTGCGATGTAACCAATACCTCGAATTGTTTTTATGTAGTCTTCTTCGATTTTTAAATTTAATTTTTTTCTAATTGCGTTCATAAAAACATCAATAACACTCGTATCATATTCAAAATTAATTTGCCATACTGCTTGTAGTATTTGATTTCGAGTGCATACGTTTCCTTTATTCTTAACCAAATAAGTTAATAATTCAAATTCCCTTTGTGTAAGCGACACTTCAATACCATTACTGCAAACAGTATGTTGTGCTAAATTAATTTTAATAGTTCCAAGTGTAAGTATCTCTGGAGTTTTTTGGTTTCTGAAATGGATTTTTATTCGTTCAATCAACTCTTCAAAACTAAATGGTTTTTTTATATAATCATTTGCACCTGCTTTTAATCCTTCAATAGTTTCAAGGATAGTATCTTTTGCAGTCAAGAAGATTATTGGCGTTGTAGTGTCTTTAATCCTAATGGCTTTGCATAAATCTAACCCATTTATTTTAGGAAGCATCCAATCCAGTAAAATTAGATCATATTTTTGCTTTTGAGTTAATTCAAAGCCAGCTACCCCATCTGCAGCAGTAGTTATTTTATACCCTTCCTCTTCTAAACCTTGTTTAAGAAATTGCACAATGCCAGCTTCATCTTCGACTATTAAAATATGCATTTTTATTTTATTTGTGTTTTAAACTTATTTATATATCCTACTATAAAATTTATTAATAAGTAGGTTTACTACTTTCAAAGATAAATGTTTTTGGATTGTGTTAGCAATGACTTGTTATTTCTGATTGAAAATATATTTCACACGAATAATACTCATAAAAATTAATATATTTAACATTTGTTAAAATAGATAAAAATGTAGTACCTTAAGACAATCTTAAGGTAATGCTAAGTTACGCAAAAGATTAGGTTAATAGTCAAGAAGGAGAAACAGTTAAATTTGCAACAAATTTTTAATATGACATTATATAAAAAACTCGCCCCGTTTTATTATCTCACTTTTTTTTACTTGCTAGTAAGTTTCGTATTAAGACTAGTTTTATTTTTTCATCCTATAACCGAAACGTCCTTTGGTTTTACAGATACAATAAAAATATTTGGCATTGGATTGATTTCAGATGTATTTGTCTCTGTTGTTGTCAGTATTTTTTTATGGTTGTACCTTATTTTTATATCCAATTCTAAATATTTAAAACCCACAGGTTATATTATTTTTGGTGTGTTTCTAGCTTTATTTCTTTATGTAGCAAGTGGCAAAAGTATTCTTAATGAGTATGGAGGTGCTTTGCCTAAAATTGTTCTTATATTCATAGGTATAAAAGCATTTTTATTCGGTTTATTACTTTTCCTTCCCAATTATCGAGATAAAATTAGATTTTGGCTATTTGCATTTGTAATCTTTTTATATGTATTGCTAATTTTACAGAATGGAATTAGTGAATATTTTTTCTGGAATGAATTCGGAGTAAAATATAACTTTATTGCAGTGAATTATTTGGTTTATACCAATGAAGTAATTGGAAATATAATGCAATCTTATCCTGTTATTCCGTTATTCTCAGCCTTATTTGTAATTGCTGGAACGGTAACTTATTTTATTGTAAAAAGAACAAGAATTTATATTGATAATATCCCTACAATTTTTGAGAAGATAAAAATTTCAACATTATATATTATACTTTTTGTTTTTTCTTTATTTGTCATTCCGCGCTTGGCACTAAGTGAAAATTCTGGAAATATATTTTCTAACGAGCTACAATCAAACGGTTTATATAAATTTTATTTAGCTTATAAAAACAGTAGTTTAGATTATTTTAAATTTTATAAAACAATCCCTAATGCTCAGGCATATGAAATATTAAAACAACAATTACCAACGATTTCTGGTGAAAGTACTTTGCGAAAAATTGAAAGTGGTTCTGCTGAAAAGCGTAAAAATGTAGTTTTAATTACCATTGAGAGTTATAGCGCCGAGTTTATGAAGCGATATGGTAATGATCAGAATATTACTCCTTTCCTAGATAGTTTGGCTGATAAAAGTTTAGAATTTACCAATTTATATGCTGTTGGAAATAGAACTGTTCGTGGTTTGGAGGCAGTAACGTTGTGTATTCCTCCCACAGCAGGAGAAAGTGTAGTTAAAAGAGAAGACAATAAGAATAAATTCTCAACAGGTTCCGTTTTCATCAAAAAAGGATATACTACAAAATATCTTTATGGTGGTGATGCTTATTTTGATAATATGAGAGATTTTTTTGCTGGTAATAATTATGATATCGTAGATAAATCTAGTTTTACTCCTAATGAAATTACATTTTCAAATGTTTGGGGTGTTTGTGATGAAGACATGTCTAATAAAGCAATAAAGATTATGAATGCTGAAGCTAAAGCAAATAAACCTTTCTTTAATCATATCATGACAGTAAGTAATCACCGTCCGTTTACGTATCCAAATGGTAAAATTGATATTCCTGGAGATGTAAAATCTCGTGATGGAGGGGTGAAATACACGGATTATGCACTGAAAAGATTTTTTGCAATGGCAAGTAAACAACCTTGGTTTAAAAATACCGTTTTTGTAATTGTGGCCGATCATTGTGCATCGAGTGCAGGAAAAACAGAACTCCCTCTTGATAAATATAGAATCCCTGCGTTTATTTTTAGTCCTGGTTTTGTTCCTGCTCAGAAGTATACTGCGCTGATGTCGCAAATTGATATTATGCCTACTTTATTTGGTTTATTAAACTTTAGCTATGAAAGTAAGTTTTATGGAGAAGATGTTTTAAAATCTGATTATAAGCCAAGAGCTTTTATTGCAACGTATCAGGACATGGGATTGATAAAGGATAATATATTAACGATACTTTCACCAAAGCAAAAGGTAAAACAGTTTCAATTAAAGCTAATTCCAAAAGAAGGTGTTGCACCTGAATATCAATTTTTTTATGATGAGATCCCATTAACGAAAGAAAGAACAGATTTGGTAAACGAAACAATTTCATATTATCAAACCGCTTCAGATATATTGAAGAATAAGAAATATGAGAAGAATTAAAGGTTCTGAGGTACAAAGGCTCAAAGGTTCTAAAAATTTAACCGGTAAGTTCGCAAAGTGAAAGCAATAAAAAAGGCTCAAATTCAATAGAATTTGAGCCTTTTTGTCTTTCTCAGAACCTTAGTAACTAAGAACATTAGTCCCTTTTAATTTTCGCCTTAGTCATTCTGATTTTTCATTCCGAAAAGATTTCCGCTTTGAAATAATTTCAAATCATCTTTTAAAGCTTGGTTGTTTCTTTGTGTAACCGCAGGAGCATCTAAATCGCTTAAATCAGGTTTTCCTGCATTTACCCAAGCAGTGTACCAAAAACTTGCAGTTGCTGTAATTGCTTTTCTCATCTGACTTTCAACCATTCCGTTTAACTCTTTGTGGAGTTTCTTAGCATATTCATCAGAGAAAACAGCCGAATTGTATTTACTTTTCACAACTTTTCCATCAGTATCCATTTTAAAAATCTGATTTTCAGGAGTAGCAGTTCTTAATTTTTTATCAATGTCTAATAATGGCTGAACTAAACTATGTGTATCATTAATCATATCCCAAGTTGCTTTATGAACATCTTCATAATACTGTGCTTGTGGAACATTTAATTTGTAATTTTTAGCAAATAATTCAGGAAGTCTGCTTTCCCAAAGTGAATGGATTCCTTTTTGATCCGTCAATTGTCCGTCATGATTAGCAGAAGTATGTAATGGCATGTGAGCATCACCAATATAATGACCTAAATCAGCAGCTAGAAATAAAATTTCTGCACGATTTTTATCTTTAAAAGCTTTGGTTAGTTTAATCATCATATCTTCAATATACCAAGGTAAAATTCCATTTGCGTTAAGGAATTTACCATCGTATTTTTTCTTTGCTTCTTCTAGGGTTTTGGGCAAGCTGTCTGCAGAACCAAAATTTTCCATGTCAAAATAATGTCTAGGATTTTCATCTTTATAATTCAAGGCATATTTGCGAATATCTGGTACAGAAGCTTCTTGTGTAATAAAATCTATGTGATTATAAAAAAACACTTGTAATGATCGTGGAAGAGCCATAACTGCGGCTTTATTGATGCGTTCATGACCAACAATTCCCCAGGATAATGATAAAAAACCAATTCCAATCGCTATTATTGCAATAAACTTAGGTTTCATTTTAAAATTTTTCATTTTGTATATTTATTAGGGCTACAAATGTAATTTATTAAATATGATTTAAGAGAATTTGAATTGAGATTATGTTAATTTATCTTGGTTTGTTTTCAATTATTTTCAGTATCTAGAGGTGTAATTTGAGTTTTTGTATTATTTTTACTCTAAAATTTATTATATGCGTTCTACCTACTTCAGCATTCTTTTATTCTTATTTTCTTTAATTAGTTCAGGACAAGAAGATATTATACAACTAAAAAATGTTAGTGATACAATCTTAAATTCGAAAAGAGTATTACAAGTCGCTGATCCCTTTAATCCGGTAAAAACAATGCAGAAATTGTTTCCGGGTAAATTATATAAACTCTCAGATAACAATATTTTTATAAGTTGGAAGTGTAATAGCTGTAAAGCGGAACCTTACAAAGATGCTAATGAAATAGAAGGAGACCAATTATTTCCATATAAAGATGGTGTTGCCACAAGGGTTCTTGATAATATTGATTATGTAGATTCTAAAGGAAATCAATTTAAACTACTACTTTTTAATCATTCAGATTATGATACAGATGGGGCTCAAACTGGAAGGTTTACTGGTGGTTTGATAGGAATTGCCAAGTTTGCAAGAAATGATAATACTTGGCAAATGAGATCCTTTCAGCCTGCAATTGCTGCCTTTGGAGCATTTTCTAGAGCCGCATCACCTAAGTTGGTAGAAATAGGTGAAGATCAATTTGCATTTACATTAATTCAAGCAAACGGAGGTGCTGGTGCTCCATATTCAGGTTACCTCTATCTTATTGCTGGTTTCGGTGGAAAATACCAACCTATAATGGACTTGGGTTATTATAATCTCACAAATAATGGCCCAGAAAGTACACAATGGTCTAGTGTTTATAAAGTCCTTAATGATGGCAAGAAAAAGTTTTTTAAGGATTTTTCAATTACAACAACTGGATTTTATCGCAAAGCTAAAGGAACTGAATATGATTATGAAGTGGATATGCCTAAAGAAATAAGTGAATTGCCAAAGACTAAAAAACAATTTAATTTTATAATCGAAAAACGTCTTTCATTTAATGGTAAGTGGTATATCATTGTTGGTGAGCCAATTGTTAAAATCTCTAATGCAAAATAGACTTTTAATTCAGGTATAAAATTGAAGCCAAACTTAAACTAGCAATAACTATCCAAAGCAGTACTCCTTGTACTAAAGGCTTCACCCCTACTGTTTTTAAAACACTTAGATTTAATCCAGCCCCAATTAAGAATAAAGTTACTGTTAACCCGATTTTAGCCAAGAGAACCAATGTTGGTGCAATGATTGCAGTTTGTGGTACATAAGTGTTTAGTAACATCGCCAAAATAAATAATCCGATAAAATAAGGGATTTTAATTTTAGTTTGTTTGTTTTTAAAAAGAACAGTTGTAAGAAGCGCAATAGGAATAATCCATAAAGCACGTGCTAATTTTACAGTAGTAGCGATTTGTAAAGCTTCTGCTCCAAATTTATTCGCTGCACCAACTACTGAACTTGTATCGTGAATTGCTATAGCACACCATAAGCCAAATTCTTTTTGTGACAAGTCTAATTCATGTCCTATATAAGGAAATAAAAATAAGGCAATTGAGTTTAATATAAAAATTACTCCTAATGCTACAGATGTTTGTTTCTCGTCTGATTTTATTACTGGTGCAATTGCTGCAATGGCACTTCCTCCACAAATAGCAGTTCCACAAGAGATTAAGTGAGATGTTTTCTTATCGATGTTAAACCATTTTCCTAAAAAATACCCTAGTATAATAGTACTAAAAATAGAGGCAATAGTAAGTAACAGCCCTTCTTTACCAGCGGCCAATGCACTTGTAGCATTCATTCCAAATCCTAGTCCTACTACAGAAAATTGTAATAAAATAGTAATTGCTTTATGGTTGAAATGCAAAAAAGGATTTCCAGACAAATTGGCTACCAATAAACCCAATAATAAAGCTATTGGAGGCGATATAATTGAAGTTAGACAAAGTAGTAATAAAACGGCAAAAATAATTTGTTTCGAGATTGTATTAATCTGAAATAAGTGACTTGTTGTATTTTGATTTGTTTTCAAGGTAATAGTATTTAATAATTACAGTACAAAGATCTATAGTTATTACAACAATTGCCAATTGTAAATGGCAATAGCCTATAACTTCATGTTATAGTAATTTGCCATATTTTTTATAAACAATTCGGTCAGAGCATCTGATTTACCATGTAATGTTATGATATAAAAGTATCTCTCTATTGACAATTTTTCCACATCTAAAACTGTTAATTCTTTGTTTTTTAACTCTTTATCAACAGCGTGAATTGACATAAAAGCAACGCAATCAGAATTTAAAAGATAGGATTTTATGCTTTCAGTACTTCCTAGTTGCATTTCAATTTGTAATTCTAGTAACTTGATATTAAATTGTTTCAAAGCGTATTCAATAACCTCAAGTGTTCCAGAACCTCTTTCTCGAGTTATAAAACGTAAGTTATGTAAGTCCTCTAATAAAATTTCATTTTTATTGACTAATGGGTTTTTACTACTGCAAACCAAGACCAATTCATCCTTTAAAAATTCAGTATATTTAATTGATTGATTTCTGGATTGTCCTTCAACAATACCAATTTCTATCTCTTTAGTAATTAAAGCACTTTCAATTTGTTCGGTATTTCCGTTTAGTAAATTGACTTTTATGTCTTGTAACTTTTGGTGAAAACGTGCTAATAATGGTGGGATTATATATTGAGAAATGGTTGTACTTGCTCCTAATCGCAATAATCCCTGACGTTGATTGATAAATGTACTCATATCAAAATCGATTTCTCTATAAATTTCAAATATATCTTTGGTATGTTTTAAAAGAATTTCTCCAGCTTTGGTTAAGCTAATTTTAGAACCATTCCTTTCGAAAAGTTTTGTCTTATAGTTTTCTTCTAATTCCTGAATGTGTTTAGAAACAGCTGGTTGTGTAATATACAATTCAGCTGCAGCCTTGGTAAAGCTCAACCTGTTTGCAACAGCGGAAAATACTTTTAGCCTAAAATCCATAATCATAAATTTTTAATTCGTAATCAACTTCCCTCCACAATATTTTTTTACAATAAAATAATTTAAAAATTTATAACAAAAGTTCAGGTCGATACTCAAAATGCATTGTATCATAATGTTTCCAATTCCCTCCCCAAATAAAGCCATATTTTTCAAAAATTGAAACTAGCTTAAGAGGAATTTGATTTTTATACGAAAGAGTAGCTTCTTCATTTTTACATCTACAATCCCATTGCCAATAATTAGAATTATTGACATTAATATCTATAGTCATCCCATAACTATGCATACTCAATCGGTTTGTTCCTGAAATTTTTCTCCAATTAAATGTGCCTCCAATCACATTAATATATTTTTTAAATTCTGGATTATTATCTAATTCTGCCGAGAGTTTTCTAACTATTTTATCAATTCCATTCACGGTTGTTACTTTTATTTTTTGATTGACTAATTTTGGGCACCAAATAATTTCAGTCATTTTTGACTCTACTTCTGATTTTGAATTTCCGTAAATTTTCTTAAAAAAAGCTTCATTTCGAATTCTTCCTGCGTCTTCCTTCGGAATTAAATTCTTATTTGCTTTATTATAAACGAACTTAAATTGATCCTCAATATCTGGATTCTCCAATAATTCTTGATTCGTTTTATTTTTAAAATCATCATAAATCAAATTTGATTTATCACTAAAAATAATCTTATTATCTTTATAACCAACAACTTGATTTGGATATGCTTTAATTAATTTTTGAACATTTAATGGGATTTCTTGAGAAAAAACATTTTGGAATATAAGGACTAAAAAAAGGAATTGTTTCATTTAAAAACGTTTTAATTGTGAAGAACTAAAAGTCCATTCGGGTGTTTTCAGAGTGGTTCCAAAATCGGCAGCATACCAAGGACTCAATGAACTGTTATTTGGATTTTTCAATATTTGAATTTCCTGTGCTGGCATATAGCTTTGTGCTAAAAGCATAATTTTTTGGTTGTTTTTGGGATTCACAGCTATATCAACCACAATAACAGCGTGACCTGGAAAGCCTCCTTTTATAAAAATATCTCCAATTTTTATGTCTAAAACATTAATTGGTTTTAGCTCTTTTTCTAACGAAGCAGTTCCTGCATACATAAAAACCGTCTCTAAGTATTTCCAATAGGTCTGATAACTGTCAGATGGTTTTGCAGTTTTAACCCAACTAGTTTTATTGCCTTTAACTGCAATTCTGTAACCTGCCGCCCATTTACTAAAATCAACCCGAAAACCATTTGTGAAATTAAAATGTATTTTATCGTACTGTTTCTGGCTATATAAATAATCCGCTCGCAAACGCATCACGGCATCAGCACATTGATGCAAATCCTGTTTTCCAATGGGTAAATTTACAACTGCTTCATAAACGTTTCGATTTGATTTTACAGTTCCATCAAAATACAAAACGTTTGAACCTGTAGGTTTTAATGGAAGATTTTGCAAAAAATATCCAAACGAAGTTTTAGATTCCTTTTCTCGCACAAATCCAAGAGGTGGTTGAAAACGCTGTTGAATTGTGTTTTCTAAAAGATTGCTTTTGGGAGTATTATTTGTCTTTGAAAATGAAAAAAAACAAAAAATTGCAATCAAAATTGTTACAATAAACAAGAATTTAATTTTCATAATTTAGACTTTTAATTTATAACTACAAGATTACAAAAAGCTAGAAGGAATTCAATTATATTTCTTCACAAAAGTCCATTGTATTTTCTAACAAACCATTCGGTTGCCAATGCAATAGCAATTAAAACTAAAAGCCAAACCCAATCAATTAAAGGAGTTTTTGTGCTCACGTTTTTTTGAATTGCCTTATATTCAGGATTCTCCAAAAGTATTTTTATCAAAGCATCCGATTGATTTTGGAAAAATGCTTTCCCATTAGTTTGCAACGCCAACTGCTGTAATTTTTGAACATCTGGATTTACGAATTGTTTTTCGATATCAAAATCTAATACTTCAAAACGACTTGAATAAGTAGTTTTTGAATTTAATTCTTTAACAGAGAAAGAATATTTCCCGGCAGGAAGTCCATCTAAGTTTACGGAGTAAGAATTATTTCCTTTTAATAAATCGTAATTTTTGGTTTGTTTGGTTTCTGTATTGGTTACTGAAATGGAGAGATTTGCTTTCTCATCAAACTCATAATTTTTATTAAAATATTGTACGTTAATTTCTAGTGCATCTCCAGAATTATAAAAACTTTCGTGGTTTACTACCAATGATTTTTTAGTGTTATTTGAAGCTAGATATTGTATTATTTTATCAATAAAAATATCATATTTGGAAAACGACTGATTGTCGATATGACTTTGCATGCGCCATTTCCATGTGTTTTCGCCAAAAAGGTAAGCACCTCTTTTTCCTTGATTTTCGGTAAAAGCTAATAAAGGAGCATTAGTTGCCACATTTCTAATTTTTGACGAAAGTAAAACGGAAACATTTTCATTTGTAGTAATTGTTCCAAAAGAATTTTGCAAAGGAGGGAAATTTCCAAATCCAATTTCTTCAGCTGCGAAAAGATTAAATTGTGAATTAAATTCAGCCAAATAATCTTCTTTCTGATTGCTCATTCTAAATGAGAAAGCAGTTTGCTGTTGATTCAGGAAATTGAAGTCAGTATTATTTCCAGTTATAATAAAAGTATTAATTCCAGCCGCTTTGTTTGAATCAAAAATTGGTTTGAAAGCAACTGTTGGCTGGTACAAAATTAAAATATTATAATCTTGCAATGATTTAATTTCATTTGGCTTGACCAAAACAACTTTACGCTGCGCATTAGATTCTATCGAACGTTTTAAAGCTGCAATATCTGGATGGTTTATTGCCGAAATAATGGCTACCGTAGTTTTTTGGTCTATAACTTCTACAGCAAAATTCTTTGTATTGTTATAGGAGTTTTTTTCCTTTTCGCTTGATGAAATACTAGCTTTAAAAATTTGTACCCCTACTTTATCAGCTGGTAACAATAAATTTAAAGTAGCTGTTTTTTTAGATGGGGAAAAAGAAATTTTTTCTTTTATTAAAACGGTACCTCCCTGAGAAATCGATAAATCAGAATTTATATTTTTTGTTCCCGAATATTGAAGGAATACTTCAACTGGAAATTTATTTTTATAAAAGGCGTATTTATTTACGTTGAGCTGATTTATTTTTAAATCTAAAAAAGTTGTAGTATCGCCTATAATTACTGGATAAACTTTATTGTTTGGGTCAAAACGATATACATAGTCATTTCCTGTAGTTTGATTTCCATCAGTAATAATTACAGTTGGGAAAACTACATTCTTATTGATGCTTTTTAAATTCTTCGCAATTTCGTCTAGATTAGTTTGACTCCCTTTAAAATCGAATTCTTCTGATTGTTTAAAATCGGCATCAAATTGATACGATTGAATTTCGTACTTATTTTGTAAATCTTTATTCGACGTTAGTATTTTATACAATTCAAGAACTTTTTCTTTAGAGTTTAAAGCGTTTATGGAACTTGAATTATCCACTACAATTGGTAATGGAGTTTTAATGATTTCTAACGAGTTCTTTGTAATTATTGGATTTATCAATAAAAGCAATATTCCAAAAATGGATAGAAAACGCAAAAAAGCCAAAAACAAATTCAGTTTTGATTTGCCTTTGGCTTTGTAATAATATTGAAAAAACGACAAACCTCCTGCAATTACTAATGAAAGTACTAATAATAGAATCGTGTTTGTAGTCATAATTTTTAGTTTTCAGTAACAGTTTCAGTCATCAGTACAAACTGAAAACATTAAACTGAGACTTTTTTAAGTAAGCATCCCTCCACAAACATTAAGAACTTGTCCCGTAACATAAGCACTCATATCCGATGCTAAGAAAAGACAAGCGTTTGCAACATCTTCTGTAGTTCCTCCACGTTTCAACGGAATTCCTTCTCTCCAACCTTTTACTACATCTTCACTTAATTTTGCAGTCATTTCAGTTTCAATAAATCCTGGTGCAATTGCATTACAACGAATGTTACGAGAACCTAATTCTAATGCTACTGATTTTGTAAATCCGTTAACACCAGCTTTTGAAGCTGCATAATTAGTTTGACCTGCGTTTCCTTTTACTCCAACAACACTACTCATGTTGATGATTGATCCAGAGCGTTGTTTTAAAAATGTTTTTTGAATTGCTTTTGTCATATTAAAAACTGATTTCAAGTTAACATCAATAACTTGATCAAAATCAGCTTCAGACATACGCATTAAAAGGTTGTCTTTTGTAATACCAGCATTATTTATTAAAATATCTACAGTTCCAAAATCAGCCAAAACAGCTTCAACAAAAGTTTGAGCTTCTGTAAAGTCAGCTGCATTCGATTGATATCCTTTTGCTTTAATACCTAGAGCATTCAATTCTTTTTCTAAAGCCAAAGCCGATTCTACAGATGAACTGTATGTAAAAGCTACGTTTGCACCATGTTTTGCGAAAACTTCAGCAATCCCTTTTCCTATTCCGCGGCTTGCGCCAGTTATAATGGCTACTTTTCCTTCTAGTAATTTCATATTATGGTATTCATTTTATTTTCTAAATACAAATATAGATTATTTAGGCGTTTTATAAAATTTGTAATACAAAAAAAGCCTCACCAAGGTGAAGCTTTTTTATAAGTTAGCTATTATATAGATTATTCCTTAATAAATTTTGTATTAGATATTCCCTTATCAGATTTAATGGTAAGGAAATACGTTCCCGTTTTTAATGGAGAAACATCTATTGTTTTTGCATTTTGTGCATTAGGAACTGCAATAACCAATTGTCCTAAAAGGTTATAAATTGCCATTGAGTTAATTTCTATATTATTTTTCACAGAAACATTCAGAACTTCTTTTGCAGGAACAGGATATACATTTAAGTAATTTGAAAATTCAAAATCTTGAGTTTCTAGTGTAGTATTAAAAGTTGATGTAGCTTTATTAGTAAGTATTGGGAAATTATAATCAAAATAAATATTGGCTTCATTCTGAAAACTATCCCCCACTTTTAATGTCGGTAAAGTTTTAATTTTAAAGGCAATATAACCGTCGTTATTAGCATCATCATAAGGGAGATTGATATTCTCGAAAATAAATTCGACTTTATTTCCATTTGAAATTTTGGTGATGTAGGAATGGCTGGAACTTGTAGGTACTAATGACGAAATATCAAATTTTGATAAATCGATATTATCTTTAACCACTACATTTTGAGCATGATAAGTCCCTGTGTTTTCAAAACGAATCATATAATGTACATACTTTCCAATTAAATCGGGTGTAACAATAACTCCTTCTAAACAAGTTTTATCATTTGGGTCGTAAGATCCAACAACTGTTTGATTTAAAGTAAATATATTGTCATCAGGTGTTTCATCAATTTGATTTGAATTAATTATAGCAGTGTAACTAAGAATATCATTGTTATTTACTGGAGGCATTTCCATAGGTGAATTTACATTAAATACAATTTCAATTTCTCTGGTTTCAAGTGGTTTTAAATCTATAAAATCCCAAGTTAATTTATTTAAGGACTGATTAGAAACATTTGAACTTGAGCTTATTAAATCTAAAAATGCATCCTTAAAGCTAAGATTTACAGTACCTGATTGAATTATGTTTCCTTTGTTTTTATAAATTATTTTATAACTCGCATTAAAACCTGGTCTTGCAGCTTCTCTTGGCAACATAGTTATTTCTAAATCTTTGTGAGTTCCATTAGGAGACAAACAAAAATTCTGATTTATAGGAGTAGTTTGAGTTGGAAATACTGCACTTACAGAAGTTGGAGAAACAGAAAAATAGTCAGGGTTTTCTAATATTGGTGTAATTGTATAAGTTCCTTCTTTAACAGGAATAAAATAACTCCCTGTCCCTTTATTTATAATACTTTCTTTTTTAATAGTGTCATCTATAATAAATTTGAGATTATTGGCAGGGATATCTAACGCATTACATCCATTCTGATTAGTATTAATTCTACAATTACCCTGAATTACATAGTTAGTTCCTCCCGGTTCAAAAGAACAATAAGAGTTTACATGACAATCTGTATATCCGTATTTACTAATAAATTGTTCAATATCCTCAATTTTATCATCATTGACACAAATATATTTTAAGTTAGGATTATCTGAAAATGAAATAGAATATCCATTACTATTTTTTAAATTAATAAATTCAAATTGATTGTTATTTAAAGTATAATTACACATCGCCATAGAAATGATCATTCCATCTACATATTCATAAATAAAAGTATTAGGTCCTATAAAACCTTCCTGTGGTGTATAAATAACAGTCGAAAAATCTAAATTGAATAATTTATTATTTGAACAATCAAACGACATAATATTTTTTAACCCACTTAAATCTATTGTTTCAACATTATTATTTTCAAATGAAATCATTTGTAACTTCTTTAATCCTGAAACATTTAATTTAGTTAGCAAATTACTACCACACTCCAGTACTCCAAGATTTGCCAAACCTGAAAGATCTAAATCTGTGATTTGATTATTAGTACAATATAATTCTTTTAAACCTGTAAGTCCGGAAATATTTAAAGTAGAAAATTGATTGTAACCACAATTTAATAAGACAAGGTTATTTAAGCCGGTTAAGTCTAAAGTAGTTAATAAATTGTGATGGCAATAAAGTAATTTTAGATTACTTAATCCCAAAACAATTAAGTCTGATAATTGATTTCTACTGCAAGCCAAAGTCGATAATTTAGTTAGACCTGTTAAATCAATTTTTGTTAATGCATTATTCGTACAATAAAATTCAGTTAGATTTTTTAACCCAAGTATATTGATATCAGCAAATTTATTGGCAGAACATGAAAGTATACTTAAATTAGTTAAGCCCGTTAAATCTATAGTAGATAATTGATTAGTGTCTATATACAATTCTGTTAAAGAAGTTGAGTTTGCTACATTAATATTGTTTAAAAGATTATTGTTACAATAAACAGTACTCACTTTTGATGCACCGGTAACATCTAGATTAGTTAATTTATTATTATTGCAATAAAGCATTTTTAAATTATTTAAACCGGTAATATTTAAAGTAGTTAATAGATTTTCAGAACAAAATAAAGATTCCAGACTTGTTGATAAAGAAACATCTAGGCTTGTTAATTTGTTTCTTCTAAGATCTAAACTTTTAATTTTAGTTAGTCCCGTTCCTGTAAACGATGTGAGCTTATTTTCAGAAAAGTTAAGAGATTCCAGTAAGGCAAGTCCTTTTACATTTAAACTAGTTAATTCGTTTCGCCAACATAACAATTTAGTAAGGTTTTTTAAATTGCTTGCATCTAATGATGTAAGCTTATTGAGTCCGCAATCTAAATATTTAAGCTTACTTAAATTACTCAAATCTAATGAAGTAAAGTTATTAGAACTACAATCCAGCCAGGAAAGATTTGGCAGACCGCTAAGATCTAATGTTCCTGTAGTAAAACTTCCTGTACAATTTAATCGTTCTAGCGCAGTCAAATTTTTAACTTCTAAAGATGATAATTTTAGTAATTTACAGTCAAGGCTTTTTAATTTTGTTAAACCAGCTACTTTTAAAGTAGTAAGATCCGAATTAAAGTTGCAATTTAAAGTCAATAAATTTTGTAGAAGACTTAAATCTAGTTCTTTCAGCCTATTATATTCACAAGTTATCGTTTCGACTTTAGTTAAGCCATTTGTATTTAATGATGTAATCTGATTCCAGTCAAAAGCTAAACCTCTCAATTGACTCAATCCGTTTATTTCTAAAGTGGTAAGCAAATTATGCTCACATTTTAAGTATTGCAAATTAGTCAAACTTTTTAAGTCTAAACTTTTTAAAGAATTAAAACCACACTGTAAGGTTTTAAGATTTAAAAAAGTCGAAATCCCTTCAAGAGAATTAATCTGTGAAGCAGTAACGTTAAGCGAAGCTACTTTTTCTACCTCAGAAACCTCAATTTCGTTATTATTGTTAGTATCAATTTTTATACTGATACCATTGCTATCTAATGCAATTTGATTTGATGTACTTGCTTGAAGTAATTTCGCCTTAAAATTCGCGTCAGGAAAATTAATTATCTGCGCATTTACAGAAGCAAAAAAACATAAAGCAAAAAGTAGTATGTAGTTTTTTATCATTGTAGGATTTATTTATTGCACAAATATATACAAATTAAAACATCATCACTGATATTTCTTACAAAAAAAGCCTCACCAAGGTGAAGCTTTTTTGTATTGTTATCAAAGAGTATAACTAGAAAGCTACATTCCATCTTGGTAATCTATCGTTTTCATCTAAGAAATCTTGTAGAATTTTCCCTTCAATGTAAGTTGGGATTATTTTTACATCTGCATTAAAAGTCTCATACCAAGAAACTTCTAATCTTTCTATTCCTTCAATTTTCATTTGTGCTGGCCAAGAATATTTTCTTCCTGTTTTTGCAAATTGGTGACCATTTACGATTTTATCGTGTAATCCACCATTTTTACTTTTTAGAGTTCCATCATTTTGAACAGTTCCAGTAGAACCTACCATGATTAATTCTTTGTTTTCACCATCAACAGCGTAAACAACAAAAACTCCACTTCCAGATTCAGATGCATTGCATACTTCTTCTAGACTATCGTTTAGTGTGTAAGTAAAATTTCCTTTTACTGTAAAATTTTCTAATTCTTTGTACATATTTCTTTAGATTTTCACGAAGGTTCTAAGATTCTAAGAAACTTAGTTGCTAAGTGTTTGTTATATTCCATACATTCTATTAATGTAAAAAAAGTCTCAACAGATATTGAGACTTTTTTTTGGAATTTATTATTTTAAATATTGGAGATTATCCTAATACTTCTTTTACTTTTTTACCAATTTCAGCTGGAGAATCAACTACGAAAATACCGTTGTCTCTCATAATTTGCTTTTTAGCTTCTGCTGTATCATCAGTACCACCAACGATTGCACCTGCGTGACCCATTGTACGTCCTGCTGGAGCAGTTACTCCTGCGATGAAACCTACAACTGGCTTACGGTTACCATCAGCTTTAATCCATTTAGCAGCATCAGCCTCTAATTGTCCACCAATTTCACCAATCATTACGATACATTCTGTTTCTGGGTCGTTCATTAATAACTCAACAGCTTCTTTTGTAGTAGTTCCAATAATTGGATCTCCACCAATACCAATTGCTGTAGTTATTCCTAATCCTTGTTTTACAACTTGATCAGCAGCTTCGTAAGTTAAAGTTCCTGATTTAGAAACGATTCCTACAGTTCCTTTTTTGAAAACGAAACCTGGCATAATTCCAACTTTTGCTTCACCTGGAGTAATAATACCCGGACAGTTTGGACCAATTAATCTAGCATTTCTTTCTTTTACATAACTGTTGGCTTTAATCATATCAGCTACAGGAATTCCTTCAGTAATAGCAATGATAACTTTAATTCCAGCGTCAGCTGCTTCCATAATTGCATCAGCAGCAAATGCAGGTGGTACAAAAATAATTGTTGTATCAGCTCCAGCTTGCTCTACAGCATCTTTTACTGTATTAAAAACTGGACGATCTAAATGTGTTGTTCCTCCTTTACCTGGAGTTACACCACCAACAACATTAGTACCGTACTCAATCATTTGAGAAGCATGGAAAGTTCCTTCGCTTCCTGTAAATCCTTGAACAATTATTTTGGAATCTTTATTAACTAAAACACTCATGATATATATTTTATGTAGTTTTTAAAATTGTGATGCAAAAGTAAGGTTTTGTAAATTATTTCGAACCTTTTATTGTCAAAATATCTTATAATAATTGACTCATTTGATAACCTCGGTATAATTTATTGTCTTTTATTTGCCAAATAGCCATAAAATGGGCTAATAACATTTCTTCTCTAGGGTTTTCGATAGTTTTTACATAATGTGAATAACGTACTGAAACTAAATCATCTTCTTCGATTATATGACTAATTCGAACTTTAGAACGTACATAGGCTCTACTTAATTCGTTAGATAAGTCTAATACTCCATTATAATCTAATTGAATAGCCCCTTTTGTACTATGCCAATCAATGATTACTTCTGGATGTAAATATAATTTGAAGGTTTCGCTATCAATTAAAGCATCCGACTTATAAAATTTTTGTATAAATTCTTTAGCAGTCATAGTTATTTTAATTTATTTAGAATTTCAGGAATTTTCTTGATATTGGCCAATTGTTTTAGCTTTTCTCTAGATTCTTCAATTGGCGTTCCAAAATATGATTTTCCTCCTTCTACAGATTTTGTAACCCCTGTTTGTCCCAT
Source organism: Flavobacterium sp. ALJ2 (assembly GCF_015594725.1). Taxonomy (GTDB): domain Bacteria; phylum Bacteroidota; class Bacteroidia; order Flavobacteriales; family Flavobacteriaceae; genus Flavobacterium. Next base: position 210,174 of record NZ_JADNRC010000006.1, on the reverse strand, counting down.
TATTACTGCCTTCTCTCCTATCGTGATACCACTAGTTGTACCAACTTGTCCCCAAATTGTTACTTCATCTTCGATAATTACGCAACCAGCAATACCCGTTTGCGAAGCAATTAAGCATTTTTTTCCAATAACCGTATCGTGCCCTACGTGAACTTGATTATCAAGTTTGGTTCCTTCACCAATAATAGTGTCGCCTGTAACACCTTTATCGATTGTACAAGCCGCTCCAATTCCAACATTATTTTTTATTACAACTCTTCCTCCAGAAATTAATTGGTCGAAACCATCGGGGTGTTTTTTATAATAAAAAGCATCTCCTCCTAATATTGTTCCAGCATGGATGATAACATTATCACCAATTACAGTGTGGTCATATATGGATACATTAGAGTGTATCAAACAGTTTTTACCAATTGTAACATGATTTCCAATAAAACAATTAGGCTGTATTAATGATCCTTCTCCTATTACTGCCGAATCTGATATAGCAACATTAGCAAATCGAAAAGGTTTAAAATGTTTTGTAAGTGTATTAAAATCTCTAAAAGGATCATCAGAGATTAATAATGCTTTGCCTTGAGGGCAATCTACAATTTTATTTATTAAAACAATGGTTGCTGCTGAATTTAATGCTTTGTCGTAATATTTTGGATGGTCAACAAAAACGATATCTCCTGGCTCGACAACATGAATTTCATTCATGCCTAAAACTGGAAAGTTTTTATCACCAACAAATTCGCAATGAAGTAAATTTGCAATTTCTTCTAAAGAGTAAACTTTTTGAAATTTCATATTTTATAATTAGAAAATTTATCAATTAGAGAATGTGTCAATTAGAAAATATGTCAATTAGAAAAAACAAAAGCTTTTAGTTAATATCTGCTGGTGCATCAATTTTCTAACTGACTCATTGACAAATTATCTTATTGAAAAACTACTCTTTTACACGCTCCATGTAAGAACCTGAAGCAGTATCAATTTTAACTTTATCACCTTCATTAATAAACAAAGGTACGTTTACTGTAGCTCCAGTTTCAACAGTTGCAGATTTTGTTGCATTTGTTGCTGTGTTTCCTTTAATTCCAGGTTCAGCATAAGTAACTTCAAGGATTACAGAAGCAGGCATATCCACTGATAAAGGTAAATCTGTTTCCGTATTAATTTGAACCATTACGTTAGTTCCTTCTTTTAATAATCCAGGAGAATCCAAAATTGATTTATTTAAAGAAATTTGCTCGAATGTTTCATTATTCATAAAATGAAAGTCATCACCTTCAGCATATAAAAATTGGAATGTTTGTGTTTCAACTCGAACATCTTCGATTTTATGTCCTGCAGAAAATGTATTATCTAATACTTTTCCAGTTGTTAAGCTTCTCAATTTGGTTCTAACAAAAGCAGGACCTTTACCTGGTTTTACGTGAAGAAATTCAATTATTTTATAAATGTCGTTATTGTATTTGATACAAAGTCCATTTCTAATGTCTGATGTTGATGCCATTATAATTTTGTTTTATTTAATGTTTTATTTAATCGTTTAACCGTTTATTTGTTTCCGATTAAACGATAAAACAAATCTACGATAGAACTTTTCTAGTAATTTCCTGAATATCCTTTCATAATTCCACGTGATGAATTTCGGATAAAATCTAAGATTTCATCTCTTTCTGGAGTTGCTTCCATTTCTCCTTCGATTATGCTAAGTGCTTGAGTTGTATTGTAATTTTTTTGGTATAAAATTCTATAAATTTCTTGAATTTCTCGGATTTTATCTGTGCTAAAACCTCTTCTTCTTAAACCTACTGAATTAATTCCTACGTATGACAATGGCTCTTTTGCAGCTTTTGTATATGGAGGAACATCTTTTCTTACCAAAGATCCTCCTGATATCATTGCATGATCTCCAATATGAATAAATTGATGAATTGCAGCCAAACCACCAATTACAGCATGGTTTCCAACAACAACGTGTCCTGCCAATGCAACACCGTTTACAATGATAGCATTATTACCAATCTCACAATCGTGAGCAATATGAGCATAAGCCATAATCAGACAATTGTTACCAAGTATTGTTTGTCCTGATGCTACTGTACCACGATTAATTGTAACACACTCTCTAATTGTACAATTATCTCCTATTATTGCTAAAGAATCTTCTCCTCCAAACTTTAAATCTTGAGGTACTGCAGAAATAACTGCACCTGGAAAAATATTACAATTTTTCCCTATTCTAGCACCTTCCATTATGGTAACATTTGAACCAATCCAAGTTCCATCACCAATAACTACGTTATTGTGAATTGTTGTAAAGGGTTCAATTACAACGTTTTTAGCGATTTTGGCGCCAGGATGAACATAAGCTAAAGGTTGATTCATCTGTATTTTTTATATTTTAAATTAAAATTGTCTTTTTTTGAAACAATAAATCTAAATAATTAACTATTTTATTTATTGTTTTTTTGCAATTTGTGCCATTAATTCTGCTTCGGTAACTAATTTACCATTTGCATAAGCATTTGCTTGCATGTGACAAATTCCTCTTCTTATTGGGGAAATTAATTCACATTTAAATATTAATGTATCTCCAGGTAATACTTTGTGTTTGAACTTAACATTGTCTATTTTCATAAAATAAGTCAAGTAATTTTCTGGATCTGGGACAGTACTTAATACTAAGATACCTCCTGTTTGTGCCATTGCTTCTACAATTAAAACACCTGGCATAACCGGGGCTTCAGGGAAGTGACCAACAAAGAAGTTTTCGTTCATAGTAACATTCTTCATTCCAACAACATGACTATCAGACATTTCTATAATTCTGTCGATTAACAAAAACGGAGGTCTATGAGGTAAAACCGACATGATTTTATTAATATCCATTAATGGCTCTAGATTTAAATCATAAACTGGCACATGGTTTCTTTGTTCTATTTTTATAATTTTTGCTAATTTTTTAGCAAACTGAGTATTTACAAAATGTCCTGGTTTATTGGCAATAATTTTACCTTGGATTCTTACTCCGATTAAGGCTAAATCTCCAATAACATCAAGTAATTTATGTCTTGCGGCTTCGTTTGGATAATGCAAGGTTAGATTGTCTAAAATACCGTTTGGCTTAACAGATATTTTATCTTTCCCGAAAGCTTTCTTTAAATTCTCCATCGTAGAGTCAGATATTTCTTTATCTACATATACAATTGCATTATTTAAGTCTCCACCTTTAATTAATCCGTGTTCTAAAAGAGATTCTAATTCATGTAAAAAACTAAATGTTCTTGAATTTGAAATTTCTGATTTAAAATCGGTAATGCTTTTTAATGTTGCATTTTGTGTGCCTAAAACTTTAGTACCAAAATCAACCATAGTTGTAACTTGGTAATCATCACTTGGCATAACAAGAATTTCACTTCCTGTTGCTTCATCTGTAAAAGAGATTACTTCTTTAACAACATATACATTACGCTGTGCTTCTTGTTCTTCTATTTCAGCTTTTTCAATTGCTTCAACAAAATACTTAGATGAACCATCCATGATAGGAAGTTCTGATGCGTTTAATTCGATTATAACATTGTCTAAATCACAACCAACCAGCGCCGCTAAAACGTGCTCTGGTGTTTGAATTTTAACTCCTAATTTTTCTAAATTTGTCCCTCTTTGAGTATTTACTACATAATTAGCATCAGCCTCAATAATAGGGTGTCCTTGCAAATCAACTCTCACAAAAGTAAATCCATTATTTATTGGAGCAGGCTTAAAAGTCATTGTTACTTCTTTTCCAGTGTGTAGTCCAACTCCTGTTAGTGAAATTTCCTTCTTGATGGTCTTCTGTTTAACCATTATTTCCATTTTTTTGGTTTAATATTTGTTTTTTTAATTCTTCTATTTCAGCAACGATTTTTGGAAAATTCTTAAAATGAACATACGATTTATTAAAATCAGTATATCCAAGTGAAGGAGTTCCTTGTAAAATTTCGTCATCTTTAATGTTCCTGGCAACTCCAGACTGGGCTTGCAATCTAACATTGTTTCCAATAGTTAAATGTCCTGCAATACCTACTTGTCCTCCAATCATAACATTTTTACCTATTTTTGTAGAACCAGCAACACCTGATTGAGCTGCAATTACGGTGTTTTCACCAATTTCTACATTATGAGCAATCTGTATCTGATTGTCTAACTTCACTCCTTTTCGGATAATTGTTGATCCTAAAGTTGCTCTGTCTATAGTTGTATTTGCTCCAATATCAACATTATCTTCGATAATCACATTGCCAATTTGCGGGACTTTACTATAAATGCCTTCTTCATTTGGTACAAAACCAAATCCGTCAGCACCAATAATTGTTCCCGAATGAATTGTACAATTGTTTCCAATTATTGTTTCGGAATAAATTTTTGCACCTGCAAAAATATGTACATTATTACCAATAACAACATTATCTCCGATAAAAGAGTTAGGATAAATTTTGACATCATTACCTAAAACTACATTTTGTCCTACATAACTAAAGCTTCCTAAATACAGATTTTCTCCATGTTTTACACTTTCAGATAAGAAAGATTGTGGTTCAATTCCGTTTTTATTCAATTTTACTTGATTATAAAACTCTAGTAATTTAGAAAATGAAGCATATGCATCATCAACTTTAATTAATGTTGTGCTAATTTCTGTTTCGGGTACAAAAGTATCATTAACAATAGTTACTGATGCTTTTGTTGAATATATATGATTGATATATTTTGGATTAGCTAAGAAAGTAAGAGATCCTTCTGTACCTTCTTCTATTTTAGATAAGCGAGAAACTTCTGCATTGGGATTCCCAACAATCTCACCTCCTAAAATTTCTGCTATTTGTTCTGCTGTAAATTTCATTGCGACAAAAATATAAAAAAATAGGTTTTAAATGTTAATTTTAAATCAGTTGTTTTGGATAGCATATATAATACTTAGTTACCAATTTAGATAACGATTTCAAATTCAGCTGGTCTGAGGCTTCAACAACGTCCTCAATTGTCTTATCTTTTTTTAATATTCGTATAGGTTCGGCTTCTTTACTGTAAGCTTGATTTTTTATTTTCCCCCTATATATAAAATAACTTGCATCGATTGCTGAGATATTATTTTGAGTTGCAAATCGTTCTTTTAAACTTTGCAATTCCTCTAACGATACTTTTTCGTTGGTTAGTTTAATTTTTAATAAATCCCTGTTTACTATCATTTTACTTAAGGTAGAAAGTATAAAATCATCATGTTTCTGCCAAGATTTTAAAGCTCCTATTATATCGAAATCATCCAATTGAGAAAATAAATCCAATGTTTCAGGAGTAAATGTTTCTAAGTTAATTTTGTTTTGCATAAAAAATAACAAAGGTTCGCTACAAGGTAGGTGAATTCCTTTTAAAGTTAATTCTTTGGCTCTTTTTAAGACTTTTGTCAAAATAAGCTCTGCAACTAAACTTGTTTTATGTAAATATGCTTGCCAATACATTAATCTGCGAGAAAGTAAAAATTTTTCAACAGAGTAAATTCCTTTTTCTTCAATAACCAGAACATCATTTACAACGTTCATCATTTGAATTAAGCGTTCTGAGTTAACATTTCCTTCAGCTACACCACTATAAAAACTATCGCGTTTAAGGTAGTCCATACGATCCATATCTAGTTGACTAGAAATTAATTGCAACATGAATTTCCTATGATAATCTCCTTTGAATATCTGAATAGCTAAACTTAGTTTTCCGTCAAACTCTATATTTAATTGATTCATAAATAATAACGAAATAGCTTCATGATTTACATCCTCAACAATACTTCTTTCCATAGCATGAGAAAATGGTCCGTGACCTATATCGTGTAGCAAAATAGCTACATACAATGCGTTTTCTTCTTCTGCAGATATTGTAACATCTTTAAAGCGTAATGTTTCAATTGCTTTTTGCATTAAATGCATACAACCTATGGCATGATGGAAACGGGTATGATTTGCTCCAGGATATACCAAATACGATAGTCCCATTTGCGAAATTCGGCGTAAACGCTGAAAATAGGAATGCTCTATTAAATCATATATTAAAGCATTCGGAATGGAAATGAAGCCGTAAATGGGATCATTGAAAATTTTCAGCTTATTTATAATATTCACTATTTGGTTATTTTTTAGGTCAACAAATATAACTAATTAAAGACTTATTCTGTTTTACATTTTAGGCAAAAAAGCAAACAAATTAAATTTTATAACGAAATGTTATCATATTTATTTAAATTAGTAGAACGAAAAGGCAATATTACGCTTTTTTTTAGCTAACAAATAATTAACACAAATTTAAGTTCGTTTAGTTCGGTAAATTGCGAACCAATTTTATCTTTGTCAAAAAAAACATGGAAACTAGTATACACAAGGAAAAAGAAGATCTTATAGAGTTATTCGGTATTCATTTCGAATCAGTGTATCATTTACCACCACTTTGCTCAAGAATTTTGGGACTATTAATAGTTGAAGCATGTAAGACAGGTTTGACTTTTGAACAAATAGTCGAAAAAGTTGGTGCCAGCAAAAGTACAGTATCAACTAATTTGAACTTTCTTTTAAAAATGGGAAAGATCGATTATTATACTTTGCATGGTGATAGAAAAAAATATTTCAGACCATCCCCCTTTAGTGAACGATTTGCAAATTATTTAAAAATAATTGAGATTGAAAAAAAAATAATTGATAAAATGATTACTTATAGAGAAAAAACAATGGATAGTCCAGAAGAAAGAATTAACCTAGAACATGCAAAAGCATATAAAAGTCACGTTAAAAAAGTTGAAGAATTGTTACGAGAAACAATTGTAGAATTCGTAGAAATAGAAAAAGTTAATAATAAATCATAAATCAAATTTAAATTCAAATGAAGAATATCACATTCTCCCTAATAGCTATCATGTTGGTTTTTGCGTCATGTAAAAAAAAGGAAGAACAAGCTCCGCCACAAGGTCCAGCTCCGTTCCCAGTAAGAACAATTTCATTACAAGATGCTGTAGTATATCAAGAGTATAGTGCAAATCTCGAAGGACAGCATAATGTTGAAATCCGCCCAAAAGTGAATGGGTATATCCAAAAAATTTATGTTGATGAAGGTCAGGTTGTTAAAAAAGGACAATTACTTTTTAAACTTGAAACTCAAACTCTAAATCAAGACGCGTCTGCTGCTAAAGCTTCTGTTCAAGCTGCGCAAGTAGAAGTTGATAGATTAAAACCACTAGTTGACAGAAAGATCATTAGTGTTGTTCAATTGGAAACAGCCAAAGCTAAATTAGCACAAGCTAAAAGTACTTATGGCAGTATTGCTGCAAATATTGGGTACGGAACAATCGTTTCTCCTGTAAATGGAGTAATTGGAGGATTGCCTTTTAGAGAAGGAAGCTTAGTTAGTGCTACTAGCGAAGTTCCTTTAACAACTGTATCTGACACAAAAATTGTTCGTGCTTATTTCTCAATGAATGAAAAACAGTTATTATTCTTTAATAAAACATTTAAAGGAGCAACTACAGCAGAAAAATTAAAATCTGCACCACCAGTTTCATTGGTTTTAGTTGATAATACAGAATACGACCAAAAAGGAAAAATTGCTACAATGAATGGTTTAGTAGATTCTGCAACAGGAAATACGCAATTTAGAGCAGATTTTAATAATCCTCAAGGAATTTTAAGAAGTGGTAGTACTGGAATTTTACGTTTGCCTATCGAACAAAAAAATGTGATGTTGGTTCCTCAAAATGCAATTTTCGAAGTGCAGGGAAAACAAACCCTTTATATTGTTGAAAAAGGAAACAAAGTAAAATCTACAATTGTTGAAACTAATGGAACCTCAGGTTTAGACTTCATAGTTACTAGTGGATTAAAAGATGGAGACGTTGTAATTGTAGAAGGAGCATCTAAATTAAAAGATGATATGGAAATTACACCGCAGCCTGTTAAAGACCCAGCTGTTGAGACAGCAGAAACAAAAAATACTTCAGCTAAAAAATAATATACAAGATGTTAAAGACGTTTATAGAAAGACCAGTTCTCTCGACGGTAATATCTATCTTAATCACCATACTGGGTGTTTTAGGATTGATGTCGTTACCCGTAGAACAATACCCAGAAATTGCCCCGCCAACTGTTCAGGTAACTGCAACATATACTGGAGCAAATGCTGAAACAGTATTAAATAGTGTTGTAATTCCTCTAGAAGAAGAAATAAATGGTGTGGAAGGAATGACATACATGACATCTTCTGCAGCTAATGATGGTTCTGCGAAAATATCTGTTTATTTTGAACTTGGAGTTGACCCAGATATCGCTGCGGTAAACGTTCAAAATAGAGTTTCTCGTGCTACTAGTAAATTACCTCAAGCAGTTGTACAAACAGGTGTTACAACACTGAAAAGTCAAACGAGTGCTTTAATGTTCTTTGCTTTGTATTCGAACAATAAAGATTTTGATGAAACTTATATTCAGAATTATGCCAAAATTAACCTTGTACCAAAATTACAACGTGTTAAAGGTGTAGGACAAATAAATGTTTTTGGAGCTAAAGATTACTCTATGAGAATCTGGATTAATCCAGAAAAAATGGCAGCTTACAATGTAGCTCCAAAAGATATTCAGGCAGCATTACAAGAACAAAATGTAGAAGCCGCTCCAGGAAAATTTGGAGAAAATGCTGATGGTATTTATGAATATGTAATAAAATATAAAGGACGTCTTTCAGAGATTAAGGATTACGAAAATATTATTATCAAAGCTACTGGTAATGGCAATTTTGTCCATTTAAAAGATGTTGCAACTGTAGAGTTGGGAGCTTTTAACTATGGAAATAAGAATATTGCAATGGGTAAACAAGGTGTTGCTGTTGGAATATTCCAAACTTCTGGATCGAATGCACAAGATATCATTACCGAAGTTATGACCATTTTGGATGATGCTAAACCAGACTTTCCAAAAGGTGTAGATTACGTAATTCCGTATAATACAAAAACGTTCCTTGATGCATCGATAGAAAAAGTAATCTCAACATTGATTGAAGCTTTTATATTGGTATTTATTGTAGTGTTTTTATTCTTACAGGATTTCCGTTCTACATTAATTCCTGCAATAGCAGTTCCTGTAGCAATTATAGGTACGTTCTTCTTCCTGCAGGTATTTGGATTCTCTATCAATATGTTAACATTGTTTGCTATGATTTTGGCTATTGGTATTGTGGTCGATGATGCAATTGTCGTCGTCGAGGCTGTGCACGCCAAATTAGATGAAGGAGCTAAATCAGGAAAAGAAGCTACTGTTTCTGCAATGAGCGAAATTACAGGGGCTATTATTTCTATCACATTAGTAATGTCAGCGGTATTTATACCAGTATCATTCTTAAGTGGTCCGTCAGGGGTTTTCTATCAACAGTTTGCAATTACATTAGCAATTGCGATTTTGATTTCGGCTATTAATGCACTGACTTTAAGTCCGGCATTATGTGCTCTATTCTTAAAACCTCATGAAGCATCAGAACACCATAAGAAAAATTTTAAAGATAGATTTTTCATTGCTTTCAATACTAGTTTTGATAGAATGAATAATAAATATGTTAAGTCTTTAGGGTTTTTAGCAAGAAAAAAATGGGTCGCAATATCAGGATTATTAGTATTCACTGCGATTACAATCTTCTTATTCCAAATTACTCCTTCAGGATTTATTCCTAATGAGGATAGAGGAATTATTATGGCTGATTTAACACTTCCTCCAGGAACAACAATCGAGAAAACTCAAAAAGCAGTTAATGAATTGGATTCTATTTTAGCCTCAATGGATATTGTTGAATCAAGAATGAGTGTTGTTGGTTTTAGTTTATTAAATAGTGTAAATGGAGGTTCATATGCTTTTACAGTAATTAAATTAAAAGACTGGAAATATCGTAAAGAAGCAAACCAATCCGTAGATGCCGTTGTTGGTGAACTATTTGGAAGAACTGCGCATTTTAAAGATGCTAAAGCATTATTCTTTACACCTCCGAGTGTACAAGGTTTCGGATCTGCAGATGGATTTGAATTAAAAATTCAAGACAAAGGTGATGATGATTGGGCAACTGTTAGTAAAGTAAGTAATGAATTCTTAGGGGAATTAATGAAAAGACCTGAGATTCAATATGCTATTACAAACTTCAACCCTAACTTTCCACAATATCAAATGGATATTAATGTAGAAAGAGCTAAGAATGCAGGAGTTTCGATTTCTGAAATTTTTAATACTATGCAAGGGTATTATGGAGGATTGTATACTACAGATTTTAATAAATTCGGTAAGCAATATCGTGTAATGATTCAGGCAAAACCGTCTGATAGAGCAACTTTAGAATCTATTAATACTATTTATGTTAAGAATGCTGCGGGACAGCAAGTTGCCATAAATCAGTTTGTCGATTTTAAAAGAATTTATGGACCAGAAGCCGTGGCACGTTTTAACATGTTAAAAGCTGTAAACGTAAATGGTAAAGCAAAACCAGGTTATAGTTCTGGAGATGCAATTAAAGCAGTTCAAGAAGTAGCAGCTCAGCATTTACCTAAAAGCTATACTTACGAATTCTCTGGAATGACACGTGAAGAGATTCTTGCAGGTAGTCAGGCAGCAGGAGTATTCTTGTTGAGTTTAATATTTGTATATTTCTTATTAAGTGCACAATACGAAAGTTACTTAGTTCCATTAGCAGTATTACTTTCATTACCTGTAGGAATTGCTGGTGCAATTGGATTTGTGAAGCTTGCTGGATTAGAAAACAACATTTATTTCCAGGTAGCACTGATAATGCTTATAGGACTACTGGCCAAAAATGCCATTCTGATTGTTGAGTTTGCCATACAAAGGCGTCGACACGGAATGGACTTAACACAAGCTGCGATAGAAGGTGCAAAAGCACGTTTACGTCCTATTTTAATGACCTCTCTTGCTTTTATTTTTGGTTTAACGCCATTGGCATTAGCATCAGGAGTTGGAGCTGTAGGTAACCGTTCAATCGGTATGGGAGCTGTAGGTGGAATGTTGATAGGAACAATTTTTGGAGTATTTGTAATTCCAATATTGTTTATTATTTTCCAAAGCTTACAAGAAAGAATCTCTGGAAAACCATTTACAGAGCAACAATCAGATGTTACACTTTTAGACGAAGAAAATGAAAAATAATGTATATAAAATAGTAACAGTTGCCTTAACGGCAACTGTTATGCAATCCTGCTTCGTTGCAAAAGATTACGAAAGACCTAAGGATATCGAAACTGAGAATTTATATAGAACTGAAGTAGTTGCAAAAGACAGTACTTCAATGGCAAATCTTTCTTGGGATAAAATTTTTACGGATCCTATTTTGCAAGGTTATATTAGAAAAGGATTAGAAAACAACTTAGATATTCGAATTGCAATGCAAAATATTGCAGCAGCCGAAGCTTCAATGAAACAAGGAAAAGCGGGGTACTTCCCTACTCTTTCTGTTGGTACAGACTGGACACATCAACAGTTGTCTAAAAACAGTCAATTTGGAGCTTTACTTCAAAATCGTAGTACCGATCAATATCAAGTAGCAGGAACTTTAGGATGGGAAGCTGATATTTGGGGGAAAATAAGAAGTAATAAACGTGCAACAAACGCAGCTTACTTACAAACAACAGCTGCAAATCAAGCTGTTAAAACACAGTTAATTGCAGATATTGCAGCAACTTACTATCAATTGATTGCAATAGATGAGCAAATTAAATTATCAGAAAAGACTTTGATCAACCGAATCGAAAGTATTGAAACGATTGTTGCTTTAAAAGATGCAGGAAATGTTACCGAAGTTGGAGTTAAACAAACTGAGGCTCAGAAATATGCTACAGAAATTATCATTGCTGATTTAAAAGTTAGCACGATACTTTTTGAAAACAAAATGAGTATTCTTTTAGGAGTAGCACCTACTAAAGTAGAAAGAAGCAGTTTTGAAGCGCAAAAAATGCAGCCAGATATTACACTTGGAGTACCTGCAACTTTGTTAAGAAACAGACCAGATGTAATTGCCGCAGAGTATAATTTGATTTCAAATTTTGAAAGAACAAATGTTGCAAGAAGTAATTTTTACCCAACATTTAAGATTACTGCAACTGGAGGATTACAAAGTATAGACCTTAAAGAATGGTTCAGTTCAAATTCATTTTTTGCTAACATTCTAACAGGACTAACACAGCCAATTTTTAATCAACGTTTGAATAAAACAAATTTAGAAATAGCTAAAGCAAATCAAGAAAAGGCATATATCCAATTTGAACAATCACTGTTAAATGCAGGAAAAGAAGTTTCAGATGCATTAGCCCAGTATAACAACGAAACCAATAAAATTGTAATTCGTCAGAAACAAGTAGATGCATTAAAAGTAGCTACAGATTATTCAGATGAATTATTGAAATATGGTTTAGTCAATTATTTAGAAGTTCTTACTGCAAAAGATAATGCGTTAAATGTAGAATTAACTTTAATAGATAATAAATTTTCACAATATAATGCCATTATTCAATTATACAGAGCCCTTGGTGGTGGATGGCAGTAAGATTTCATAATTAGGTTACTTATTAATTTTATATTAAAAACCACTGCGTAATTATATACTCAGTGGTTTTGTTTTTTTATACTAAAAATTATCATAATATTAATAAATAGCCGTTTTAAAAAGAAGTAAATTGCCACTTAGATTTAACAATTTTGAACAAGCTATATAATTATGGATAAGATAAAAATACTTTGGGTTGATGATGAAATCGACTTATTAAAGCCACACATACTGTTTTTGGAGAAAAAAAACTATGCAATAACGACTTGTAATAATGGTCTTGATGCTATTTCAATTTTTGAAGAAGACAATTTTGATATTGTTTTTCTTGATGAAAACATGCCTGGAATGAGCGGATTAGAGACACTTTCGGAAATGAAAGAAAAAAAATCAACCATTCCGATGATTATGATTACCAAAAGTGAAGAAGAGTATATCATGGAAGAAGCTATCGGTTCTAAAATAGCTGATTATTTAATAAAACCTGTGAATCCAAATCAGATTTTATTAAGTCTAAAGAAAAATCTAGATCATTCAAGATTAATTTCTGAAAAGACGACATTAGACTATCAAAAGGAATTTCGAAAAATTGCTATGGAAATGGCGATGGTAAATTCTTATGAAGATTGGATAGAACTGTATAAAAAACTAGTTTTCTGGGAATTAGAACTTGAAAATATTAATGATCAAGGTATGATTCAGATTTTGGAGTCTCAAAAAGTAGAAGCTAATTCACAATTTGGTAAATTCATAGAGCGTAATTACGAAGACTGGTTTGCACCAAAAGCAGATAAACCAATTCAATCCCATACCTTATTTAAAGAATTGGTAGTTCCAGAAATAAAAAAGAAAGACAAGCCTATTTTGTTTGTAGTAATAGATAATTTACGTTACGACCAATGGAAATCATTTGAAACTGTAGTAGGTAACTATTATAAGTTAGAAAAAGAAGTTCCCTATTTCTCTATACTTCCAACAGCAACTCAATATGCCAGAAATGCAATATTCTCAGGTTTGCTACCTACAGAAATGGAAAAACAATTTCCAGAATATTGGAAAAATGATGTAGAAGAAGGAGGAAAAAATTTATTTGAAGCTGAATTTTTAAGTGCACAACTAAAACGTTTGGGATTAAATATAAAAGAAGATTATTTTAAGATTACCAATTTGGCAAGTGGGAAAAAACTAGCTGAAAATTTTAAGGCATTAAAAAACAATGATCTTGTTACTATAGTTTATAATTTTGTTGATATGTTATCACATGCCAAAACAGAGCTAGATGTTGTAAAAGAATTGGCTTCTGATGATAAAGCATACCGATCGCTGACATTGAGCTGGTTCAAAAACTCTCCCTTATTAGAAATCATACAACAGGCTCAGCATTTAGGGTTTAAATTAATTCTTACTACAGATCACGGTACAATCAATGTGAAGAATCCGTCAAAAGTAGTAGGAGATAAAAATACAAGTTTAAATCTGCGATACAAGACAGGGCGTAGTTTAACCTATGAGCATAAAGATGTATATGTTGTAAAAGAACCAAAAAAAATAGGATTACCTACTATAAATATGAGTAGTTCGTTTATTTTTGCAAAAAATGATTTATTTTTAGCTTACGTAAATAATTATAATCATTATGTGAGTTATTATAAAAATACCTATCAGCATGGTGGAATTTCATTAGAAGAAATGATTATCCCATTCTTGATATTTAATCCTAAGTAAGAGAAGAATTGTTTAGCTACTGTTCACTCTAGAAGTATAAAGAATTAAGTTTAAAAAATATCATAAAAATCAAAATGGAAATTACTTTTTCGTTAGATCAAATTCAGGAAGTTACAGAAAAAATTTTGGCTCAAAACCCAAATAAAATTCTTCTTTTTAATGGAGAAATGGGTGTTGGTAAAACAACGCTAATTAAGCAATTATGTAAAAAACTAGGGATTGAGGGGTCAACAAACAGTCCAACTTTTTCTTTAGTTAATGAATATCAAACAAATGATAATCAACTAGTTTATCATTTTGATTTTTATAGGTTAAATCATGAAACTGAAGCTTTAGATATGGGAGTTGATGATTATTTATATTCAGGAAATTGGTGTTTTATAGAATGGTCAGAAAAAATACCAAGTTTAATTCCTGATGAACATTCGGTTATTACAATCGAATTATTATCTGATGGAAAGCGTTTATTGAAGTTAGTTTGATTTAAATCATTAACTAAATTTATTCTTCTTGAGGCAAAGTGTATTAGCCTTTAAAATACTGTTTTATTAAAAACTTTTTACGTAATTTGTACACTTAATTTTGCATATACAATGTCAATAACGATAACTCCATTTACGAAACAAGATTTGTTGCCTCAAGAAGAAAAACTTGAGATTGGCAAATACAAGAGAGAACTTTTTATTGGTGTTCCTAAGGAAACAAGCTACCAGGAACGTCGTATTTGTTTAACACCGGATGCAGTAAATTCACTTACTTATCAGGGCCATAGAGTAATGATTGAATCTGGAGCTGGTGAAAGTTCGAGTTATACAGACAAAGAATATAGTGATGCAGGTGCAGAAGTAACGAAGGATACTAAGCGAGTTTTTGCTTGTCCGATGTTGTTAAAGGTTGAACCACCAACGATTGCAGAAATTAAATTAATTAATCCAGAAACAATTTTGATTTCGGCGATTCAATTAAAAACTAAGAAAAAGGCATATTTTGAAGCTTTAGCTCAGAAAAAAATTACTGCATTAGCATTTGAATATATAAAAGATGAAGACGGCTCCTATCCTGCTGTGAAATCATTAAGTGAAATTGCGGGAACAGCATCAATACTAATCGCAGCGGAATTAATGATCACTGATGAGATTGGGAAAGGATTGTTGTTTGGTAATATTACTGGCGTCCCTCCTACTGATGTTGTAATTTTAGGAGCAGGAACTGTTGGTGAATTTGCTGCAAAAACGGCTATTGGACTTGGAGCGACTGTCAAAGTTTTTGATAATTCAATTACTAAACTACGTCGATTACAAAACAATTTAAATCAGCGAGTTTTCACATCAACCATACAACCAAAGGCCTTATTGAAAGCTTTAAGGCGTTGTGATGTGGCAATTGGTGCTATGCGAGGAAAAGAACGTTGCCCAATTATTGTGACCGAAACTATGGTAGAGCACATGAAAAAAGGAGCAGTAATTGTAGATGTGAGTATTGATACAGGTGGTTGTTTTGAAACATCAGAAGTGACAACTCATGAAAAACCAACGTTTATAAAAAGTAATGTCCTACATTATTGTGTACCTAATATTCCTTCAAGGTATTCTAAAACAGCTTCACTTTCAATAAGTAATATTATTACACCTTATTTATTGCAAATTGCAGAAGATGGAGGAATAGAAAGTGCCATAAGACGCGATAAAGGCTTAAAAAATGGTGTCTATATATATCATGGAATTTTGACTAACAAAGCTATAGGTGAATGGTTTGATTTACCTGATAATGATATTAATTTACTTGTTTTTTAAGGCAACTTTAGTGTACCTTTGCCAAAAATAGAATTCATGAAATTTGTACATCGTTTTGCTTATTATTTAATTGGTTTAGTTATTGGATCTTTCTTTGTAGCGCTTGTATTTAGTGGTAAAGATACACGTTGTAATTATTTCCCCAATTCAAGAGTTTTAAATGATTTAAGAAATAAACCATTTCACTATTCAGATGAGGCATCTAAAGTTTTGGCTGAAAAATGGATTGATACACTAGATATTAAAAATACATTAAAATTTGGAGATGTAGATTTTGATAAAAGCAATACAGAATACAAAAAAGGAAAATTATACGTTATAGAAGGTAAGACTTTGAAGAATCAAGAAGTAATACTTAAAGTAATCAATTATCCTGGAAAAGCTGTTTTAGAATCTATAGAAAAAAAACAGGCTGATTAGTGCCATTGAATTTCAGAAATTTCCTTTGATTTTAAAAATACATTTGTTTTGGTAAAGTGTTTGTTTCCGAACCATTTTCCTTGATTTGCACTCATAGGTGATGGATGACCAGATTCCAGAACAAAATGTTTTGAAGTATCTATTTTGCGACCTTTCTTTTGAGCAAATGCACCCCATAATAAGAAAACTACATTTTCTTTTTTATCGGATATTGCCTGGATCACTGCGTCAGTAAACAAATTCCATTTTAAATGTTTGTGGCTGTTAGGCGTGTCTTTTCGAACCGTTAATGAAGCATTCAAAAGTAATACTCCTTGTTTTGCCCAAGATTCTAAATTACCAGAGCTAGGCATAAAAATTGAATCAAAATCAGTATTTAATTCTTTGTAAATATTACGAAGTGAAGGAGGGATTTTTATATTATCATTTACTGAAAAGCTTAAACCATTTGCCTCGCCTACTCCATGATAAGGATCTTGTCCGATGATAACGACTTTTACATCTTGAAAAGCACAATGATTAAATGCTGAAAAAACTAAATCAATTGGAGGATAGCAAGTATGGTTTTTGTATTCTTCTTCTACCGATACTATCAAATCATTAAAATAGGGTTTTTCTATTTCTTCTAACAATACTGTTTGCCAATCTGGATTGAGGTTGATTTTCATTTTACTAAATTTTACTACAAATTAAGTAAAGTTTTTTGCAAAGTACCAATTAATACTACTATTTAGTTTCAAAACTTTGTAACTTTGAAACTTTACAACTTATGATATAATATGATATCTATTACTGATAAAACATTACAAGATTTACAATTTCCTACAGTACTCGAAACCATTTCGGATATCTGTAATACTGATATAGGCAAGCAAAAAGCTTTAGAAATAACACCATTTAGAGATAAAGAAACTTTGATGCAAGCATTAATGCAAACATCAGAGTATGTATCATCTTTCCAAAATAATAATGCAATCCCCAATCATGGCTTTGATGCAATAAGCTATGAAATTAAATTTTTAGCAATCGAAGATAGTTTTCTTGAAGTTGGAAGTTTTAGAAAAATTGCAACACTATCATCTACAGTTAATTTTTTATTGAATTTCTTAAAAAAATTCGACGACTATTATCCTAATTTAAATATCAGAGCTTCACAAGTTGAGTTTACCAAAGAAATTATTTCGCAAATAGATGTAGTTGTGGATAAGTATGGAGAGATAAAAGACAATGCATCTCCTGAATTATCTAATATTCGTCGCGATATGAATTTAGTTAGAGGAAAAGTAAATCAAAGCTTTGGTATAGCCCTAACACAATATAATAGCTTAGGCTATCTGGATGATATTAAGGAAAGTTTTGTACAAAACCGTAGAGTTTTGGCCGTTCTAGCGATGTATCGTCGCAAGGTAAAAGGCTCTATTTTAGGGAGTTCAAAAACAGGAAGCATCGCTTATATCGAACCAGAGACAACTTTACAATATTCAAGAGAATTGAGTAATTTAGAATATGAGGAAAAAGAAGAAATTACTCGTATTTTAAAACAATTGTCAAATGCCATTCGTCCCTATTTATCTTTATTGATAGAATATCAGGCTTTTTTAAGTGATATAGATGTTGTAGCCGCCAAAGCAAAATATGCTAATAAGATAAATGGTATTTTACCAACAATTACTGAAGAACGTCGTCTGTATTTTAGAGATGCTTTTCATCCGATTTTGTACTTAAATAACAAACAAAAGAATGAAGTTACGCACCCTCAAACCATTGAATTAAAGCAAGATAATAGAATTATTGTTATATCTGGTCCAAATGCGGGAGGTAAGACTATCTCTCTTAAAACGGTTGGGTTATTACAATTAATGTTGCAATCAGGAATGTTAATTCCTGTGCATGAACGTAGTGAGACTTTTTTATTTGATAGAATTTTAACGGATATTGGAGATAATCAATCTATTGAAAATCATCTGAGTACTTATAGTTATAGATTAAAAAACATGAATTATTTCCTTAAGAAATGCAATCGTAAAACAATGTTTTTGATTGATGAATTTGGAACAGGTTCAGATCCTGAATTAGGTGGAGCTTTAGCTGAAATTTTCTTGGAAGAATTTTACCATCGTGAAGCATTCGGGATTATAACTACACATTATTCTAACCTTAAGATTTTGGCAAATGAACTGCCTTGTGCAACAAACGCAAATATGCTTTTTGATGAAAAATCATTAGAGCCTATGTATAAGTTAGTTCTTGGACAAGCGGGAAGTTCGTTTACATTTGAAGTAGCATTAAAAAATGGAATTCCGTATGGTTTAATAAATCGTGCGAAAAAGAAAATCGAAATCGGAAAAGTTCGTTTTGATAAAACTATTGCAACATTACAAAAAGAGCGTTCTAAATTAGAAAAAACTTCTTTGAATTTAAAAGAAGAAGAAACAAGAGCTCGTGCAGAGAGTAATAAGATGGAAAATATAAATGTCAAGATAAAACAAAAACTAGAAAGCTATCAGGAATTATATGATAGTAATCAAAAGACAATTTATATAGGACAAAAGATTGAAGACATTTCAGAAAAGTATTTCAATAATAAAAATAAAAAAGAACTGATAGGAGAATTTTTGAAGATTATTGAAATTGAAAATTCTAAACGTAAAAAAGCAACTCCAAAAGAAGCAAAAGCAATAGTTGAAAAGAAAAAAGAAGTTATTGCTGAAGTAACAGTTCAGGTAGAAGAAATTCGAAAAGAGAAAAAAGAAAAAAAATTAAAAGCTGTTGTCGAAAAACCAAAAGTAACTTTAAAAGTTGGAGACCGTGTTCGAATGATAGATGGAAGATCAGTAGGAAGTATTGACTCTATCGAAAAAAATAAAGCTACAGTAAATTATGGTGTCTTTACTTCGAAAGTAAGTTTGGATGAATTGGAATTTGTAGAAGCCGGTAAAAAATAGATTTTCAGTTTTTGCTGCAGTTTTCAGTCATTATAAATATCAAATTTGGACTAAAATCTAAATAAAGCGATTTAAATAAACATCTTCAAAAAGATGATTAATGAGCTGGAAGATTTTAAAAAACCTATTAAAAGTTATCTGTGAAAGCTGTTTTTTGATTTATTAAATTTATAAGATTGTTAGTTTTGATAGATAAAAACAATAACGAAATTTTTGCTTTTTAATTATGAAAAAATCGCAATCTGTGTCATTGCGAGGAACGAAGCAATCTCACTAACATTTGTCTAGATGTTGTAAATTACTGAAGGAGATTGCTTCGTTCCTCGCAATGACATGATAAATAAAAAAATATGAAACCAGGTTTTATTTATATTATCACAAATAAACACCAAACAGTAGTGTATGTTGGGGTGACTTCAAATCTTCCGCAAAGAATTCTAGAGCATAAAGAGAAAAGATATCCAAACTCATTTTCTGCTCGTTATAATTTGGACATATTAGTTTATTATGAACAATTTCAGTGGATTGGTGATGCCATTGGTAGAGAAAAACAAATAAAAGCAGGTTCAAGACAAGCTAAAAATGATTTAATTCGTTCAATAAATCCAACTTGGAAAGATTTGTTTGAAGAAATTAAGGATATAATGACTGTGTAAAAAGTTTTGTATGTTAGAAATGAATAAACAAATTGAGATTCCTTCCTTCCTCGCAAAGACGGCTGAGAACAAAAAAATAATTCTCTTTGACGGAGTTTGTAATTTATGCGATTCAGCTGTGCAGTTTATTATTAAACATGACAAAAAAGATGTTTTTCGTTTTACAGCTTTACAATCTGAAATTGGAAAAGAAATTTGTAAGCATATTGGAGTCGATACATCTAAAGTTGATAGTGTTATATTTTACGAACCAGGAATAGCTTATTATTATAAATCCGGAGCCGCAATTGCAATAGCCGAAAATCTTGGAGTTTTTTGGAGTTGGTTTTCTATTTTTAAAATAATCCCTATTTTTTTGAGAGATCCATTGTATAATTATATTGCCAAAAACAGATATAAGTGGTATGGAAAAAAGGAAAGTTGCATGATTCCTACTCCTGAATTAAATGCTAAGTTTTTGTAAGACTTTATTTTAGCACCTAGGTTTTATTTTATACTAAATTTGGTTGTACACAATCTTTCTACTTCGAATGAAAATAAATTATTAAAATTGCTACCGCTAAAAAAAAACAGTAAGCCGATTAAATTTTGATTTGACAAATTCTTATCATTTCTAAATTTCTAATGAAACTACAAATAGCAACTTTAAACTGAATACTATATTTCTAGCCCAAATACTAGTGGCTTCTTTTTTATTTTTATTTTATTTAAAAATATACAGAGCATACAGCGGAAATTAGCTTCAAAAAACATTAAGTTATTATATAAAAAAAGCCTCAAATAATTCAATTTGAGGCTTTTTTGTGGTTGATAAGAAATTAGCTTCTTATTAATTTTCTGTATTTCAGACGTTTTGGAGTCAAATCTCCACCTAAACGTTTCTTTTTATTTTCTTCATATTCAGAGAAACCTCCTTCGAAATAATATACTTCTGAGTTTCCTTCGAAGGCTAATATGTGCGTACATATTCTATCTAAGAACCATCTGTCGTGAGAAATAACTACTGCACAACCGGCAAAATTCTCCAAACCTTCTTCAAGTGCTCGAAGTGTATTTACATCCAAATCATTGGTAGGCTCATCTAGTAAAAGTACGTTTCCTTCTTCTTTCAATGTCATTGCAAGATGCAAACGGTTACGCTCACCACCAGACAATGTTGAAACTTTTTTGTTTTGATCGCTTCCGCCAAAGTTGAAACGGCTTAAGTAAGCACGTGAGTTTACTTGACGTCCGCCCATCATGATTAATTCCTGTCCATCACAGAAGTTTTCCCAGATTGATTTGTTTGGATCAATATTAGAATGGGCTTGATCGACATAAGCAATTTTAACAGTTTCACCTATAGCAAATTCACCATTATCTGGCTTTTCCTCCCCCATAATCATTCTGAAAATAGTTGATTTACCAGCACCATTTGGTCCTATAATTCCAACAATTCCAGCTTGTGGTAAAGTGAAATTTAAATTATCATATAATAATTTATCTCCAAAAGCTTTGGCAACATTTTTAGCTTCAATAACATTTGTTCCTAAACGTGGACCGTTCGGGATATAAATCTCTAGATTTTCATCTAGTTGTTTTTGATCTTCGTTTAATAATTTATCGTAATTCTGTAAACGTGCTTTTTGTTTTGTCTGACGGCCTTTTGCACCTTGACGAACCCAGTCAAGCTCACGTTCTAAGTTTTTACGACGTTTTGAAGCTACTTTTTCTTCAAGTGCCATTCTGCTTGATTTTTGATCTAACCAAGAAGAATAATTTCCTTTCCAAGGAATACCTTCACCTCTATCTAGCTCTAAAATCCAACCAGCAACATTATCAAGGAAATATCTATCGTGCGTTACAGCAATTACAGTTCCAGCATATTGTGCTAAGTGTTGTTCTAACCATAATACCGACTCAGCATCTAAGTGGTTGGTAGGCTCATCAAGTAACAATACATCAGGCTGTTGTAACAATAAACGACATAATGCAACACGACGACGCTCTCCTCCTGAAAGGTTTTTGATTGGTGTATCTCCGTCTGGAGTACGTAACGCATCCATTGCAATTTCTAGTTTGGTATCGATTTCCCAAGCTCCTAATGCGTCAATTTTATCTTGCAAAGCAGCTTGACGATCCATCAACTTGTCCATTTTATCGGCATCTTCATAGTTTTCTGGAAGACCAAATAAGTCATTTATTTTATTGTACTCTTCAAGAACTGCCATTGTCTCGGCAACTCCTTCACGAACAATTTCAATAACTGTTTTTTCATCATCTAATTGAGGTTCTTGTTCTAGGTATCCTACTGTATAACCTGGAGCAAAAACTACATCACCTTGGTAATTTTTATCAACACCAGCAATAATCTTCAAAAGTGAAGATTTTCCTGAACCATTTAAACCTAAAATACCAATTTTAGCTCCATAAAAAAAGCTTAGATAGATATTTTTTAGCACTTGCTTGTCGCTACTTGAGTATGTTTTACTCAGTTTTGACATGGAGAAAATTACTTTCTTATCGTCTGACATTATAAATTTATTTTAAATTTTATTACTTTTTTATTTAAACTCTTCCTTTTAAAGCATTAAAAACCCATGCAATGGCTAAAAAACCTACTCCTGTAGCAGCAAATCCCCAGCCTGAAACATCTCTATATCTAAAAAATCCAAGCCCAATAAGGAGAAATCCCATTATAAACATTATAAAAGTTGCCCATCCTAATATTGTGTTTTTATTCATCCCCATAATCACGGTATTTTTTATATTATATAAGCTTACAAATATCGGTAATTTTACTGTCTTAATTAAATATTTTGAAGAGCATTTCTTTTAATAAATCAGATTGTGGTAATGCATTGGCTCCCACTCCTTTACTTTTTATATCTATATCACGTAATGCAGAAACAACCTGACTTACCTTCTTCATTGGATAATTTTTTATCGCTAAATCATATTCTTTTAAGAAATAAGGATTTACTCCTATAGCTGTTGCCACATTTTTTGGGTTTTTATCCTTCAAACCATGATATTTTAATAATTGTATGAAAAAGCCAAAAACTAATCCTGTTGTCATAACTAAAGGATAATCTTTGGGGTTATGTGCAAAGTTTTCGGCAATTTTATAAGCTTTAATCTGATTACGTTCTCCGATTGCTTTACGTAGTTCAAATACATTGTAATCTTTACTAAAACCAATATTTTCCTCAATATGTATTGGTGTGATTGCAGTACCTTTTGGTAAAATTATTTGTAGTTTTTCAAGTTCGTTATTAATCTTACTTAAATCAGTTCCTAAAAATTCTACTAACATTGCATTGGCTTTGGGTTCGATTGTATACCCTTTGCCAGATAAAACTCTCTTGATCCAGTCGCCAACCTGATTTTCGTATAGTTTTTTGCTTTCATAAACTAGTCCTTTCTGTCCCAATAATTTGGTTACTTTTTTACGTTTATCAAGTGTTTTATATTTGTAACAAAAGACTAAAACCGTTGTTTCCATTGGGTTGCCCGCGTAGGCTTCAAGTTTGTCTATTGTCCTAGATAAATCCTGTGCTTCTTTTACAATAATGACCTGTCGATCTGCCATCATAGGATAACGTTTTGCAGCCGAAACAACATCCTCTATAGATACATCACGACCATATAAAACCGTTTGATTGAACCCTTTTTCTTCCTCAGACAGGATGTTTTTTTCTATATATTCGGCTAATTTGTCAATGTAATATGGTTCTTCTCCCATAAGGAAGTAGATAGGCTTGATGTTTCCCACTTTAATATCATTAACAATTTTTATAACTTCATCCATTTCTTTATTATTTCGAGTTTAATGTTTAAGGTTGTTATTTCAATATCTTGAAACTTTAAACCTGAAACCTAAAACTATTTTATATTTTTGCTTCATGCAAAAACTAAATTTTCCCTCTTATCTATTTCGATTCAAAAATAGCGAAAATAAAGTGTCTATTTTTGATGAAATCAGGAAAAAATTTATCATTCTCACTCCTGAGGAATGGGTTCGTCAACACGTGGTTCAGTTTTTAATGATGGAGAAGAAATACCCTAAATCATTGATAAATGTTGAAAAGGTACTAAAAGTCAATGGGTTAAGAAAACGATATGATATCGTAGTGTATAATCCAGATGGCACTATATATATATTAGTAGAATGTAAAGCTCCGGAAGTGAAGATTTCGCAGGCAACTTTTGACCAGATTGCTCGTTATAATATGACTATGAATGCGCAATTTTTGACAGTTACTAACGGATTACAGCATTATTTCTGTCAAATGGATTTTGAAAATGAAAAATATAATTTTTTAAGAGAATTACCAAATTATAATTCTTTAAATAAATAAAACACAATACACTTGGATAAAATAGCTGTTGTCATTTTAAATTGGAATGGAGCAAAATTATTAGAACAATTTTTGCCTTCGGTCGTGCAATTTTCACCAGAGGCAACTATATATGTCGCTGATAATGCTTCGACGGATAGTTCTATTGCTTATGTAAAAGAAAATTTTCCTACCGTAAGAATTGTAGTGAATACTGGTAATTATGGATATGCTCAGGGTTATAATGAAGCATTGCAACATATTGATTCTAAAATATATGCTTTGATTAACTCTGATATTGAAGTTACTGAAAATTGGTTGCAACCAATTTTGGACACTTTTGAAAAAGAACCTACAACGGCTATTATTCAGCCTAAAATTTTAGATTTCAAAAGTAAGTCTTACTTTGAATATGCTGGTGCTGCGGGTGGATTTATTGATAAATATGGTTATCCGTTTTGTAGAGGTCGTATTTTTGATACTATCGAAAATGATAACGGTCAATATAATGATAGCTGTAAATTATTTTGGGCTTCGGGTGCATGTTTCTTTATAAGAAGTACCGTTTATAAAGAATTGAAAGGTTTTGATGAAGGTTTTTTTGCACATCAGGAAGAAATAGATTTGTGTTGGAGAGCAATTAATCTTAGTTATACTATTAAACATAATTCGCAAGCTATTGTGTATCATGTAGGTGGTGCAACTTTGCAACAAGGAAATCCTAGAAAGACCTATTTGAATTTTAGAAATTCGTTATTAATGCTTACCAAAAACTTACCTAAAGATAGGCTCTATGGCATTCTTTTTGCTAGAATGGTACTTGATGGTATCGCAGGAATGCAATTTTTAATACAAGGAAAATTTAAACATACCTGGGCAATTATAAAAGCTCATTTTTCTTTTTATAGTCTTTTTTTAAAATATTATAAGAAAAGAAACAATTTTCAAACACAAGAATACTATATAGTTAAAAGTATCGTTTTCTTGTACTATGTTAAGAGAATCCGCGTATTTAAAGATATCTTTAACAATAATCAAATTAATAACCCTTAACTTTGTAGACTTACGTCTAATTAAATTTTTATTTTTTATGAGAAAAATATTCATCGCCCTAACTGCACTAATGGTGCTATCTTCGTGTGTTTCTAAAAAGAAATATGCTGACTTAGAAGCTAAAAACAAAGAAACTCAAGATCTATTAAATTCTTGTACTGTAAAATTAAATTCTTGTTTGGAAGAAAAAGCTGGATTAACCGCTACTGTTGCTACTTTGAAAGAGCATAACCAAACTTTAATCAGTAGTTCTAAAGATTTAACAATGCTTACATCTAAAGGAGCAGAAAACTTAGAAAAATCTTTAGAAAGTTTAAAAGAAAAAGATTTAAAAATATCTAGACTTCAAGATGCTTTAACTAAGAAAGATAGTGTTACTCTTGCTTTGGTTACTAGTTTAAAAGGTGCTGTTGGTATTAGCGATCCAGACATCGAAATCAATGTTGAAAAAGGAGTTGTATTTATTTCTATTGCTGATAAATTATTATTTAAAAGCGGTAGCTATGACGTAACTGATAAAGCTAAAACGGTTTTGGCTAAAGTGGCTAAAGTAGTTAATGACAAACCAGACTTTGAGTGTATGGTTGAAGGTCATACTGATAGTGTTCCTTACAAAAGCAACGGTATAATAACAGACAACTGGGATTTAAGCGTTAAACGTTCTACTTCTATCGTTCGTGTATTAACAAATGATCTTGGTGTTAACCCTGCTAAATTAATTGCTGCAGGTAGAAGTTCTTATGTGCCATTAGTAGAAAATGATACTGCTGAAAACAGAGCACGTAACAGAAGAACTCGTATTGTTGTTATGCCAAAAATTGATCAATTTTATGATATGATTGAAAAAGAAATGAAAAAACAATCAGGTAAATAATCTGATTATATCATATATGGAATTGTAATAAAATAAATTTAGAATTCTGAAGTATAAAAACCAGTGAAATAATTTCACTGGTTTTTTTTTATGTCTTATAATTGTTATTTATAAAAACAGAAAAAGCAGGTCAATTGACCTGCTTTTATGTATCCTTAATCTTTTTAATAACCAATTAAATATCAATTAAGAATAACATTATCGTGTATTTATATATGATGATTTCTTTAAAATAATGCTTGAATTTAGATAATTAACTTCAAATATCTTGCCGAATTCAAATATTTTTATAAAATATCTAGACTTCCTTTTCCTTCTCTGATTACAATTGGTTCATTTTCGGATAAATCAATAATAGTTGATGCAACATTATCACCATAACCTCCATCAATAACCATATCTACTAAATTTTGCCATTTTTCAAAAATTAACTCTGGATCAGTTGTATATTCGATAACGTCATCTTCATCACGTATAGATGTAGAAACAATGGGATTTCCTAACTGACGTACAATTTCTAGTGCTATTGAATTGTCTGGTACACGGATTCCAACTGTTGTTTTCTTTTTAAATTCTTTTGGTAAACTATTATTTCCAGGTAAAATAAAAGTGTAGGGGCCTGGTAATGCTCTTTTTAATAATTTAAAGGTCGATGTATCAATTTGTCTGACATAATCAGAAATATTGCTCAAATCATGACAAATAAATGAAAAGTTTGCTTTTTCTAGTTTAACTCCTTTTATTTTTGCGATACGTTCTAATGCGCGTGAATTAGTTATATCGCAACCTAAACCATAAACGGTATCTGTTGGATAAATTATTAAACCTCCATTTTTTAAAACTTTAACTACTTTTGCAATAGCAGCTTCATTAGGTTTATCGGTATATATTTTTATAAATTCTGCCATTTTTTATTTTGTTTAAAGTTAAATTTGTTTGAGGGTTTAAGTTAGCCGATGGCAAGATAAAACCTTAAACTTAAAACATTTTTTATCCTACTACATCTAATTTAGCAAATCTTAGCAACAACTTCTTAATTCCGCCAACTTCAAATTTTATTTCAGCTTTTTTGTCTGCTCCTACTCCTTCTAGATTTACAACTTCTCCTTTTCCGAATCGTTCATGCATTACAATATTTCCAATTGTTAATTTGTTGTCAAATAAATTTGGCGCTGCATTGTTCGGATTACTTGATACTGGTTTTAATTTACGGATATTTAAATCCGATTTAGGTTCATTGTTATTAACTGTTTTAGGTGGTGTTGTACCAATTGGTTTAGCTAACCGTAATTTAGATTTATCTACATCACCAAAAACATCAATATCAATCATTGGTTTATAACGGTAGCCATTTTCTGCTGGCGTTAAATATTCTATATACTGACCGTCAATTTCTTCTATAAAGCGAGAAGGTTCGCTATCGGATAATTTTCCCCAACGGTAACGTGATTGTGCATATGTTAAATAGGCTTGATGCTCTGCACGTGTTAAAGCTACGTAAAATAAACGACGTTCTTCTTCAAGTTCACTTCTGGTACTCATACTCATTGCGCTTGGAAATAAGTCTTCTTCCATTCCTACAACAAATACGTGAGGAAATTCTAATCCTTTTGCTAAGTGAATCGTCATTAAAGCAACACGATCTTCATCGCTTGTGTCTTTGTCTAGATCGGTGGCAAGTGCAACATCCTCCATAAATTCTGATAATGCCCCTCTTGCTCCATCAATTTCTTTTTGACCTTCTGTGAAATCTTTTATACCGTTTAGTAATTCTTCAATATTCTGAACTTTTGCCATACCTTCAGGTGTAGCATCTTTTTTAAGTTCTTGTACCAATCCTGTTTTTTTAGCAACATGATCAGTAATATAAAAAGCGTCCTGATTTTGATCAATAACCTGAAAGCTTTGTATCATGGTAACAAAATGATTGATTTTACTCTTTGTTCCTGAATTTAGTTTCAAGTCTATTTTATCAATATTTACCATTACCTCCCAAATTGTACGTTTGTAGTGATTGGCTGCAATTGTGAGTTTTTCAATCGTTGTGTCTCCAATTCCACGTGCTGGATAATTAATTACACGTACCAAAGCTTCTTCATCTTTAGGATTAATTACCAAACGCAAATAACATAAAACATCTTTAATTTCCTTACGTTGGTAAAATGATAATCCACCATAAATACGATACGGAATATCACGTTTTCTTAGCGCGTCTTCCATTGCACGCGATTGTGCATTGGTACGATACAAAATGGCAAACGAACCATTATGTAATTGATTCTGCATTTTTTGTTCAAAAATAGTACTTGCTACAAAACGTCCTTCTTCTGCATCTGTTAAACTTCTGTGGACTTTAATTTTTGCACCAAAATCATTTGCTGTCCAAACTATTTTATCAAGTTTGGTCTTATTGTGCTCCATTACAGTATTTGCTGCTTCAACAATATTTTTTGTTGAACGGTAATTTTGCTCTAAACGATACATAATTACACCTTCGTAATCTTTCTGGAAATTCAAAATATTATTAATATTCGCTCCACGGAAAGCATAAATACTCTGCGCATCATCACCTACTACACATATATTTTGAAACTTATCTGATAATGCTCTAACTATCAAGTACTGAGAATGGTTTGTATCCTGGTACTCATCAACCAAGATATAGCGAAAACGATTTTGGTATTTGGCTAAAACTTCTGGATAACGAGTCAATAATTCATTAGTTTTTAATAGTAAATCATCAAAATCCATTGCACCCGCTTTAAAACAGCGGTCTACATATTGTTGATAAATTTCGCCTAATCTTGGTCTTTTAGCCATAGCATCAGCTTCTATCAATTCAGGATTGTTAAAATATGCTTTTACTGTAATTAAACTATTTTTATAGCTCGAGATACGGCTTAAAATTTGCTTTGGTTTATAAACATCACGATCCAGTTGCATTTCTTTTATGATTGAAGAAATCAATCTAGCTGAATCCTGAGAATCGTAAATCGTAAAATTAGATGGATATCCTAAATGATCTGATTCTGCACGAAGAATACGCGCAAAAATTGAGTGAAAAGTTCCCATCCAAAGATTTTTTGCTTCAGACGCTCCCACTATATCAGATATTCTATGTTTCATTTCACGAGCCGCTTTATTGGTAAAAGTAAGCGACAAAATATTAAACGGATCAACGCCCTGCGCCATCAAATAAGCAATTCTAATTGTTAAAACACGAGTTTTCCCTGAACCTGCCCCAGCAATAATAATCATCGGCCCGTCTTTTTTTAAAACAGGCAGTCTCTGTGCTTCATTGAGCTGGTCAATGTATTTTTGCATGAAATTTTTCTCCATAATTAATGCAAAAATAAGGATTTTAAAAGAAAGTTCCTAAGTTCCTAAGGTGCTGAGTTGCTAAGTTTTTTTTAAGCGGAACAAAAAGGGTTTTATTAAGTATGGTTTCCTTCATTTTTAAAAAAATTACTGTACTATTAAGTCCTTAAGGCTCTATGGTTACTATTAAAAATAACTCAGTCCTGATTACGAAGCCTTGAGATGGATTTAAAATCTTAGTTTCACAAAAATTCTATTTATAAAACACATCGTAAGCAAAACGGATTAATGTACCGATTACTACAATCAAAAAGAAAACCCTAATAAAACCATTTCCCTTGTTTATGGCTAATTTTGCGCCAAGCCATCCGCCAAGCCCGTTGCTTATTGCCATAGGAATTGCAATTGTCCAAATGATTTTCCCTTTTATAATAAACAAGCAAATCGATCCGAAATTTGTTGCTAAGTTGACCATTTTTGCATTTGCTGAAGCATGTAGAAAATCAAAACCCATTAAAGCAATAAAGGCTACTACAAAAAAACTCCCTGTTCCTGGGCCAATAAACCCATCGTAAAAACCAACGATTACACTAATTAAAACAGCATATATTATTTGTTTTTTTGCCGAATGGTCTTTGGCTACTTGTTGACCAAAATTTTTCTTTGCGTAAGTATAAATTAGTAATAGAGATAAAACGACTAATAACAGCGGTTTCATAAAATCATTGCTCACATAGGTCAATAAAGTAGATCCAAGAAATGCTGATGGTACTGCTAAAAGCATCATAATGAGCAGTAACTTCCATTGTATGACTACTTTTTTCATATATTGAAAAGCAGCAAAAGCTGTTCCGCTAAAGGCTGGGAATTTTAGAGTTCCGATAACTGTAGATACAGGTAAATTGGGTAATAAAATCAATCCCATTGGTGTTTGGATTAATCCGCCACCTCCTACAATAGCATCAATAAATCCTGCTGCAAAAGCTGCTAAACAAAGTAAAATTATAATATAGTCTTCCAATTATTATATAGTATTTTATTCAAATTTGAAAGTTGGTAAAATTAACCTTCTTAAATAAATATTACAATTAAAATGATGCTGAATTACATTCAAAAAGTATATTTTTGTTTTCTCAAATTTAAAAAATGGATTCAAATAAAATTATAGAAATTATTGCTTATACTCTGCCTTCTGTTGTAACTGGTGGTGTGGCTTATTATTTTTTCAAATCGTATCTAACTGACAAACAAAGTACGAGAAGATGGTTATTGCAAAAAGAGGCTCAAAAACAAGCTTTACCATTGCGTTTACAGGCATATGAGCGTATTACATTGTATCTAGAACGTATTAGTCTAACTAAGTTGTTAATACGTGTTACGCCAACATCTAATGATAAAAATGACTATGAAAATCTAGTTATTGCACAAATTGAGCAAGAATTTGAACATAATCTAACACAGCAAATATATATGTCTGACGAATGTTGGACTATAGTTACAACAGCCAAAAATGCTACAATTCAGATGATTCGTAAAGCTAGCATGAGTGACCGTGTTGATAGTGCTGATAAATTACGTGAGATTATCTTAAATGATTTATTTGATAAACAATCGCCTAGCAGTGCTGCTTTATCTTATATTAAAAATGAAGTGAGCGATATGTGGTAATTACCTATTATCGCTCATAATTTCAGACTTATTTTGTGCATATTCATATCCTTCTTCCCACCATTTTTTCATTTCTTCTTTATTAAAAATTAATGCATTGTTGGTTAGTTTTGTGGGAGTATAAAACAAGTTTAGTTTTACATTTTTATTTTTTGCGATTAGTTTTCCAATTGCGATATCATGTTTCTCAACTTGATCTAATGCTATTCGGAATAGATCGATCATTAATGAAAACGGATTTTTACCAATAGCATTTTGGGTTATATTTACTTCTGTTTCAAGGATAACGACATCTATTTCGGTTGCTCCACGATGTATAGCTTCTCGAATTGGAACCAAGCTTGAGAATCCTCCATCACCATATTCAAAGTTGTTTTTTGAAACTAAACTCATAAACGGAATGTAGTTACTAGAAATCCAAATCCAATCGCAAAATTCGTCATAGCTACAATCTTTTATTGATTTGTACTCAGCTTCATTTCTTGATAAATTTGTTACTGTTATAACAACATCAGTTTTTAGTTTTTTTAACTGATTAAATTCAGATATAGAGAAATTATCTTTGATGTATTTTTGTAATCCTTTGCTTTCTCCAAATGTTCGTTTTCCTTTAAAAAACTGACGGATTACATTAAAATGATTTATGGTAACAATATCAATTCCGTCCTTTTCTTTTACTACAAATGGGCTAATATTAAATATTTTCCCCATGTTTACATTGGTATAAATACCATGAATTTTATGAATGTTTCCAAGGGCTAAATGTGGGATAAGTAAGCTTCCAGTTGAAGTGCCTAGAAATAAATCATATTGACATTTTTTTATCTCTAATAAATATTGTGCAACTCCTCCAGCAAAAGCTCCTTTGCTTCCTCCTCCTGAAATAACCAATGCTCTCATAATATGTATTGTAGGTTTTTTTTAAGAGAAAAAAAGTACTTACATTTTGTAATTTATTCTCCTGCTCTATTTTCTTTCTTTTGTAAATCTATTCTCTTAACAAACGTTCTAACTGAAACTGTTCATTCGATGACAAATTAGGCAAAATTCTTTCAAATGTACTACGCATTTCACTATTTTTTAATAATACTCGAATGTTTTCTCTCCCAAATTTAGAAAATTGCCACATATGATGTGTTGTTGAATTAACCAAATTTGTTAGTACTACATCATTTGTTAATTTAAAATTAATTAATTTTTCTAAAGCGTTTTGACGTGTGGTAGCCTCATATTTAGGGGATGAATATGCTATTAATTCGTTTACTAATATTTCTGGTTCTGAAGTATAATTTGCTGTTGATAATGCCAATGAAAGCCATAATGTTCTTAGATTATAATCGTTAAAACCAATCCAGTTTTTTGATTTATCTAAATATTCATTGCGATGTGAAGGAAAATTATTCCATAAATAAAACAAAGCTATCTCTTGTGTTTGATAGGATTTGTCATCAAGCAACGTTTGATATTGAGTTCTGAAATCTTCAGGAATTTTATATAGCGTGGCAGCTACTTCTTGTCGAACTTGTAAGTTATTTGTTTTTAAAGCCAGTGTAAGCAATTGCTTTTTTGCTTCATATTTCTCATTTGTTATTTGGTTTACAATTGCCTTTTTAACTGTAAAATAGACATCTGATTGTAAAACTTTCGATAAAAATTCTTCTTTGTCTTTAATTGTTTTTTTATTGAGTTTATCTACTTCTAAGCGTATTTGTATTGCTTTATTTTTACTTAGTAATTCGTTAGCTTCCTTCGTATTAAAAACAGTTGTCTCAAGCCATACTTTAGAGAATTCTTTTAAATTATAATTAGACAGTTTTTTTATTTCTTCAAAAAAATAATCGGTATTTACTGTTTTATATGCATACTTTTTCAAGTAATTTCGAATCACTTTTTTAAAAGTTTTATCGCCTAGCGCATTGTGTAAAACGAATAAGGCCCACGCCCCTTTTTCATAAAAAGTAAGCGAACTTGCTTTAGCATTTAAAACAGGTATTGTGTCGGTTCTTGATGCAAATTTTAGTTGCTGTGCTGTTTCGTATAATTTGGAATAAAAATAGTCGTCGCCATAAATTTCTTTTTCGGCAAGTAAAGCATAATAGGTTGCAAAACCTTCTTGAAGCCAATGATGTGTACTGTTTTCGGCTGTAATTAAGTTTCCAAACCAATGGTGCGCTAGTTCGTGTGCATTAATATTAGTATATTTCCTGTCTTCAAATCCTGTAGAATCAACAACATATCTGGTAGAAAATAAAGTAGCAGTGGTATTTTCCATACCAGCATATAAAAAGTCACGTACTGGAGCTTGCCTGTATATTTCCCAAGGATACTTTATTCCTATTTCTTTTTCTAGAAAATCAAAAATTTCTTTAGAGTGACGATAGGTCGGTTCGAAGCGAGAAAGGTCGTTGTTTTCGATGTAATATTCTAAAGGGATTCGAGATTTTGATGTAAAGGATTTTTCTTCATATTTTCCAATGGCAAGTACTAATAAATAGGAACTCATAGGGTTTTGCATGCGGTATTGCCAAACAAAAGAATTTTCGTTTTCTAGTTTATTTTTCAGGATGCCATTTGAAATAACTTTATAGTTTTTGTCGAAGGTAATATCCATATTAAAAACTACTTTCTCATTGACATCATCAAAGCTTGGAAACCAGTTACTGGTATATCTTCCTTGTCCTTGTGTCCATATTTGAGTATCCTCTTTGTTTTCTGCGTTTATAAAATACAAAGCTTGTTTAGGTTGGACTGTATAACTAAAAGTAAGTATGTTTTTTCCTTTTTGAAATGGAAAAATTAATTGTAATTGCTTATTTGTGTTTCTGTATATTATTTCTTTACCATTTACTTTTATATCAGTAAAGGTCATGTTTTGTCCATCAATTTTAATAGTGTCGATGGGTTGAAGTATCTCAAAATTATATTTCACATTTCCTGATATCGATTTATTGGTTGTATTGATATTGATTTCTCCTAAAACGGTTTTAAAATCAACATATTGAGTTTGTTGCGCAAAACTGAAAAAGGTAAAGAATAAAAGAATGTATTTCATTACTTATTTAATTTGATACTAAGGTTTTCAAAGTTACAAAGGTTTAATGAACTAACCGAAGTAAATTTGTAAGTTTACTTTTTGAAAATATTTAAACAATTCCATTGAAAAAAACAGCCTTATTTAATTGGAGCAGTGGCAAAGACTCTGCTTTAGCATTATATAAAATACAACAAGACAAAAAGTTTGAAATCAGTTGTTTGCTTACTAGTGTAAACGAACAATTTCAGCGTATTTCGATGCATGGCGTTCGTGTAGAGTTATTGGAACAACAAGCAAAAAGTATTGGATTACCTTTAGAAATCATGCAAATTCCAGAAATGCCAACGATGGAAGTGTATGAAGAAGTAATGAGCAGAACATTAGCAAAACTTAAAAATAAAGGCGTTAAATATTCTATTTTTGGAGATATTTTTCTTGAAGATTTACGTAAATATCGTGAAGATAAATTGCTTGATATCGGTTTTGAAGCGGTATTTCCTTTATGGAAAATTCCAACTAAAGATCTAATTCAGGAATTTATTTCTTTGGGATTTAAAACAATTGTAGTTTGTGTAAATGAGCGTTTTCTTGATAAGAGCTTTGTTGGTCGTGTAATTGATCAGGATTTTATAAATGATTTGCCAAATAATGTAGATGTTTGTGGTGAAAATGGTGAATTTCATACCTTTACCTTCGATGGGCCTATTTTTTCTAAGCCAATTAAATTTGAAATAGGAGAAATTGTACATCGAAAATATGAAAAACCAAAAACAGAATCCAGTAACACAGCCTGCGATTCAAATGAAGATGATGCTTTTGATTATGGATTTTGGTATTGTGATTTGATATAAACTAATATATAAATTTAATTTTAAAACATATTCCTATGCTTGCAAAAGAAAAGAACTCTGAAGTAGAAAAAATTCTATTTTTCTTGGGTGAAATTGGAATTAATATTATTGAAAAAGAATTAAATGAAACTTTTCTGCCAGGATTGTCTTTAGGAGCAAGTTGTATTTACATTGATTATAAAAAAATGTTATATCCAGGAGATATTTTGCATGAAGCAGGACACTTAGCGGTTACTCCTACTGCAAATAGAAAATTAGTAGGGACTGATAAAATTGCTAGTGATTGGCCAACTGAAGGCGAAGAAATTGCAGCAATCCTTTGGTCTTTTGCGGCAGCGAAACACTTAGAATTGCCCTTAGAGTTTGTTTTTCATCCTAATGGTTATAAGAATGACTCGGAGTGGTTAATATCGAATTTTAATGATGAAGTTTATATTGGCTTGCCTTTTCTTGAATGGGCTGGACTTGCTTTAGGAAATGAACGAGCTGCGAAAGAAGGAAAAGAAGCATTTCCTAAAATGTTAAAATGGATAAGAGAATAAATTATGGATAAATTAGTACGCTCTATAAAGTTTCCAATTGTATTTGATTCAGAAAAACTACAAAATGATCTAAAAAAGATTATAAACGAAAAATGGATTGATCATTATAATACAGATTGTTACTCAGGAAAATGGAATTCGATTGCTTTAATGTCCCAAAACGGTAAATCGGATACTATTTATGCTTCTCCTACCAATGATGAGAAACTAGTTGCTACCGAAATTCTAAATTCGTGCACCTATTTTAAAGAAATTCTGGATGGTTTTTTATTCGAAAAAACAGCTGTACGCTTATTGCAATTAGCTGCTGGCGCAGAAGTTAAACCACATATTGATAATTGTTTAGGATATGAAGATGATTCTTTTCGATTGCATATTCCGATAATTACAAATAGCGAAGTCGAGTTTATTCTGGATGGTACTCGCTTGATTATGAATGAAGGTGAATGTTGGTATATAGATGCTAATTTTACTCATTCGGTTGTAAATAAAGGTGTTCAAGATCGTATTCATCTTGTTATAGACGGTGTTAGAAACGAATGGACTGATGCTATGTTTTATAAAGAAGCTCTTCAAGATCAATTTGTAAAACCTGCTCCCGTGATGAGTGATGAGCAAAAGCAACTTGTAATTAGTGAGTTACGCCGAATGAATACACCAACAGCTGATGAAATGATTAAAAATTTAGAGCTATAAATGTAGTTTTTACAAAAGTGATATGTTAAATTTAAGAAAATATGGAATGCTAGTTGCCATAATTAATATTCCGTTTTTATTTCAAAGTTGTTTGGTGAGCAGATGTCAAAGACCGCAAATTACAGGCTATATTTATGACGAAAGTACCAATACTCCTATCGAAAATTGTAAGGTAGGAGAAAGTTTAACCAATACAATGGGTTACTTTAGTTTAAAAGAAATAAGATATTCTCAATTTACTTTTGTGGGATATGAAGCGCCTCCACTTTTAGTTAATGAAGCTGTTTATAAAGAAGGTTATGAAAAGAAATCTATTGATTTGCATAATCCTTTTGGTGGTGGAATGAGAAAAGGCGCTGTTTATAATACAGATACTATTTATTTAAAGAGAACAGCAATTCCAATTAGTAATTGATATTAAGTTGAAATATCAACCCAAGTTACAAGTTGCCACTTTCCATCAATTTTTTCAAAATAATAATCTATAAAAATTCCATTATCGATTCCGCGTTGTTGGATTGTTACTTTATCTTTTTTTAGAATTATTTGTTGTTTATAGTTTCTTTCTTCTGGTTTTTTGTCCAAGTTTATAGTAGTATATTCTTGTTTAGGAATTACATAATCAACTAGTTCTAGATCATCATTATTAATTTTTACTTTCAACGGAAAACGTACTCTACTGAGTTGAAATACAATATTATGATTAAATAACTTAAAGAAATGGTTGAAGTCTTCTTGGGTGCTTTTATCACTTACAATTTCAGGCTTTTTTTCTTCGGATGTAATAATTTTTTTTGGCTCATCGTTTAAAAAAATATTATCCTGATGCACTGTTTCTTTTTTACAGCTTACAAGAACTAATAGCAAAATTACAACAGATGATTTTAAAATTATTTTCATGCCTCTTGCCTTTCTTCGTATATTTTTAATAATTGTGCTACCGTATTCCAGTTTCTGATAGTTGCTGTTACATTTAATTTTTTCTCGATATATTTTTGATCAAATCTCGTTTTTCCTGCTCCAACAGCATATTTAATGAATATTCTATTGCCATCAATACTAGCTTCGTCTGGCTTAAATTGACTAATTTTTAAATCATTGATGCTTTCGCTTCGTAATGCTATAGAAATAAAAGCAACATATAATTTTTTGATGTCCGCCTCTTTTTCTTTTAAAAAGGAATTATTTTTAAAACAAGCTTCTAAATCTTCTTTGCTAATAACTACAATTGGTACTTCGTGTCCGAAAACTTTAAATATTTCCTGTTTGATTAAAAAACCAACTTTTGATGCATTGTCTTCATCAGTATCGACAAAAACATTTCCCGACTGAATGTAAGTTTGTACATTTTGAAAACCTATCTTTTCTAAAGTAGTTTTTAAAGCTTCCATTTTTATCATGTTGTGTCCAGAAACATTGATGCCACGAAGTAATGCGAGATGAGTTTTCATTTGTTTTAATTTATTGTTCAAAGATATAAATATTCAAAGTCTTAGTAAGTCAATTTTTAAATTTCCTAATTTAAATCTATCTTCGCTTTTTATAAATATTGAAAGATTAATATAGAAGTTAAAAGATTCAATGATTGAAAAAATTAAAATCTAAGAAGTCTAAAATTCTAGTAATCTAATAATCGAGCAATTAAAAAATGTCTTATAATCTTCTACAAACTCCTATCGAATATTTAAAAGGTGTTGGCCCTAATCGGGGCGAATTGCTTCGAAAGGAATTGGGGATTCATAAATATATAGATTTGGTTAATTTTTTCCCTAATAGATATATAGACAGGACTCGTTATTATAAGATTAACGAATTACAAAATACAGGTTCTGAAGTTCAGATTATTGGTAAAATCATCAATATAAAAACGGTTGAATTTGCAAAGAACAAAAAGCGATTAGTTGCTACTTTTGTTGATGACACAGGACAACTAGATTTAAACTGGTTTCAAGGGCACAAATGGATTCGTGAAAGTTTAAAGCTCAACGAAGTTTGTGTGATTTTCGGAAAGTGTAGTTTATATGGCAGTCAGTTCAGTATGGCGCATCCGGAGATTGAATTAATGGCTGAGCATGAACAAAGTCTGCGTTCGGCCATGCAACCCGTTTATCCATCGACTGAAACCTTGACCAACCGAGGCATTTCAAATCGTGTGATTAATAAACTCATGCAACAATTATTTCTAGAAACACAAGCCTTGTTTACAGAAACACTACCTGATTATCTGACCAATGAATTAAAACTGATTCCTAAAAGAACTGCTTTATTCAATATACATTTCCCAAAAAGCACCGATGCTTTGGCGAAAGCACAATATCGGTTAAAATTTGAGGAATTGTTTTTTATTCAGTTGCAACTGATAACTAAGAATCTGATTAGAAAGCATAAAATAAAAGGACATCCGTTTACAAAAGTTGGTGAATATTTTAATGTTTTTTATCAAAACCACTTGCCTTTTGAGCTTACGAATGCCCAGAAAAGGGTGATTAAGGAAATTCGTATTGATATGGGGAGTAATGCCCAAATGAATCGATTATTACAGGGAGATGTAGGTTCTGGAAAAACAATCGTTGCTTTTATGAGTATGTTATTGGCGCTTGATAACGGTTTTCAGGCTTGCCTTATGGCACCAACAGAAATTTTAGCCAATCAGCATTTTATAGGATTATCAGAACTAGCAACAACATTAAATATCAATATAAAAATACTAACGGGTTCTACTAAAATTGCTGCCAGAAGAGTGATTTATGAAGAATTAGAAAATGGAAGTTTACATATTTTAATAGGCACGCACGCTTTATTGGAAGATAAGGTTAAGTTTAAAAATCTAGGATTAGCCGTAATCGATGAGCAACATCGTTTTGGTGTTGAGCAACGTTCTAAATTATGGAAAAAGAACGAAATTCCGCCACACGTATTGGTTATGACCGCCACTCCTATTCCTAGAACGTTGGCAATGAGTTTGTATGGTGATTTGGATATTTCA
This sequence comes from Flavobacterium sp. ALJ2, assembly GCF_015594725.1. Lineage (GTDB taxonomy): Bacteria > Bacteroidota > Bacteroidia > Flavobacteriales > Flavobacteriaceae > Flavobacterium. The sequence goes on along the minus strand of NZ_JADNRC010000006.1, from coordinate 170,703 downwards.
GTAATAGATGAGTTGCCACCAGGACGAAAACCAATTCAAACCGTTCATCGTTATGATAGCAACAGATTGAAAGTATGGAAATTTCTGCGAGATGAGATTGCTTTAGGCAGACAAATTTATATCGTATATCCATTGATTCAAGAATCTGAAAAAATGGACTTCAAGGATTTAATGGATGGTTATGAGAGTATTTCTCGTGATTTCCCCCTACCCGATTATTCGATTTCTATTCTTCACGGAAAAATGAAACCCGCAGATAAAGATTCGGAAATGAAACGTTTTTCTGAAGGGAAAACAAATATAATGGTGGCTACAACGGTTATTGAAGTTGGTGTAAACATACCAAATGCGAGTGTAATGATTATAGAAAGTGCAGAACGTTTTGGACTTTCGCAACTGCATCAATTACGTGGTCGCGTTGGTCGTGGAGCTGAACAGAGTTATTGTATACTAATGACTTCCTATAAATTAAGCTCTGACAGTAAAACCCGAATGGAAACGATGGTACAAACTAATGATGGTTTTCAAATTGCCGAGGTTGATTTAAAACTTCGAGGACCTGGTGATTTAATGGGGACGCAACAAAGTGGTGTTTTAAATCTTCAAATAGCTGATATTGTTCGGGATCGTGATATTTTGTCTTTGGCTAGAAATTACGCTTTAAAGATTCTTAAAGAAGATGCACCATTACAAAAACCCGAAAACGCTATCTTAAAAGCTGTTTTTATAGAATTAACTAAGAAAAAGAATATCTGGAACTATATTAGTTAGTTTTTTTTAAGTAACAAAGACTAGCCTTTGTGAAAGTAATTTATTTTTTTGTTTTTCATAAATAAAATGGATGTTTCTATGTGTTAAATGAAATTTTGAGACCCGAGCTAAGCAAGTAGGCGAAGTAATTGCCCCAACAGGTTGAGTATATACTCTATTGCTATATATCAAGACATACAATAAAAAAAATCATTGTTTTTCTACTTTTAAAACTTAGTTGCTCAGACCTTTTGCAACTTTTAATCTAAAAAACAGATTTTTTTCACAATCGTTTTAAACCTTTCCTTAAGAACTAAGTCTTAACTCTATTGTAATTCGGCCTCTTCCTGTCTTTCTTTAATTAAAATATTAATATTTGTACATACAACTGTTAAATATAAAGATAAGACATTCAGTATTGGATACAAAAAACTAAATTTGTGAATTCACTTAAAAACAAAATCTATTAATTCTAGTTTTACCAAAAATCTTATGAAAATAAAGAACCTTGTTTATGCCTTGCTAATAATCGGAATAGGAGGATTTATTGCTTACCGAATTGTATCCAATAAAAATAAGAATGACGAATCTAAAGGTCAAAACAGTAAAAATAATCCAATTACCGTTTCAGGAGTTGTAGTTAACACTCAGACTTTTGATAATAATTTATCCTTATCTGGGTCTATTGAAGCTAATGAGCAAGTAGAAATTAGAAGTGAAGTTTCGGGCATAGTCGAAGGTATTTATTTTAATGAAGGAAGTAATGTGACTAAAGGTCAGGTGCTTTTTAAAGTAAATGATTTAGAATTAAAAGCACAATTAAAACAAGCAACTACAAAAGAAAGTCTGGCTGCTGAAAATGCCCGAAGAGCAAAGCTACTTTTGCAAAAAGAAGCTATTAGCCAAGAAGAATACGATGTTGCAAAGGCGGATTATGCTTCATCACAAGCACAAAGTCAATTAATACGTGCACAAATTGCAAAAACAGCTGTGAAGGCTCCGTTTTCTGGAAAAATAGGATTGCGTTCTATTTCTCCGGGCGCCTATATAACTCCAACAGTTTTGGTTGCTAAATTGGTTAATACAAGTAAGCTAAAAATTACATTCTCAATTCCAGAGAAATATGCAAGTCAGGTAAGAGATAATTCAATTATAACGTTCAGTGTTTCTGGATCAAATACATTATATACAGCAAAAATTTATGCTATTGAGCCTGAAGTTTCTGTAGAAACTAGAACACTTCAAATTAGAGCTATTGCAGAAAATAAAGATGGTAAATTATTCCCAGGGACTTTTGCTGATGTAAAATTACCATTAGATATCATAAAAGATGCCATCGTAGTACCTACTGAAGCAATTATACCAGTGCAAAATGGTAAAAAAGTTTTTATCTCGAATTTTGGAAAAGCCAAAGAAGTAATGGTAGAAACAGCTACACGAACTGACGCATCTATTTTAATTGTTTCAGGTTTAAAAAAGGGAGATACCGTTATAACAAGTGGTGTAATGTCATTAAAGAATGATAATCCAATTAAAGTAAAAATTAAATTATAAGTTATGAATTTGAAATTATTAAGCTTGGCGCCTTTGCTAAATCTTAAATAATTAAAAAACATAATTCATTACCCATTTATAATTAAAAAAAATGAGTTTATCAACAACAAGTATAAGAAGGCCCGTATTAACAATTGTTTTAAATCTAGCAATTGTATTATTTGGTCTTATAGGATATAGTTTTTTAGGTGTAAGAGAATTTCCATCTATTGATCCTGCACAAGTTTCTGTTCGTACCAACTATACAGGAGCAAATTCCGATATTATAGAATCTCAAATTACTGAACCGCTTGAAAAAGCGATTAATGCCATTGATGGAATTAGAAATATTACTTCATCGAGTGTACAAGGAAGTAGTAATATTACTATTGAGTTTAATCTAGATAAAAATCTTGAAGAAGCTGCAAACGATGTTCGTGATAAAGTATCACAAGCAGTTCGAAGCTTACCTCAGGATATAGATGCCCCTCCAGTTGTTTCTAAGGCTGATGCCAATGGTGAATCTATAATCTCTATGACCGTGCAAAGTAATACACGAAGTGCTCTCGAATTAAGTGATTATGCAGAGAATGTTATTTCGCAACGACTAGAAACAATTCCAGGAGTTAGTGCTGTTCAAATTTGGGGACAAAAACGGTATGCTATGCGTTTATGGATTGATCCTATAAAGCTAGCTGCATATGGATGTACTGTGTCAGAAGTTCGTGCTGCTTTAAATGCACAGAATGTTGAGCTACCTTCTGGAAAATTAACTGGAAATAATACAGAGTTAACAGTAAAAACAGTTGGTAATTTATCCAAACCAGAAGAATTTAATAATATTATTATTCGTTCCGATGGCGAAAAAATAGTTCGCCTAAGCGATGTTGGAAATGCGGAATTAGGTCCAGAAAATACAGAAACAAAATTGAGCCAATCAGGGCTTCCTATGATAGGTCTTGCAATTGTGCCTATGCCAGGTGCAAATTATCTAGATATTTCGAAAGAATTTTATAAAAAATACGATGCTTTAAAAAAGGATCTTCCTAAAGACATTAAACTCGATATTGCAATTGATAGTACTCTATTTGTTAAAAAATCGGTTCTGGAAGTTGCTGAAACCTTAATGATATCTATTGTTCTGGTTATCTTGATTATCTTTTTGTTTTTTAGAGATTGGGCAATTGCATTTAGACCATTAATTGATATTCCAGTTTCTTTAATAGCAACATTTTTTATAATGTGGCTCTTTGGATTTTCGATTAACGTATTGACATTATTGGCAATTGTTCTTGCAACAGGACTTGTGGTTGATGACGGAATTGTTGTAACGGAGAATATCTTTAAGAAAGTTGAAGAAGGAATGTCGCCAATTGAAGCTGCTATCAAAGGATCAAATGAAATTTTCTTTGCTGTAATATCTATTTCAGTAACATTGGCTGCGGTATTTTTACCAGTAATATTTCTGGAAGGATTCGTAGGACGACTATTTCGAGAGTTTGGAGTCGTTATTGGAGCGGCAGTATTAATTTCTGCATTTGTTTCTTTAACGTTGACTCCAATGTTAAACGCTTATTTGATGAAAGGTGGTGAGCAAAAAAAATCAAATTTCTATATTAAAACTGAACCTTATTTTGAAAAATTAAATAGTGGCTATGCTGAAGCATTGGCCCGTTTTATGAAGAAAAAATGGTTGAGCTTTCCTATTATCGCAATTTGTTTTGGATTAATTTATTTATTTTTTAGCATTTTACCAAAAGAAACAGCTCCTTATGATGACAGAAGTGCGCTTGTTTTAAGTGTAACAACTCCAGAAGGGTCTTCATACGAATATACGGATCGTTTTATGCAAGAACTAGGCAAGTTAATAGATGATTCAATACCCGAGAAAAAAGTGAGCTTAGTAATTACTTCACCAGGATTTGGGTCTTCATCTGTAAACAGTGGTAGAGTTCGAATTGCACTTAATGAGCCAAACGAACGAACTCGTTCTCAAAAAGAAATTGCTGAAAAATTAACGAAATGGACTAAGAGATACTCAGAAGCAAAAACTTCAGTAACTGAGCAACCTACTATTGCTGTAAACCGTCGTGGAGGATTACCCATTCAATATATTATCCAAGCGCCTAATTTTCAGAAATTAGAAGAAAAAATTCCTTTGTTTATGGAGGAAGCCAATAAAAATGATACTTTTTCTGTAACTGATGTAAATTTAAAATTTAATAAGCCTGAGATTAATGTAAGTATCGATCGTGAAAAGGCTGAAAGTTTGGGTATATCAATTATCGATATTGCACAAACATTACAGCTTTCATTGAGCGGTCAGCGTTTTGGCTATTTTATTAAAAACGGAAAACAATATCAGGTAATTGGGCAATTTGACCAAAAAGACCGTTCGAAACCATTGGATTTAACTTCGATGTTTGTAAAAAATAAAAAAGGGCAATTAATACAAATGGATAACGTAGTTTCGGTTGAGGAACAAAGTAATCCACCACAATTGTATCATAACAATAGATATATGTCTGCTACTATTTCGGCTGGTTTAGCTCCAGGCAAAAGTATCAGCGATGGTATTGATGCTATGAATGAAATAAAAGCCAAAGTCTTAGATGAGAGTTTTACTACTGACTTAGGTGGTGAATCACGAGATTTTGTAGAAAGTAGTTCAAATACTTCATTTGCATTTGGATTGGCTTTGTTATTAATATTTTTGATATTATCGGCTCAATTCGAAAGTTTTATTGATCCATTTATTATTATTTTGACCGTACCAATGGCTGTTGCAGGAGCATTGTTTTCGCTATGGCTGTTTAATCAAACATGGAATATCTTTAGCCAAATCGGAACCGTAATGTTAATAGGTTTGGTTACCAAAAATGGTATTTTGATTGTGGAATTTGCTAATCAATTGCGAGAGCAAGGCAAACCTAAATTAGAAGCTATTTTAGAAGCTTCAGAAGCGCGATTAAGACCAATTTTGATGACGAGTTTGGCAATTGCATTAGGAGCTTTGCCAATTGCAATGTCGTTAGGAGAAGCTTCTACAAGTCGTATGGGAATGGGAGTTGTTATTGTTGGAGGAACTATTTTTTCTTTAATTCTTACTTTATTTGTTATCCCAGCAATGTATTTAATGTGGTCTAAAGCCCGTAAGCATTATCCTGAGTTTGATCATATTGAAGAATATGAAAAAGAAAGCAGTAAATAAGCTACAAACTCTTAGTTTAAAAAAAATAGTAGCCATGAATTGCTTTTAAACAAAAAAATGATTTGCAGATTCTTGGTAATAAATATAAAAAATGATGTACACTAAAACTCTATTTAAATACTTGATTTTATTACTTTTTTGTGTTGTAAAAAGCAATGCACAAGAAGTTCTTACTATAGAAAATGCAGTTAAAATAGCATTAGATAATAATTTTGAAATAAAAATAGCTTCAAATAATTCAAAAATTAATGAAACTAATACAACCGTAGGAAATGCTGGGATGTTGCCAAAAGTAACAGCTACTATTGTAGATAATAATAGCGTCCAAAACACATCCCAAATTCGTCAGGATGGAACTTCTACTTCATTGAGTAATGCAAAAAACAATAGCTTAAACTATGGTGTTGGATTAGATTGGACGATATTTGATGGTATGCGAATGTTTGCCCAATTAGATCAGCTTAAAGAACTACAAAAATTAGGTGATGCCGAATTACGACGTACTATTTTGGTGAAAGTGGGACAGGTAAATTCAACTTACTATGATTTGGTTCAGCAACAACAGCAATTGGCAGCTTTGGATACAACTATTGTGATTTCAAAACAAAGATTGACATTGGCTCAAAACAGATTTGTGATCGGTAAAGCTTCTAAATTAGAAGTCTTAAATGCTCAGGTTGATTTAAATACAGATCAGGTTACATTATTAAGACAAAAAGAATTATATGCAAATGCAAAGATTTTATTGAATCAGATTTTAGCAAGAGATTCTAAAATTGATTTTAAAGTGATAAATGAAGTAAATGTAGATAATGCGTTAATTTTAGATAATTTACTAGAGTTAGCTAAAAAGCAGAATCCCCAATTAGAATCGCAAATTATAAATATTAGAATTGCTGAATTACAATTAAAACAAGTAAAAGCAAATCGCTACCCTACTGTTAAATTAAATACTGGATATAACTTTGCAGAAAGCCATTCTAGTTTAGGATTTACAAGTCAGTCAACTGCCCGAGGGTTAAATTATGGATTTAGTGCTACTTTGAATTTATTTGATGGTTTTGCTCAGCATAGAAATGAAAAAACATCTAAACTAGCTATAGAGAATACTAAATATGCTTTAGAACAGCAAAATCAAATTTTAAGCACACAATTAGCTACTTCTTATCAAACTTATTTGACGAACTTAGAGTTGATAAATTTAGAAGAAAACAATGAAGCTATTGCTAAACAAAACTTAGATATTACCCTAGATAAATTTCGTATAGGAACTATTACTACTCTTGAGTTTAGAACAGCACAGCTTAATTATGTCAATGCAAAAGTACGTTATAGTAATGCTCAATTTGAAGCTAAATTATCTGAAATTGCTTTAAAAGAATTAGCAGGAAATATTAGTTTTTAGTCTAAATTTGTTTTCAAATTTTATAAAATGATATCATATAATACTAAAGACTGGTTTACTTTTATTTTTCATTTTCATAAATCAGATACCGTTAGGAAATTATTTCCTATCATGATTGCCATAGCAGTTTATTCTAGTTTAGTTGGTTATCTTGAAGTTTATTATTTTAGGATAGGTAAAAATGACTATATACAGAATATTCCAATTATGCATGGAATGCTAGGCTTTGTAATTTCTTTATTATTGGTATTTCGAACAAATACTGCCTATGATCGCTGGTGGGAAGGTCGAAAACAATGGGGAAGTCTTGTAAATAATAGCCGTAATTTGGCAATTAAACTTTCGGCAATCTTAAAAGATGAAAATGACAGGAAGTTTTTTAGAAAATTCATTCCTGTATATGCTGATGTTTTGCACAAGCATTTAAATGATTCTGAAACTGGAAAACAACTTTTTGAGGGTGTTGATTTAGAAATTGATCATCATAAACACAAGCCAAATCAGGTAAAGAGTATTATGTATCACAAAATAAATGATTTGTATGATGCTAAAAAAATATCTGGTGATCAACTCATTATCATAAATGATGAGTTCAAAGCTTTTACCGATGTTTGCGGGGCTTGCGAGAGAATAAAAAACACACCTATTCCCTACTCTTACAGCGCATTTATAAAAAAATTCATATTCTTTTATATCATGACTTTGCCTTTTGGTTACTCCATAAGTTTAGGTTATTATGTTGCTCCTGTAGTTGTTTTTGTTTTTTATGTACTAGCGAGTTTAGAACTTATTGCCGAAGAAATTGAAGATCCTTTTGGTGAAGATGAAAATGATTTACCTACTAAAAAAATAGCCGAAAATATTAAAAAGCATATTGAAGAGTTGATTTAATTTAACGTTAAATCTTCTTTTCATATGATTATTTTGTTTAATTTTAAATTCTAGTCTTAAAATTTAAAGCAATGAAGAATCAACGTTTTCTAATAAATCCACTTCAATTATCAAAAGAGAAATCCTTAAAAACTCTTGTTGAAAATAGGACGATTTATAACTTGAATCATTGTGAGTTAAATATCTTCGAAACATACGAATCATCAACTTTAGTTCCATTAAAATTTGATGATTTGGTAGTTACAAGTATGTTGAGAGGAAAAAAGATAATGCATCTTTTTAAAGATCCAGAATTCGAGTATTTACCTGGGCAGACAGTTGTTGTTCCTGCAAATGTAGAAATGAAAATTGATTTTCCAGAAGCTACAAGAAAGAACCCTACACAATGTCTGGCTTTGGCCATTGAACAATCTAAAATTACAGAGACGTTAAATTTCTTAAACGAGAAATATCCCAAACAAAATAATGTACTTTGGCAATTACATTACCAAAATTATTTTTTTTATAATAATGTTGATATGGCTGCTACTATTAATAAGCTCATTAAGGAATGTATGAGCACATCGATAACTAAAGATGTTTTAGCAGATTTAACTCTTAAAGAATTATTAATTCGTATTATACAAACACAAACTGTGAAATCTATTGATGAGGGAATAATAATTCAAGAAAATAATCCAATAAAAGAAGTCACAGAATTTATCAAGCAGAATTTGAAGGAAAATATGAATTTAAAAAGTCTGAGTGATAAAGCATGTATGAGTACAGCCTCTTTCTATCGTTTTTTTAAAAAAGAATTAGGAATGAGTCCTATAGAATATGTACTCAATGAAAAAATAAAATGTGCCAAGAAATTACTAAAAAATCCTTCCATACAAATTAATGAAGTCTGCTATTTATCTGGATTTGAAGATGCTAATTATTTTATCAGATTGTTTAAAAAACACGAAGGGATTACTCCAAAGCAATATCAGTTGTTATTTATCAACTAAGGTGCTAAGAAAAGGTTCGAAGGTTTCTTAAAGAAACGTAAATTCATGCATTCTGTTTTAAAAAAATTAGGTAGAAGATCCTCTCCTCCTTCTTGATAACTATCAAGAATTACCATCTTTATGCAGGGGAATTTCTATAAGTAACTCGATAATTATTGCATAAAAAAAAAAGACGTAGTTCATTGAAAATAATAAGTTTGCATGTTTAAACTTTAAAAAAAAATACTTTTTACTCAATAATTTTAATTGCCTCTAATTCCTTCTCTTCTTCTTCGGTGAAAATTCTATATTCAATTTGAAATGTTTTTTTTAGTGGTGTTTCTAATGAAAATCCGCCAACTCCAAATGCATCAATTACATGGAGTGTAAAATGTGCATGTTTCCAATATTCGAATAAATCTTTATCAACCCAAAATTCGGTATCTTCAATTGTTCCAATGCATACGTCTCCAGTTCGTTGGTAAAATCCACCTTTCTCAAAACATTGTGGTTGTGTTCCTTCACAACATCCCCCAGCTTGATAAAACATTAATTCGCCATGTTTTTCTTTTAATATTTTTATTAATTCAATGGCTTTTTCTGAAGCTTCAATTCTTTTTATCATGATTTTAGATTTAAAAAAAAGCAACAAACCCTTATTAGTTAAAGAGTTTGTTGCTTTCATGATTTAATTTAATTAAGGTTTAGCAATTTCGAGTACAACCCTACCTTCAATTTGTCCTTTTTTCATTTTGTCAAAAACATCATTGATGTCTTCTAATTTTGCAGGAGTGATTGTCGCTTTTACTTTCCCTTCTGTAGCAAATTCAATTGCTTCTTTCATGTCTTTACGTGTACCTACAATTGAACCACGAATTGTAATTCTGTTTAAAACAGTATCAAAAATTGATAAATCAAAGTTTCCAGGAGGAAGTCCGTTAAGTGCCATTGTACCTTTTCGTCTTAAAGTTTCAAGACCTTGCTTGAAAGCGATAGGAGAAACTGCAGTAATTAATGCCCCATGCATTCCACCAACTTCCTTTTTTAAGAATTCTCCAGGATTTTGATTTTTTGCGTTTACTACCAAATCAGCTCCAAGTCTTTTGGCTAAATCAAGTTTGTCATCGGCAACATCTATTGCTGCAACATGCATTCCCATTGCTTTGGCATATTGTACCGCAACGTGACCTAAACCTCCAATTCCTGAAATTGCAACCCATTCTCCTGGTTTTACCTCAGTTTCTTTTAGTCCTTTATATACCGTTACTCCAGCGCATAGTATTGGTGCCATTTCCATAAAATTAACATTTGAAGGCAGGATCCCAACGTATCTAGCATCGGCAATTACATATTCTGCAAATCCACCATCTACGCTATAACCGCCATTTTGCTGGGTATCGCATAAGGTCTCCCAACCTGTTATACATTGATCGCAGCCTCCACAAGCGCTATAAAGCCATGGCACCCCTACTGCATCACCTTCTTTTACATTTTTAACATCCTGGCCTACCGCCACTACATAACCTACCGCCTCATGCCCTGGAATTAATGGCATTTTAGGCTTTACGGGCCAATCGCCTTCTATGGCATGTAAATCGGTATGACAAACTCCACTTGCGATAACTTTTACAAGTATTTCATTTTTACCTGGTCGTTTTACTTCTACTTCTTCAATTTTTAAAAGAGAACCAAATTCTCTTACAACCGCAGCTTTCATTGTTTTTGGTAACATAATAGTATTGATTTATAAGGCCAGTACATTTGTATACCAGTCTTTGGTTTATTTAATTCTTTTAAAAGAAACCTAATTTCTTTTTGTCGTAAGAAATCAGCATGTTTTTAGTTTGGCGGTATTGTCCTAACATCATTTTATGATTTTCACGACCTATCCCTGATTGTTTGTATCCTCCAAACGGTGCGCCTGCAGGGTAAGAATGGTATTGATTTATCCAAACTCTTCCAGCTTGAATGGCTCTTGGTACTTGGTAAATTTCATGCGCATCACGCGTCCAAACACCAGCTCCTAAACCATACATGGTATCATTTGCAATGGCAATAGCTTCTTCTGTAGTTTTAAAAGTAGTAACGGCTAGTACTGGCCCAAAAATCTCTTCCTGAAAGATTCTCATTTTATTATTCCCTCTAAACAATGTAGGTTTTATGTAATAGCCACCTTCTAGGTCACCTCCGAAATTATTCTCGGCACCACCAGTAAGTAGCTCAGCTCCTTCTTCTTTTCCTAGTTTTATATAAGAAAGAATTTTTTCTTTTTGCACGATTGAAGTCTGTGCTCCTATCATCGTAGTTTTATCTAATGGATTTCCTGCAATAATTGCTTCTGTTCTCTCTATTACTCTTTTAATAAATTTATCATAGATATCTTCATGAACTAATAATCTAGAAGGACATGTACAGATTTCTCCTTGATTTAAAGCAAATAAAACAGCTCCTTCTATGGCTTTGTCAAAGAAATCATCATCATGGTCGGCTATAGACGGAAAGAATATATTTGGTGATTTCCCTCCAAGTTCTAATGTAACTGGGATAATATTCTCGGTAGCATATTGCATTACTAATCGTCCTGTTGTTGTAGAGCCTGTAAATGCTGCTTTAGCAACTTTTTTATTGGTAACTAATGGACGTCCTAGTTCTGCGCCAAATCCGTTTACAATATTCAAAACTCCCGGAGGAAGTATGTCGCCTATAAGTTCCATTAATACCAATATGGAAATTGGAGTACTTTCAGCAGGTTTTAAAACAATTGTATTTCCTGCTGCTAGTGCTGGAGCTATTTTCCAGACAGCCATTAATATCGGGAAATTCCAAGGAATAATTTGCGCCACCACTCCTAATGGTTCGCTTAGTGCAATTGAAACTGTTTGCGAGTCTAATTCGGCAATTGAGCTCTCTTCGGCACGTATTACTCCAGCAAAATATCTAAAATGATCTATTGCCAGCGGAATATCAGCAGCTAAGGTTTCACGTATCGGTTTTCCGTTATCTACCGTTTCTACAGTAGCAATATATTCTAGGTTGTCTTCTATTTTTTGTGCTATCTTATTTAATAAAATGCTACGTTCTGTTACTGAAGTTTTTCCCCATGCTTTGAACGCTTCATAAGCAGTGTCTATTGCTAAATCAATATCTTCTTTACTAGAATGCGCTGCTTTTGTAAATACTTTTCCATCTATTGGAGAAAGCACATCAAAATAATCTCCTTTTATTGGAGCTACAAATTTTCCACCAATGTAATTATCGTATTTTGCCTTAAATTCAGGTCTTTTTACTAGAGTACTCATAAAATATTTTTTTTGGATTTATTTCAAATTTACTTTCATTCTTTTATAAAGAATAGCACAATTCATTCATGTAATAGCACAAAAAACACAGAATCTGTTTTATAACTAAACTTTAATACTCTATTAGCAAATTATTATGATAAAAAATAGAGAATATTTAAAATAGATTTATTTATATACAATTAAAAAGAGCTGTAAAAAACCAAATAAATTGTTTCCTACTACAATGTGCAATGCCTATATTTGTAAACTTATTCAAGAATAATATTACTCAAATGAAAATATCTTACAACTGGTTAAAACAATTTATTAAAATAGACTGGAAATCCGATGAAACATCTGCTTTACTTACTGACTTAGGACTTGAAGTAGAAGTAGTTGAGAAATACCAATCAATAAAAGGCGGATTAGAAGGTATTGTTGTAGGACATGTATTAACCTGTGTACAGCACCCTGATGCTGATCGATTGAAAATTACAACTGTAGATTTAGGATTAGAACATCCTCTACAAATTGTATGTGGAGCAGCTAATGTTGCTGCAGGGCAAAAAGTTCCTGTTGCTACAATTGGTACTGTTTTATATGATAAAGATGGTGAACCCTTTATTATAAAAAAAGGAAAAATACGCGGGCAAGAAAGCTACGGAATGATTTGTGCTGAGGATGAGTTAGGTTTAGGAACAAGTCATGATGGGATTATGGTTTTGGATGAAGCATTAGTTCCTGGAACTCCAGCGTCTGAAGTTTTTAATATTGAAAATGATGAAGTTTTCGAAATAGGATTAACTCCAAACCGTGCCGATGCCATGAGTCATCTTGGTACAGCTCGTGATTTACGTGCAGGATTGTTACAAAGAGGTCAAAATGTAGAATTAATTACACCATCTGTAAGTAATTTTAGAGTTGACATGAGAACTTTAAAAATTGATGTAAATGTAGAAGAACCTTCTTTGGCACCTAGATATTGTGGTGTTACTATTTCTGGAATTACAATAAGTGAATCTCCAAACTGGTTACAAAATAGATTAAAAGCAATTGGAATTACTCCCAAAAATAATATTGTTGATATTACAAACTATGTTCTTCATGAATTAGGACAGCCTTTACATGCCTTTGATGCAAGTAAAATTAACGGAAAAATAATTGTAAAAACCCTTCCTGAAGGTACTAAATTTGTTACTCTTGATGATGTTGAAAGAACATTGCACCAAGAAGATTTAATGATCTGCGATGAGAAAGGCCCGTTATGTATTGCAGGTGTTTTTGGAGGAAAAAGATCTGGTATAACTGAAAGTACTACTTCTATATTCTTAGAAAGTGCATATTTTAATCCAGTTAGTGTTCGTAAATCGGCAAAAAGACATCAATTAAGCACTGATGCTTCTTTCAGATTTGAGAGAGGTATTGATCCTTCTATTACTGCATATGCTTTAAAACGTGCAGCCTTATTGATAAAAGAAATTGCTGGTGGGGAGATTACTTCTGATATTGTTGAAATATACCAAAAGAAAATAGACGATTTCTCTGTCTTCTTAAACTTTTGTAATGTGTCAAAAATTATTGGACAGGAGATTCCAAAAGATACAATCAAAAAAATATTAGTATCTCTTGATATTAAAGTTAATAGTGTATCTGAAGCTGGATTGGGATTAACAATTCCTGCATATCGTGTTGATGTACAACGTGAGATAGATGTTATCGAAGAAATCCTTAGAGTTTACGGATATAATAACATTAATTTTTCTAAAAAATTCAATGCGACAGTTTCTAACTCGCCAAGAACAGAAGATTATAAAGTACAAAATAGTATTGCAGCACAATTAAATTCACAAGGTTATCATGAAATGATGGCCAATTCATTGACAACTGCAGCTTATGCTAATCTTTCTAGTTTATTAAAAGAAGAACATAATGTTATAATATTAAATCCGCTAAGTAATGATTTATCAGTAATGCGACAATCATTATTGTTTTCTGGATTAGAAGCTATTGCATACAATATCAACAGAAAAAATTCAGATTTAAAATTATTTGAATTTGGAAAATCGTACCATAAATTTCTTAATGGTTATGAAGAACACAAACATTTAACTTTGTTTATTACTGGAAACAGAAATAAAGAAACTTGGACTAATAATGGGCAGCAATCTACTGATTTCTTTTTATTAAAAGGGTATGTAAATGGTGTTCTTTCTCGATTGGGAATTAATAAAATAAATAATATCCCAACACAATCAGATGTTTTTTCTGAGGGTGCTGCTATTGGATACGGTCATGATACTTTAGTTGAAATGGGTGTTGTTAAAAAAACTATTTTAAAACACTTCGGAATTAAACAAGAGATTTTTTATGCTGATTTTAACTGGGATTTAATTTTGAAAATAGTTACCGGTAAAATAAAATATACAGAAATTCCTAAATACCCCGAAGTACGTAGAGATTTAGCATTATTAATTGATAAAAATATTACTTATGATAGTATTTACAATCTTGCTAAACAAACTGAAAAAACGTTGTTAAAAGATGTGAATTTATTTGATGTATATGAAGGCAAAAATCTTCCTGAGGGCAAAAAATCTTATGCATTAAGCTTTACTATTCAGGATAATACAAAAACACTTACTGATGCTCAAATTGATAAAATAATGAGTAAATTGCAACAAAGCTTCGAAAATGAACTTGGAGCTAGCTTGCGTTAAGTAAAAAGTATTCTATATAAAAACCCGCTAGAGAATGTAAATATTCTTTAGCGGATTTTTTTTGATTGATAGTGTAATATATATATTATTTAACTTGCTAGTAGGCTTTTGTAATAGCTTTCTACATCTTTCCAATTATAATAAGGAGCAATATCAGTTGTTATAGTTGGAACAAGAACTTCTTTTTCGTGCAAAAGGAATTTTACAAGTATATCATCAGATTTTGGTTTGCGAAAAAACACAATTTGTATATTACCAGCCATTGGTGCTACTTTAAAATCACTCCAGACTTCATAAAATTTATTTGTATCAGAAATACTATTATAGGTTCCTTCTAAGTGTAGCAGCATTGCTAGTGGAATTATATTACCATCATGTGCAAAACGAAGCGTTGCTCCTTTTCCTTTTGAAGCTATTACTTTATTAGCGTTCTCTAGAATATTTTTTAAAGTTGGTTTTTGATTTTCAAACATGATTCCGCTATTGATAGCTGAATTAGCATAATTTACATATAAGCGATAATTGGTACATTGCCATAAATCGAAAAGCTCTTCTTTTTCGAACAAATCATAAAAACTCAATTTTGTTTCTATATTTTGCATGCCTCCTGCTATAGCAAATAACTTTTTCATTACCGTTTCTGGATTCACTTTCTTTATAATATAATCTTCATCAGAAAATAAAGAATTTATCAAACGATCTGGATTTATATGTTTTGCTTCAAATTTTTGAAATTCCTCTTTCCATGTATCTTTTGCGGATCTAAAAGCAATTGCTTCTGGTGTATGGTAGTTTAAATATCGCTGCCATTTTATCCCTGAATTTCTAGTAATCTGTAAGCTTGGATTAAACTCTTTCATGCGCTCACAAAAAGCATCCATACTTAAAGCAACACGTACTATTGTTGTAGCACTGGCTTCTATTTGTGACTCTTTATTAAATACTTTTGGATAGAGATTATACATTCGTTCTGCAATACCCCTTTGTTCTTGTACACCTATAAGTGAAAGATCTCCACCTCTAAATTCAACCTCGCCCCAAAGTTGCTGTAGACGTTTTAGGACATCTTTACCTAAGTCAGTAAGTGCAGCATTTTTATTGCCATTTTCAAACAAATCTAATACTTCTTTATAGTCATTATCACTTATCAAATAACGAGAACCATGGCGCCCAAAATGACTTATGTAAAATGCCTCATACCCTTTTGGTACGGGTGTATAAGCTACAATGTCTTTGGCAGGATAAGCGTAGTAAACACCAGCCGTTTTTTCTGGTGTATCAAACATTTCCTGTTTGGTAGCTTGAGCTAAAACAATTGACAGATTAGCTAGTATAAAAAAGAATAATAGGCCGTTTTTTTTCATTTTAATTTAATTTTTAACAAAACAAATCTATTTTTAAGTTTGGATTTTATTTTCACAAAAAGCCCCCAAATAGCGCATAACTGTTTGAGGGTAATTTGGGATAACTTAAAGATTATCTATTTTTTATTTATTTTTATTCTTTACTAGTCATTAGCTCTTTTATGTATTTTACTGGAGCACTACCATAGCTTAAGAACTTTTCATGAAATTCTTTCAGATTGAATTTCGTTCCTTGTTCTTTTTTTAATGATTCTCTAAAATCATAAATCTCTGTATATCCTGTAAAATAAGAGCATAATTGTACTTGTGATAAGGTTGCACGTTTCCATTTTCCATCTGCTTCAGCTTGCTGTTGGAAAGCTTCTTTAGTTAATAAAGCTATAGCAGCTTCTTTTGACATATTTTTGGTATGAACACTATAATCTAATATTGTGTTACAAGTCGTTCTAAGATTCCATTTGTAATACATTAACCACATTTCATCTGAATTTTTGTATCCACTTTCCAGCATCATTCTTTCCGTATAAACAGCCCAACCTTCGATCATTGCTCCATTTCCTAAAATAGATTTTATAATACTTGGCGATTGATTGCTGTAAACTAATTGTGTGTAATGTCCAGGAATTGCTTCGTGAATATTCAGAATTTGCAAGATATAATCGTTGTATTCTCTTAGGTAGCTTTCAGCATTTTCGGCTGTCCATCCCGTCATACTTCCAACATTATAATACGTATTTGCATTTTTATCATAAGGTCCTGGAGCAGATATTGAAGCTCCTGCAACACCCGCCATGTAAGCTGGTTCTTTTCTGACTACAAGTGGTTTAGATGGATCTATATAAAGTAAATCTTTGTCTTTCACAAATGTTACAAGCTCAGGAATTTGCTTTTCAATTTCTGATTGAAATTTCTCAGGAGTAGTATGTTGTAATGATATTTCATCAATTACTTGCTTAATTAATTCTAGTTTATCAGTTGGTTTTACAGCTGTTCCATTATATTTTGTCCATAATTTATTAGCAAGAACAAACATTTTGTCATGCAATTCATTTTTATGATTAACTGCTATTTTATAAATTTCATCGGCTGTGTATCCAGACTCAATATCAAAGTTGAATTTTTTAGCATATAACTCCGAGCCTAATCTAAAAGAACGAGGTGTTTTATTGTCTAATTTTTTCAACCAATTAGCATAATCTGTAATGGCTTTTACTGAAATATTTGCTTTATTGGTAATTGCCTTTTTTTCTTCTGCAGTCAATTTACTTTTGCTTAAAGCAGCTGCTAAATCTTCTTTAAAAACGGAAGTTCCTCCTAGATTTTGATCTATTGCAAGTGCAGTGTGTTCTTTGGTTGGGTTTTTAATATTTGACTTTGCTGCTTCATAATAGGCAGGAATACCATTCATTTTTAAACTAAAATTACGCAATCTCACATCTAGAGAATCATATTTACCATTTAATATTTCTGCAAAAGCACCACAAACATTATATGATGATGGGTTCCACTCTGATGACTTTAGTTCATTTATACCAAAGAGGGTACCTTCTAGCTGATTTTTAATCATATAAAAATCAGTTTTGTTGTTATCAGAAAGCCCTTCTAATGGGTATTGTTTTAATGAATCTAATTGAGAATTAGCAAAAGCTAATTGTTTCTTTTGATTTTCTGCGTTTGGAATAACCAAAATGCTATCATATTTGTGATATCCTTGACTAGCTGCCCAATCAGGATTTAGTTTCCATAAGTCGGTAATAAATCCGTCCTTATATTTTTCAAATTTTTTATTAGCATTCTTGTCGTCACCTGATTTAGCATTTTTATTGCAGGAAACAAGTAAGGCAACAATAACAATAGGAATAAGAAGTTTTTTCATATATAATGTATTTAACTGCTAAAGATAAAAAATGATCTTTATGGCGTGCTATTTTATTTTTATTAAATAGGTTTAGCATGATTTAGAAAAAATATTTTAATCATACCAAAAATTATTTTCTCGCAAAAAGGCGAAATGATTTGTTTATAAATTACTTCGCATTGTTTCTTTTGAACCTCAGAACAAACGTTTAATAAGCTAGCAATTCCAAAAGTTCTTTCTCAAATCTACCTTTCGGCAAATACTGATCTTCTAGTGCTTTTGTAAAAGGAATTGGAGAATCTAAACTAGCAACACGTTTAACTGGCGCATCGAGATAACGGAAACAATTTTCCATTATTAATGCCGAAATATCGCTGGCAATTCCACCAAAAAGCGAATCTTCCTGATAAATTATTACACGTCCTGTTTTCTTAACCGATTCATAAATTGCTTCAGTATCCAAAGGCTGTAAAGTTCTTAAATCTAATAAATCTGCTGAAATTTCTGGATTTTTAGCAAGCGTTTCTAAAGCCCAATGTACAGCTGCTCCAAAAGTAATAATTGTAATATCATTTCCTTTTTTTAACAATACAGCTCTTCCTAATGGAATTGTATAATAATCTGTAGGTACATCTTGATAAATGCTACGATATAATTGCTTATGTTCAAAGAATAAAACAGGATTTGGATCATTAATAGATTCATTTAATAAACCTTTAGCATCATAAGGGAAAGCTGGGTAAACCACTTTTAAACCTGGTGTTTTTGTAAACCAAGCTTCATTGGTTTGTGAATGAAAAGGACCTGCCTGAGTACCACCACCACAAGGCATTCGAACTACAACATCGGCTTTTTCTAACCATCGATAATGTGATTTTGCTAATAAATTTACAATTGGATTAAATCCTGTTGAAACAAAATCTGCAAATTGCATCTCAACAATTGCTTTATAGCCATTTATAGAAAGCCCCATTCCTGTTGAAACTACAGCGCTTTCACAAATTGGTGTATTCCGCACACGATCTTTACCAAATATTTCTACGAAACCATCAGTTATTTTAAATGCTCCACCATATTCAGCAATGTCTTGCCCCATAATAACCAAATTGGTATGGAGTTGCATTGATAAATTTAAACTTGACGAAATGGCATCTATAAATCGAATGTTTTTTGTTTCCAAGTCTGGTGCAATTTCTTTATAGCTATAAGGTTTATATACATCATTTAATTCTTCTTCATAAGATGCTTCTATTTCTGGTTCTTCATTAGCAATAACAAGGCTGTCATCGATGTCCTTCTTAATTTCAGCATGTAATTCCTCATCATATTCTGTAGTTAATACTCCTATCTCAGTCAAATAGTTTTTGTAATTAGTTACAGGATCTTTTATTGCCCACATATCCATTAGATCTTGCGGAACATATTTTGTACCACTCGCCTCTTCATGTCCACGCATTCTAAATGTTTTAAACTCTAATAAAACAGGTCGAGGTTTCTCTATCATTGAGAGTTTTAATTCAGATAAAAGATTATAAACTTCCAGTATATTATTTCCATCGATAATATGGCTTTCTATACCATAACCAACTCCTTTGTCTGCTAGGTTTTTACAACGATATTGCTCGTTTGTAGGTGTCGAAAGACCATACCCATTATTCTCAATGACAAACATTACTGGCAATTCCCAAACAGCCGCAATATTTAATGCTTCATGAAAATCTCCTTCACTTGTTGCTCCTTCTCCTGTAAAAACGGCAGTTATTTTATTGTTCTTTTTTAATTTATTGGCTAGGGCAATTCCGTCAGCAACACCTAACTGAGGGCCTAGGTGCGAGATCATTCCAATAATTTTATACTCTTGTGTTCCAAAGTGAAAACTTCTATCACGTCCTTTCGTAAAACCATTGGCTTTACCTTGCCATTGCGAAAAAAGACGGTATAATGGGATATCTCTTCCTGTAAAAACACCTAAATTACGGTGCATTGGTAAGATATATTCATCAGTGTCTAAAACGGCTGTAACGCCTACGGATATTGCTTCCTGCCCTATTCCTGAAAACCATTTAGATACTTTTCCTTGGCGGATCAGGATGAGCATCTTCTCTTCTATCAATCTTGGTTTTAATAATCTCTTGTATAAATCTAAAAGCTGTTCGTTGGTCAATTTTTTTCTGTCAAAAATCATTTTTCGGTTTATTATTTAGTCAATGAATGTTGTAAAATTATAACAACTTGTTTGTATTTGGTTATATAATTATTAATTATTCGCATTTGTTGAAATAAAAATAACAAATTAGTTTTACATTTGCTCTAAGATATGGTTTCTAGCCATCTCAAGTTATCAATAAATATGTAAAGTATGCAAAACATTCCTAGTGTAGACTTACGTGATTTCCTTTCGGACAACCCGGAACGTAAACAAAAATTTGTAAATGAAATCGGAAATGCATTTGAAAACATTGGCTTCGTTGCCCTAAAAGGTCATTTTTTAGATGATCAATTAGTTGACGAACTTTATGGCGAAATTAGAAAATTTTTCGCATTGCCAATAGAATCTAAACATAATTATGAAATCCCAGGCATTGGAGGTCAGAGAGGTTATGTTTCTTTTGGTACAGAACATGCCAAAGGAAGAAAAGAGGGCGACTTAAAAGAATTCTGGCATTTTGGTCAGTACGTGAGTGAAAATTCTAAGTATGCTTCAGAATATCCAGAAAATGTAGAAGTAACTGAGTTGCCAAGATTTAATGTGGTAGGTAAACAAGCGTATCAAATGCTTGAAAAAACGGGTGTTTATGTTTTAAGAGCCCTAGCATTACATCTTGGATTAGATGAATTTTACTTTGACAAATATGCTAAAGATGGAAATTCTATCTTACGTCCTATTCACTACCCGCCAATTACATCTGAACCAAAAGATGCAATTCGTGCTGCTGCTCATGGCGATATTAATCTTATCACCTTATTAATGGGAGCACAAGGAAAAGGATTACAAGTTCAAAATCATGATGGAGAATGGATTGATGCCATTGCCGAAGATGATCAATTGGTAATTAATGTTGGGGACATGCTTTCACGTCATACCAATAACAAATTAAAATCAACTATTCACCAAGTAGTTAACCCACCAAGAGAATTATGGGGAACATCTCGTTACTCGATTCCGTTTTTTATGCATCCAGTAAGCGATATGCGTCTTGATTGTTTAGAAAATTGTATTGATGCTGAGAATCCTAAGAAATTCGAAGATATAACTGCTGGAGAATATTTATACGAACGTTTGGTAGATTTGGGTTTAATCAAAAAATAATCTTTAAATTTACCTAATTATAAAAAGACATTGAGTTTATACTTAATGTCTTTTTGCTTTATGAAATTAGATTATTATTTATATAGCTTTTATAATTTTACTCTTAATTAGTTGCGCGATGTAAAATATTGAACGCGGATGACGCGGATTTTTTAAAGTTTTCAGAATAGAGAAAAATTTCGTAATATCAGTATTTAAAAATATATTATGAGTAGCATTTTACATAGAGAATTAACAAAATCAATTTTAAAAGTTTTTTTTGATGTTTATAATGAACTGGGCTATGGGTTCCTTGAAAGAGTATATCAGAATTCTTTATTCTATGAACTTAAATTAAATGGTTTTAAAGTAGAAACACAAAAGAAAATAAAAGTTTATTATAAAGAAATTGTGGTTGGAGAATATATAGCTGACATAGTTGTAAATGATTTAGTGATATTAGAATTAAAAGCACAAGAATATTTAGTAGAAGCAAATGAATTTCAATTAATAAATTATTTAAAAGCAACGCACTGTGAAGTTGGGCTTCTTTTAAATTTTGGAAAAAAACCCGAATTCATTAGAAAAGTATATCAAAACAATCGAAAATAAAGAATCTGTCTCATCAGCGTCTAAAACACAAAACACGTAAAACTAGAGACCCAAAAAAATAAAATCCGCGTCATCCGCGTTCAAAAAATACAAAACACGTAAACGAGTAAACAAAAAACCGCTTCATCCGCGTTTAAAAAAACATAATATTAATGGACTTACAAGACCAACTAAAAAATCTTTTCCCAGATCACGAAGTATCTCCCGATGAAATAGTAGTTCCAGAAGATCATACGCTTTTTATCCAAAAAGAACCTATGATTTGTAAATATGAAAAACGAAAAGGGAAAGCCACAACAATTATTGAAGGTTACGAAGGAACTGATGAAGATTTTAAAATCCTAGCCAAAGAAATTAAAACCAAATTAAGTGTTGGCGGAACTTTTAAAGATGATTCTATTATTATACAAGGTGATTACCGCGATAAAATAATGGAAATACTAAAAGCAAAAGGATTTAAAGTAAAACGTGTGGGCGGCTAGTTTTCAGTTTCAGTGATCAGTCTTGATGAAACAGTTTTTAGTTTGAAAATTTAAGCCCTAATTTTTTCTTTTTGAACCTTGCGTTTATAAAGATATAGTATGGAACCTTTCGCCTTTTGCGGTTAAATCAAAAAGAAGACGCATCCACGCCCCCCTTTGAACCTAAATACAAATAAAAAGACGTACTCCGGTTCGCCTTTACAGAACCTTAAAAATATAAACAATGATACAATCATCAGAATTAATACTAAATCCAGACGGAAGCGTCTATCATTTAAATCTTCGTCCAGAACATATTGCAAATGATATTATTTTTGTAGGCGATCAAAATCGTGTTGAAAAAATAACGCAGTTTTTTGACAGTATCGAGTTTTCTACTCAAAAAAGAGAATTTAAAACTCAAACTGGAATCTATAAAGGAAAAAGAATTACAGTAATGTCTACTGGAATTGGTCCAGACAATATAGATATTGTTGTCAATGAATTAGATGCTTTGGTAAATATTGATTTAGAAACTCGTATACCAAAAGAAAACTTAACTTCATTAAATATTATCCGAATCGGAACTTCAGGTTCACTACAAGCCGATATTCCTGTAGATAGCTTTGTAATGTCAACATTTGGTCTAGGGCTTGATAATATGCTTCGCTCTTATTTAATTGATGAAGTTTCAAATGCTGCTATCGAAGAAGCTTTTATAAATCATACCGATTGGGATATTCGTAAGGGAAAACCGTATGTAATTGCATGTTCTGAGAAATTAGAAAAACTTATTGAGAGTGATAAAATACATAAAGGAATTACAGCAACTGCAGGTGGTTTTTATGGTCCACAAGGTCGCGTTTTGCGTTTAAATATTCAAGATGAGGAGTTAAATGCTAAAATGGATAATTTTGCTTTTAATGACAATCGAATTACAAACTTAGAAATGGAAACGGCAGCTATTTACGGACTTTCGGCACTATTAGGACATAATGCTTTATCTTTAAATGCTATCATTGCTAATCGTGCTTCGGGAACTTTTAGCGAAGATCCTTATAAGGCTGTTGATGAATTGATTAAATACACTTTAAACAAATTAACGACTAACTAATATGCAAATTGCAATCTACAAGTTTGAAAAATTGCTTCATGAAAATTCAGAATATTTAAAATTTTTAGACAAAGAAACTTTAGAGAATAAACCTCCTGAAAAATGGTCAAAAAAATAAATTTTAGGACATCTTGTAGATTCATCTATACATAATTTAGTTCGTTTTACAGAGATAAATTATCTGCCAAAGCCGTATCATCACAGATCATACAATCAGAATAATTTGGTTAGCATTAACCAATATCAAACTATGGATACGGGAGAGTTAATACAGCTTTGGCACTCGATAAATAAGCAAATTATTAGATTGTTTAAATCTGTTGATGAAAAAGCATTAGATTATCAAATCTTATTAAGCGATGGTTCAATCATTAATCTGGATTTTTTAATGAAAGATTATGTTGAGCATTTAGAACACCATATTAATCAAATAAAAAAATAGCATGACACTAAGAGTATCACGCCATACGAATGATTTGGAAAAATTAGTAAATTTCTATATCAATATTTTGGGATTAGAAAGACTAGGTGGTTTTGAAAATCATAACAATTATGATGGCGCTTTTATTGGAAAACCTGATTTAGGCTGGCATTTTGAATTTACAAAGTCAAATGGCAAAGCCAATCATATTTCAGATGAAGAGGATGTTATAGTGCTATATCCTGAAACAATTTTAGAATATAATAGATTAGTAATTAATATTCTAAATAATGGCATATCATTTATAACGGCAAAAAATCCATATTGGAATTTGGATGGAAACGGAAAAATGTTTCTTGATCCAGATGGTTTCCGTATTATTATTTCACCATTAAAAGCAGAATAAATTTTCTAAAATCTAACAAATCTAACAAGTCTAAAATCTAATTACAAAGAAGTCTAAAAATGAAAACTATAAAAATAGCTGGTGTTCCGGAACATTTTAATTTACCATGGCATTTATGCATTGAAAATGGAGAATTTGAAGCTGAAGGAATCGATTTGCAATGGACCGATGTTCCTGAAGGAACGGGAAAAATGTGTCAAATGCTTCGAGATGGTGAAACCGATATCGCTGTAATATTGACCGAAGGAATTGTAAAAGATATTGTTGCTGGAAATCCAAGTAAAATTGTGCAGGTATATGTGCAATCACCTTTAATTTGGGGAATTCATGTTGCTGCAAAATCCGATTATAAAACCATCGGTGATTTAGAAAATAAAAAAGTGGCTATTTCGCGTCTAGGCTCAGGTTCTCAATTAATGGCCTATGTAAATGCGAACAATCAGGGTTGGAAAACGGATAATCTAAAATTTGAAATTGTAAATACTATTGATGGTGCTGTCGAAGCTTTGACTAATAAAACGGCTGATTATTTTATGTGGGAGCGTTTTATGACAAAACCATTGGTTGACAAAGGAATTTTCAGACGTATTACTGATTGCCCTACTCCATGGCCATCATTTGTAATTGCTGTACGCGATGAAATATTAAAAAATGATCCGAAAATAATTGCTTCCATTCTTGAAATTATTAATGTTACTACCGAAGATTTCAAGTCTATACCTAGCATTGACAGGACTTTATCGGAGTTATTTGAACAAAAGGTTGAAGATATTCAGGAGTGGTTAAAATTGACTCAATGGTCACAAAAACCATTGAATGAAAAAACATTTAATAAAATTCAAAATCAGTTATTTGAACTGGGTATTATTGATAAAAAAAGTACTTTTGTAGAAACAGTAAAATCTCTTTAAAATTTGCTTTTTGAGCATTATGATAAAAAATAGAAAAATTGACTTAAATAAACTTAAAAGTAGCCTTCAGGTAAAATCACCTTGGAACGAGGTTATTATTATGCTATTGAGTTTTTTAATAACACTTCCTACTTTTATCATAATGCATCAAAATTTGATAGATTTAAATTGGCCATTTAATTTTGATAGGGTTTTACTTTTTATTTTTGTTCTCGTTGGACTATATTTTCTTTTAATGAAATTAAAAACGATCATTATAATCTGTATCATTTTATATTTCTTAGTTTTATTTTATGGAACAGCTTTAGGAAATTATGGCTTTAGCGAAGTTGCTGAAGATTATAATGCCATTATCTACACCATGTCTGACAATCCCTATCCACAGGATATAATTGTTGCTAAATTGCTTCCGTTTCCCAATAAATCAAAAATCATTAATGCAATTGAATATCAAAATCCTAAAGTGAGGAATTTTGCAATAATGGCAACAACTAAGCATTTTAAAAATATTAAAGGATATTCAGATTATAGAACCATAATACAATGTTTTGCAGTCTTTAAAGAAATTAATAGTCGATGGAATTATGTAAATGATCCCAAAGAAGGTGATTATATAGCTACTGCAAGTGAATCATTAATGTATTTTTCAGGTGATTGCGATGATCATTCTATTTTAATGGCAGCTGCAATACGTTCTATTGGTGGTACTCCAAGGCTTATTCATACCAAAGGCCATATTTACCCAGAAATATTGATCGGATCTTTACTTGATTTAGAAAAAGTAAACTATCTCGTTAAAAATGTCTTATTTGTAAAAGAAAGCCATAATAAAACTCTTCATTATCACATTGATGAGCGTGGCCAAGTATGGTTAAACCTTGATTATACTGCAAAATATCCTGGAGGACCATTCATGTCTGAAGAAATTCTAGGAGCGCTTACTCTTAGATAAATCTAAAAGAATTTAATATTCTAATTTTTTGGAGCAATTTCCAGCTCTCCACTATATCTTTTCTTTGCTAAAAAACAAAGAAAAGGATGCCGTTTCTATCTGGGCTATAAATAAAAAAGCTTAATAAAAGGACTTATTCATGCAGTTACAAAAGTTAAAAGAACCTTGCAAAATACAGATATTATGTTTAAAAAATTATAGTTATAGAGAACAAATTTCAACTATTTAAAAGCTTAATTCTATTTCAGATCCGACTTTTTATTCGTTAATTTTTTGTAAGATTTAATAAAACTTTTTTTCAAATACTAAGTAAAAACAAATAAATATAATCTATTAATAACTAGAATCTTTAATCGTATAATCTGAAGCTTTACTATTTATTTTTATCTTATTTTTTTGTAACTTTCATGCTTAACTTTAAATCAAAAGAACCATGAAAAAAACTAAACTATTTATCTTTGCATTTGCCTTATTGTCATTAGTAGTAATTTCGTGTCAAAAAGAAAGAAACAAACTTATTAACTCTTGGAAAGTAACCAATGTGGAACCCAAAAACACACTTTCAGATTCATTAAAAAAAGTAATTCTATCAAAAGGAAACCTTACGTTTACTAAAGATGGTAAAGTAGTTGGATTTCTTGATGTTGACTTAAATGGAACCTATGCTCTAAACAAAGGAGGCAAAAGTCTAATTATTAAAGATGAAACAGGCACTCCCTACCCTTTTACAAGTAGTATAGATAAGGAACAATTAGTGTTAGATGGAGCAGATATGACGCTCACTCTTAATAAAAACTAAAGCTTTTAAGCAAAGTTGTCTCAAAAGGACAACTTTGCTTTTGTAATACAACTTTTTAAATCATAGCTTTTGTTGTTCTTCTGTTTTTTCTTTGTTGTTCATATTCTTTAATTTTTGGTTGCCTAAATTGTATTTAAATGATACGCCCACGCTTTGCGTGTCTCCGTAATCATCAAAATAATTGTATTGATTTGTATAATTTGTAGTAACACGTACTTTTTGTCCTTTCATAGATATTCGAAAAAAGTATAACTACTTGTCCATTATTATTGAAAACCTTCTTATAAATACCCATTGAAAGGCTTGAAGAGACTGTTACGGAAAAGTTCCTTACATAGAAGATGGATAATAAGCAGTTAAAAACAAAGCACCCTACCCTCCTATTTTTAGGCTACTGATTCTTTCTCATTAAAAATATGTAATGAAGCTCCTTAAAAAATTAGAGAGCTTTTTCATTAAGGATATTGCAGCGTTAGCCAAAAACTAACTTATTATTAGTTATAATAATAATATATTTGCAATACAAAAATTACATTCTAATATAAGCTAAAAATAAATAGAGTTTATTTACCCTACTAATAACTTAAAAAATAAAGAAATGTCAAATCAAGAAATATTCTTTGCCAAAGGAGATAGTCCAAAAATGATAGAAGCTTTTAAAAATGCACAAGAAACATTTAAATATTTTTGGCGAGAATTGTCTTGGGAATACCGTCGAATTGTTCCTGGATTAACCGTAGCATGTGTAAAAGTTGCATTCTCTCAAGATATAGAGGGAAACAAAGATCCTATTGTTGAACATATGTGGATTAATGACATCAATTTTGATGGCGATCAAATAAAAGGCATTTTAATAAATGATCCAGATGAGTTAACAAACGTCAAGAACGGAGATGAAGTCGTAATTTCTTTAAACCAAATTAGCGATTGGTTATTTGCCATTCAAGGTAATTCACCAAAAGGGCTTGCAAAATTATTCTCATCGTCTCAACCAAGAGCTTATGGAGGATTTACGATTCAGGCAATGCGCTCTGAAATGACTAATCAGGAAAGAAAAAATCATGACAAAGCTTGGGGATTAGACTTTGGTGATTTCAACGAAGTGTTACTTGTCAATGAGCAAAAAGAAAAGCCAGAAAACCTTATAGAGCATCCTATGAGTAAAAACATGAAAGAAAAACTTCAGGAGTTCTTAGAACAAAACCCTAATGAAATTGCTTATCAGGATGAAGATGGGGTTTCTTTATTACATCGAGAAACAATTGCTGGAAATCTAACTTCAGTAGCTGTTTTACTAGAGTCTGGAGTAAATAAAGATATGAAAACGAATCAAGGTAAAACTGCATTAGATATTGCAAAACAATTAAAATGGGAACATCTTATTCCTGTGCTAAGTAACTAAATCTACTTTTATTATCAACCTTTAAATGAAGAGCAACACCATTTTTGACAAAATAGCTAAACTACCTCAAAGCTCTAGAAAAACCTTAGAGGAAAACATTAGTTTGATTAGTTACCCCAAAGGGCATATTTTATTAAAAGCAGGCAAAATCGAATCTAATATCTATTTTATAAAAAAGGGAATCGTTAGAGCCTATGTCAATCAAAATGATAGCGATATTACTTTTTGGTTTGGAAAAGAAGGAGAAACTATTCTTTCTATGAGAAGTTATGTCGAAAACCAAAAAGGATATGAAGATATTGAACTTTTGGAAGACTGTGATCTGTATGAATTAAATACTGCCAATCTGCAACGATTATTTGAAGAAGATATACATATTGCAAATTGGGGAAGAAAATTTGCAGAAAGCGAGCTCATAAAAACTGAAGAGCGATTAATATCCAGGCAGTTTAAAACAGCTTCTGAAAGATATAAAGAGCTAATAACCAATAACCCCGATTTAATTAAGAGAGTTCAATTGGGGCATATTGCCTCTTATCTTGGGATTACGCAAGTAAGTTTAAGCCGAATACGAGCCGAAATAAAATAAATTTATTTTTTATCATTTGTTAAATTTTAATTGAATCCACTAGTGGATCTTTGCTCTATTAAAATTTAAAAATATGAATTGGATTCTTTTGGTTATTGCAGGATTATTTGAAGTGGCATTTGCTTCATGCTTAGGGAAAGCGAAAGAAGCAACAGGAAATGATGTTTATTTATGGTATGGTGGATTCTTGGCATCGCTAATTATAAGTATGTTACTTCTTATCAAGAGTACACAAACATTACCTATTGGAACTGCTTATGCTGTATGGACAGGAATTGGTGCCGTTGGAACAGTTTTGGTTGGCATTTTTGTATTTAAAGATCCAACAAACTTTTGGAGACTATTCTTTATTGCTACATTGGTTGGTTCAATTATTGGTTTAAAATCGGTTTCGCATTAATGAAACTTATTGATTAAAAAATGCAGCTTAGTTTAAGTACAATTAAGTTGCATTTAAAAATGGCAATACGCTTACTGAAATTGCAACGTGTTTATATAAAAGGACATCGCTGTATTCAGTTTCCAGAAGTAAATACTACAAATAAAAAGACTAATACAATATCATTTACTTCTTTACACATTTATTACGTTTCAAAATACCTTTAAAATAGAAGAAAATCAATTTTTAAAGACCATTTGTAAGGGATAAAATTATTGTCAATACATTCTGTTTTTTTTTAGCAAAAGATTTAGATTTAAAAATCTTATATCAACTAGGTTTTAATTCAAAATAATTTCTTGATACGAATTCAAAATCGTTACAACTAAATGTTAATTTAGATTGTAATTGAATGATTATAAGTGTTTTGTAATTACTCGTACGTTATCTTGTAAAAAGTCGAACTCATTTTAATTAAAAAAATGCGTTCGACTTTTTTTTGTCGTACGTATTTCATGATTATCCAACGCACATTTGTATCAAATAACAATAACCTCAAAAAAATAGAAATCATGAAAAAATTACTCTTTATCGTTTTATTAGTATTACCTCTAATAAGTATTGCACAAAAAACTAATCTAAAAGCAATAGTTGATAGTACTGCAATCAAAATGATAGATAAGCCTTTAATAAATTCTACGTCAATAGGTATAGTTTATCAAGGACAAGAATTCATCGGTCATTATGGTGAATTAGAAAAAGGAAAATCAAACCCACCAACAAATAAAACAATTTATGAAATTGGCTCATTAGGAAAAACTCATACAGGTACATTAATTGCCAAAGCAGTTTTGGATAAAAAAATAAACCTTGATGATCCAGTACAAAAATATTTAAGCGAAGATTATCCAAATCTAACGTTCGATAACCACCCAATTTGTATAAAAGATCTAGTTACTCATACAAGTGGCTTGCCAAATATGATCCCTTTAAGCGCAAACGAAATGCTGAAAAACTTCACTAAAAAAGAAACACCAGCAGACCTCAACAATGTATTAAAAAATTACACACAAAAAGATTTTTTCAGAGACCTGCATCAAATAAAAATTGATACCATTCCAGGATACAACTTCTCTTACTCAAGCGCAGGAATAGAACTTTTGGCAGCAGTTTTAGAGAAAGTATACAACAAAAAAATTGAAATTATACTAAAAGACTATTTTGCCAAAAATGCCCAGATGAATCATACAATGATAAATTTATCACCAGAAGACCAAAAAAATCTTGCAGTAGGCTATCATTGTGCTTATAACGAAATCACTACCAAAATGACAACATTACCTTGGGGCGCAAGCGGAAACGTAAAATCTACCGTTCCCGATATGGTAAAATACATAAAATACCAGCTAAAAAATGATGCCGTAGTAGCCGAATCTCACAGTCCTTTGGTAAAAGTTAATGATCGTTTTAGTTCAGGATATTGCTGGCGCGTAACAAAAGATAAAAAACTAGGAACGCTATATATGCATCAAGGAGGGGTTCCTCGCTCTCAATGTTTTATATATATAATTCCAGAATATAATTTAGGTGTATTCATTATAACAAACCAAAGTGGCGAAAACACACCTAAAGATATGAAAGAAACCTTAAACGGAATATTTGAACAAATACAAAAAATTAAATAATTAGTTTATGTACTTTGTTTTAACATACAGAAACATAGCTTATTCACTCTTTTAAATATATTCCTGTTATGAGTATATAATCTATGTTTCTTTTTATGTATTAGGATTTAATAGTACAATCTAAAATCAAGGTGTTTACAAAGATCATAGTGTTTTTGATACAACTCTTCAACAATCTCAATTATATCATCTTCTCCCTGACATAAACTAAAGAATGCTTTATCTAGCGTGCTAGTACTTGTTATTTTTTTAAGAGCAGTTCCGTAACCTGAAATGGCACGTGCACCTGTTATATCAAGAAAGTATTGCGCTTCTTCCTCTGTTAAATCTAATATTTTTGCATTGGCAAAATGTAAAATTTTGCCTTTCATTTTACCTTCAAAAATTTCGGCTATTTCTTCTAAACTATAATAATATTCATTAAGACAAACATTATTTCCTTCACCAGGCATAACCAAATATATTATTTCATAATCTTTAAAATTATGATCATCATAAAGCAATGCATTTAAGCTATCTTCTAATCCCTCAATTGTATCACAAGTTTTATGAATACTCGAAATACCTTGATCAAAAGCTAGTTGCTCTAAGTTTTTAATAACTTCAGTAGTTTTGTTTATTTCTACATCGGCAACAGCCTCAAGGCAGAAAATAAATTTATCATAATCCATACAATTATGTTTTTTTGTAGATAATAAATATAACACAAAGGTATATTTTATTGAAGGATTTAGATATAAATAAAGAACACTTTTTAAGGAATTAGTTGTATTCTCTAGTTACCCATTATATCATTTTATGCCTAAAAACAATAATAAATTCACTTGCTGTAGACATGTTATTTATGAATTATAAAACAAAGAGGTCATCTTTTTTAGATAACCGCTAGTTATTTTTCTTTGTGGAATAGAATATAAATCTGCGCTATGTTATTTATATTTAATTATGTAAAAAAAATTAATTCGTGATAGAAAGATCTACTTCTGGGTTAGGGGTAAAATCTTTTTCAAGTTTTGAGATTATTACTGCACCCGCAGCATTACCTATGAAATTGGTGATTGTTCTGGCTTCATTCATAAATTTATCTACACTAAATAAAAGAGCCAATGCCTCTACAG
Organism: Flavobacterium sp. ALJ2; assembly: GCF_015594725.1. GTDB lineage: Bacteria > Bacteroidota > Bacteroidia > Flavobacteriales > Flavobacteriaceae > Flavobacterium. The sequence continues at coordinate 138,584 of NZ_JADNRC010000006.1, read as the reverse complement.
GAAATTTATGTAATGTAGTAAAAGTAATTGTTAAAGCTATAAAACCAGAACCTGGCACTCCTGATGCTACTTTTGAAGTTATCATAATTACTAATATTATAGTTATAATATCCTCTAATAACAGCGGTATATCAAAAAGCTGAGCAACAAATAATGTACAGATAGGTAAAAATATAGATGCACCTGCTAGATTAAAAGAATAGCCAAGTGGTATACACAACCCTACAACAGCTTTACTGCAACCTGCCTTTTCAAGCTTAGCAACAATAAGTGGAAAAGCTGTCCGAGATGATGAAGTACCGAAAACAATCAATAATTCTTCTTTAATATAAATTAGAAACTTCCAAAGACTAATTTTATAATACCTAAATATAAGTCCTAAAACTGCAAAGATGAAAAAGGCCATAGTAATATAAGTAGTTGCTAATAGTTTGCCTAATGGCAGTAGGCTATCAATACCAAACTTGGAAACCGCATAAGCCATACCTCCAAAAGCAGCAATTGGTATGAGATAAAATAGATACATAAGTATCTTATATAAAAAATAAGATACTTTTTGGAACTTAATAATCAATCGTTCTCTATGTCGTGAAAAACTTAGTGCAATCCCTAATAATATGGCTAATAATAGTACTATTAAAGGCCTGTTAAGTATCAAAAAATTAAACCAGTTATCATTAAATTGAGCATTACTAATCTTTGAAGGAATAGCAATGGTAGCAATATGGCTTTTTGCTATTTTGCCTGGTTCAATAAATAGTGCACTTGCTACACCCAATAAAATTGCCAGTGTTGTAATTATAATAAAATAAGCTATTGCTTTAAAACTTATACTACGAACTTTTTTTAAGTTACCTACTCCACTTACGCCTATTACAATAGTTAAAAAAATTATAGGTTGAATAAATGGTTCAATTAAATAAAGAAAACTTATTCCTAAAAAATCTAATCTTATTCCTTTTTCAGGAAAATAATGACCTACAAGAACACCCAATAATAACGCCACAAATACATATGAGGCTAAATTTTTTACAAATTTTCCTGACACAGATGTATTTATAGGTTGCTGATTTTCCATTATATGATATTAAATAATGAACAAAGATATAAAGGTTATTTAAAAAGTAATAAGTCCAATGACAATAGCTGTAATTAACATTGCGAGAGATGAGCCTAATGCCCATTTAATTGTGAATTTTAGATGATCCGAAAATTCAACTCCAGCTAGACCTACTAAAAGATAAGTAGATGGTACCAATGGACTTAACAAATGTACTCCTTGACCTATTAATGAAGCTGTTCCTATTTCTAATTTTGTAGCTCCAAGATGAAGACCAGTTTCGGTTATAAGGGGTAATATCCCAAAATAATATGCATCATTGCTTAAAAAAAAGGTTAATGGCGCACTGGTTACTGCAGTTAGAACAGGAAATAATCTTCCCCAAGTATCTGGTACTACAGATATCATTGATTTCGCCATAGCATCCATCATCCCTGTCCCTGAAAGTATACCTGTAAATATCCCTGCAGCAAAAATCATTGATGCTACCGAAAGAGCATTACCAGCATGCAATTTAAGAACCTTTTGCTGTTCATCTATTTTTGGATAGTTAATAATTAGAGCTATACAAAAAGCAATCATAAATGAAACTGCAAGTGGAAGAACATCAAACATCATTGTTGTTAAAAGCGTTAGTGTTAAGGCTAAATTAAACCATATAAGCCCTGGTCTTTTTAATTGTCGCTGTACTTCTATTATTTCTTCGTTATCTAAATATGGATTTATAAAATCTGTTTTTGTAATTCTCTTTTTTTCTTTTATCCCAAGCCATACTGAACATAAAAGTACCCAAACAACTCCACCAATAACTACAGGTATCATAGGCACGAATAGTTCTGTTGCATCCATATGAAGTGTAGTCATTGCCCTTGCTGTAGGTCCGCCCCAAGGGAGAATGTTCATTACTCCACCAGCAAGCATTATAATACAGGATAGCACCAACGGATTCATCCCTAATTTTTTATACAATGGCAACATTGCAGCTACTACAATCATATAAGTTGTTGCCCCATCTCCATCCAACGATACAAGAACAGTAAGTACAGCCGTACCAAATGCAATTTTTATAGGATCACCTTTTGCAAATTTGAGTATCAGGTTAACTAATGGATCAAATAATCCAGCATCAATCATTATACTAAAAAAAAGTATTCCAAAAATGAGCATAATGCCCGTAGGAGCAATATTTTTTATACCATCCATAATGATAGGGCCTAAATCTGATGCAAAGCCTCCAAAAAGAGCAAAAATTATTGGTATAAGTATTAGTGCTGTTAACGGAAACAGTCTTTTAGACATGATAAGGTACATAAATACGATAATCATTGTAAAACCTAAGATAGTAAGCATGGTAATATATATTTTAAGTTATTAATTTTCTGATTTAGACCAGTCAAAAGAATTTCTAAAACCTAGCAATACATAATTACTAGTATCCGAAGACCCTAATTGGTTGACAAAAGAGAACTCTAAAGCTGATTTTTCTCCCATATTAATTCCAAGACCTGCAGTGATCCTGTTACTATCGAACTGTTCTTCTTTTACAACATTCATACGAATTTCATTTTTAAGTATACCGTATAAAATATTTTTCTCACTTGCTTTATTTAAAGGAATTTTAAATGAAACAAGATATCTAAGCCTAACAATAAAATCGTCTGGATTTGTTAAAAACCGTTCTTCTATTCTGTATCGGTGTAGTAAAACCGTTCTTCCTATCTTATTTTTAAAAGATACCTGCTGAAAAGGTCTATTTTCATAACGTATCTTTTTTTCCATATCACTATTATAGGGTTCTAAAACAAGAAACATATATCCCATGGCTGGATAAATTTCATTTTCCAGTTTTCTCTCAAGATATGTTGAGACTAAAAAAAGACGCGAATCTTTTACCAAATCATAAGAACGATATTGCGATAAAGCAGTAAAACTGTATTTTTGATTTAATTTAGCCGACATTGTATATTGGAACCATGTGTTAAGATTATCTTTCTGAGCATTACTATTGACAGAAAATAAAATTAGAAAAAACAGAATTGATATATTCTTTATATTCATTTTGATAATTATTAGATTTTGATCTTGATAAAAGTATATGAATGGTATATGGAAAAAATCTAATTTTCAGTGAACGACATATTTAATAAGTGAACTACACAATAAGGTTTGATGAATAAAATTATATATGCAATTTTAAAGGCTTTTTTTTAAATGGTAAGTAATTTATATAATAAAAAAATATGGTTTTACTAATAAATATTATTATTCTGCTAGTTGCATTCCGACTTCTCTTTGAACAAAAGATTATCAATCGATTAATGACAAAACAGTGGAATAATCTAATTACATTTCAGCATTTTATCTTTTTTATAATCTATAGTACAGCCTTAGTAAATAGTACGCTTTATTTTACGACAATGCCTTACGCATTATACAGTTTACTATTTACGATGATTGTAAACATTATGCTTTATATAGTATGCTATTCTTATCTTGTGGGCAATTATTACCAGACCAATAAATATCCGGAATATATTTTGTACGCTCTTATTTTATTCATATCTACTTCTTTGTTACGTTTACTAGTTGAACCAAAATTTCATGTTAACCATATAGTTAATCCAAATGAAAGTCTTTTTTTAATAAGCGTTTATGCATCTCAGAGTATTGTCATCTTAGTAGCTTCATTTTTAGGAATATCAAAACACAAATTTTTAATAGAATATGAGTATAAGAATTTAGTATTTAAAAAAAATGAAACGGATCTTAATTTAATGAAATCTAAAATCAATCCTCATTTTTTATTAAACACCCTCAATAATATCTATTCTGGGAGTTATAATCCGCAAAAAAACACTTCAGGAGCCATATTGCAATTAAGCCAATTACTACAATATGTGATATATGAAACAGACAAGAAGACGATTACTATACAAAAGGAATTTGAAATGATGAAAGCACTTGCTGGTTTATATCAATTAAAATACAACAATACACTTCCAATAGAATTTGAACTTAATGATGAAGAAATTCAAGAACAATTAGAAATACCTCCGTCGATTTACTTTACACTTTTTGAAAATGCATTAAAACATTCTGGTATTGGCAATGAAAAAGAGTCGTATATAAAAGTACAATTTTACAAGGATGAAGATTACATTGTCCTTAAACTAACCAATTCTATACCTTATCAAAATATAAAAATCAACAACCATACCTATAAAGGAATGGGGATGAAAGCATTAAAAAAAATATTAACTATTCAATATGCAGAAAACTACAGACTAGTTGAAGAATTATCAAATAAAACGTATTTTTCTACTCTCAAAATTAAAATATGAAAGAATTACAAACCTTAGCTGTTGACGATGAGTATCCCGCACTTGAACTTATTAAAACCTATTGTACTAATCTTAAAGGAATAAATTTATTAAACACATTTAGTGATCCTGAAAATGCAATTTTGTTCCTAAATAAAAATGAGGTTGATTTACTAATCCTTGACATAAATATGCCCAACATAAATGGCATTGAACTTTTAAAAAAGGCTGAAAAAAAACCGCTTTGCATTTTTATAACTGCAGAAGAGCAACATGCAGCTAAGGCATTCGAACTGGATGTCATAGATTATCTTATAAAACCTATAAGCTTTGAGCGTTTTGAAAAAGCAATAACTAAAGCAAAAGAATATTACCTTTTTAAACAAACAAAAGATACCGTAGAGGATTTTATCATGTTTAAGTCAGATTATATTATAAATAAGATTAAACTCGATGATATATACTGGGTAGAAGGTTTTGGTGAATATATAAAAATTGTATCCCGATACAAAAAGCACATGGTATTAGAACGGATGACAAAATTTGAAGAATTACACCGTCATCTCGGATTTATAAGAATTCACAAATCATATCTTATAATAAAAGAGCATATAGCTTCTTTTAATTCACGTACTGTACTATTAAAAAATGGAAAAGAATTACCAATAGGACGCACCTATAAAAATAACCTTAAATTAAATTAAAACTTTCTTTTAAATTGGAAAGTTACTTGAGTTACTTTTTTTAGTAATTTGATTGTCACGGATTAAAAAAGGCATTGATTATCAACTGTATGTTGACAATCAATGCCCAATAAATGAATTAGGTAGTAAAAGCTACTTATTTTTTTGTTTTAAAAACTTTATAACAAACAAAAAGAATACCCAGCCAAATAGGGATTAATTCTACGGATAATTTCATATTAGTAATCCACATGATTGATAAAATCCCTAATAAGAATATCAAACAGATGTAATTACTTACCGGATAAAATAACGAAGGAAACTTAGTTTTTGTTTTTTCTTTGTCTTTTGCAAGTCTAAATTTGAGATGCGTATAAGAAATCATAACCCAGTTAATAATCAAAGAAGAGACTACTAAAGACATCAAAATACTAAAAGCCTCTTCGGGAATTACTTTATTTATTAAAATACAGATAGCCGCAAAGCATGAAGAAATTAAAATAGCATTAATAGGTACCGATTGCTTGTTTAACTTCATTAAAAACTTAGGAGCATTACCTTGATCCGCTAAACCATATAACATCCGTGAGTTGCTATATACGCTACTATTATATACTGATAAAGCTGCAGTTAATACAATTAAATTAAGTGCATTAGCAATAAGGCGTGTAAAAAATATTTTGTTACCAAACAGCTCAAATTCCATTCCATTTAGATTTTGAAAAACCATTACAAACGGACTACTATCAGTAGTAATTTGTTGCCAAGGCGACAAAGCAAACAGAATAACCAATGCACCAACATAAAATATAAGGATTCTATAGATAACCTGATTTGTAGCTTTTGGAATGTTTTTTTCTGGATTTTCTGCTTCAGCTGCCGTAATTCCAATTAGTTCTAAACCGCCAAAGGAGAACATAATTAGAGCCATTGCTGCTAATAAACCTTGAAAGCTGCCATTAGCTGTTTTTTCAAAGAAACCTTTTGGAAAAAAACCTCCATCGTTATATAAATTATGAATTGTTGCTTGCTCCCCCCCTGTACCACTTATTAACAAATAAGTACCAAAGAGTATCATAGCAATAATAGCGACAACTTTTATGATTGAAAACCAGAATTCCGTTTCTCCATAAACTTTTACGGAGGCAAAATTCAAAGCATTGATGATTAAAAAGAAAAATAAACTGGATGCCCACAGCGGAATTTCTGGCCACCAAAACTGCACATATACACCAATGGCCGTAAGTTCAGCCATACTAACTAAAATATATAAAATCCAATAATTCCAACCCGATGCAAAACCCGCAAAAGATCCACAATATTTATAAGCAAAGTGACTAAAACTTCCTGATACAGGCTCTTCAACAACCATTTCACCAAGTTGTCTCATAATAAAAAAAGCGATAATTCCAGCCAAAGCATACCCTAAGATAACTGATGGGCCTGCTAATACAGCCGCTGGACCAATACCCAGGAAAAGCCCTGTGCCAATTGACCCACCTAAGGCAATTAACTGAATGTGGCGGTTAGTCAGCCCACGTTTAAGCTGATTATCTTCTACGTCTTCATGGTTATTTTTCACAAATTATATTTTTTAAATGTGTTAAATGTATAAAAAGCGAAGATAAGTTAAAAAAGGAATCACACAAAGCATGCATTATGCTAAAACTTCAATAAAGAATTCTGTAAAATGGAATAAATGTTCTCAAAGCAAAGTAATTCGTGATATTATAATCTAAAGAATCAGCTGATAAATATTGTTCGTAAGTAATTTAATTTAATAAAATTGCTTTGAATTCTTCTAGTTCATAAAAAAACTCGTCATTTCTTGACATGGCAGCATTGATTTTATATTGTGTATACTAAGTCGACGACGTTCATCAGCACTTCGTTAGAAGACTTCGGAGAGCAGAGTAATTGAAAAGGCTAATTCAGAAAGCAACTTCCAACGAATCTACCAATCAAATTGATTACAAAAATGTAGATTAACTTAATGTGTAGTTTTTATTTGCATATGCAAATGTTCCAATACTCTTTAAAATTGAGGCATTGAAAAGGGTTACAAATTAAGCATAATTAGTTTTAAAATTACATAAACAAATCGAAACTATTTTACAGGACTATTTAAGTAAGATTATTACTCAACTTAGTCATAAAACTCACATGGTCTGAACCTTCCATTAGGAAGTACCTGTCTTTTTTAGTACTTTTGTTTCCTTTTTTTTACACAATATAATATTATAATGGCACACTCAAATAATGATTTAATCCGTTTTTTAGAAGCACAAAACCAGCTGTATCTTACTGCTCTTTCTGAAATTAAAAAAGGAAAAAGAGAGGGACACTGGATGTGGTTTATCTTTCCTCAAATTGCGGGATTAGGTACTAGCGATACTGCCAAATTTTATGCCATTACAGATTTAAAGGAAGCTACGGAATTTGTTACTCATCCTATTTTAGGAAAACACCTTATCGAGATTTCTGAGTTAATGTTAACTTTCAAAATGAAATCAGCCGAATCAATTCTAGGAGAATTAGAAGCTAGAAAATTACGTTCTTCAATGACGCTTTTTACTTTGGTAGAAAACAGCAATCCAATTTTTCAGGAAGTACTAGATACCTTCTTTTCAGGAGAACAAGACCCACTCACCTTGTCCATTATTAATTCAATTATAGAAGCATCTATTGAAACGACTGTGCTGTAACTATACAATACAGCAATAGATTATTTACTCAAAAAAGACACTATATTGTATTTGCAATTGCAAATCAGTAGTGTCTTTTTAGCTTTATAATTGTGTCATTTTATATATCAAATAAATAATATATTCTTTATTTTTTCTCATCACTAAAATAGTTTTCAAACAAAATCAATTGGTTGGATAAGGCTTTACTCCAATACTTTGTGTCGTGTCCACCTAGAGATTCTATATAAAGATGTTCTACTTTTTTGGTTATTAATAGTTTATGAAAATCTCTGTTCATATCAATCATTTGAGTATCATCAGTACCACAATCGAATATATAAAACTGGTTTGACGATTGCATTTGTTCCATTTTATCAAATGTAAAATATTGCTTTGGTAAGCTTCTAAATTCTCCTAAAACTTTATTTACTTGATAATTATGGAAACTTTCCCCAAATCGATTAAAATCTAATGCACCACAAGAGCTGCCTACTATTGAAAAAGTATTTTGATAGGCAATTCCAATATTGGTTGCACCATATCCTCCCATACTCCATCCTAAGATCCCTCTAAATTTTCGGTTCTTAATTGTTGGGTAATTAGCATCAATGTAGTCAACTAATTCTTTTCCGATAAAGGTTTGATACTGTGAAGATTTATTTACAGGACTATCTACATACCAACTATTAAAATTACCGTTAGGCAATACATAAATAGTGTTATATTTTTGAGATTTTGTTATAAGATCCGGAATATCCTGCTTATAGGTTCTATCTGGATTACCGCTATAACCATGAAGTAAATAAATAGTTTTATAGGTTGCTCCATCTATAAGTTTGGGAGTAATAATTACGGTTTCAATTTCTTTATTCATCTTTGTGCTATATACATTCTTATGAATACTATTTTGCGCAGAAATTGATAACGATAATCCAAGCAGTCCAACTGTGGTAAGTAATGTTTTCATTTTTTGTTTTTATTGATATGACAAAAGTCAAACATAAAAAGGTCTAAAATATTTACATATGTTGAGTTTCAAAAAACTTTTCTTATACTTAAACAGTAAATAATATTTGGGTATTTTGCATACTTTTTCAATAATAATTTAAGTCAGAATAGTACATCAAAAAAAAAATGATGAATTTAACAGAAAATAATTTAATTCTTACATACAAAATTTTACTTTTGTACTTTAATTAAAAATACAAGCATATTATGAACGACTTATTCGCCAAAATCACAACTGAATTTGAAACATTCAAAACGGAATATGAATCTCTAATGGATAAAGGTGTGAAAGCAGCTGGACCTAGAGCTCGTAAATCAACTCTAGAATTAGAGAAACTATTGAAAGAATTCAGAAAAGTTTCTGTAGAAGAATCAAAAAAATAATTCTATTAAATTAAAAGCCCTCTAGAAAATTCTAGAGGGCTTTTTCAACCTTCTTATTTAAGTAAGTTATTTAACCAATTAAATATTAATATACTAAAGAAGATGATTTTATATACTTATCCGATGATTTAGTTTGATCTTCAACAAGAGCACTAGGTGCATTATTTTTTAAGAATTCAATTCCTTTATCGCGTAAAATCCTATCTTCATAAATCTTGCTCATTCCAATAATTTTTCCGTTAAAAGCTTTCAAATTAAAATAAACCTTATCGTTTGAAATAGTTTTTTTAAAGAATTTAGAACTATCTTGGGAATTACTTTTCACAGATTGCACTCCTTTTTCACACATAAATTTTCTTGTGTATCCGCTGCTTCTTAAAATTGTATCTCCATTTTTATCAATAAAACAAAATTGAAACTCATCATTTGCATTTTTTGTAATTACAAATTTTTCCATTTTTTAAAATTAATTATGTATTTAATAAGTATTCTATCATTTTTAATCATTGAATGTCACTGTAAACGTACTTCCCACTCCAACTGCACTTTCAACGCTTACAGCTCCATTCATTGATTCTATTTGATTTTTTGTAATATATAAACCTATACCATGTGAGTCTTCATGCTTATGAAATGTTTTATACATTCCAAATAACAAATGTTCATATTTTTTTAAATCTATACCTAAACCATTATCGGTTATTGTGAAAACTTTTTTACCATTTTCGATAAAGAAATTAAACTCAATTATTAAATTTCTTTCGGGATGAGCGTATTTAATAGCATTTGTACAAAAATTCAACAAAACACTTTCCAAATAAGCAGGATTAAAATTTATCGTTGCGTCTTTCGGAATGTTATTTATAATTGTACCAAAGTTTCTATAGTTATATGCACTAACAACATTTAATACTTTCTTTAAATAATTATTTAGGTTTAAAGGTTTAACAATAATGTTTGTGTTATTCTGAATATTAACTATTTGAGATAAATCGGTAATTGTTTTATTTAAATCATCAGATACAGTTCGTAGATAACTAAAAGCTTCACTATTCTCTGTGTTTTTGTTTTCTGCATCGATCATATCTAGAAGTAATTTTAGATTTCCCGCATGCGAATTCAAATTATGAGCTACTATATGCGAAAAATTCAATAATTGACTATTTTTTTCACTGTATAGTTTCATTGTTTTAACTAATTCAAGCTCTTTTTCTTTTTGAGCTGTAATATCAGTATGTGTTCCTATAACTCTTATTGGCGCACCATTACTATCACGTTCTATTACTTCACCTCTGTCTAGAATCCATTTGTATTTTCCACTAGAAGTTAATACTCTATGAAAGTTTTCATAAAAGGGTGTTTTATCTTCAAAATGCTCATTAATAGCAGCATAATACTCTTCTAAATCATCTGGATGTACAATTTCATCCCAACGCTCGGGATTATCAAAAATATCTGTAGAATTTATTTCTAGAATTTTAAAGGACTGTGAAGAATAAAAAACAGTACTTGTTTTAATATTCCAATCCCATACTCCCGTATTTGAAGCTTCAAGAGCAAATTGAAAGCGCTCTTCTAAAACTTTTAGTTTTAACTCTTGAGCTTTTAACTCTGATGCATTAATAAGTTTTCCAGAAAAAACAGGATTCCTGTCTTCTCGAGATTTGGAGCGAAAATTATTCATAGCTTTAGAACTATTCTTGTTATAAAAATCGAATACCATATCTTGTATTTCTAAACTAGTTATCACTAAATTTAAATTGACTGTAGATCAAGATAAATTTTCACAAAATCACTTTCATTTGATTCTAAAAGAATCAAAAAACATAATAAGGAATATTAAAATATAATTATCTCTTACTATACATGACAAATATACTACCAATGAAATCATTACTTTATAGTACATAAAACTACTTAATGTAGAATTTGTTCTACAAAATCTAAATAGGCTCATAGCTTTATTTCATACAAAAAAAGCGAGGAAATAATAAACCTCGCTTTTTTATATTTATGCCAATAAAATAATAGTAAGTGAAACTACACAGTCTCATCATGATATAAATGAAAAATCTTAATTAGTTCGGCCAAATTATCTACTTCTAGTTTTTCAAAAATTCTGTTTTTATAAGTACTAACAGTAGTTTTCTTTATCTTTAACAATTCCAGTATTTCTAAATTCCCATAGCCTTTAACAAACAAATGAGCTACTTCCATCTCTCTGTTTGATAATACTTCTAATGGATTAGTTGGTTTTTTAGAAATATAAGAATCTAGTATTTTGTCTTTTATGTTCTGAGTAATGTATTTTCCAGATGAAAGCATTGAGTTTATTGCTAATTTCATTTCATCTTCTGAACTTTCTTTGGTTAAATAACCTGATGCACCAGCATTTAGATATCTCATAGCATAGATACTTTCTTCTAATCCAGAAAATATCAATATTTTTACATCGGGCTGAATTGCCTTAATTTCAGCTAATATATTTATACTATTACCATCTGGAAAATTCACATCTAAAATCAATAAATCGATTTTAACTTCTTTTAAAATTTTAAACGTATCGCTAAAAGTTGCTGCCTTGTGAACCATTGCATTCGAGAACAGCTCTTTAAGAATCAAGTTAACTCCCTGACGTACTACAACATGGTCGTCGGCAATTAAAAAACTATAGCTATTTGATGCATTCATTGTCTATAAATTAAATTATTACAAACCTATTTATTGCTGTTTCAATATAAACAGATTTCATTTTTTCACTCATTAAACTGGACTCAATATTAAATTAAATACAACTTTTGTGCCTTTTCCTTCTTCACTTTCAATATTAATTTCACCATCAAATAATTCAACTATTTCTTTACATAGGTTTAGTCCTAAACCAACTCCTAAGTCATTCATTTTATTAGAAATAGCTCCTTGATAATATAACTCAAATATGTTCTTCAAATCATTTTCGGGAATACCAATTCCTCTATCCTGAATTTCAATTTTTAAATTATACTCATAATCTGAGTTTTTCTCAAGATCAAGATTAATAGATATGAGTCCGTTTTCTGTAAATTTATTTGCATTCCCGACTATATTATAAAACAGTTGATGAATTTTTGTTGCATCTGAGTAAATTTCATCATCTGAATTTAAATTAGAATTTACTTCTATTTTATTTCCTTTGCTTTCTACCAATGAGTCCAGTGAATTGATAATCTGATCTATTTCATTCTTTAAATAAAAATTCTTGTTCTTTAATTCAAGTTCATGATTTTCCTCTTTAGAATATTCTAAGATTTGATTAGATAATAGCAATAATGAATTAGTGGTAAATTGGATGGATTTAAAAGTATCTTTAATTTCAATATCTTGTATAGAAGAACTTATTTTTTTACTATACATAGAAATTATACTCAAAGGCGACCGGATCTCATGACTAATCATTCCCATAATTCTATTTTTAAAACTCAAACTTTGACGAATTTGATTCTGAGCTATAGTCAGTCTTTTTTCGTATTCGAAAGCCATTCTGGTAAAACTAAATAGAATAACAGATATAATTAACATTACTATTATTAGTACCAATAAAGTATAATTTCTAACTGTTATATTTGATTTATATTGATTCTCTAATTTTTTTTGAGAATCAGCCTGAAGTGTATTAATAGGTTGACTATAATTTGGTAATAGTGTAGCGCTAAGATTTAATAATTTATTATTAAGTTCCGTTAATTTTAAATCCTGATCTCTTAATTTAGAAAATGACTGTTTTAAATTATTAAACTGTTTTTCATAGTATTTATTAGTAGTCAAAAAAACATTTTTTATTTGATCTTCAATACTGCCTGATACAAGTTTATCATTATACTTCATAGTCACAATGATTTTTAACTGTTCTTTTTGCACTTCTGTTTTTCCTGCAAGTGCATCACCTAATCTAGAAAAAAGACCTTTTTTGGATACGCTGTCAATTTTTATATAAGAATCAGTTTTTATGTTATCTAGGATATTTTTGTATTCAAATTTTTTAAAATCTAATAAATTTAAAATTTCCTTATCATTAGGTTCTGTTTGCAAATTAATAATAGAGTCAATCATCGATTTAAGGGTTAAAATACCCAACTCTGATTTATTTTTCTCTATTAAAACTTTTTTTAACTCTGTGTTATTTTCGGTAGCATTATTCAATTTATCAACTAATTCACCTGTCTTAATTAATGAGGCCGAATATTTTTTTAGCGAAGCTTCGTCTTTATTATTTATATAATGGTTGTAGTGTTTTTGAGAATTAATAAACGAATCATTAATCTCGTTGGTCAGTTGCTTCAAGTTGCCTAAACTGGTTATCGAATCAAAAAATTTCGACATTTTAGTCTCATTCGTTGTTTCATTATACCAAATTATGACTGCTATAATTTGCAAAAGAATTACAAATGTAAGTAAAGTATAATGGATTACTTTTCTATGTTCAAATTTTAGTTTTGTAAAACTAAATCTATCGCTTACCAAATTCTTTTCAATCAAAATATATATATTTTAAGATAAAAAATGAGTTTAAAAAATTACAACTCATAATAACTGTTTCTAATATAGGTATTTGATGTAGTACTATGTACTACAATTTGAAATAGATATTCCTTTTTTAAAATATTAAATTATGACCTACAATTAAAAATAAAACAAGCAGAATTGAGAGCCTTATTTTTGTGCAAAAATTAATACTAAACTAAAATCAGAACAACTATTTAAAAGAGATTTGGGGAAGGTCTTTTAAAAAAATAAAAAAATAAAAAGGTTCATACAGTTTACATATTTTAATTATTATTTATTAGAAATAAATTTATACAAAAATAAATTGCAAAAACGTATCATTATGTAGAACATTAGGTAATCATACTCTAGAACTTATTCTACAAGTAGCCGTTTTTTATTCTATAAAAACAAGAATAGGACAGCAATTTAAAATAAAAAAAACTATCCCTACAAATTTTGTAAAAATTTTTATTTAAAAACCATAAGTTATCTTAAATATAGCACTTTATAGAAATTATTTAACAGAATAACAATAAGTACATCAAAGGTTAAATTGATAATTGTTGCCCGATAATTTTATTTCATGATTGCGAATCAAGGCAATTTAAATGAAAAATCCCAAATAAAACTTAATATACAAGCCTGATTTTGGTATATATAGTAGTTTAAGGTAATTTTGTCAAAACGAAAAGAACTGGTAATGATAATAAGAAAAGCAACAATAAAAGACTCGAACGATATTGCAACATATTTACTATTGGCAATGGAAGACATAGTGTATAAGTTTATTGGAGAGCATAACTACACTAAAGCTAGAGATTTTTTACTACACTTTATAGAAAAAGAAAATAATCAATATTCTTATAAAAATTGTTTTGTTGTAGAAGATGATAATGAAATTATTGCAGCAGTAAATATATATGATGGGGCAAAATTGCACCTCTTGAGAGAACCCATAGCACAATATGTTAGAACACATTTTAATAAAAATTTTAATCCCGAAGACGAAACACAAAAAGGAGAGTTTTATATTGATACATTAGGAGTCAATCCTAAATGCCAAGGAAAAGGTATAGGTTCAAAACTACTACAGTTTTTGATAGACGAATATGTAACCAAAAAACAAAAAACATTAGGTTTGCTTGTAGAAGATGGAAATCCAAATGCTAAAAAATTATATTTAAAATTAGGATTCAACCCTGTTGGAAATAAAACACTAGTTGGAAAAACATTAGAACATCTTCAGATAAAAGCATAAGTTTGACTGATACATTGATAGATACATTTTATTAAACTTAAAAGAGATGGTAAATAAAAAAACTATCTTTGCACAAAATAATTATAATAATAATAATACCACATTACAATAAGGAATTTTAATATTCCTTAATTTTTAAGAGATACCATTGAAATTTACTTTAAGAAATAGCCTTACTAGGCGTAATTTTTTTGTTTTAGGAATTATTTTTGTTGTTCTTACTTTGTTTTCTATTTACATATTAAGCAATTATATTACGCAAATATCTGAGAAATCTAATTCTACTAATGAACTACGTAGCTCTATTAAAAAGCAAGAAGTTCTAGCACAGGAGTTTTCTCGATTTCTTGAAATTGAAAAAGAAATTAAGCAAATTATTAAGATTAGTACTCCTCATAATCTATCTAATAATTTAAAAGTTTTAAGCACTATACATGCAACTCAAAACCTTGTTAAAAACAATTGGTTCCAGATAAATAATGGCAAAATTGAATTTAAAACACCTACTAACACCTCTAATTTAACAGCTGATATAAATGATTTAATTACCAAAAATGGCAATAAAAACAAACTTAATTTCATTGTTAAAGATGGCAAAAGTATCTTCTGGCGCATTTATTTTAAGTCTCATACAGTAAACGGTACAGTAGTACGCTATGGTTATGATATCGATTTGAAATCATTACGATTCTATTTTTCAACTGTAGATCAATGGGCAGAAAATTATGCTTTTGTATTTGATCAAGATGGAACTATACTTTACCATCCCGAAATTATACTTATAAATCAAAATATCTTTAAGGTAACAGATATTATTCCATCAGATACTATATTTGCTCCCAAGAAAGATTTTACCAAAAGAATAGCTCTTTCGGAATATTTAAAATTAGACATTGTTAGGTACACAAAACGGTTAAAAGTAGAAGGTACTAATTGGTATGTTTCTGTCAATTTTCCAGAAAACATTTCAAATGAAGATGTAGATGACATCAAAAAGTATGCATCATTAATTTACCTAGTAACAACAGCAATTTTAATTATATTCTTTTATCTCTTTACGCTTTTTACACGCAAAAACTTTCAGGAAAAGGAAGCTCTTTCATTAGAAAAGAACAGATTGTTATTAGAAAACGAAAAGGTAAATAAAGAAAAAGCACTGATTCAATTGCATCAATTAAAAGAACAAATAAATCCTCATTTTTTATTCAATTCTTTGAATTCTCTTTATATGTTAATTGAAAGTAACACTGGTGTAGCTCGCAAGTTTACTTTAAATCTTTCTAAAATTTATCGCTATTTAATCAATCCTCCTGAGCAAAACATTGTTACTCTTAAAGAGGAGCTCCTTTTTATTGAAAAATACATTTTTTTGCAACAAACCAGATTTAAAGAGGAATTTGATTTTGCGATTACAATCGAAGATAATAGTGTTTTATCTAAGAAAGTTCCTTATTTAGCCTTTCAAATTGTCATAGAAAATGCTATAAAACACAATATAGCATCTGATGAGAATCCGTTAAAAATTACAATTATAATTCAAGAAAACAAGGTAGTTATTACCAATAACCTAAACGAAAAGCAAAACTTAGGAATAGAATCTAAATTTGGTCATAAGTACTTAAAGAGTATTTATAACTACTATTCAAAAGCTGATTTTGAAGCTTTTAAAACTGATGAATTTTTTGTCTGTATTTTACCCTTAATTGAATAAAAAAAGCATTCACTCCCAAAAAAAAGCCACTCACTCCTTTTTTGTTTTTTTTAACGTAACAGATACAATATTTTAGGCGAAAAATTAACCTAAACTTAACTTCAAATGAGGGAAAAGGCATTATTGAGAAATTTAAAAAACACATTAATACTCCTATTATTGATTAGTAGTAGTACAATTATTGCGCAGAAAAAAGATAAAAAAAGCAAAAAAGATAAAACAGAACAAGTTAAGGATTCTACAAGCAACAAAAAAGGAAAAAAATATAATGATCTTATAAAAGATGGTACTCTTAAAAAAGGATTATTTAATATAATACAAGTTAAAACAGATCTTTATCTTGAAATAAATGATTCTCTTTTTCAAAGAGAATTTCTTGTGGTAAATAAAATTTCGAATGTCCCAATGCAAGTTAATGAGGCTGGACTAAACAAAGGGATGAATTATGAGAATAAAATTATCACTTTTCATAAAGATTTAGTTGCCAAAAAAGTATGGGTAAAATCATCGATTCCTAGTGTTTCTTCTCCAAAAGAAGATGCAATAACAACATCTGTTAACAATAATTTTTCTGAATCTATTATAGAGGTTTTTGACATAGAGACAAAAAATAATGATTCAACTTCGGTTGTAATAAAGGCGAATAAAGTTTTTGACGGAAAACAAAAAAGCTTCAATGATGTTTTAAGCAACATTGGTTTTGGGGGTTCTGTAAAATCAGAGCTATCTTATATAGAATTTGCAAAATCTTTTCCTAAAAATATTGTAGTTAAATCTCAGCTTACAACATCTGTGAGTGAAGGTGGCCCTGCCCTATCCGTTACACTTGGAGTTACAAGCAATATAATTTTATTAGACAAGGTTCCTATGCAACCACGTTTCTCAGATAGACGTGTTGGTTATTTTACTGAAAAGCATTGGTATTTTAGCGATGAGCAACATGCCATGCGCGAAAAAGAATTAATCACTCGTTGGAGATTAGAACCTAAAAAAGAAGATATCGAAAAATATCGTAGAGGAGAATTGGTTGAACCAAAAAAACCTATCGTTTATTATATTGATCCATCTACACCTAAACAATGGCGTTCTTATATTATAGAAGGAGTTCGTGACTGGCAAGTAGCTTTTGAAAAAGCTGGATTTAAAAATGCTGTTATTACAAAAGAGCCTACTGAAGAAGATACTGACTTTGACATTGATGATGTACGTTACTCTGTAATTACTTATGTAGCTTCTCCAAAATCGAATGCTATGGGACCTGCAGTTGTCGACCCTAGAAGTGGTGAAATAATCGAATCAGATATTATATGGTGGCATAACGTTATGACATCTTTACACAGTTGGATGCGTATTCAAACTGGTGTAATTGATCCTAAAGCAAGAGGAAATAAATTTAGCGACGAACATATGGGTGAAGCTATCAGATTTGTTTCTTCTCATGAAGTAGGACATACTTTTGGTTTAAAACACAATATGGGTTCTTCATTTGCTTATGATGTTGAATCATTGCGTTCTAAAGATTTTACAGCAAAAATGGGTGGAACTGCTCCATCAATTATGGATTATGCTCGTTACAATTATATCGCACAACCAGAAGATCATGTAGAAGCTATTACTCCAAAAATTGGCGAATATGACAAATATGCAATCGAATGGGGATACAGATGGTATGGTGACGAAAAAGAAGAGCATACGGCTTTAAAGAACTTAATTTCAAAACATCAAGATGATCCAATTTATTTTTATGGAGAGCAACAAGGTGAAATAATTGACCCACGTTCTCAATCTGAAGATTTAGGAAATGACGCCATGAAAGCAAGTGAATATGGTCTTAAAAACTTAAAACGTGTTGTAAATAATATCCTTGAATGGACTTATGATAAAGACGAATCGTATTATGAGACTGGTAAACTTTACATTGGTACTATTGGTCAATGGCAACTTTATAACAGACACGTATTAAGCAACCTTGGAGGTATATATCTTAACACAACAGTTCATGGTGATAACAAAGCAAGTTATGTAGCTGTTCCTGCCGCAATCCAGAAAAGGGCTTTAGCTTATTTATTAAAAAATAGTATTACTATTCCAGAATGGTTGTTTTTTAACCCGATACTAGATAAAACGAATGCATTAAAAGATTCTCCAGTTGGGCCTTATGAATATACGCCTTATACCCTAGCGAGAGAATTACAATACAGTACTTTATATAGTATGCTTAGTGATGATCGTTTACTACGAATGACCGAAAATGAATTATACCAACGTAATGGAACTAAAGAAAATGTGTTTACAGTAACACAATTATTTAAAACAATGCGTCAAAATATTTTTGCTTCTACAATTCAAAATAAGTCATTAACAATTATGGAGCGTATGACACAAAAAAATTACATCGATGTACTTATCGTTTCTACAAACAAACTTTTTGAAAAAACAGATGGCAAAAAAATTATTGAAATACACGATAATCTAAATATTCCTCATTTATGTAATCAACTAGAGGAATCAAGAATGGCACGTAATATCAATCAATCCTCTCTTAAAAGAGTTTCAGAAGTTACATCTGATAAAAAAGGTGAATTAAAACAAGTATTACAATTATTAAGAACTAAGAAAAATATTGGAAATCAAGAAACACAAAACCATTATTTTGATTTGATTCAACGAATAGAAAGAGCTTTAAATACCACATTATAATCCTTTTACCCTAATTAAACCAAAAATGAAAAAATTAATTTACATCTTGAGTTTATTCCTGACAGTTGTTGGCTATGCTCAAGAAACTCGAACGATTACAGGAAAAGTAATTGATTACCAAGACAAATTGCCTATACCAGGTGCAACTGTTTATGTTGAGAATAGCTCAGTATCTAATAGTACAAATCAAAAAGGTGTTATCGAAAGTGCAAGTATTGGAACTGTTACTGATTTTGATGGTAATTTTGAATTGAAAATAAACAAGAGTACTACTAGTATACGTGTAACTTACATGGGTTACCAATCGTACACTATCAACATTACATCTCAAAACAGCTATAATATTTCTTTAAAAGCAGACCTTAGCGAACTTAAAGAAGTTGTTGTAACAGGTTACCAAAAAATTGAAAAGAGAAAATTGACTTCGGCTGTAGCCAAAGTTAATATGGCTGACATTCAACAAGCCGGTGTTGCGAGTTTAGATCAATTGTTAATTGGTCAAGCTGCAGGTGTTGCCGTTACTCAAGCAACGGGAGCTCCAGGTGCTATTGCAAAAATTAGAGTTCGTGGTACTGCATCACTTTCAGGCTCACAAGATCCATTATGGGTATTAGATGGTTTACCATTAGAGAGCAATGATGTTCCTAAGAACTTTGACAAAGACAATATCGATGAATTAAACAATTTTTCTATTGCAGGTTTAAACCCTGACGATATTAAAGATATTACCATCTTAAAAGACGCCGCTGCTACTGCAATTTATGGAGCTAGAGCTGCAAATGGAGTAATTGTTGTTACTACCAAAAAAGGAAAAAAAGGAAGCATGAAAGTAAACTTTACTGCTAATACTTTTGTCACTCAAAAACCTGATTTTTCAAAATTAAATCTTTTAAATGCTTCTCAAAAAGTAGATCTAGAATTAGGATTAGCAAGTCGATCTGACTTAACATATAGAGACGGTGGCGGAGAAGTTTCTCGTATCTTAAATCAGTCTAATGAATTAGGGGCGTATAGAACGGGAGGCTTTTCGGCATTGTCATCAGACACACAGAATTCTATCAATGCATTAAGAAATAATAATACAAACTGGGGGAATTTATTATATCAAACAGCTATAAATAAGCAATATGGTTTGAGTTTTTCTGGTGGTGGCGAAAAATCTGACTATTATTTCTCTTTAGGAGCGTATAATGAAGAAGGTGCTACAATAGGAACTGGTTACGATAGATATAACGTTACTTTAAAAAATAATTTTGAAGTTACTGACAAATTAAATATTGGTATTGGATTATTTGGTTCTGAAAGCAAAACAAAATCATACATTACAGATACCGATGGATTTACAAATCCAGCGAATTATTCAAGAGCCGTAAACCCGTATTTAACACCATATAATGCTGATGGAAGCTATAACTACGATAAAGATATTAGTGGCTATTCTGACCGTTACATCCCTTTTAATTTTATTGAAGAAAGAGAGAACTCCTCTTACGAATTAAAAAACAGAGCCATTAAAGCTATTCTTGATATCGATTACAGAATTACAAAAGGCCTAAAAGCAAGTACCCAAATTGGTTTACAATTTGACAACACATCTAGTGAAAAATTTGCTGGTAAAGACACTTATTTTACAAGAAAAGAAAGAGAAAAATCTCGTAGATTTAATAATGGAAAACCTAGTTATTTTCTTCCAGAAGGCGGAATAATTCAAAATAACAATACCGATTTTTTCCAATACAACTGGAAAACGATGTTGAATTATTCAACTGTAATCAATCAAAAACATGAGTTGGAAGTTATGGCAGGAAGTGAATTGAGAAGAAATTACAATACTAGTATTGCAACCAAAGCATTTGGATACGATCCAAAAACGTTAACTTCAATCCAAGTAATTTTTCCTAACGAGGATCTTGCAAATCAATCTACTTATAGAGCCTATAAAAAATCTAAGAATGAAAATGCATTTGCATCATTTTTTGCAACAGCATCTTATACTTACGACAGAAAATATACCTTTTTTGGTAGTATTCGTTATGATGGTTCTGATTTATTTGGTGTAGATCCAAAATACAAATACTTACCACTTTGGGCAGCTTCTGGTTCTTGGTTAGTATCTGAAGAAGATTTCTTAAAAGGCAATGAAATAGTGTCTAACTTAAGATTACGCGCTTCTTATGGACTGCAAGGAAATATAGACAAAGGAACATCGCCATTTGTTGTAGGAGAATATGGCAATATAACTCTTTTACCAGGACAAACTGAACCGGGTATTACGATAACAACACCTCCAAATGATAAGTTAAGATGGGAGAAAACAGAAAACACCAACCTAGGTATGGATCTAGGGTTATTTAACAACCGTATTAGTATTGTTACTGATGTATATGGAAGAAAAAGTAGTGATTTAATTGGTATTCAATCACTTCCAGTAGAAAACGGATTTGAGTTCACTACCTTAAATTGGGCACAAGTATCTAATAAAGGATTTGAAATTGCATTGGCTACGAAAAATATTGATCATCCAAATTTTAAATGGACTACTAATATTAATTTCTCACACAATAAGAGTCATGTTGATCGTGTGCAAATAAGAGAAAATGAACTTACTCCATCACTAGAAGGATACCCTGTAAGATCGGTATTTGCTTTAAAAACAAATGGAGTTGATGAAAATGGATACCCGTTGTTTGTAAATAAAAATGGTGAAACTGTTAATACCCAAACTTTCTTTCAATTATACGATGCTTTAGCTGAAGTTATACCTGGAGAATTCACACAGTCTAAACTTGATACTAAAGGAATAAGAGATTTATTTACTTATGCTGGAGATTTAGATCCTAAGTTTACGGGTGGTTTTACTAATACTTTCAAAATTCATGATTTTGATATTACAGTTGCTACCACTTTTAATATTAAACAAACAGTTGTTGAAACACCTCCGTACAATGGTGCAATGGTAGATCGTGGACAAAACTTTACTACTGATATTCTAAATGCTTGGTCACCTAATAACACAGGATCAAACTTACCAGGAATTGTAGGCAATGATTCTGGCGCTGGAGACTCTTGGATGGCTTACAAATGGTATGCTGGAGGAAACTCAATAAATACTAATAAATACTTAGACACTTGGGTACATGAAATGAGTTATATGAGATTAAGTAGTTTACGTTTTGGATATACTTTGCCTAAAAAAGCAGTAGAAAAAATGTTTTTTGATAGTCTCAGATTCAGTATTGAAGGAAGAAACTTATTTGTAATTAGCTCTGATTACAAAGGATATTTTGATCCCGAAACTTATGGAAATATCTACGCTCAGCCTATTCCTAAATCATTAACATTAGGATGTAATATAACTTTTTAATTAATTTAAGATGAAAAATATATCAAAATACCTATTCCTTTTTGTAGCTGCTATAGTAGCTTCAAGCTGTGATGACTACCTTGACGTGAAACCAGTAGGAAAAGTAATCCCTGAAACACTTCCTGAGTTTAGAGCTGTTCTTACTAGAGGTTATGCTGTTTTTCCTATGCATAAATCACTAACTGCCTTAAGAGCAGACGAAGTACTTCTTGAAGAAAATAGTAATGATTACGTATTTTATAAGGATAACTATATGTGGAATGATGCAAATCCAGATCTTATCGCAACAAAATTTCCGTATGCGGCACTATACAATTGTATTTTTTATGCTAATGTAATTATCAATGAAGCAAGTAATAAACTTGAAGCTTCGGCAGAAAAAGATCAATTAGTTGGAGAAGCATATGCGCTAAGAGCTTTTGCATATTTTGACTTAGTTAACCTATTTGCGAAGCAATATGATGTAACGACTGCAAATTCTGAGAGAGGTGTTCCTTTGGCATTAGAGATAGATTTAGAACAAGTCTATAAACCAGAAAGTATAGCTGTTATTTACGAGCAAATTATTTCGGATAAAGAAGCTGCTAAAAAATTACTAAATAAAGATACTCAAGCTACAGGATTAAACTATCGTTTTTCTAAAGCAGCATTATATACAATGGAGTCTCGTATTTACTTGTATCAAAAACAATGGGATAAAGCTTTACAAGCAGCAAATATGGGATTGACTATTAATAACTCATTAGTTGATTTAAATACTACTCCAATTTTACCAAACAATTACGATACAAAAGAATCAATAATGGCTCTTGAAAATACATTTGAAAATAAATTAAGAAGATCCGCATATGCAGCTCCTACCTTAATAGATGTATATGACAAGACAAATGACTTGCGTTTTAAATTGTATTTTAAAACAAGTGGTAGCGAATTTATATTTTTGAAAGGTGGAGAGCTAAATCAAAAAAACACCTTTAGAACAGCCGAATTATATTTAACAAAAGCAGAAGCTTCAGTACAATTAAATGATCTTGCAACCGCAAGAACAACTATATTAAATTTCGTAAAAAACCGCTATAATACCACAGGTTTCGCTCAATTGAGCACAAAGATTAGTGCTATGAATCAAATAGAACTTCTTGATTTTGTATATCAGGAAAGACAACGTGAGTTTGCTACAGAAGGACACCGTTGGTTTGATTTAAGAAGAACTACTCAAAAACAAATCGAACATACATTGAGTAACAAGACTTATACCCTGATTCAAAATGATCCGAGATATACGTTGCCTTTCCCATTAGATGCACGATTAAACAATCCAGAATTGTAAATTAACTAGCTCCGTTTTTTAACGGAGCTTTTTTTTTACCTTTGCGAAAAAAGAATAAATGAAAATAGTAATTATTGAAGATGAACATCTTGCTTCAAGTTATCTAAAATCAATTCTTGAACAGCAAAGTATAATTGCCATTAGTGAAATAACTTTGATAAAATCAGTGAAAGATGCTGTTGCTTTTTTCAAAGAAAACACTGTTGATCTTGCCTTCATGGATATCCATCTTGGGGACGGGAAAAGTCTTGATATATTTGAAAAGACTGCTATTTCATGCCCTGTGATTTTTATTACTGCTTATGATTCTTATGCTGTAAAAGTCTTCAAACATTTTACTATCGATTACCTTCTTAAACCCTATGAGGAAGAAGAATTATTAGAAGCTTTATCAAAATATAAAAATATAAAAGAAGCATTCAATCCTAATCCAATAGTTGAATCACTTGTTGCACTTGAAAATCAAACGAATGTTCAACATCATTTTTTAGTAAATCACAGAGATAAGCTTATTTCTATAAATGATCAAACCATTGCTTATTTTTATGCTACAGGGAAACATCTTTTTATTTACACGAATAATGGTAATAGCTACTTTTACAATAGCAATCTTAAAGAGCTTATTAATAAACTAGACCCTGCCCTTTTCTTTAAAGTAAACCGAAAATATATTTTAAACCGAAATCATATTCAGGAGATTGTTAAGCATTCTAGTCAAAAAATTGAGCTGCTATTAAACATTTCTGTTCCCGATGCAGATCCTATTATTTTGAGTAAAAAAGAAATTAATAATTTTAAAAACTGGCTTGACTCTTAACTGAGTTCGTTTTAATGAATGGTATAATAAATTATGATTCTCTTATAGAAGTATACAATTGTATCCATTTAATAGTACAATAGTATTTTTATAAATTTGTGTAAACGGTAAGAATCTAAACCGTACAATTTTATCTAAAAAATACAACTATGAAGCTTGAATATATCCAAATTGAAACCAATAGTATCTCAAAAACCATAGCATTTTATACCCAAAATCTAGGTTTTAAAATTTTAGACCATGATTCTACCTCTGTTTCCTTTCAGATAGGAAGCTCAATTTTAAAGTTTATCGAAAACAGAAATTTTGATTCTATTTATCATCTTGCCTTTAACATTCCTGAAAACAAACTCGATGAAGCTATAAAATGGTGTAAAAATAGAGTTGATTTAATTCATATTGAGAACGAAAGTGTAATCACTAGATTTGAAAGTTGGAATGCTAATGCTGTTTACTTTTATGACAACAATGGTAATTTATTAGAATTCATAGCGAGACATGATCTCAATAATTCACAATTCGAACCATTTGATACAAAATCAATACTTAACATTAGTGAAATTGGTATCGTACATGAAAAACCACTAGAATTAGGGCAAAACTTAATAAACCAACATCAGTTAAATTTCTTTAGCAAAAATGCCAACAGTGAATTTTTTGCGGCCATTGGAAATGATGAAGGATTATTAATAATAGTTAAACCTAATCGCAATTGGTATCCAACACAAACTCCATCTGAGAGTAATAAAACAATAATTTTATTAGAAAACAACAATAAAATTACCAAATTAGTTTTTTAGCTTTCCTTTAGTCGTATACTGATTAACACTTCTAAAATATTACAAGAATAAGCAAAACTTAAATGTTGATTTACTAATAAAATTTATTTTTTACAAATCGTGTTGTTTATGTTTAAAAAAACAACCATAAATACAAAAAGCCCAATTTAGAACTGGGCTTCATGATTTAGTCTTATATACTTATTAAATTAAGGAATTAATACAGCTCTTCCTTTTATTTTTCCCTGTCTTAATTTGTCATAAACTTCAAGAGCCTGGTCTAAGCTGTATTTTTCAATTTCAATATGGATTTTCTTTTGTAAAGCCAGTCCTATTACCTCCATCAATTCAGTTCTAGAGCCCCAATAAGGATTAGTAATGCTTACGCCAAAAGGTAAACCTTTGTTGTATTCATATTTTGCTCCCCCTAAACCTACAATAGTTAAGTCACCATCTAAGCCAATTACTTTTGTACCTAATTCAACTGTTGAAGTAGCTCCAACAAAATCGAGTACAACTTTTGCTTTTTTTATTCCAGTAATTTTTTGAATTTGCTCCGCAGCATCTGTATCTGTTGAATTAACAGCATAAGTAGCACCTAATTCTTTAGCAAATTCTAGTCGTTCTGGAGTTATATCGCAGGCAATGATTGTTGCTCCACTAATTTCTGATAAAATCTGTAAGGCAACATGTCCCAAACCTCCAACCCCTATAACCACAACATATTCATCAGGCATAAGTTTATGCAATGAACGTTTTATCGCTGAATAGGGTGTTAATGCTGCATCAGTGAGAGGAGCTGCTATAACAGGGTCTAAATCATGAATTGGCACTAATAAACGTGAAGAAGGTACAAGCATATAATCAGCCATACCACCATTTAATCCTAATCCTCCACCAAAAGCTTGTTCAGATTGATGATCACAATAGTTTTCCTTTGAATGTTGACATGGTTTACAATGCCCACATCCCCAAGGGCCATATACCAAAACTGCATCTCCTTTTTTAAAACCTTTTACATCTTGCCCTATCTCCTCAATCCATCCAGCATTTTCATGCCCAAGTGTAAATATTGTATCAGAAATTGTTCCTTCATCAATTATGTGTAAATCTGAATGGCATACTCCTGCCCCACCAATCTTTAATAATACTTCATCTCCTGTTGGCGATGGTTTTTCTAAGTCATTTATAATCCTAACATCTTTGTGTCCATAATATCGTACTGCTTTCATAAGAATAATTTTATAATTTTAATACTATAAATTTAATCAAACCTAATTAAACAAAAAAGTTAATATATCTTAAATTAAAGCTTTTGATACGTTAAAAAATGGGGTAAAGTATTGTAATTTTTAAGAATAAAAATTATACGATAACTGAACAAGTATTAATTATTATCTTCCTTTTTAATATGCTTTCAAGCAGAGATTCTTCCATTTGTATATAATCGAATTCCAGAAAAAATAAAAAAAAACTTTACAGGATTAGTTTTACTATCACCATCTAAAGAAACTTTTTTTGAAGTTCACGTGTCTGAGCTTTTAGATATAAACAATGCGTCAGGATTTTCTGTTCCTGATGAAATTAATAAAATGAGCCCTATTCATCCTATTTTGTTTTTTTGAAAAAGATGAAGATGATTCACCAAGTAAAGAAATTTCAAATGGAGCTACTAAAATTATTTATCTCGACGGAGATCATCATTATACTGATGTATTTATAACAATTGTAAAAGAAATGATACCTTAGTTAGCTATTAATTAATCCCCTATATGTTCCAAAAAGTATTTCATTTCATAGCAAGAATCAATGCCAAATTAGGTGTTCTTGCTTAATTACCTACTACTATAATAAATGAGTTTTTTTTGAGATTTCGCTTATAAATCAAACACAATACGTGATTATCTCTGTTTATATCCAAAAAAGCAGGAAACTTACTTTTATAAGAAATAGCTTTAATATATTAGTATAATTAAAGAATAATATCGCATTATTATTGGTTTTAAAATAAAATACTACAAGAATAAATTTTATTTAAAAAAATCGTACATTTCCTTTTTATAACTAATCAAATATTTTAAAATGAGAAAACAATTACTTATTTTATTTGGAATTATTTTGTTTGCGCAACCCCTTTTTGCCCAATCAAAAACCATAACCGGTATAATTACTAGCCAATCTGACGGTCTTTCTCTGCCTGGGGTATCTGTCCTAGTTGAAGGAACTGCTAAGAGTACCGTAACCGATTTGGATGGAAAATTTAGCATTCTAGTAAATGAAAATGAGACGCTTCTCTTTAGTTTTATCGGATTTTCAACTAAAAAAATTAAAATTTCATCAACCACAGACGTCATTAATCTTAAAATGACAGAAGAACTCAATGCACTCTCAGAAGTTGTTGTATTAGGATCTACAGTTCGTGCCACTCGTAAAGAGCTTGGTAACGCAGTTACGAGCTTAAAAGGTGAAGACTTAGTAAAAGCTCAGCCAGGTGGCCTATCGACGGCTTTACAAGGTAAAATTGCGGGCGCACAAGTTTCTCAAAACTCTGGAGATCCTGCAGGAGGCTTCAGTATTAAACTTAGAGGAACTTCGTCTATATTAGGTTCATCAGATCCGTTATATGTTATTGATGGAGTCGTTTTAAACAATGCAACTACCAATGTAACAAACTTAAATGTAACAACTGGAAACTCTAATATGCAGATTGGTCAAAATAGATCATCTGATATCAATCCAAACGATATACAAAGTATTGAAGTATTAAACGGAGGAGCTGCTGCAGCAATCTATGGATCAAGAGCAGCTAATGGAGTTGTTTTAATAACAACCAAAAAAGGTGTTGCTGGCGAAACCAGATATACATTCTCAACCAGTGTAACTTCAAACCAGATCCGAAAAAAATTAAATCTGAATATGTCCGACAAGCAATTCGTAAGTACTTCTCCAGCTTTATTTCCGATTCAAGGAAATCCAGCAAGTCCAACAACTGTAAATGTATTAGGAAGAAACCTTGAAACAAGAACTTTTGGCGTACAGCGATATGATTATCAAGATGATATTTTCACTACTGGAATTGGAACTGATACCTACTTTTCTATGCAAGGCGGAGATGAAAAAACAAAATATTTTGCTTCACTTGGACATTTGGTAAACGAAGGAATCATAAAAAACACCGATTTTAAAAGAACAGGTGCAAAAGTAAGATTGAAACATGATTTCAACTCAAAACTATCTGCTACTGTTGGATTAAATTATATTAGCTCTAGTTCAAATGAAAAGCCAGATGGAAACGTTTTCTGGAGTCCGATTAATTCAATAAATATTACCAATAATATATATGCCATTAGCCAAAGAGATGCTAATGGCAACTTGCTGGCAGTTGATCCCAACAGAATTAACCCGCTCTCGATTATAGAAACGTTTAAAATCAAACAAAATACAGATCGTATTATTTCGGATATACAATTAAATTACGTGCCTTTTAAAAATTTCAATGCCGATTTAATTTTTGGTATTGACAATTACAACCAAAGAGGAAACGTATATATTCCGAGATATCCTTATATCGTTAATCCAGCCTATTACAATGATGGGTATGTTTCTGAAGCAACAAACAGAGTGGTACAATTTAATAATGATTTGAATTTAAAATATGTTTGGAATATCAACCAAAATTGGAAAGCAACTACTTATGGAGGGTATAACATCCAAACCTATCGCGATAATTTTGTGGCTGTTGAAGGGCGAAATTTAAAACCATTTATAGAAACCATAAATGCATTTAATACCTTAATTCCTGGATCGCCAAGTTCTAGCCAGTCAAAATACAATTTATGGGGTTATTATCTTCAGGAAACCTTTGGTTATAAAGATAAGTTATATGTAACTATAGCTGGAAGACAGGATGCTTCAACTATTTTTTCAAGTGATAATAGATCACAGTTTTATCCAAAGGCAAGTTTTAGTTATGTCCTCTCTGACGAAAAATTCATGGAAAGCATTCATGATATAGTAAGCTCGGTTAGAATTAGAGGTTCATGGGGAAAATCGGGAAGTTTAACTGCTATTAAACCGTATGCTCGTTTTACCAATTATTCTACTGGAACGCTTTTAGGCAATAGTACTTTTACTATTGAAGGATTCAAACAAGGAAATTTAGATTTAAAACCAGAACAAAGTGTTACTTATGAAATTGGAGGTGATTTTGGTTTTATAAAAGATCGTTTAAGCCTATCATTTAGCTACTACAATGCCGACATTGATGACTTATTATTGCCAGTTCAATTAGCAGCTTCAGAAGGGGCTACAAATACTATTAAGAATATTGGACAAATGAATAACAGAGGGTTTGAGGTGAATCTTAAATATGACATCATCAAAAAAGAAAATTTACATCTTGATGCATTTGTCAACTACAGCAGCAACAGAAACAAAGTAACTGGATTGCCGCAAACACGTTTCAAATTAGACAGTAATTTAGCTGGCGCTCCTGTTTTTGTTGAAATGGATAAACCAATAGGTATTTTTTATGGTACTTATTTTGCAAGAAATTCTGATGGAAGTTTATTATTAACTCCAAATGGATATCCTCAAACCGAAAAAGGTGATGTAAATACTGGAACTGCACAAAGAGATGCTTCGGGACAACCAACAGGAGCTATTTTAAACAAACAAATTGGAAATCCAAATCCCGATTACATCATTTCATTTGGAGCTAATTTGAATTACAAAAAATTTGGCTTATCTATATTATTTGATGGCGTTCAAGGAGTAGATGTTTTTGATGCCGATTACAGAACCAGACAAGGAGTTGGATCAGGAACAATTGTTGCCCAAGAACTTAACGGAGAATTACCACGCGGTTATATTTGGTCGATTTATAATATAGAAGAATTTAGAGTTGTTGATGGAAGTTATCTAAAACTAAGAGAAGTATCTTTAAATTATTCATTCGGAAAAATAAATGAATTCTTTGATGACTTAACTATCACTGCAAGTGGTCGAAACCTAATTTCATGGGATAATTTTACCAGTTTCGATCCAGAAACAAATTCTGGCGGACAATCTTCAGTAGCGAAATACAATTTTGGAACAGTGCCAATTCCTAGTTCCTATTCGTTGGCAGTGAAATTTCAATTTTAATTTAAAAAAAACATCATGAAAAAAATATTCATCCCAATAATAACACTTGCGCTACTAGTAACAAGTTGTAATGAAGATTATTTAGACCCAACCAAACCATCCCAAGAATTAGTTTTTAAAACCAGAGGAGGTGTCATTGGTGCTGCAAATGGATTGCAACTACTTTGGACAGTCGATAGAACAAGTCCTGTTTACAATACGATTACAGGTAGCGGGTTTACAACAAAAGAACTACGATTGTTAAATGCAGGAAATGTTGATGAAGGTGAACTATCTGTTGGAGGAGAAGTACTTTCTACTAGAAATTTAGTTGTAAATAATCTATGGTCACAGTGTCTTATAATCAAATCAGAATCTCAAAAAGTAATTGATCATGTAGCTGTTTTATCTTCTGAAAATGAAAGAGCAAGTGTTTTGGTTCATGCTTCTATTTTTAAAGCAATGGCACTTACAACTCTCGTGCAGTATTTCCAAAGTGTGCCCTTGACAACTGGGAAAAATGCAGTCTTTAATTCCAGACTCGAGGTGTTAAACGAAACTATTGAAATCTTAAAAACAACAGAGCCTTTACTTGATAAAGCAACTGGCTTCACAGAATTAGTAAGTGGTATAAATTATAAAAATACAGTTTATGCCCTTTTTGCAAGAACCTATTTAATGGCTGGTGACTACGATAATGCTATTAAATATGCTAATTTGGTTAACCTTACTTCTAAATCGGTATTTGCATTCGATCAAATTAGTCCAAACCCAATTGCTTATATTTCTATAACGACTAACAATGTGTTTCAGCCTGTAGATTTAACTCTAGGATTACCGGCAGCATTAGCGCCTACAAATTCTGATGGAAGATTGAATTTTTATATCAAACCTGGTTCAAATCCTACAACAGCAATTGGTTTTTTTGATTCTAATACCAAATCGATACCTGTTTATTTACCTGGTGAAATGATGCTTATTTTAGCGGAATCATATGCTCGAAAAGAAAATTTACCACAGGCCATTATCGAATTGAATAAAGTTTTGACTAAAACAGCTGCTGCTGATGTTTACGGAATTGGGGCAAATCTTGCTCCGTATACTGGAGCGATAACCAAAGCTAGTGTTTTGACCGAAATTTACAGAAACCGTTGCATCGAAATGTATATGTCTGGTTTAAAATTGGAAGACAGTAGAAGATTTGAACGCCCTGCTGCTGGAACTATTGGAGCTGAAAGAAACCGTAATTGGTATCCTTATCCTGATTCTGAAAGAAACAACAACTCAAATACTCCAGCTGATCCTGCAATCTAAGGCCATCTAAAAACTGAGATATCAATCGATATCTCAGTTTTATTTGTAAAAATTTATAGTGAATTTTCTCCTTTTGTTTTTACAACATTAATAATCTAATCTTCAAAATATCTCCAGGATTTTAGCTCATCTGAAGTAGCTGCATAGTCATAAATAGGATATTCATGACAATACACATCAAAATTAGCAAGATCAGACTTTAGAACCCTATATTATTGGGGCTTTTTCGTCTTCAAAAAATCAGCAATACGTTCGTTTGGTTTTAAGTCTGTTTTGTTATAGTAATATACCGTATCTGTGTTATATGAAACCATTTTTGCAACAATTACAATATCATTATTATACTCCTCTGTTTTGAATATAAATAATTGATAGTCCTCCTCTACTTAATATTTTTGATTCAGTTCAATTTCATTATCTGGAATTAGAAATACCGTTTTTTCTGTGTTAGAATGCCAGCCTCTAAAAAATCCAGAAACAAAGAAAATATCTTCAAATATTATTTCTAATTTATGGTAATATGATAAATCCATACTACCTCCAATTATTAGTTTGTAACCATCAAAAGATAATACATGAAAATCAAAACAACTTTGTTGACAAATCAATTCATTTATTTTTTTTGAAATTTTTATATTTTTCGTTCTCAACTCGTCTCTCTTCTTTTCGATTAAATGTTTTGCTACATTAACTTTTACATCTGAATGTGAATGGCTATTTCTAATAATAAAATCAAGTTCTACAATTGTCTTGTTAGTAAACGCTCTAATTAATTCCTCTGTCTCTTTATTTTCTAACATATCTTTAAATGGTTTATAATCTCTGAATTAGGCATAATGAAGAATTAAAATTCGAAATATTTAATTTATGCAAAACGTAATAAATAAACGAACAGATTATATGAATACTATTAGGTTTTTATTCAAGAGTTCTATCCGATCAATTTTAATACTTAGCAGATAATTGAATCATATTATCGGTAATATCTATTTTTTGTTGATTTAAGATCAATAATCCTTTCGCATTTTTTAAAACTACTATTTATAAAAAACCGGTATTATAAATATCCATGTCCATATAGTGTTTATTAACACAGTCTATGTCAAGACATTAAAAAGCAAATCAATACCACATTCCGACATATTAAATTTAATTGTTCTCACTTTATTCGCATTATTTATTTAAATACTTTATGATTAAATTATCATATCAAAACTAAATAATACACTTAGTTGAACACAAAAACAATCAAAACAAATACCATTTTAGTAACAAATAGAAAATTAACTCCTCAATAAAAATATCCTAAATCTGCCAAATCTGCATCCAAAAATTTAGTTCAAAGTTTCAAAT
Organism: Flavobacterium sp. ALJ2; assembly: GCF_015594725.1. Classification (GTDB taxonomy): domain Bacteria; phylum Bacteroidota; class Bacteroidia; order Flavobacteriales; family Flavobacteriaceae; genus Flavobacterium. Next base: position 105,168 of record NZ_JADNRC010000006.1, on the reverse strand, counting down.
TAAACTACATTTTTGTTATCGTCCCTTGGTCATCCATATTACTTCCTATTTCGCAACCACTTATCTACAGGTTCAATAGCCGTATTTACTATAATTACCAAAAACGTACAGATAAAAGCTTCTATAAAATAACCTGATGCTGCAATACATCCTATTGCCGCGCTACACCATATTGTGGCTGCCGAATTTAAACCGTGTACATTAGGTCCTTCTCTAAAGATCACACCTGCCCCAAGAAAACCTACCCCCATAACTACTTGAGCAGTAATACGGGTTACATCAATATTTGGTGTAGTTGTCGCTACTTTTATAGATAATAAAACAAAGGCAGCTGCCCCTGTTGCTACTAGCATATTGGTTTTTAAACCTGTTTCTTTATGATGCCACTGTCTTTCAAAACCAATAATTAATCCCGCAAATGTTGCTACCATCAGTCGTATTAAAAATTCTGTTGTATCCAAAATAATTACTTTTTATGATTAAAATTTCTTGTTTTGTTAGCCTAAATTATAACTTGATGTAATAGTATTTAACTACTATAAATTTAACTAATTAAACTAGTATTAGAAAAAGGATTCTAGAATTTTTTATGAGCATCAAATAAATTTTGAATATCCTAAGTTTTGATTGTATTATACTAGAATAGAAGAGTTGTTATAATAAAAAGAAACCGCCTAATATAAGCGGTCCTTTTATTAAATATTCAGTTTATAGTTTTTTACATCTCACCGTTCATTTCTACAAACTAAAACTCATTCTTCCAAAATAGTATGCTCCGGTTGTTCCCATTTGAACAGGTGCATATTTAAACACTCCATAGTAACTGTTCTCATAAATTTGTCTGTCTGGGAAAACATCAAATAGGTTATTAGCTCCTAAAGCAATCTGAATTTTTGGAGTTAATTTATAAGCTACGGTTAAATCGGTAACCACTTTTCCGTTATGTTTTTGAATTCCACCAAATGGAAATCCATCACGAATTACTTCTCCAAAATAAGTGTTTCTCAATAAAAAATTCCATTTACTTAAACTATAATTTATTGCAAACGTTCCTTTGTGTTTAGGCGTATTGGTTTCAATCAAACTTCTTTCTTGTGGGCCGTAATAAACATCTTCCTGTCCTTCAAATAAAGCTGGAACATTGTTTAAATGCTTGTCAACTTTATTATCATTATAGTTATACAATAACGAAAGATTCATTTTTCCTTCACCAACATTCATATCATAATCAATAACTAAATCAAGTCCATTTGTGGTTGTATTGATTGCATTTGTAAAGAAACGCCCTGTTTGAGCTCCATAAACAGCAAACAAATCACGAAGTTCCGGAACTGGTTCTCCGTAGGCATCATTACCTAAATTTCCAGTTAAGATAATTCTGTTATCGATTCTGATATGATAATAATCGGCTGTAATATTTAACTTCTTTATTGGAGAAAAGACAACTCCAAAACTGTAATTTCTAGAAGTTTCTTCTTTTAATTTCGGGATTCCTAGTTGCTTTGCTACATCGCTATCATTTCTAAAAATACCTGAATTTAAAATTTTTCCATCAACAGCATCAGTTGCTATGTTGTTAAAGTATTGTTGGTGTAATGATGGTGCTCTAAATCCAGTACTTATTGCTCCACGCACAAAAAGGTTATCTAGAATTTTATATCGGGCTGATAATTTTCCGTTTAAAGTATTACCAAAATCTGAAAAATCTTCATAACGACCAGCAACTCCTATTAATAATTTTTCGGTAACATCTGCTTCTACATCGGCATAAACGCCTACGCTGTTTCTGTTTTCGTTTACAGCATTCAAAGGAGAAAACCCAGGGAATGATTGTGATCCTCCATCAATATAAGAAGCTTCTTCACCTGCAACAATTTTATACTTTTCAAAACGATACTCTCCACCAAAAGCTACATTCAAACCATTAAAAATGTCTTTATACAATCTTGTCACATCTGCATTTACTGTATTTTGTAAAAAAGAGTGATTTCCTGCTTTAAAATCTGTTGGACTAGTAGCACCTAGTGAAACGTTATTGGTATTAGAAATGTCATAAACAAATTTATTCTCTCCAATAGTATTACTTACATCTAATTTCCATTCACCAAATTTAAATTTAAATCCTACTGAAGAAGAAAGATCGGTTACAACTGAATTTAATTCAGGCTGGAATCCGAATGGGAAAATAGAGAATACTACATTCTCAGTTTCACTTGGCAAACGTCTAAATCCATAACCTGTACCATTTCTGTGGCTTACTCCACCTGATGCATAAAACTCTATTTGATCGTTTAATGGGATCGATGCATTAAAAAATCCTTGGATATTTTTTATTTTTGCATCACCTATCTGGAAATTAAAATCATCACGTTTTAATCCGTTTTGTGCTAATAAATTATCATCTATCTGACGCGCCTGTGCCGGATCGGCAGCAAAATCATAAGCAAAATAATTATCGTAAGCCGATTGATCAAAAATAATCAAGTTGTTATTTTGTGAGCGATTCGTTTTTTGACGGTTATTAAACTCTGCAGTTAAATTAATAAAACCGCCTTTGTTTCCAATTTTTGCACCGTAATTCAGGTTCAAATTTGTTGTTTGTCCATCATTTCTAGATGTTCCCCCGTAAGTTACATTGGCATCTAAACCTGCATTATCTTTTAAAACTAAATTGATAACTCCCGCAATAGCGTCTGATCCATATTGCGCCGCTGCACCATCTCGTAAAACTTCAATACGCTTAATTGCCGAAGCTGGAATAGCACTCAAATCTGTTCCTACAGATCCGTTTCCAACTGTATTTTGATAATTTACTAATGATGTTGTATGTCTTCTTTTTCCATTAATTAAAACCAGAACCTGATCTGGTCCCAAACCTCTTAAGGAAGCAGGATCTATATGCTCTGTACCATCTGATGATGATTGACGGCTTGAATTAAAAGAAGGAATTAAGTACGTTAAAATATCATTTGTAGTTGTTTGTGGAGTTGTATTTCTAATTTTAGCTAAATTAACAACATCAACAGGAACTGTAGTTTCAAGTTTACTTTTCTTCGGATTCCTACTTCCTACTATAACAATTTCGTCTAGGCTATTATTCTCTAAAATTAGCTGAACATCGATAATGTGCCCTTTTACAACAACCTGTTTGGTTTGATAACCAAATAATGAAACTACAAAAGTCGGGTTAACTGCTGCTGACACTATAGTGAAATCCCCTAAAGCATCACTTGTAGCGCTTACATGAGTTCCTTTAATAAGAATAGTAGCAAATTCTAAAGGATTTCCATTTTCATTAGTAATAGTTCCTTTTATATCTTGACTTTGTGCAAAAAATAAAGTACTCGATAAAGAGAGAATTGCAGTAATTAGGATTTTTAATTTTTTTTTCATTGCTGGTTATTTTTAATACTTTGTAAATAATTCATTTAAATAAATGAAAAGGGATTGTTAAATATTCTGTTAAGATTAACAAAGTGCAAATGTAATTTTTAAAAATTAAACTTCACTTATTAAGTAGAGTTTATATAGTTAAAAAGATAAAATCTAATTTTAATAAAATATATTTGTAGAAATTTTTAAAAATAAAAAAATGAAATTACGATTATTACTTTTTTTGTGTGCTGTTACTTTTAATGGATTTTCTCAAAATAATGTTTTAGTTTTTCAATCTGATTTTGGTTTGAAAGATGGAGCTGTATCTGCTATGAAAGGTGTTGCAATAGGTGTTTCTACCGATTTGAAAATATTTGATGTTACACATGAAATTCCAGCATTTAACATTTGGGAAGCAGCGTATCGTTTATCACAAACAGCTCAATATTACCCAACAGGAACAGTATTTGTTTCCGTTTGTGATCCTGGAGTTGGAACAGCTAGACACTCGGTTGTTTTATTGACTAAATCAGGTCATTATTTTGTAACTCCTGATAATGGAACTTTAACTTTAGTTGCTGAACAATTAGGCATTGAAGAAATTCGTGAAATCGACGAAGTGAAAAACCGTCGTCAGAACTCAAATGAATCATATACTTTTCATGGTCGTGATGTGTATGCCTATACAGGTGCACGTTTAGCATCTAAAACAATTACATTTGATCAGGTTGGACCAAAATTACCTAATGAAGTGGTAAAGATTGAGTATCAAAAACCAGTTTTCGAAAAAGGAATCATCAAAGGCGGAATTCCGATTTTAGATATTCAATATGGAAATATTTGGACGAATATCGACAAAAAAACATTTGCCAACTTAGATGTAAAAGCGGGAGATTTGGTTAAGATTCAGATTTTTAATGGAACTAAAAAAGTATATGACGGAAAACTAAAATTAGTACATACTTTTGGTGAAGTTGAAATTGGAACTGATGTCGTTTACTTTAATAGCCTTTTGAATTTTTCATTGGCTGTAAACCAAGGTAGTTTCTCTAACAAACATAAAATTTATAGTGGAGCCGACTGGAGTATTCTAATCAGCAAATAATTTCATTATATAATATAAAAAAGGTGTTTATTGTAATAATAAACACCTTTTTTGTTTCTAAAAATCTAATTTTTAAGAGAAGCCATATCTATTACAAAACGATATTTTATATCTCCTTTTAATAATCTTTCGTAAGCATTGTTTACATCGTTTACACCAATCAATTCGATATCGGCAATAATGTTATGCTTAGCGCAAAAGTCAAGCATTTCCTGAGTTTCTGCAATACCACCAATAAGTGAACCTGAGAAACTTCTTCGGCCAAGTATAAGGCTAAATGATGTTACAGGAAGTGGATCCATAGGAGCACCTACCAATGTAAGCGTTCCATCTACTCTAAGTAAATTTAGATAAGCATCAATATCATGTTGAGCCGATACACAATCTAAAATAAAATGAAGGCTTCTAGCATGTTTCTTCATTTCTTCAGGATCGCTTGACAATACTACTTCATCTGCTCCCAAGCGCTTAGCATCTTCTGTTTTTGATAATGAAGTTGTAAAAACTACTACATGAGCCCCCATTGCTTTTGCAATTTTAATTCCCATATGTCCCAATCCACCAATACCTACAATACCAACTTTTTGACCCGGTCCTACTTTCCAGTGTTTTAAAGGAGAATAAGTTGTAATTCCAGCGCAAAGCAAAGGAGCAACACCTGCTAAATCTAATTTATCAGATATGTGAAGTACAAAATTCTCATCAACAACAACGCTCTCAGAGTATCCACCAAAAGTTTGTCCACCAAGGTGTTTGTCTGGAGAATCAAATGTAAGTGTACTTCCTGAATCGCAAAATTGCTCTAAATCTTCTTTACAATGATCACATTCTCTACAAGAATCGACCATACAACCTACACCGGCTAAATCGCCTACTTTAAATTTCTTAACATGATCTCCCACTTTGGTTACTCTACCCACAATTTCATGTCCAGGAACTATTGGGTAAGTTGTACCATGCCATTCATTCCTAGCCGAATGCAAATCAGAATGACAGATACCACAATACAAAATTTCAATCTCGACATCATGTGCTGTAACAATTCTTCGTTTAATATCTAATGTTTTTAATGGCGCATCGGCAGCTACTGTACCAAAGGCTTTAATGTTCTTTGTTTCCATCTATTTATTAATTTATTTGTTTCAAGTTTTCTTTGTTTCAGGTTTAAAAACAAACTATAGTATTTACTCTCAATAAATGAATCTCCGAAATCTGCCAGATCTGCGTGAAAAAAATCAAAATTTATAAAATACTACTTCCCTACTCTTTTTAAATCTTTACCACTCTTTACAATGCCGTAAAACTATTGTATTCCTCATCTGTCACCTGTTCCATCCAGATTCCGATACCTCTATCAATCTCAGTAATAATTGCTATATGTGAGAATCGGCTAGTAGGTGTTGCTCCATACCAATGCTCAACATCAGGTAATATGGTAAGCACTTCACCTTTATGAACCAACCGTATTGGAGTACCTCTTTCCTGAAAATAACCAATCCCTTCTGTTGCAACAAGTAATTGCAAACCCGTATTGGTATGCCAATTATTTCTCGATCCAGGTTCAAAAGCAACCTCTTTTATGGTAGTATTACGTGGCTGAATGTCACTGGTTCGCTTTTTAAAAGAAACTTCTCCAGTAGTATATTTATTAGGAACTATTCCTTCTTCTATAATGGTTGTATAATGTGTCGACATAAATCGTTATTTATTATAATTTGATTTAAATTATTTAATGAATCCGCAACAAGAGCATAACAAGCTTAAAACTAGTAATTTACAAAAAATATTTTATCAATAGAAGCGTGAGATAAAAAAATAAAGATTACTTTTTTTAGATTTGTTTTTAAATTAATGTTGGATAACAACAACACCTATATCCTTTAAGATTATTTAAAGCTATTGTATTGCTCATCTGTAACTCTTTCTAGCCAATCGACAATACCTTTTTGAGTATTAGTACTTATTGCTATATGAGTGAATTCACTATCAGGAGATGCACCATGCCAGTGTTTAACATCGGGTAAAATAGAAACAACATCACCAATATTAAGTAATTGAATAGGTTTTCCTTCTTCTTGGTAATATCCTACTCCATGAGTAACAATAAGTATCTGGCCTCCAGGATGAGTATGCCAATTGTTTCTTGAACCTGGCTCAAAAACTACATTTCCTATAACTGTATTTAAGATTCTGTCGTCTGGAACAAGCAGTTTTACCCATGCATTCCCTGTAAAATAATCTGCAGAAGCTAAATCTCCTTTTGGAAAAATAGTATTGTTTAATTCATTTTGTGCTGTTTTAATAATTGCTCTGTTTTATACATCAGTACAAACTAAATTAAAGAAGTGGTCAATATAAAAACCTTACTATTTAGCTAATAATCTGATATGGATTAATACTAATTATTTCTGTGTAAATTTACTTAAGCAAAAACGTTCTTAGATAACAATTATCAAACAAAAAATTAAGAATATGAAACAATTTACCCCCTTAAGGCTTTAGGTACAGTTCCGGTTAGTCTTTTAAAATAATTATTAAAATAGCTCGGATATTCAAATCCTAGCGAAAATCCCACATCAGCAATACTCCAATCGGTATGTTGCAAAAGCGCTTTTGCTTCGCTAATAATTCTTTCACTAATATGAGCTGTAGTAGATTTACCTGTTATTTCTTTTACCGAACGATTAAGATGATTTACATGCACCGCAAGATTTTGAGCATAATCTTGTGGTGTTTTTAATTTAAGTGGCTGATCTTTGGTCTCAATTGGAAACTGTCTTTCTAAGAGCTCCATAAAAAGTGTAGTAATTCGAGAAGAAGCATTCTTATGTTTAAAGAAATTTTCTGAAGGTTGCATTTTTAATGATTCATGAATAATCAGGTTAATATAATTCCGAATTAGATCATCTTTAAAAATGTAATCAGTATCCTGTTCAGCTATCATTTTTATAAACATTGAATTTATAAATTCCTCTTGAGCAGCAGTTAACGAGAATATAGGGGTTCCGCCTATTTTAAACAAAGGTGATTCATTAAGGCTATTAGAACGGTAATTAATCTTTAAAAACTCTTCGGTAAAAACACAGGCATAGCCCTTATAAATTGGAGAAATAATTTCCCAAGAATATGGAATATGTGGATTTCCAAAAAACAATATTGTGCCATCAGTTTCAATACCTCTATCAGCATAGTGAATAAGACTTTTGCTGGTATTAATACAAATTTTATAAAAATCTCTGCGATTATAAGTAGGAATAGCATTAACACCACTATTAACCTCATATACTTTAAAACCTTTTAGTTTTAAGTCGCTGGTATTAAAATCTGAAGCCTGAGAAACAATATGATCATTCATGTAGCAAAGTTAAGAAAATCAAACATAAATTATGAAATTACATAAACTAATACTATCTTGGTCGAAATCCCTTTTACCCCAAGTAATATCTATCTTATAATCACCGATTCTTAAGGAATATAGTAAATACAAAAACTATACTTTTTTTATTGAATCGAGAATATACAGCTAATTAAATGATTTTTAAACAACTACGATTAAATATTGATATTGAAGATAGTACATTTAATGAACTATACTCAACCCGTATAAAAAGACTTTCTGAACGTCATTGGACTCCTGTAGAAATAGCCAAAGCTGCTGCCGATTATCTGGTAGACAGACCCAATAAAAAAGTATTGGATATAGGTGCAGGAGTTGGAAAATTTTGTTTGGTAGGTGCAGCTTCTACAAGAGGAATGTTCTATGGAGTAGAACAAAGGGAATCACTTATAAAAGTATCTAAAAAAATAGCTGAAAAGCATAATGTGAAAAATGTTGAATTCATTCATTCGAATATCAATCAGATTTCCTTTTCAGATTATGATGCCTTCTATTTTTATAACTCCTTTTATGAAAACATAGATATTACCTGTCCAATTGATAAGATAATACTTCCTGAAAAAGAGTTATTTCATTCTTACTCAAATTATGTAAGAGAACAATTGTCTAAAACCCCTAAAGGGACAAGACTTGTTACCTATTGGAGTACGTGGGAAGAAATACCTGAAAGTTTTGATTTAGAAGAATCTGCTTGCAATGGAATATTGAATTTTTGGAAAAAAAAGGTATGATTTTTTTTTGATAATAAACTTAATAAAAAACCTCTTGAAAGTTAAGTTTCAAGAGGTTTTACACTTATAATTCAGAATGGAATTCTATTTCCAACCACCGCCTAAGTCCTTATAAACATAAACTGCAGCATTCAATTGTTCTTTCTTTGTGTCTATTAGTTCCAACTTGGCTTCTAATGCATCACGTTGTGTCATTAGCACTTCGAAATAATCAATTCTAGCAGACTTAAATAAATCATTAGAAATAGCAATTGATCTATTTAAAGCGGCTACTTGTTGCGATTTAAGATCATATCCTTTTTGTAGGTTATCAATTTTAGATAACTGATTAGATACTTCTAAATAAGCATTTAAAACCGTACGATCGTAATTATATAATGCTTGAAGCTGTCTTGCATTTGCACTTGCAAATTCCGCTTTAATCGCATTACGATTAATTAATGGCGCTGCCAAATCTCCTGCAAATGAATAAAGCAATGACTCTGGCATTGTAAACAGGTAAGTTGGTTTAAATGCCTGTACACCTATCGCAGCTGAAATATCCAGCGAAGGATAGAATTCAGCACGAGCCACTTTTACATCTAGTTTTGCAGCTACTAATTCTAACTCCGCCTGTTTAACATCAGGACGATTGGTTAGTAATTGTGATGGAATTCCAGAATTAACAGATGCTGGCAACAAAGTCAAGAAATCTGTATTATCTCTTTTGATTTCCTGCGGATAGCGAGCTAATAAAAAGTTGATTTTATTCTCCGCTTCTTTTATTTTTTGAAGAATCTCAAACTCCATACTTTTTGACGTCAAAACTTCAGCCTGAAATTTCTGAACACCTAATTCTGTTGCTCTTGCCGCTTGCTTCTGAACTTTTACAATCTCTAAAGCATTTGTTTGCAACTTAATCGTCTGTTTTACAATATCCAACTGACTATCTAGAGCCAATAATTCATAATAAGAATCAGCAACCTCTGCAATTAAATTCGTGATTACAAAGTTCTTCCCTTCTACAGTAGCTAAATATCTAGTTACTGCTGCCTTTTTTGAATTGCGAAGCTTTTTCCAAATATCTACTTCCCAATTTGCATAAGCAGCTACGGTAAAATCACCTAATGGATCAGGCATTTCTTTGCCAGGTTTAATCTCTGTACTTGCATCACCAGCACCTTGGCTTGTATAGCGTCCTACTTTTTCTACTCCTGCTCCAGCACGTACACCTACTGTAGGTAATAACGCACCTTTTCTAACACGAATATCATTTTTCGCAATTGCGATTTCCTGTAAAGTAATATTTAATTCCTGATTATTTTTTAATGCAGTATCAATTAAAGCAACAAGATTCTTATCTTTAAAATAATTACTCCACTTGATATCCGACATATTTGCCGTATCCTTACTACTTCCAAAAGACTCTGGAATTGGATTCTTTGGGGTTTCTGCTACTGTTTGCGGAGTTTTACAACTTACTACAACAAGACATAGCCCCAAAACAATACTATATTTATATAATTTGATTTTATACATGATTGTTATCAATTTCTTCTGTTAATGGATTTTCTTCTTCATGCTTAACCAGTTTGTGTTTTTCAGCGATTCTAGCGAAAATATAATACAATCCTGGAATAATAAATACCCCACAAATAGTTCCAATAAGCATTCCTCCTGCTGCTGCTGTACCAATGGTTCTGTTACCAATTTTACCTGGACCTGAAGCAAATGCTAGCGGTAGTAGTCCTGCTATAAATGCAAATGATGTCATTAAGATTGGACGAAAACGCGCTTTTGAACCTTCTAAAGCCGCTTCAAAAACTGATTTACCGGCAGCATGCCTTTGTATGGCAAATTCTACGATTAATACCGCATTTTTACCCAGTAAACCAATAAGCATTACCATAGCCACCTGAGCATAAATATTATTTTCTAATCCGGTTAACTTAAGTAAAAGGAATGCACCAAAAATACCTGCTGGTAAAGAAAGAATTACTGATAATGGCAAAATGAAACTTTCGTATTGTGCTGCTAGTACTAAATACACAAAACCTAAACAGATAAGGAAAACCCAAATTGCTTGATTCCCTTGAGCAACTTCATCGGCAGAAATACCAGCCCAATCAATATCATAGCCTCTAGGTAATTTTTTGGCTGCCACTTCCTGAATCACCTTAATAGCGGTACCACTACTATATCCCGGAGCTGCACCACCACTAATTTCGGTAGAATTATACATATTATGTCTTGTGATTTCTGAAAGACCATATACTTTTTCTAATTTCATAAAAGCAGAAAAAGGAACCATTTCGTCATGATTATTTTTCACATAGAGCTTTAAGATATCATCTGGCTGTGCACGATATTCAGGAGCTGCCTGAACGATTACTTTATAATTAATTCCGTATTTAATAAAGCTAATTTCGTAGTTACTTCCCACAAGAGTTGACAAAGTATTCATCGCATTTTCGATAGAAATTCCTTTTTGTTGTGCCAAATCATTGTCAACTTTCATCATGTACTGAGGAAAACTAGCACTAAAGAAGCTAAATACGTTAGATAACTCAGGTTGCTTATTCAATTCTTCTACAAATTCTTTATTAACAGCTTCCATTTTTTTGAAATCACCAGAACCTGTTTTGTCTAACAAGCGAAGTTCAAATCCTCCTGCTGCTCCATATCCTGGTACTGCTGGTGGTTGGAAAAACTCAATATTAGCACCCGGAATATCTTTCGATTTCTCTTCCAATTCTGTCATAACCTCTTGAACAGATTCTTTTCTATCATTCCAGTCTTTAAGGTTAATCAAACATGTTCCTGCATTAGATCCTGTACCTTCTGTCAAAATTTCATAACCTGCTAATGAAGAAACTGATTTTACTCCATCTATTGTTTCTGCTATTTTTTGCAATTTCTCAGCAATATTATTGGTTCTTTCTAATGATGAACCTGGAGGTGTTTGAATGATAGCATAAAACATACCTTGATCTTCATTTGGGATAAATCCTGAAGGAACCGTACTGCTAATTAACCATGTTCCCGCACAAAAACCCAAAAGTGCAATAATTGTAACAGCTCTTCTGTTTACAATTTTCTCCAATACATTTTGGTATTTGCCTTGTGCTAAGTTAAACTTGTTGTTAAAACCATCTATGAATTTATTTACAGGTGTTTTCTTTTTAGGTTTACCATGATTATTTTTCAACATCATCGCACAAAGTGCTGGTGTCAATGTTAATGCAACAATTCCTGAAAGTATAATAGCCGTTGCCATTGTAATCGAAAACTGTCTGTAAAAAACTCCAACAGGGCCTGACATAAATGCAACTGGAATAAATACAGCAGCCATCAAAAATGTAATAGCGATAATTGCACCAGCAATTTCATGCATTGCTTTTTTAGTTGCTTTAAGTGGAGAAAGATGCTCTTCTTCCATCTTGGCGTGGACAGCTTCAATAACCACAATAGCATCATCGACGACGACTCCGATAGCTAGAACCAAAGCAAATAATGTAATTAAGTTCAATGAAATATCGAAGAATGTCATGAAAATAAAAGTTCCAATCAAAGAAACTGGTACTGCAATTGCAGGGATAATCGTAGAACGCCAATCTCCTAAGAAAAGAAACACAACCAATCCTACCAAAATAAAAGCTTCAATCAGCGTGTGAATTACTTTTTCGATAGATGCATCCAAGAATTTAGAAACGTCATATGAAATTTCATAGTCCATTCCTTTTGGAAATTTTTTCTTAATAGTTTCTAATTTAGCTTTTACATCCGCAATAACCTGATTTGCATTACTTCCGAATGATTGTTTCAGTACTATAGCTGCTGATGGCTTACCATTTAAATTGGAATAAATATCATACATTGAGCTACCAAATTCCACTTTAGCAACATCTTTCAAACGCAAAAGCTCTCCATCACTAGTAGATCTTACTACTATATTTTCATATTGTTCTTTGGTAGTAAAACGTCCCGAATATTTCAACACATATTCAAATGCTTGTGAACGTTTACCAGAACTTTCCCCTGTTTTACCAGGTGAAGCCTCTAAACTTTGACTTGATAAAGCTTCCATTACTTCATCAGCCGATATTTTATAAGCCAGCATACGATCTGGTTTAAGCCAAATACGCATTGCATATTCACGTGTTCCTAAAATATCTCCTGATCCAATACCGTTAACTCTTTTAAGTTCTGATAACACATTAATATCTGCATAATTGTACAGAAACTTCATGTCGGTATTTTTATCCGTACTATAAAGATTCACATACATCAACATACTAGGAACTTCACGAGTAATTTTTACCCCTTCTCTTACCACTAATGGCGGTAACTTATTAGTAACCGAAGCTACACGGTTCTGAACGTTAATTGCTGCTTGGTTAGGATCGGTACCCAAGTTAAATACTACTTGAATACTCGCTTCTCCATCATTTCCAGCATCAGAGGTCATATATTTCATTCCCGGAACTCCGTTTAAAGCTCTTTCTAAAGGAATAACTACAGATTTAATCATCAATTCTCCATTAGATCCAGGGTAATCTGCTGTAACATTTACCATCGGAGGAGAAATGGAAGGGAACTGGGTAATCGGTAAATTTAGTACCGACAACACTCCTAAAAAGACAATTATCAGCGATATCACTATCGACAGTACAGGTCTTTGAATAAATTTATTAAACATTTTATATTTTTTTAATGATTAAGCCAATTAAACCTACTCTGCTTTTAAGCGTAAATTATTCAACACTGCTTTAGGAGATTGGAATTCATATTTAATTTTGTCATTCTCTTTTACTTTCTGAACTCCTTCTAATAAAATTTTATCATTTTCAGTAAGTCCACTGCTAATCACATATAAATCTGGAATTTCACCTGTAATAGTGATCTCTTTTGAGCTCACTTTATTATTTTTATCTATAACGAAAACATATTTTTTATCTTGAATTTCGTAAGTTGCTTTTTGCGGAATGACAATAGCATTTTTAAGAGGCACTAACATTTGAACCTGACCTGTTTCTCCATTTCTAAGCAATTTATCTGAGTTAGGGAATCTTGCTCTAAAGGCGATATTTCCTGTTTCGTTATTAAATTCACTTTCTATTAATTCTACATTTCCCTTTTCCTTAAAAACTTGTCCATTGGCTAAAAGCAAACTAACTTTAGTTTCTGCACGATCTTTCACATCAGTTTGATATTGTAAATACTCTGGTTCTGACACATTAAAATAGGCAAACATCTGACTGTTATCTGAAAGGCTCGTCAATAGTTCTCCTTCCTCAATAAGACTTCCTAGTTTTAATGGGATACGGTCGATTGTTCCATCAAAGGGAGCTCTAATTTCTGTGAATGATAAATGAAGTTTTGCCAATGCAACTTCAGCTTTTGCAGCCTGAAGTTTAGACAAAGCGACTGCTTGTTCGTTTTTTGAAACAATGTCTTTCTCAACTAATGTTTTTGTGTTTTGCAATTCTATTTCCGCAGATTTTTGCTCTGCTTGAGCTTTAAGCAACTCTGCTTCGTACATTTTAGGTTGAATTCTAAACAACACCTGTCCTGCTTTTACAAATTGACCTTCATCAACATAAATGTTTTGCAAGAACCCTTTTTCTTGTGCTCGAATTTCTATGTTTCGTACCGATTTTATCTGCGAGACATACTCCTTGGTAAATGAAGTATCAATTTTTGCAGGGTTGGTCACTGTAAATTTTTCAGCTTCTTCTTTTTCTTCTTTTTTAGTTGTACAACTTGTAAGGTACAACAAGGCAATAACGCCCGTTAAAACGACTATTCTCTTCATGGTATAAAAATGGTAATTAAGCGATTGAATGCTTGGAATGCAAGGATTCCTTTAGATGTAAAAAAACATCAGTAGCCATAGTTATGTACGAACAGTCATACGAGAAGATGTAAGTTTAATATACAACCACAAGATATGCATCATTACACTTTAGGTAACCGATGTATCTCGTTTATCAGATTCTTAATACTCGTTGAGTAATATAAATAGGATTAGTTTGGCCACAAAATGGCGTGAAGATTTTGAAATTCTTATGACAATGGTTTAAAAGTGATTGACATGAGATTGTCAGGTACCAATTATCTAATAAGCTATAATTTCCAGCAAAAAGTTTATCCGAAATCCCATCTTTGATGTCACCACCAAGATGCTCCTCGTCGATATCTAAATAAGCATCCTCAATTAATGAGTTACCAGAATCTTGATTCGTAAATTTTACTCGGTGTTTTTTCTCTAAACTATGAGAATTAGAATTTTGATGTGTACCCGCATTAAGGTATTGTCCTCCGCCTAGCAGAAGCAATCCTAAATAAACAAATAACACAATCAGTTTTCTCATTTGGCGTCAAAAGTAAACAAAGTATTGAAACAAAAAAAGAAATTTCACTAGGCTTTAACAAGTAAATGCCATCGAAAACGTTTTCTTTTGATTACCAATCATTTAATCATGTAATCTAAATGTAAAATTTTTATAAATAGGAATCAAAAGAATGCTTTTTATCCTTTTTTATTAATATAATAAGAATTATATTTTACAAAAAAAATTGCGTTTAACTCTATCGATTCAAGAAATATAATGAGAAGCCTCGCTCGCATCTTTGTTTTAAGAACAACGTTCATAATTGATTTATAACCAAAACCCAACTCTATAAATTAGAATTGGGCTTTATTACTTTTCTTTAATTTTTTTTAAATTAATTCCAGCCACCTCCAAGGGCACGGTATAAGTTTACAACTGCATGCAGTTTCTGACTTTGACCATCAATTCCTCTTAATTGCGCATTAAGCAAATTTTGTTCCGCTGTTAGTACATCGGTATAATTTTTTGTAGAATTATTTAATAATTCTTTATTAAAATCTACTGCTTTAAATAAAGCTTCTAGTTGTTTCTTTCTCTTTTCTTCTTTTAAAACGGCATTCTCATATTTAGACATTGCATTCGAAACTTCTTCACTAGCCTTTAGCATCGAAAGTTCAAAATTATACAGCGCCTCTTTTTGCAAAGACAATGCTGTAGCTAATCTTGCCTTATTGATTCATTTATTGAAGATCGGCTTGTTGTACATCTGGTCTATTGGCAAGAAGTTATATTGGAACTCCAATTTTTAAATCATAAACAAGTTTTTGTTGTTCTAGGGAACTACGTTCAATCTTAGTTGGAGATATAGCCAGAAGTACGCATAAAGCATGTTCGTTTTCGGTTATCTTTTGTTCGATATCCGGAATAGCTAATTCAGCTTCATAAAAATTGGCTTCACTCTGAACAACTGCTCCCCCATTAATAATAGAATTTTCAAAAAGAACCTTATTACAAAAACTTGTCGAAATAAGAAACAGAGAAGGTTGTATGTCCGAATACTAGAAAAATGATGAGGGCTATCTTTTGGTCGAAAACCACTGCCCTATTTGTGCAGCTGCTAAAATATGCCAAGGTTTTTGCGCTTCAGAATTAAATACATTTAGATCTGTATTAGGAAAAGAAGTTATAATTAACCGTGTTAGCCATATAATTGGAGGCGACAGAAGGTGTGCTTATCAAATTATTTCCAACTAATTTTTTTACTAATAAATTTGAGGTTTCAGTTTCAGTCGCTGTGCTATCCTGAGCGGAGTCGAAGGACAGTTTACAGTCTCAGTTTACAGTAACATTTGCTATTAATACACGCAATAAACTAATTAAAAGAAGTTTAAAATCTTTGCTTAATTCTTTGTAATTAACCTCTATTTCACTTCTTACTTCTCATATTCACATCTCACATAAAAATCACTCTAATTGATTTAAAAGATATAAATAAGGAGGAAATGAATGATGCATCATTATGTCCTTTGTATTGTTTGGAAATTTTTCATAATAATTTGCATCATTGGGATTGGGATATAGAACAATAGTATTTCCTGTTCTCTCATAATTATTACTGTTATACAACGGAGGTGGTACAAATTCAGGCAAGAATTTATTGACTCTTTTCGCCATTTCTTTTCCTAATAATTTATGGTACGTCTTAACGGTTTTACGTGATGGATTTGTTAGTTTTCCATAAACCATATTTAAAAACATTCTCTTAAAAAAAGGCTGATTTTTAATCGTTTCTTCTACTAATGGAATTGGACTTACTATTGGCAAATCTTCTGGCGTTTCAACAGAAAAAGGGGTTTGAGGTACCCAATCTGCAGCGCTTACTACATTAAATGCCCAGCCATTTTGAGTTTTACGCTCATAATCATATGCAAAATATAAATTACCTGGTTTTGGCGCAGCACTACAATATGTTTTAAAACGAATATCGACAGGTAGTTTACCTTTGCTTTGTAAACTATAAAAATGAGCCGTAAGTAAATAGCTTATACCTCCACCTTGACTATGCCCCATAATTATGAAATTTTTAATTCCCGAATTATAACAGGAATCAATCTTTGGAAGCATTTCTTTAGAAATAAAGGCTGTACTTAACAGATAACCTGTATGAACTGCTGCATCTTTATTTGTAGATAATTCGTATTGAAAAGTATCTGAATTCGAAATTTTTAATTCTCCTTTAGCAGGAGTCATTGCTGAATAAAGATTGGCAAGCCAACTTTCTCCTTTTTCAGTAGTTCCTCTTGTACATAATACTGCTGTGTTTTCATCTTTTAGCCATAATTCCCAAAGATTATCCAATCCTATTGGCTTACTTCTATACACTAATTTTGAGTGCTCTGGCTGAGGAATTAATTTTGCCTTTTCAGGAGATTCTGTCGATTGAGTAGCAATATATATTAACTCTCTATATTCTGCTTTATCAAATCCAGGTTTTAGTTCTTGGGCAATACTATTCGAAAAACAAAACAGAAAAAAACTTCCGACTACTAATGATTTTAAAACTTGCATAGAGGTAAACATTAATTATTATTCACAATAAGGCGCTTATAATAACGCTATTATCAATCCTTATATTAAGATATACTTTAAAATAATCTTCACTGATTGTCTACTAATTAATTACTAAACTAATCTTAGAATAAATACAAACATTTTTTTAAGTACTGCGACATAATCCTTACTCATATCAATATTTTATATGAGTTGAATAGTAGTAACTAATTCAAAAACTTGTATAATCGGTATGAGAACAAAAGAATTCCTATCACAACAAAAAACCACCAATATTTTTTTATAGATGCATAATTTATATTATCAGAATTTCTTACTGCTAATCCCATAACAATACTTATTAAAGGCAATATAAGCCTTATTATTTGTTCTATTTCCATTTTTACTTTAACTAATTTCTTAATTGCGAATATATGTATTTTATTTTTTTACTTTTGATAAATACAAATCAATAACATGCCAAACCTATACCAAAGCCAAAGAATAATCATTCGTGAATTCTTAGTTGATGAGCAACAAACATTTTTAAACTTATTTAAAGATTCTGAGGTTACTCAATATTTACCTCAAGTTTCTTTAGAAAGATATATTGAAATGTTTAACGAATTGCTTGAAAATTATAAAAAAGGAAACCTAAGCCGATGGGCTATATTCGATGCTGCAAATAATAATTTTATAGGAATGTGTGTCGCTCGTGTTTTTGTAGATAACACTAATCAAATAGAAATTGGATATGTACTTAGCAAGCCATATTGGGGAAAAGGTATTGCTACAGAAGTATGTAAAGCGCTTACTCAATATTCTTTTTCAAATACAGATAAAAACGAAGTCGTTGCTATAACAGATCTTGACAATAGTGGTTCTCAAAATGTATTACAAAAAGCAGGATTTAAACGATTAAGCAACTTAACTATAAATGAGGAAGAATTAGCCTATTTTGTAACAAATAGAGCTCAATTTAAAGAATAATGCTATCCTAAATATTAATCCTCCTCAGCAGGAATCATTAATTTACCCCAATCATTTAGCATCCATAAAATGGTAACTAGTTTTTTGCCTAATTCTGTGAGCGAATACTCTACCCTTGGCGGAAGCTCATTAAAAGACACTTTGGTCAAAATACCATCATGTTCCATTTCTTTTAACTGTTGATTCAAAACTCTTCTGTCAACTTTTGCAATTCCACGTAAAAATTCACTAGGTCGTTTTTTACCTTCATTTATTTGCCAAACAATAGGAACTTTCCATTTCCCACTAATAGAATTAACGGCTACTTCTAATGGACAAATTTTATTTTCTGAGCTTCTTTCCTTTGTTTTCATAATAGTGACTTTTTTATCCCTATGCGTTAATAATATGCGGTATTGCACATGTAAATACTGTTTTGAACCTTTGCAAAATTAATAAATTAATAGATAACTAATTTAGTCTAACAAATAGGGAATTTAACAATATCTAATTCTTTAACAATTATAAATTATTATGGTAGAAATAAAACGCAAAGGGGCACGTTCAACTAAAGATATCCCTGTTGCTATTTTAGAAAAACTAAATAAAGGAGAAATTGAAACTGCCAATTTAGTAGAATGGTTGGCTATTGATCAAAAACTTTTACTTAAAAACTTCCTTCTACAAACTGATCGTTCTTGCTATTTAGATATAATTATTACAAATATTGACTCTCTAAAAAAACAAACTGTCAATACTATAAATGAAACTATTGGAACAAGTCTTTTTAAATTAGCTAAACAAGAAAATGATACTGAAATTTTCGCATTACTTTCAACTCATAAATCAGACTTAGTTAGATGTTGGGCAACATACACAATTGGAAAAAATACGGAGCTATCAATTAATGAAATGTTAGACCAAATTCAGTTTTTTGCTGCCGATAAACATTTTGGCGTCAGAGAAATTTGCTGGCTAGCTGTAAGACCATTTATAGCTAAAAACTTAAACGAAAGCTTAACCATTTTATCTGAATGGACAAAACACTCTGATGAGAATATAAGGCGGTTTGCAAGCGAAGCAACCAGACCTAGAGGAGTTTGGTGCGAACACCTAGAAGAATTAAAACAAAATCCCAGATTAGGCTTAATCATTTTAGAATCTCTAAAATCTGATTGTGCAAAATATGTACAAGACAGCGTTGGGAACTGGCTAAATGATGCCAGCAAAACAAATCCTGAATTTGTTATTGAAATCTGTAAAAATTGGAAAGAAATTAGTCCTACCAAAGCAACGGCTTATATCATAAAAAAAGCGCTTCGAACTATCGAAAAATAAAGTACACCAGAAAAAAACCTCAGTATCAGTTACTTATTAGCACTGAAAATTTACCACTTTGAACCTAAAAAAACACTTATATTAGCATTAAAGAAATCCGGTAATTTATTAAATAATGCTAGACGTTATCAAAAAATTAAAATTTAAGAACAACGGAACTGTTCTTAATGCACCTAAAGGAATAAAAGAAGCGTTTATAGAACTCGGCACTAAAATAACTTTTGATAAAAAAACAAAAAGTGCAAACACGTTAGTTTTCATTAATAATAACCAAGAGTTTTTAAATTTTCTTATATCTGATATAGAAAATATTGAATCTGATAGCGTGTTATGGTTTGCTTATCCAAAAGGTACTTCAAAGGTTAAAACTGATATAAACAGGGACACAATTCGGGTAACTGGAGAAGAATTTGGATTAAAAACGGTTAGTGCAATTTCTATAAACGAAACTTGGAGTGCATTACGCTTTAGACCAATTGACAGTGTAGGAAAATAATTTATATATCCTTAATTAAATAGTAGTTTTATTTAATTAAGGTTCTGAAAGCTAGGATTTATACTGTTTTTCCACAAATCTTAAACTTTGAAAACCTTAATTTATTTTATAACTGTATGATTTTATACTTTTGGGGTAAATTCTTTTTACCTGTCAAGTTGAAAATATGGGGCCAAAAGATCCTCAAAATTATATAATCCAATTTCTTTGTTTTTTATATTTTCGGCGACAAAAACAACACCTGTGCCAAATGCTTCTCTTGAAATCGACTCATGAATGAGTCGCACTGTTTGATAAGGAAATCCAAATATTACTTCATGTTTTCCTACGATACCTCCTGCCCTAACCGAATTTATATTTTCTTTTTCAACATCTAAGGCTTCAGCAATTTTAATAGCTGTTCCAGATGTTCCTTGCTTTAATTTAAAATGCTCTTCATTAATTTCAATATCTACCAAAGGGGCAATTTTCTTCAAAAATTTGGCTGCAAATAATAAATAATTTACTCCAAGAGTAATATTTGGTGACCAAAATACGGTCGTTTTACTAGCCAATTTTTTTAATAGTTCTAACTCTTTATCTGTATAATGAGAGATCGCAGATATTATTTTGACTCCTCTTTCGGCTGCAATTTCGCCATAAGTATGAATACCTATAGTTGACGAGAAATCAATAATAATATCAACGGGGTGCTTATCTAAAAGCTCTTCCATTGTTGTTTTGGAACTTGAATATATTAATCCAGGCTCTTTCGATGGAACTCCAAAGAATTCTGGGACGGATCGATGCTCTAGCACTGTGCTTTGTCTTAAAACCCATTCTAAACAAAAACCCTTATTTTCTAACAGTACTGAAGCTACTGATTTTCCTGTTTTTCCAAAACCTATTAGGCCTATTTTCATATATTTTATTTAGATGGTTCACAACGTATCTCATATAAAATCTTTTAATCTTATTTCGAAATAAACTGATAATTAATACTTTTTAAGTAAAAATAGGGTAAAAAAAATAAGGAAACCGAAGCTTCCTTATTCTTAATTGAGAACTTATTTAAAATTCATTTGTATTATGGGAAAAACAAATGAAAATGAATCTTAAATCATTTTTTATTTTTAAGATTATGATTCCATTTTATAATGAACAATTGATTGTTCTCTTAAAGTAGCAGCACATTTCTCTGGAGTTAAATCTCGTTGTGACTCTCCTAACATTTCGTAACCAACCATAAATTTCTTAACTGAAGCTGATCGCAACAATGGTGGATAAAAATGCATATGAAAATGCCATTCAGGGTGTTCATTCCCATCTGTAGGAGCTTGATGAATGCCTGATGAATAAGGGAAAGATGTACTAAAAAGGTTATCGTATTTTATCGTCAACTGTTTTAAAATTGTAGCAAATGAAACAGCTTCTTCTTCTGTAAAATCTGTTATTCTTGCAAAAGCTCTCTTGCTTATAATCATAGTTTCATAAGGCCATATTGCCCAAAAAGGAACCAATGCTACAAAATATTCATTTTCAATAACAATTCGAGTTTCTTTTTTTAATTCGGCTTTAAGGTAATCTTGTAAAAGTGTATTATTATATTTATCGAAATAACTTTTTAAACTATTCTGGGTTTTTTCTACCTGAGTTGGCAATGATGATTGTGCCCAAATTTGTCCATGTGGGTGCGGATTACTACATCCCATGGCACTTCCTTTGTTTTCAAAAATCTGCACGTAATTGATATATTTGATTGCACCTAAATCAGTATATTCTTTTTGCCATGTTTTAATAATACTTTCAATGTCCTTAATTTCCATTTCTGGTAATGTAAGGTCATGTCTTGGCGAAAAACATACAACTCGTGATATTCCTCTTTCTGGTTTAGCCAGAAAAAAAGTATATACAATATCCTCTTCGTATATAATTTCATCTTGCTTCATGGCAGCAAAATCATTATCAAATACAAAGCTACCTTCATATTTCGGATTTTTTGTTCCATTTGCTCTTACATTTTCTGGGCACAAATAACAAGTTGAATCGTATTTTGGCAAAGGTTCTAAGGTAATTAGTTCGTTTTGTCCTTGCCAAGGGCGTTTTTCTCTATGAGGTGAAACAAGAACCCATTCGTTTAGTAATGGATTGTACCTTCTGTGGGGGTCTTCATTAATGTTAAAGTTTCTCATTTATTTATCTAAGTTGAAAAGTGATGTTCCATTTCCTATTTTTACTTCGTGAAATTTTAATTCAATCCCAAATATATCTAAATAAAGGGACGAAAACTTATTTTTCACCTCATTTTCTTTTCCTTTTTTAATTAAATTGATTGTACACCCTCCAAATCCTCCTCCCATTAATCTAGAACCTACTATAGCATCATCTTCTTTTGCAGTTGCAACAAGCATATCTAGTTCTTCACAACTCACTTCATACTCATTAGATAAACCATCGTGAGTATCAAAGAGTAGCTGTCCTAAATACTCGATATTACCATTATCAAGAGCGTCACATGCTTGTGTAACACGTCTAATTTCTTTTATAACATAGTGTACTCTTTTAAAAACAGTTTTATCCATCTTATCTCGAATACTCAACAATTGGTTTTCTGTGCAATCTCTAAAGCTTTTGATTGTTGGAAAATTATTTTTAATTATTGACAGTCCTTTCTCACATTCTTCTCTACGCGTATTATACTCAGATGTAAATAATGAATGTTTTACATTACTATCAAATAAAACCAAAGTATAATCATTAAAATTTGCTTCATGATATTCAAAATCCAACGTTTTACAATCTAATTTAATAACTTTATTCTCAAGACCATAAACACTTGAAAACTGATCCATAATACCACAGTTAATCCCTACCCAATGTTCTGCTTTTTGACCTAATAGTGCAATATCAACTTTTTTGATAATAAGATTAAAGAGTTCTTTAATTCCATAGATCATTCCACACTCTAATGCTGCTGATGAGGATAATCCTGACCCAACTGGAATGTTACTACTGAATACACAATTAAATCCTTCTAGAGAGAATCCATTATCTTGAAGTTGTTTTACAACACCTAGAATATAATTAGTCCACACAATATCACTTAATTGAATTTCTTTAGTTAAATCAAATTCAAATTCATCATTTAAGTCTATCGCATATATTTTTGATTTTTTAGAATTATTTTTCTCTAAAGCAAAACAAATAATTTTATCTATTGCTGCTGGTAAAACATATCCGTCATTATAATCAATATGCTCTCCAATTATATTAATTCTTCCTGGTGAAAGAACAATTTTTTGTGGTTCATTCCCAAATTTTTCTTTGAAAAAACGAGTTGTATTCTGGATTAAAATATCATTCATTATTAGTTACTGATTTGTATCGTTTATTTGGTTAATTAGTACAGATTTTTAAATGCCTATAAAATTCAATTATAAAAACTTATTATACAGACTAAAGCTAATATCATAAATTATTTGCAATCTCATAGAAATCCAAAAATAAATACTTATACAAAACAATCCTACTAGTACCTACTAGTTTAAAAAAATTAAAAATAAATTCCACAAAATTATAGTATTATAAACGTAATAATCATTTGTTTATTCGAACTACAAGCAAGTCCAATAGCCATAAAGACTGATATAATTGCAAGAATGATTAATGATAAAAAGAAAAAAATTATTAAAAACGATTTTTATCCTTCAAAATTATTAACAAACTGGTATAGTTTTTTTTCAGTTGCAGCAACTATTTTAAAAAAATGACTTAATATAATTATTAATTAATCCTTTTCTAAATCTATATTCCTATTGATTAAAGACAAATTTATGTATAATAGGTTAATTTAATATCTTTATGTTCCATTTTGGGTTTAATAGCCGTACATTCATTTCAATTAAGATTTATATGATTTTATTCTGGAAATACCTTAAACCATATGGTTGGCTTATCATTCTTGTTTTATTCTTTGCTGGTATATCGCAAATACTCTCTCTTTATGACCCTATCATTTTTGGAAAAATAATAGATGATTATGCATTAAACAACAAACAAAGTGATAGTAGTAAAGAAAGCGGGGTTATAAAACTATTGATAATAGCTGTTGTAATTGCTCTTGCGGCTCGTTTATTTCTTTCGCTCAAGGATTATGTATTACGCATGATTGTACAAAAATTTGGAATGCAAATTTTTAATGACGGCCTTAGGCAAACACTTAGATTGCCTTTTCAGGAATTTGAGGACCAAAGTAGCGGAGAAATTTTATCAGTTTTACAAAAAGTACGCTCTGATACCGAAAAATTTATTTCGGCATTTATAAACATTTTATTTACCTCAGTAGTAGGTATTGTTTTCCTAATGTGGTATGCCGTTACTAAACATTGGGCTCTTATTCCTGTTTTTTTTATTGGAGTAGTTATTTTGGGTGGATTGACTAGTATTCTAAGTCGATCTATCAAAACATTACAACGTTCGCTTATTCGGCAAAATCGTCAAATGAGTGGTACTATAACCGAAAGTCTTCGAAATATTGAACTTGTTAAGAGTCTTGGTCTTACTTATCCTGAAATTCGGCGCTTGAAGGTTCATACCCAAGAAATTTATGACTTAGAGATGGAGAAAGTCAAGAAAATGCGAACCCTTACTTTTCTTCAAGGTAGTATTTTGATATTTCTTAAACAATCTATCTTATTTATTTTATTATGGTTGATTTTTAAGAACGTTTTATCTCCTGGCGAACTAATTTCTATGCAGTTTATATCTTCTGGAATTATAAGCCCTTTACAAGACCTTGGAAGTATTATTATCTCGTATCGTGAAGCCGAGACAGCCTTATTCCTTTTTAATGAGTTAATGCAAAAGGAACCTGAATATAGTCCTGAAGAGCCAATAGAAGTTGGTACAATTAGTCAACTACATTTTAATAATGTGGTTTTCAAACATAAAAATGCAACTTATAATGCCATTCAGAACATTTCGTTTAAAGCTAAACTTGGAGATAATATTGCTTTTGTTGGGCCTTCGGGTTCAGGAAAATCTACTCTTGTAAAACTATTGGTAGGTTTGTATCGTCCTGTAGAAGGTGATATTCTTTATGATGCTATTTCTATTAAAGATTTGCGATATAATCACGTTCGTAGACAAATGGGTTTTGTAACACAAGATACTCAACTATTTTCAGGGAGTATTCGTGAAAACCTCCTATTTGTTAAACCTGACGCTACTGAAGAAGAAATGCTTTCGGCAATAAAAAAAGCCTCTGCAACTCCTATAATAGTAAACTCAGGAAAAGGCCTTGATACTATTCTAGGCGAAGGCGGAAAAAAATTATCTGGCGGTGAAAAACAACGTCTTTCAATAGCCAGAGCCTTATTACGTAAACCCAAAATACTAATATTTGATGAAGCGACTTCAGCTTTAGACTCTCTTACTGAGTCACAAATCACACAAACTGTTAAAGAAATCTCTGCAGATAAACAACAAATCACTATTCTTATTGCTCATCGTCTCTCAACTATAATGCATGCCGATACAATTTTTGTACTCGAACGCGGAAAAATTATTGAACAAGGAAATCACTATGAACTTGTTGATAAAAAAGGATTATATTATGCAATGTGGCGACAACAAATTGGTGAGCGTAAAGACGATTCTTCTTCATCTAAAAAGTCAAAAAAAACATAAGCATATCCTAACCATCTAAGTAATGTAAGGAAATATGAGTACTAAACTTAAATGAACTCAGATTACTTAAGTTGTTAAGTTTTAAAACTTGCAATCATAACACGGAACAATATAATCCAATAAATTTATTTAATAATTAAGCATATACAAGTGATTTACAGCCTATAATCTAGCTTTATATTCATCAAAGCTATATGGTCCGGCGCCAAAAAATGAAATCATTAATGCTGCTCCAATAATAGATAAATTTCTCATAAAAGTCATGAGTACATATTGATAGCGAAAAGGATCTTCGAAATTCCAAAAGTCATGCATAACAAATGTTACTGGCAAAAGAATTAAAATTATTAACCACGCTCCCCATTTGGCCATAAATCCAGTTAAAATACTCAACCCTGCCAATAATTCAAAAACTCCAACCAAGGGGACTAAAATATAAGAAGACGGTATTCCTTTAATGCTTGCCTCATAAATATAATAATCTGAAAAATTTGCAAATGAAGAATACATAAAAATTGTACTAAATAAGATTCTGCCAATTAAAGGGATGTAATTCATAGTAAAAGTATTAATTAAATTGATGTTTTTTTTATTTTATAATAATTCTGTAAAATATTAGTAATGATTAAATTTAGTGAATTAAAATCACAAAAACTACAATCTATTTATTTCTAAACCACTATTTCACCGCTATCGCCTCTATATATTTAAAAATCAAAACCTATGGTATTTCATAAAAAATAAAAGTTAACTCCTATTGAGACAACCTTTATTAAAAACTAAATGTAACTAAACAGGGGTTACTGAAGTTAGAATCAACTAATTACAATTATTTATAGAGTTTTACCATCCTTTGTTTCTGCTTTGTTAGGAAGAACAAAGTGTAAAAGTCTTTTATCATAATATACTTTTATTTTTTTTTATCAACAATATTGTTTGATAATTTAAAACTTAGTTGAAATGATTGATAACTAAATTCTCGACAAGTAAAATTATCCTCCACAGCTTCTTTTTCATCCTTTTTAACAGATGATATCATTAATAATTATCGTAAAAAGTAAGTTTAAAATCATTTTTATCTATTTCTTGGATAGCAAGTTCAACCTCGAAATTCCTGGCTGTTTCTTTAATATTTATTGAGGATACAAAATAAAAACAAAATCATTAAAAAATAAATTTGGCTTAAAAAATGAACTATTTATATTAAAAAAGCAATAAGAAACCATTATCAGTACTAAAAAATCAAAAAAAAAACTGATTTTAGTAGATTTATGTTTTGTGAAATAAGATCTAATAAAACAAAAATGTCTTCTTATAAAATTTAGAACCAGTCTAACCACCTTAGCTTTTACTTTATCAATTTTTAATACTATTTTTATTAATTGAATTATAAAATTATAACAATGAGTACTATTGAAAATGAAGCCTTATTAAGGAAGGAACTCTCTGCAATAGACAACAAACTAAATAAGCTAAATGATGAAAAAATAAAGCTTTTTTTTGATGCTATCGGTCTAAATAAACGTAAAGACATTCCTAAAGATTACTTACAATGGGAAACAATACTCATTATTGTACCTAACCGACAAGTATCGCATGAACTGAAATCATATAAATATTCTATATCCAGAATAACCTTTACTACAAATATTTATGCAAAGGAAATACATATTTATGACTTAAATGATTGGAAAAAAGCTTTTAGCAATAAAACTCATTTACAAATAAAAAGTGCTTTAAAAGATAGTTTTGGTGGTGTTCAAAAAGTTCAAGAAGAATATACCAAAAGCCTCCCAAAAAATAATTAAATATTATTTATAGAAAAGGAATAATATATAGAAGTAGCTGTGCTTGTGTAGTTTTGCTTAGTGTTAATGATATAGGTATATTAAAGAAATACATTTTACATAGTTTTCTTTTCTACACATAATATCAACGTTTTTTTTATATGTTAGATAAATTTTGAATGAACCGAATGAAGTGGATAACCAAAATATTTACATCTAATGAATTGGGTAACTTAAATCAAAAAATTAACAATAGTAACTATTGATATGTTTCTTTCAACCTTAGTTTCTCAGTCCCTTTATTAAACCTCCGAATAATTCTCTTTTAAAATTATTTCAAGCGGAATATGATGCGTATTTTTTATAGGTTCTTTAAGTATTATTTTTTTATACAAATAATTAATTCCTAAATACCCCTGCTCTTCCGGTCTTTGATTAATTAAAAAATCAATTGTGTCTTGATTTAAGTATTCAACATTCTCTTTCGATAGATCATAGCCAATAATACAAATACCTTTAATATTATTTTCTTTTAAAAACCTAGCTACAATATAAGCTCGCGAATTAGGCACATAAACACTATCAATACCTAAAAAAAAAGCTGTGTTTAATTCATTTATTCCAGAATCTTTAATTGTAACTTCAGAAAAATTAAAATTTGTAAATTTATCATGCTTTCTAAAAAAAGAATAAAATCCGTCGATACGTTCCAAATAAGCTGATGAACTATCAATTTCGCTAGTAATTTTTAAAATTAACACATTATTTTCGTCTTTTACTGCAAGACTAATGAGTCTTCCTGCTAGATACCCACTCTGAAAAGCATCCTGACCAATATATGTATACTCCTGATTACTTATAATATTGGTATCTACCATCACAACTGGAATGTCTTTCTTTTTATATTCGTTAAGAAAATGCACTGATTCTTTATAGAAAATTGGAGCAAATAATAATCCATCACAATCAAAGTTCATAACTTTTTTAAGGTACTTTTTAAATGAAGTAGTATTAAAATTATAGAAAAAATAATCTAAAACAACTCCAAATTTACCAAATTCGATAGCTGCTTTTTCTATGCCTTCGATTTGACGTTTCCAATATTCAAGATTATCATATTTGGGCAACAACACAGCAAAATGAAATTTTTTATTTAATGCAAGATTACTTGTTAGAATATTTTTTTTATAGCCATACTCCTCAATTATTGCATTTACTTTATTTACATTTTCTAAGGAAACTTGTCCACGGTTATGAATTATCCTATCAACTGTCCCAGTCGAAACATTCGCTAATTGTGCTATTTTTTTTATTGTTATAATACTAATTGTCTTTAAGTTAAACTAATTTTATACAAATACAAAAATATTATTTTTTTAATAAATATAGCGTAATTTAAGTTGGTTTTTATATATTTTTGTGATAATTCTTTTATAAATACGCATAATCTTACATATATCAAAAAAAATATCATTCGGTAAATATTGCTTAGACATTCGCCTGCAAACTATTTTAAAATATATGTAAAAAAAATCAGACGTTTTAAGTAAG
The DNA here is from genome assembly GCF_015594725.1 of Flavobacterium sp. ALJ2. Lineage (GTDB taxonomy): Bacteria > Bacteroidota > Bacteroidia > Flavobacteriales > Flavobacteriaceae > Flavobacterium. Next base: position 75,888 of record NZ_JADNRC010000006.1, on the reverse strand, counting down.
CTATAAAAAATAAAAGATAATAGACTCATTAAATAATGTCACAAAATGTTATAATTTACATCCTAGTTTCAAAAAGGCTTTTGACTTTATATCAACAACGATGCAAATAATCATATTGAAGAGAACACATGAAATTTCAGAAGGATTAAAAATCAATAGTTATTGTAGGCAAAGGGATTTCAAAGAAAAAAAGCATTAAGGGATTTGAATGTCATGAAAAAACTATCGATATAGAAATTTCTATAAAAGGCCAAGAAACTTTTGTTTGGAAACCAAGAGGAAAATGCAGCAATCCAAACGGAGATTATAGTAATGAAAAAGATGTGCGCTTTTTTTATGATACTCCTGATATGTTTTTTTAATTACAAGAAAAACAATTTGTAATTTTATTTCCAGAAGATGTTCACGCTGCAATGATTGGCGATGGAATATTAAAAAAAATCGTGTTTAAAGTAAAAATATAAAGTTATGAGTAACATTCAAAATGCAATAGATACTATTGCAAAACAAGGAATTCTTCCGCTTTATTACCATACGGATGAAACTATTAGTTTAGAAATTCTGAAAGCACTTTACAGAGCAGGAATAAAAGCTGTAGAATATACCAATAGAGGTTCTGAGGCTATACTAAATTTCAGGAAGATGGTTGCTATTAGAGATTTAGAAATGCCCGGAATGTTGTTAGGAATAGGAACAATAAAAAATATTGAACAAGCAAAAGAATATTATACAGCGGGAGCAGATTTTTTTATTAGCCCAGGCTTTGTTCCCGAAGTTTCCGATTATTTACAAAGTCAGGGGATACTATATAGTCCGGGTTGCATGACACCTACAGAAATTATAACCGCAGAAAATGCTGGAATTAAATTCATCAAACTTTTCCCAGGAAATATTCTAGGCCCTGAATTTTTGAGTAGTATTAAAGATATTTTTCCTTCACTAACTTTTATGACAACTGGTGGTGTCGATACGACGTATACCAGTATTAAGAGTTGGTTTTCTGCAGGAGTAATTGCTGTTGGAATGGGAAGCAAACTCATTAGCAAAAAACGCATGGATGAAGCTGACTATAATGTTATAGAAAATGAAACTAGGAAAGTTCTGGAAACGATTCAGATTATCAAAAAACAATCATAAATAATACCCAATCGATTTTTAATCTAAATGCAAAAATTGCTTTAATAACAGATGGCGCTGGAGTATTGCAAGTAATTTTGCTAAGATTTTGGCCAAACTGGGTATTATCAAAGGAATAGTATACAATCAATTGAAAAAGCAAAAAAAATACCAATCAAACTGCAATGTTAGGTTTGGAATACCTGAAAATATAAATAAAGTACACTTTTTTATAATTATTCTATAGAAATCAATTCTGTACATCACAACTGAATACTGAGACTGATTATTGAAACTGATTTCGAACATCCTTAGGATTAAGCCCAGTCTGTTTTTTCAAGAACTTATTAAAATGACTTACATCCGAAAAGCCAAACTCATTGCTAATTTCTTTCATTAAAGCAGTGCTGTGTTTAAGTCGATTTTCTATCAATTTATATTTATAATCATCAATATACTTCTTTATAGAACCACCTGTTTGTCGCTTAAACAAACTACTTAAATGATTGGGTGCCATATTAAAATATGCCGACAAAACTGTTAGATTAAGATTGGCAGGCACTCGGATTTCTTTGTGAATGTAATTCATGATTCCAACCAATAAACCTTCATTCAAAACCATATTTGTTCCTAGCAACTGAAAAGCATTTTTCTTAATTACTGCAAACACACTTCGTATTAAATAAAGAAGCACTTCATTAGATCCATTCTGGCTTCCTCCATCCCACTCACTAACAATTAGTCGCATAAGATGATTTATTTTATCTAACTCATCGGGAGAATCTACCAGTTTCCCATCCGAAGTATTGCTTATACCAAGCAATTGATCCAGAACTTTATTCCATTCATTTTTGGCAGTATCAAATGAGGTTCCGTCGAGATAGCGATTATTAAATTTTAACACACTAAACTCCGTTTCTTTATCAATTATAAAAAGATGATAATCAGATGGGCATAATAAGAATACGCAAGGTCCTTTATACCTAACCTCTCCACCATTTAATTGATGCAAACCACTACCAGAATGAATAAAAACCAACTCAAAATGGTTGTGATTATGCACAGGAAATGGCCAGGTCTCGGTTGTAAAGTGTCGAATAAATAAAGGAGTATGCTGAATAAATCGTTCCACTGATTGTTGTTTTTTTACAAAAATAGAGTTTAAATGTACAATTTTTAGTTTTAAGCGTACAATAGCTTTGCAAAAAAACATGAATAAAACCAGTTTCAAACCAGCGATAATTCCGCTAATGGCAGTCTCAGCAGGTGTAATCGTTGCCAATATATATTACAACCAACCCATACTCCAAACAATTGCTTTATCTCTTAAAGTTACCGAAACCCAAATCGGGAAAATTTCGATGCTTTCACAATTAGGATATGGATTGGGAATGTTTTTTCTGCTTCCGCTTGGCGATAAAGTCAATCGCAAGAATCTTATTCTTTTATTGTGTGGTTTACTGGTAGTAACTTTGTTTTTTATAACACTGACCTCTTCATTAACAGCATTATATATACTCAGCTTTTTTGTTGGACTCTTCTCTACTCCTGCTCAGATTATATTGCCAATGGCAGCAACTTTGGGTAAAGAAAACAGAGGAAAAAACGTGGGCGTAGTTTTCAGCGGAATCTTGGTTGGAATATTAGGAGCACGCGTTATTAGTGGTTTTATAACTGAATTACTAGGATGGCGTTATGTCTTTGGAATTTCGGGAGTACTGGTGCTTTTGGTTGCGCTTATGCTAAAGTTATACCTGCCCGAAGTTGCTTCAAAATTTAAAGGCAGTTATTTTCATCTCATAAAATCTACTTTGGCACTCATCCCCAAATATCCCGTTTTACGCCAAACAGCACTTTTAGGTTCATTTACATTTGGTATATTCTGTTCTTTCTGGACAACACTTACTTTCCATCTTAGCAGCGCGCCTTTAAATTATCATTCGGGCATAATAGGTTTGTTCGGATTAATCGCTATTGGCGGAGCATTGGTTGCACCGTATTTTGGTAAACTAGCAGACAAAGGCAATGTAAGACGCTCATTATTAACTACAGTCTCGATGATTATAGGCAGTATTATCCTTATAAAAATATTCCCCTATTCTATTCCAGTATTAATACTTAGTGTTTTCTTTTTGGATATTGGTGTACAAGCAACCCAAATTACCAATTTTACTCGTATATATAGTTTACAAGAAGAAGCACATAGCCGACTGAATACCATATATATGACTACCTATTTTATAGGTGCAGCCGTTGGTACTTACTTCGGACTTTTAAGTTGGAAGTTAGGAAAATGGGATATGGCTACCTGGCAAATGCTTTTATGGAGTATTATTGCATTAATAATAGTAATTTTTTCAAACAAACGTAAAGCATGAAGAACATAGCAATAATTAGTGATATACATGGTAATTTACCTGCGCTAGAAGTCGTTCTCGAAGATATAAAACAAAGAAAAATTGAACAAATATATTGCTTAGGCGATTTAGTTGATTTTGCTCCTTGGCACAATGAAGTTATTGAACTAATTAAAGAATTAGAAATTCCTTGCTTAATGGGAAATCATGATGAGCGCATTGCATTCGATCATGAAGTAACCCCACTACCAAAACACAATCCTGAGGAAAGAGTTGCTCGCGTTAACGGAATTAATTATACCAAACAAAGTATTAAACCAGAGAACAAAGCATTCTTAAAAAACCTTCCCGAAAGGTTCTTGCTTAATTTTACCACTTCTGGAAAAGAAACTAAAGTACTATTAGTACACGGCAGTACGCGAAGCAATGATGAGTATATCTATGAGAATCATAACCTTACAGATGTGCAATCGATGCTAGCTCAGGAAAAAGTCGATATCATCATAATGGGACATACCCACAAACCATACGTTAGGCATATTGAAGCTACCACGGCATCTCCTGCTGGAACATTAGTAAATTCTGGTTCGGTAGGTAGATCTAGAGAAGATGCCTCATTAGCGACTTACCTAGTACTACAGAGCACTGAAGAAAAAATTATTCCACAAATTATTAAGTTAAAGTATCCTATAAACGAAGTAATAAGCGCTATAGAAAAAAGTCCAATTCCAAATTTTTATGCTGAATTTTTAAAAAAAGATTTAATGGTATAATGTATACCTGACCTATTAATCTTAATTCATTAAAATCGATAACTTAGTAAACATAGGAAAAACATATATTCTATGTATTGAGAATTACAGCTACCCATTATATGTTTATTAAAATAAATAATTATATTGCGATATATATCAATACAATATGATGGGTTTAAAAAATAGTAGTAAGAAAACAAAGGCCGCATTTATACTGGCAATTGTAATGTTAATTATAATACTAAGTACCTTTAACACACTTCGAAACGCTGAAACTACCAACGAAAATATCAATGCAATTTATAAAGATCGCTTAATCGTTTCTACCTATATTTTTCATTATGCCAATGAATTAAACCTAGTAAAAGCAAATACTGTCAAAAATAATAATGATAATGAAAAAGCAGATGCAGTTATTACATCCATTCATAATATCAAAGCAATAAACCTATTATACCATAAAACGGTTCTAACACCCAAAGAGAAAGAAGATTTTGGTGTTTTTATTGATATCTGTGCCAAAATAAACAAACAAGCACAGGGAAAACAATGGCAAGAGGTCGAAAAATCGGCAGATCAGGCATTAGGTACTTTAGAATTACTTTCTAAAATTCAGGTTGATGAAGCCAAATTACAATTAGAAAATGCTAATAAAACATATAATCAATATAATATGTTGGCACAATTAGAAATTGCCTTACTAATAGTTTTAGGTGTTGCAATAATTTATTTATTATTAACCAAAAGACACAAACGCGTTATCAAAATTCCAGAAGGACCTAGCCTTAATTAATCAAAAACTTATTTTTAAATTATTAAAGCCTGTGAAAGCAAATATAAAATTTGTATTTACAGGCTTTCTCTATTTTTTTTACCACTTACTCACAAGAATTTAATATTAAATCAAAAAAAAGTGTTTCATGATTTAAATCATGAAATAGAATAAACCTCAATAATATCTTTACAATTTAAAGTTCTATAATTATATTTTAAATAATTATAATTTAAGATGTTATAAGAACAATTGTAGTAAATATTATGGAATAAATTTCTTCTAAATCGAATACAATATTTTGGAGTTGAAAAATATTTGATATACCCTATCAAAAACATAGCAATTATTAAGGTATCTATCGGTTTGGGAGGTTTTTATTCAAAATTTAGTTTTTTTTAAAATAAGTAAATAATATAATTTAGATATTCTGAATAAGTGATTTAAGAGTATCAATAAAAATAAATACATGAATAAATCATTCTTAATTTCCGAAATAAACCGATTAAAGCAAGAAAAAAATGCGATTGTCCTCGCCCATTATTATCAAGAAAAAGACATACAAGATATAGCCGATTTTGTAGGTGACAGTCTTGAATTATCAAAAAAGGCAGCTAATACTGATGCAGCAATAATCGTTTTTGCGGGAGTTTATTTCATGGCAGAAACAGCAAAAATTCTTAATCCAAACAAAAAAGTACTCTTACCAGATATCAACGTAGGATGTTCCCTTGCAGATGGATGTTCCCCTCATAATTTTAAAAAACTAAAAGAATTATTTCCAAAGCATGTAGTAGTAACCTACATCAATTCTTCGGCAGAAATAAAAGCTATGAGTGATTGGGTATGCACCTCCTCTAATGCAAAAAAAATTATAGAAGCAATACCTAAAGATCAAGAAATAATTTTTGCTCCAGATAAAAACCTAGGAATGTATCTAAAAAAAGAAACCAACCGTGATTTATTGCTATGGGATGGTTCCTGCATCGTTCATGAAGCATTTTCTTTAGATAAACTAGTCAAAATATACAATACCAACCCAAATGCAAAAATTGTTGCACATCCAGAATCAGAAAGACATATTCTAGAAACTGCACATTATATTGGGTCAACATCTGGAATGCTCAATTTTATCAAAAATGATTCAGCAACAACTTTTATTGTAGCAACCGAAGCAGGAATTCTACATCAACTTGCAAAAGATGCGCCACAAAAAATAATTATTCCAGCTCCATCACATGAAGATAATACTTGTGCTTGCAGCGAATGCGCCTTTATGAAAATTAATACACTAGAAAAACTATATCTATGTCTAAAAAACGAAAACCCAGAAATTAGCATAAATGAAGAATTAAGACTAGAGGCTATAAAGCCTATATACAGAATGCTCAATTTATCTTAACTATCTAAATTAATCAAAATGAAGAAAGCAGATATATTAATAATTGGTTCAGGAATAGCCGGTTTGTTTTTTGCTATAAAAATGGCTAAAAAACGTCCCGATTTATTTATTGCAATAATGACTAAAGAAAAAGCTCAAAACTCCAATACACAAATGGCACAAGGAGGTATTGCAATTGTTACTGAGCATATTGAGGATAGTTTCGAACAACACATTCAAGATACAATACAATCAGGTGGAGGTTTTTGTAATGAAGAAATAGTTAGAATGGTAATCAATCAAGCACCAGAGCGATTAAAAGAGCTTGTAGACATAGGAGTTTCTTTTGATAAAGATAAATCAGGAACATGGAATTTAGGATTAGAAGGAGGCCATTCGCAACATCGAATCTTACATCACAAAGATATATCCGGAGCAGAAATTGCAAAAAAATTAATAGATACTATAAACCAACTATCTAATATCACACTATTAGAAAATCATCTGGTCATTGATATAAATACCAAAAAAAACAAAGGAAATCCATCTTGTACAGGAGCTTTTTATTGTGACAAAATCAATAATAAAATAAAATACATACAAGCTAAAACTATCGTATTGAGCACTGGAGGATGCGGACAGTTATTTAAAAATACTACAAACCCAGAAATCGCGACAGGAGATGGAATAGCAATAGCATCAAGAGCAGGAGCCTTAATGAAAGACATGCAATATATCCAATTTCATCCTACAGCATTATACGAAGGGGATAAAAATCCATTCTTTTTAGTTTCAGAAGCTGTTAGAGGCTTTGGAGCATATATCGTTAATAAAGATAACAAACGTTTTATATTCAAATACGATACTCGCGGAGAATTAGCAACCAGAGATATTGTTTCGCAAGCAATCAGCGAAGAAATGGAAACCTCCGGAAAGCAGCATGTTTATTTAGATTGCCGTCATTTGGATTTTGAAGAATTCTACAGCCATTTCCCATTCATTACAGATTATTGCAAAACAATCGGATTGGATCCTAAAACAGACTTAATTCCTATTGTACCAGTAGCTCATTATCAATGTGGTGGCATAAATGTCAATAAAAATTCAGAAACAAATATAAAGAACTTGTATGCCATAGGCGAATGCTCTAGAACAGGATTGCATGGGAAAAATAGGCTAGCTTCTAATTCATTGCTAGAGGCTTTAGTTTTTGCGCACCAAGCTTCAAATCATATTGAAAACAGTATTGATGATATATCTTTTTCATCAAAAAAAATCATGATAGGTTTTAATGAACCTTTAATAAATCTATATTCAGGTAATTTTGTTGAATTAAAGAAAGAATTACAATCATTAATGACTGTTTTATATGCTAATAAAGAAACTAATTTTCGAAAAAAGCTAGATAAAATAGAGTCCATGAAAATGAAAACAGTCTCATTATTATTCGAAAAACAAAAAATAACAACACAGTTAGTAGAATTTACAAATATGCTTACTGTAGCCAAAATTATGGTTGAAAGCAATATGCAGCAATATTTTGAAAAAAGCCCTAGTTGTTAAATTACTATAGAAAAGCCTGTTGCAAAAATTTACAACAGGCTTTAATTTTTATACTATTTGAAGATAAATTCAGTATCTGTTATTAGTGTCTAGTAATACCTAAAACATCCGATTGAGTATTTACTCTCAATAAAAAAACTACTAAATCCGCGTTTCATAATAAACAATCGCAATAATCAGTATTCAGATTTGGTAGCACATATGATCATATATCTATCATTTCAAACACCTATTCTATCCCAATTTTCACATCACCAGCCTTCTCTTTCGATTTAACAAGTTGATTAACTCTCCAAATAAAAAATATAGAACAAAGAGAAACAACAGAAATTACATAACCCAGAATATCATAATTTTCTAGAGGAGAAGTTTTAGTTTCTTGATGAACAATTAATCCAGCACAAACAGCAGCAATACCACCAGCAATTTGTTGCATCGAAGAAGTAATCGACATATAAGCACCACGATCTTTCATTTCAGGAATACCCGTATTAAGAGTTGTTGCAGGAACCATACGACTCATAACTCCCATGAACATAATCATAGTAAGTCCAACAATTTGCCATAGTGGAACAGGTCCAAGATTAGTATAAATTAATATGATAACAATCGACAATAATGACCCAGCTGTAAACAACCAAAACTTACTAACCTTATCACTTAGTTTTCCGATAAGAGGCATTATAAAAAGCACCGAAAGACCAGTGTAGAAAAAGACCATTGGCAAATCTAATTGGTTTATTTTAATATTATTTACTAAAAAAGCACTACCGAAAGGCTGCAACATAAAACCTCCTATTGATAAGAATGCAATAGCCACAAAACCAACCTGATAATCCTTATTACTTAAAGTATGCCATAAATGCAAAAATGGACTTTTATCCGATTGTAATTCAAGGTGTTTCACTACAGGTTTCATCTTAATTACAATTGTAATAAGAATAAGGATTCCTAACCCAGCAATCATTAAAAAGGACGAATGCCAACCCCAATGATTTGCAAAATAAAGTCCTAACGGGATTCCCAAAATCTGACTTGAAGCAAATGCCATTTGTATAAAACCCATCACGCGACCTCGCTGATGAATTACAAATAAATCGGTTACAATAGCCAATGATACTGAACCAATAACACCGCCAAAAAGACCAGTTACAATTCTGGCTGCAAGTAATAAAGCATAATTGGTTGCCAGAGCACAACAAACAGTACCAATAATGAATCCTGTATAAAAGAAAATCAACAGTTTTTTTCGGTCAAATTTATCAGCAAAACCAGCAGCAAGTAATCCTGATATACCTGCACTAAATGCATAAGCTGAAACAGTCAATCCAAAATTTGCAGTAGTCATATCCAATTTTTTCATTAATATATCCCCAAGTGGTGAAATAACCATAAAATCAAGGATTACCGTAAATTGTAAAAGTGCCAGTAAGACAATAATGTACTTTTGATAAGAAGAAAATGGGGGGATTTCTAATTTCGTTTTTTCCATTTGAATAATTGTATATTTTATTAGTTTAATTCATAGCATTCATGTCCAAGATCATTTATAATGTTGATTATTCTTTTGACAGAAAGGGATTCTGAAACAATGCGTAATACACAATCTACATCATCAGTATCAATACTCCATTGCAAAATAGCAACATCACTGCTCAGTGTCTTACTCACGGCACAATTAGCACATAATTGCTTAATATTTGTTTTAAAAATATAAATTTTATCTAAATCAATTTCCATAATTTCATTTTATGGTTTTAATGCTCTTATTGATGCCTGAAATGCTTCTTTTATCATTTCTTGAGTAAGCTTAAAAGGTTTTCCTCCCAAGCTTTTACCCTCATTATGAAAGTTAAGTAACGTATATAAAGGTCCATAGGCAATGCTCCAAAAAATTTCAAATTGCATCTCAATTATTTCCTTATTTTGCAATGCATTAGTAATAAATTGTTTCATAATTATCCTAAAATCAGAAAACTTGGTAGTAGAATTCAATATGTCCTCTGCATGAGGAGATTGCTTAATAACTTCAAAAAAGGCTACTTTCTTAGGATACTTAAATGTAAATGCCGCACGATTTTGCCATTGTATCCATAAACCTTCCTCAAATGACATATCTGGCGAAAAATTCTCTATGGTAGATGTAAAAAATTCTATAGCAATTTCAGCTCCAATTTTTTTTATCAAATCATCTTTGTCTTTGTAATAAATATAGAGAGTCGCTACAGAGATATTACAAGCTTTCGCTAACTTATTCATACTAAAACCCTGAAAACCATCTTGTGCTATTAATGCTATCGCATTAGTAACAACTAACTTCTCTTTATCTATATCTCTTACTCTCATATTGGGAAATTTTTAGCAAATATAAAACAATAAATGAATGAACGTTCTTTTATTGTTTTATATTTAGCTAAGAAATAAAGTTAAACGCAAAACTGACGCTCTATTTAATTTGCAGCTAACTTACTAACAACTAAGCCAGTAAGATTTTTAATTCATTAAACTTTATAAAAGAAGACCAGAACTACAACTATCCACGTGAATGTCTCAAGATCTAAAACTACCAATAGCCCAAGTATGAATATACTAAGAATAAGCACATCTGTTATTGGAAACCGATTTTCAGGAAAAGAAATTAGGGATAAAAATATTGCAGAATAAACCATAATTTTACATCAAATAAAAATCAGATGAATCTATACGAACTTACCGTAACTGACACCGAAAAAATAGCTTTGAGTGACTTACTTTTTAGTGAAGAAAACAAAGCAGCTTTGTCACAAACAATAAAAGAACATCAATATCTTGACGAACTAAAAAAATACAACCTTAAAGTAGATAATAAGATATTATTATATGGGCATTCTGGTTGCGGAAAAACAACCACTGCTAAAGCTATAGCTACGGCTTTAAATAAAAATATTGTAATAATAAATCTAAGCACATTAATTAATGCTCGAATTGGAGAAACTTCCAGAAATATAAAAGCATTATTCGATAAAGCTATACGCGAAAGAGCTGTTTTATTCTTGGACGAATTTGACCAAATAGGAAAAAGTCGTGAAAGTGATGATAAGGATGTTGGTGAAATGCGTAGACTAGTAAACACAATCATCCAATTAATTGACTATTTACCAGATGACTGCCTGCTTATATGTGCAACAAACCATTATAATATCATAGACACAGCATTATTAAGAAGATTTCAAATACGATTGAAATTTGAAATGCCGGATGAAAAACAATTGGATATATATTACGATAAATTACTAGCAACATTCCCGGTACACCTACAAGATATTCAGCGCAAGTACCAAATATCCTATGCAGAATCCAAAGATTATATCCATACAACAATGAAAAAACAAATCATTGCAGAGTTAGAACTTCAGAAATTATTTTAACAATATAAACACATTAATGAGTTTGAGTTAATTCGTGTTTTTAGTTTAATTCACATCAACTGTTTAACATTGTTTAAGTTTGCTGACATTAAGAAGCAAGATTGTATGTGGTTCTATTAAAAAAGTTGAAAATTTTGAAAAAAAACTTTCTTCGCCATTCAGTTAAAAAAAATGCAACACTAAAAAAAAAGCATTAAATAGCTAATTACAACTCTAGTTTCCAAATAGTTTCCCCCTTCCCTATCATAAATTTTTCCTAAATATATTTCACAATATTGACATATCGGAAAAAGTCGATATCTTTGTGCTATGGAACATATCGAAATATTTAAAGCATTATCAAACAAGTCCCGACTACTTATGTTGGAATGGCTAAAAGAACCTGAAATTAACTTTCCGAAGCAACAATCTTGTGGCTTTAAACATGGTGTATGTGTGGGAGAAATACAAGCCAAATCAGGACTTACACAATCGACAGTTTCTGAATATTTATCTATTCTACAACGCGCAGGATTCATAGAGTCAACCCGAGTTGGACAATGGACCTATTACAAACGCAATGAAAAAGCATTTGTTGAATTAAGTAAAATAATTGAATCGAATTTATAAAAAAGAATTAATATGAGTACAGATAGTTTATTTACGCCTTTTAAATTAAAGACGCTAAATCTTAAAAATAGAATTGTAATGGCGCCTATGACGCGTTCATTTTCTCCTAACGGAATCCCTACAGACGAAGTAGCAAAATATTACCAAAAAAGAGCCGAAGGCGAAGTTGGTTTAATTTTATCAGAAGGAACTGTTATAAACAGACCTTCATCCTCAAATGATGCTAACGTGCCTCACTTTCACGGTGAGGAAGCATTGGCAGGCTGGAAAAAAGTAATAGATAAAGTTCATACTGTTGGCGGACAAATGGGTCCACAAATTTGGCATATGGGCATCATGGATAATCACCACTCAGGATGGGTTCCTCCTGTACCATTTGAAGGCCCATCGGGATTAAACCGACCAGGTTTTAGCAATGGAACAACCATGACAACAAAAGATATCGAAGATACAATTCTTGCCTTTGGTCAAGCTGCAGCTGATGCCAAAAGATTAGGTTTTGATTGTATCGAAATTCACGGAGCCCATGATTATCTTATAGACCAGTTTTTTTGGGATGCAACTAATCATAGAACCGATGCTTACGGAGGTAAAACTCTTGCTGAACGTACCCGTTTTGCTGTAGAAGTCATTAAAGAAGTAAGAAAACAAGTAGGAGAAGATTTTGCAATAATCATCAGACTTTCACAGTTTAAACCAGCAGATTACACTTATAAGTTAGCAAAAAATGCTCTAGAAATGGAAGCTTGGCTTGTTCCTCTAGTAGATGCTGGTGTAGACATTTTACATTGTTCACAACGTCGTTTCTGGGAACCAGAATTTGAAGGCAGCGATTTAAACTTTGCGGGATGGGCAAAAAAAATTACAGGAAAACCTACAATTACAGTAGGTTCAGTTGGTCTTTCAAGTGATTTCTTTGGTGCATTTGCAGGCGAGAGTTCACAACCAACATCACTAGATGAACTAACAAGACGTATGGATAGAGGTGATTTTGATCTAGTAGCAGTTGGAAGACCATTACTTTCAGATCCAAATTGGGTTGCTAAAATTAAAAATGGTAAAACTGAAGAACTAAAAGGTTTTACTAAAGATGCATTAGCTCAATTAGTTATCCAATAAATTACAGAAACCTGTACACGTTTCTTACGAAAGCTGATTACTTTCACCCATTTAAGTAATCAGCTTTCTAATTTTAAAAACTAAAAACAAAACACAATGGAAATAATAGGAACACCTAAAATGAAAGTAGAAGTTTGGAGTGACATCATGTGTCCGTTTTGCTACATTGGAAAACGAAATTATGAAACTGCACTTACCAAATTTGCTGATAATAAAGACATCGAAATTGTATGGAAGAGTTTTCAACTTGATCCAAACATTCCAGAACAATTTGACCAAAAAGAAAACGTTTATCAATACCTTGCTAACAGAAAAGGCATTAGTTATGAAGATTCAGTAAGAATGCATCAAGGAGTTGTTCAAACTGCAAAAAATGCAGGATTAGAATATAACTTTGATAGTGCCGTTATTGCTAATTCATTCAATGCACATCGAATGATACAATTAGCCAAAACAAAAGGGCTTGGAGATCAAGCCGAAGAACGTTTATTTTATGCTTATTTCACTCAAGGAAAAAATTTTGGAGATGCACAAGTTTTAGAAGAATTAGGAAAAGATATCGGCTTAACTGCCGAAGATGTAAAACAATCTTTGACTGATAACCAATATGCTGACAAAGTAAAAAGTGATATTCAGGAAGCGCAAGAACTTGGTGTAAATGGAGTTCCCTTTTTTGTGTTTAATCGTAAATATGCCATAAATGGAGCACAATCTCCTGATACTTTTTTGCAAACCTTAGAGAAATCATTTGATGAATGGAGAAAAGAAAATCCAGTTACAAAATTAGACATAATCGATGGCCAATCCTGTACTCCTGATGGAAATTGCATGTAAATCAAATAATACAAATAAGTCTTCCGTTTTTAAAGATAAAACGGAAGACTTATTATTTAATAAATATTGTAATACTATTCAATATAACTCATTAAAGATATTATTCTAAAGTAAATCTTTAACTTTAAGATTTACATTCCAATAAAATTCTGAATATTTACTACAAATGCTGCTTCTTTACTATTGGCATCAATTCCATTATATAATTGGAGTATCGACAAATTACTATCTAAAATGAAATTGATCGTTTTATAAATCAACTACATTTCGTCATTGAAATTGCCTTCTGTTTATTTTTAAAAAGATGATGCGAATTAAAAATAAGTACTGAGATAAAAATAATGCCATATGATAAAACCTGTAACGGTCCACTTTGTTCATGATATACAAAAGTTGCTAAACCAAAAGCAATCATTGGATTAATATTCAGTAACATTCCAACTGTAGATGAATTAAGCCCTGTAAGAGCAAATAAATTCAATAATAATGGAAAAATAGTAAAGCCAAGTGCAATTATTTCGATACACAAATAAAACTTAAATTCAGTAGGAACTGGTCCGCTGTAAGCAGGGAAAAACGGCAATAAAAATAACGCCGATAAAGTGATGTGAAAAGTTAGTACAATAAATTTATCAAAACCAACATTAACTCTTTGGCTGACTAAATACGAAGCATAGGTTAACCCTATAATTATACTAAAAAACATATCCATAATATTCGCATATGATAAAAGTAGGCAGCCTGTAATGCTCAACCCAACTGATATCCATTGTGTTTTCGTTAGTTTTTCGTGCAAAATAAAATAGGCCAATAAAGTCGTTAAGATGGGGCAAACTAAATAAGCAAGTGATGTTGCTTTAACACTCACATGATTCATCACATATATAAATGTAAACCAATTGGCAGTCAAAAAAATGCTTCCTCCAATATTCAATAAAATAGTTTTACGTTTTTTCTCTAGAGACAATGCTTTAAAAGTAGCAATAGCTTCTTTAAATCTTTTTCTTTTAAAAAGAAAAGTTATCAGCAACAATAATATACTACAACTAAAAACACGATAAAACAAAATGTCCAGCGATGCATAGGAATGTATTGGTTTTAATACTAGACTGAAAAAGCCCCAGATTGTATATGCAGTAATGGCTGCCAAGTAATATTTTGTGTTCTTCATGGGGTCTTTATTTACCTTTTGTGATACTGCAAATTTCTAGAAAATAAAATAGCAATACAGATACAGTTTTATTAAATTGCAGCATAACAGTTATCATTTTAAAATGAAAAATTCCAACTATTTATATATGCAATTTGCCGACCGAATTGAAAAACAAATAAAATCAGGTCTTTTTAATGTTGGTGATAAACTTCCTTCAATACGAGAAGTCTGTGCAGAAACTGGTTACAGTATGAGCACAGTAAGCAAAGCATATTATGAGATGGAAAGCCGTTCACTTATAGAGTCCAGACCACAATCTGGTTATTATGTAAGTAACATTTCATCACGAATGATACCTGAACCTTCGCCAAGCAGACCTATAATAAGCAGTGCTAATATTGAACGGGAAGATCTAATCGATCTTGTTTATGGCAGCATGATGGATAAAAACGTGACTATGCTTTCTTTAGGCTTTCCATCTAATGAATTACTTCCTATTACCAAATTGAACAAAGGAATGATACAAGCTATGCGACAGTCTCCTAATAGTGGTACTTGCTACGATGAAGTACAAGGAAATCTAAACCTGAGAAAAGAAATTGCTAGATGGTCCTTTACTTGGGGCGGTACATTAACCGAAGATGATGTAATTACAACATCTGGTTGTATAGGAGCTATATCGCATTGTTTAATGACATTGACCAAACCTGGCGATACAATTATCACAGAAAGCCCTGTATATTTTGGGATTTTGCAACTGGCAAAATCCTTGGGTCTATATATAATGGAATTACCTACCAACATGACCACAGGAATAGAACTTGATGCGTTGAAAAAAGCACTTTCAACCAAAAAAATCACTCTTTGTTTATTAATAAGCAACTTTAGTAACCCATCGGGAAGCATGATGCCTGTAGAACACAAAAAAGAAGTGGTTCGGTTAATGGAACATTACAATGTACCACTTATCGAAGATGATATTTATGGCGATATGTATTTTGGAACAAGCAGACCAACTAATTGTAAAACCTACGACGAAAGTGGCATTGTACTTTGTTGTAACTCCGTATCTAAATCTCTTGCTCCTGGTTATCGGGTGGGTTGGGTTTCGCCTGGAAAGTTTAAAAAAGAAATCTTACGCACCAAGCTTTATCATACTGTGTCATCTACGACTATAACACATGAAGTAGTTGCTGATTTTCTTAAAAATGGCAGATATGAAAATCACCTTCGTAAAATACGCCAGATTTTGCATCACAACAGCATTAATTACATCAATACCATACTGGAATCTTTTCCAGCAGGAACCAAAGTGAGTCAGCCCCAAGGCGGTTTTTTTCTTTGGCTGGAATTGGATAAAAAAATTGATGCAGCCGTTTTTTATCATCTGGCAATGGAACATAATATTAGCATAGCGCCAGGTCGTATCTTTACATTTCAAGACCAATTTTCTAACTGCATGCGCTTAAGTTTTGGATTACCATGGAGCAATGAATTACGACAATCAATACAAACACTGGGCATGCTGGTTGCTAAGATGTGATTTCAAAAATGATATTTAGTACATACAAACATCCATTTAAAAGAAAAAAGAAAAAGTACTAAAGACAAAAAGAGTGACAAATCATGCCGATGATTTAATGCAATTACTTCAAGCTATAGTCGTTCCTGTTTGACAAACTATTTTTGAGAATCTTTACATGGCAATCATCAAAAAACTAAAAGGAACAGCTCAAGACTTTTGAATTACTTTAATTAAGGCTAAAAGTGGTAAAGTAACAAAGGTTATAAACTTTTGAGCCAAATAAGATATAAAAACACATTTACCCTTCAAGCGAAGGGCAAATGTGTCTAAAAAATCTACATTAATCTTTATGTAATTTTACACAATGACAAAACGTATCATTAATTACTTCAAAATTGGTGCAGCGAGACAACTTTCAGGAATATCAAATGCATTTACCAACGAAACCGCATCTGGTCTGATATCCCAACAAAGCTGATTAACCATTTTACGAATAGCCTTTGTTTTAACAGCTTCCATATATCCATCTTCAAGATACCAGCCTTTATTCTTCTCTATTTGAGCAAGAGCATACAAATGACATAATTTTGATAGAATATTTTTAACATTCTTATCTTTAACAGACTCTACAGCAATTTGAAACTGCTCTAAAACGATTCGCTCCAGATACGCTTGGGCTACATCAATCATTTGGTGTTGCACTACATTAAATGCATCGTAAGGCTCCAATCCGCTATCGATTAGTTTTTTTATACGCTTAGCAGCTGATGCCAATGTTGTTTTTTCTCGATGCTGAAATGCTAACAAATGAAATTCATTATCCAGCAAATGAACCTCATCTGTTTTACGTGTCGCAATTGGGTTTTTCTCAGAAAGCACTGTTTTAGCATTTTCATAAACATAATTAATAATTCCCATTGCTCCCATTTCGCCAAATGATTTTCTAAATTCAGATAAACGATTTTTAGCTACCAATTGCATTAACACGGTATTATCTCCTTCAAAAGTGGTATAAATTTCGGTATCATTTTTTAACGCATCTATCCTATTTTCAGACAAATATCCTTTCCCTCCACATGCTTCACGGCATTCTTGTAAAATATCTCTCGTACTCCATGTTGAGTAAGATTTCATTCCAGCTGCAAACGCTTCAATTTCCTGCATTTCAGATTCTTTCTTGTTCAGAAAACGATTGGTAAGATATTGCAAAGCAAAATGCACTGCATAGGTTTTTGCTAGTTGAGGAATCAATCTGCGTTGATGCATGCGATAGTTTAAAATAGGAACTTCTGAACCTCCTTCTGGTCCAAATTGCCTGCGTTGATCGCTGTATCTAATTGTGATTGCCAGTCCTGATTTCGCTGCTGCCAATGCGGAACGCGGAATTCCTATTCGACCTCCAACTAAAGTTCCAAGCATAGTAAAGAATCGTCGGTTATCACTCGGTATCGGACTTTCGAATTCTCCTTTTTCGTTGACCGATGCAAATCTGTCTAACATATTCTCTTTTGAGATAACTACATTATCAAAACTAATTGTACCATTATCTACTCCGTTTAGCCCCATTTTATGCCCGCAATCTCCAATAGCAACTCCTTTTACAGTATTGCCATTTGTATCTCTTAAAGGCACGATAAATGCGTTTACGCCGTAATCAACATTATTAATTATCAATTTGGCAAAAACAGTTGCCATCTGCCCATGTACTGCTGCATTACCAATATATTCTTTTTGCGCATTTACATTTGGTGTATGAATAGTAAATGTTTTGTTATTGTGATTGTAAGTTGCAGTAGTTTCAAGTCCCTTAACATTCGAGCCATGATGCGTTTCTGTCATAGCGAAACAACCAGGCAACTTAAGAGAACCTATGTCTCTCAGATATTTACTATAATGCTTTTCTGTTCCCAACGATTGTACACTCATCCCCCAAAGTCCGAATTGCACACCAAATTTTATTACTAAACTTAAATCATGGTAACTTAGTGTTTCCATAATAGCAAAATAATCAGCTATGTTTTCTCCTCCACCATATTCCTTTGGATATGCCATATTGCCAAGGTTTTCTTTAGCAAGGATTTTACACCATTCATATACTTTTTCGCGATATACATTAATATCTGTTGTCGTTTCATAGGCAAATTCAGGTTTGCTTATAACCAATTTTACTTTTTTTATGATTGAAGCTTGTTCTCCATCAAGAACCTCCGTTAGTTTTGTGGCGTCAAAATTGCTCTCCGTTTTATAATTTGAAGTAAATGACGTTGCTCTTTTTTTAAAAGCCCCAATAGCTTCTTCCCCAAAAACACCAAGATCATTTTCTAGTTTTGTAAAAACTGGTTCTAATTCCTTTAGACTCTTATCATCTCCCGAAAGGGCAACAACAATGTCAAATATAGATTTAACAGACTGTTTGTCCTTAATACTTTTCTCAATGTCTTCCTTCCATTTTGTAAGTTGTTCTCTTGAAGGAGGTATCGAAATATCTATTTTCGAAAGCAACTCTTCTTGTTCTTCTTTGGAAAGCCAATTTTGTGAACGAATAAATTCTTGTAAGGTTACAAACTCTTTTTGTGTTAAAAGGTCATCTGACCAAACAAGGTAAAAAAGAGGTATAAAGGATTTGAGTCTTGAGTTTTCCATAGTAAGCTTAATTTTTAACTTTTGTTAAATTAATGAATTTTACTAACTAAAGTGCGTTAAGAATCTCACAATTGTTTTTTATGAAATGCTATTCGAGATAAACAAAAGAATTGTGTTTCTTTAATTATTTCTGATACAAAATTCAGTAATAACCAGAGCAATCTACTTGATGTATGTTAGGAAATAATCCCTGCGACAAGCTCAAGTAGTTTAGTATACATTATCAGTTTATTGTTTTAGTAAATTACTGTAAAACTACAAACTCTTTCTGAGTTAAAAGGTAATTCATTCATAACGAGATAATAATTTTTAAAACGAGAAATTATTATTTTAAATAAACTAAGAATATAAAAATCTTTATTTTTATAGTTGTTTTCTGAAATAAAATTTAATACTAACCAATAAACCATCATTTTATGTCATTTCAAGGATACTTAAAAACAATTAAAGAAAAAACAGGCAACGGTCCTGCCGAATTTAGAACTTTGGCTGAGCAAAAAGGTTTTACATTAAATGGAAAACTTAAACCTGAAATAAAAGCTGGTGATATTACAAACTGGCTTAAAGAAGATTTTGATTTAGGACAAGGGCACGCAATGGCAATTTATGCTCTGCTCAAAGGGATTAAAGATGAGAATAGTAAATAAACTTGGGTTTTTGCCGTTTTTATAGATGAAAAACACCGAGGGAGGAAATTCGTATGGATCATTATTAATTGAAAAAGCAAAACATGATTCAAAAAAAGCAGGATTTAATAACTTGCACTTATGTACTGATCATGTTAGTTTTTATGAGAAATATGGTTTTAATTATATCGGACAAGGACATCATCCTTGGGGGGAAGAATCTAGAATTTATCAAATAAGCTTGTAGGTTACTGTTACTCAAAGCTAAATTTTTCTTTACAAAACTTTACAAAATACTTTAAGATATTAAAACACCGAGACACTACCATTCATTTATTTTGAATTTAGTGTCTCTTTTGTTTTTAAAATAATTTATACTAAAATTATTCTGATGTTGCTACTGTCACTGGTACTGCTTCTGTTACTGGAACAATTGGAACTGTTTTTTTAATTGAAGGGATGATCCATTTTCCTTTTAACATTTGTTCTTTTGGAGAATATACTCGTAATACTATATTAAAATCTCCAGATGATACTGGTAACCAATTGTTTTCTCTAATTTTCCCTGGGTATGATCTTTGAAAATAAATATCTATCGAACCATCGGCATTTCTAATTAATGAATCACGATTACCTATCGAAAAACGGTTCATAGGATTGGCTACAAATCCTCCCTTTGAATCATAGGCTGTTAATGACCAGAAAGCATTTGCTAATGGAATTTCTTCTTGATTAAAATGAATCATATATTTATTTGAACCATTTAGTTTGTCACCTCCTTCATCGACAATACAAGATGAACTAATCATGTCTTGAGGAAGATTAATTTCTAATCCTTTATATGAAATCATTGCTCTGTGCTTATAATCAGTTCCAAATGCTCCTAATTTTAAATCTATTGGAGTCCATCCGTTCTCTAGTTTTGGAGGCGTCGTTATCTCTTTATTAAGTGCTCCTAACATTTTATCAGGAAGTGCCCTTACTACTGATTGCACTGAACTATTAAAAGTACTTAAACTAAATTTTCTTCCGGGTTTAATTCCAATTCTAGCAAACATTTTTATAGTTTCAGCATCTTTATCGCTTGGCGGGTTATTAGCCATTAACTGATTTACATAATTAAAAAACTCTCCGATAGGTATTTTCGAAACAATTTCATTTGGCGAATCTTTAGGGACCGATAAATCAATTTTACCTTTTGGAGCAATATAATCTGTAGCCCAACCACTCAAAGGAATTAATTTATATTGTCGTTGCAGCTTATACACTTTTAGTCCATCAACATAACTATTCATTTGAATTTGGTTAATAATACGTACCATATTGGTAGGAGACTTAATTTCTTGCATTCCTATCGGAACTGGCTCAGTAGATTTTGGGCCTGTAATTAAAAAATTTGCTGCTCCCGTTCCTGTGGTTCTTTTATTTAAAGATGAAAATACATTAGTATAAGCATCTTGCATAGAAAGCTGATAATATCTTCCATAAGTATCTGGAACAGAAAGCACCATAGGCTCTTTGCTTAAATCTAGCCAAGCTGACGAGTAATAGGTGTCGGCATTAAGTTGTGTGCCATTTTTAAGAGTTGCATCAGGAAACGTAGATTTATGAGCAAACTGGTTCATAGGCGCCGCCATACTCCCCGCCTCTTCTACATTGGTTGATTGTCTGCGGGTAATATCCATTAATACTAATGGCAAACCATACAAATAAGCCATTTCGGCTGTTTTTATAATCGTACTATCATTGTCTACAATAGCTGCCTTTTTTTCACTAGTTACTTTTTTTTGATCTTTTTTGCAACCTGTGAATAAGCAAATTATAAAAATTATTAGAATAAAGTTCTTCATGTTTTTTGAATTTAAATGTAAAGTAGTGATACTTTACGATTAATAACTATTTTAAGAACAATCAATTAGACTCTTTTATATTATGTTTATCTCTACCATTAAGCACTTACACCTTATAATTAATCCTACTTTATAACTTTAATCTATCTAAACACATGAAGTTTGCTACTATTTTAAAAACAAAACTGACATAGTAAATTTAAGCAAAAAATCCCGATTACCACAAAAGATAATCGGGATTTTGCAAACTAACTAACCAACCATTGAAGCACTAATTATAAAGCTTCAAAAGCATCTTTATAAAAGTCTGTTTAAAATTTATTTAACTATTTTAATACAAACTTTACTTTGGTTTTAATATCTGTCGAAGAAGCTCCAATTAACGCTTCAAAGTCACCTGGTTCTGCAACCCAGTCATGCTTAACTGGATCGAAAAAGCTTAAAGCTGCTTTATCAATTGTAATTGAAACTGTTTTTTCTTCTCCTACTTTTAGATTTACTTTTTCAAATCCTTTCAATTCTTTAATCGGACGTGGTAAAGAAGATTTTAAATCACTGATGTATAACTGAACTATTTCTGAACCATCTTTAGTTCCTGTATTTTTAACTTTTACAGTAAATGTAATTTTATCTGCAGCAGTTATAGTTTTTGCATCTGCAGTAACTTTTCCGTATTGGAAAGTAGTATAGCTTAATCCGTGTCCAAAGCTGAACAATGGTTTTACTTTTTGCTTATCTGCCCAACGATATCCTACAAAAATACTTTCGTTATAGGTAACTTCTTCTTTTCCTGGAAATTCTCCCAAAGCATGTGCTCCGTTATCTTTTAATTTTACTGGGAAAGTAAACGGAAGTTTTCCTGAAGGGTTAGTATCTCCAACTAAAACTGATGCCAAAGCAGTACCAGTTTCTGATCCTAAAAACCATCCTTGCACAATTCCGGGTACTTCATTTACCCATGGCATTGCTACT
Organism: Flavobacterium sp. ALJ2; assembly: GCF_015594725.1. Classification (GTDB taxonomy): domain Bacteria; phylum Bacteroidota; class Bacteroidia; order Flavobacteriales; family Flavobacteriaceae; genus Flavobacterium. The sequence continues at coordinate 53,206 of NZ_JADNRC010000006.1, read as the reverse complement.
GCATTTCCTGAGATATTTATAAATACTAGATTTTTATTTGCTTTAAGCAATTCAGTTACAATTTTATCTTGATTATATGGAAGCTCTAAACTCAAACGATCTACTCCTTCGGCATCTTGATAATTACTTTTGTTTAATCCTCCAATAAACAATACAACATCAGCTTTTTTAGCCACATCTATAGCTTCTGCTAATAATTGTTCTGCTGAACGTTTCTCTGCTAAATTTTGTCCAGAAGCTACTCCGTTATAGCTACTTTCTGCATCTCCTACATATCCACGAGCATAAATAACTTCTGCTTGTGTGCCTATTCTTTTCTTTAATCCATCAAGTGGAGAAATTTCGTATTTTGCTTTTAATGATGAACTACCTCCACCTACTGTCATCATCTTGATTGCATTTTCTCCAATAACAGCAATTTTCTTAGTCTTATTAAGATTAATTGGCAATATGTTATTTTTGTTCTGCAATAAAACAATTCCTTCTTCGGCAATTTTGCGACCTGCAAGACCATGCTCTTCTGTTCCGAACGAACCATATGGTCTGTTTTTATCCATTGTAGTTAGGAATGCTAATCGAAGTATGTTACGTACTTTTTGATCTAATTCTTTCGTCCCTACTTGTCCTGATTTAATCAAGTCTAAATATGGTTTTGCCAAATAATAATTATCATATGCATTGCTTGTTCCTGCTGATAAACCATTTGTCCAAGTTCCAAACTCCATGTCAAGACCATTTGTAATTGCTTGGCGTGTATCGCTAACACCTCCCCAATCGGCAACAACAGCACCTTTAAAACCCCATTCTCCACGAAGAATATCATTTAACAAATACTCATTATGGCAGTTAGCCTGTCCTTTATATTTGTTATAAGATCCCATTATTGTCCAAGCATCTCCTTCTTGAACAGCTGCTTTAAATGCTGGTAAATAAATCTCGTACAAAGCACGATCATCTACATTAACATTTACAGTATGGCGATTTGTTTCTTGATTATTCAATGCAAAATGCTTTACACACGCTGCTACACCATTTTGTTGCACTCCTTTAATGTATGGTACAACCATTTTTGAAGCCAAAAATGGATCTTCTCCCATATATTCAAAGTTACGTCCATTAAGTGGTGATCTGTAAATATTTACACCTGGCCCTAATAAAACTGTTTTATTACGGTAACGTGCTTCCTCTCCTATTGATTTACCGTATAATGAAGACATTTCTTTATTCCAAGTTGCTGCAAGAGCTGTAAGTGCTGGGAAAGCAATACATGAGTCATTTGTCCATCCTGCTTGATCCCATTCGTCCCATAAAACTTCTGGACGAATACCATGAGGCCCATCGGTCATCCAGAACTCAGGAATTCCTAAACGTGCTACTCCAGGCGAACTAAATTTTGATTGTGCATGAACCATTGCCACTTTTTCTTCTACTGTCATTCGTGCAAGTGCATCTTCGACACGTTCTTGAATTGGCTTTTTATCATCTAAATAAACCGGTACTTTATTTTGTGCATTCATTCCGAATGAACCCAATAAGAGCAAAACAACAACTGTTTTAATATTTCTAAACATAACTACTTATTTATTAATAATTTATTTTAATATAAAGACAAAATTTAAATCTTACTTAATCTTAAGTAAAATCCATGTAATTATATTGTAAAGCTAAAACGATATAGTTTACTTAGAAAGCCTAATTATATAAAAGTAGCGATATAAAAACATAAACACCTAATAACAAAAGTATTACATGTCCTTAAAACGCTAAAAAAGTAGTGAAATTGAAATTAATTATTGCATTTTAACAGCAATTAAGCCGATTTTGATAACCATTTCTTCAAATTCGTTACGAGAAACAGCGGCCTTATTTCTTGCTCGTGTACGGTAATTGTAAATGGTGCTTAAAGAGTAACGAAGGAAAGCTGCAATTTTTACACTATCATTAATCCCAAGTCGTATTAAAGCAAAAATTCGTAGTTCTGTATTTAACAATTCTCCTTGTTTGAGTACAATTTGTTCTTCACTAATAAGTAATGAATTAAAATCTTTCACGAAAGTAGGATATAGATTTAGAAAAATAATGTCAAAATTCTTGTATAACTCTTCCAATTCATTATCAACCAAAGTAGTCGATTTTAAAATTTTGTACAATTCATCAAACTGTTTTGCCGTCGCTTTTTTATTTAATGTAATACGGTACGTTTCGAGTTTATTGATATAAGTAGAACAAAGACTAAAAAAATGAGCTATATACTCTTCTTTGATATGATTGGATTCTGACAATTGGGCATTTCTCTCTTTTAGCTGATTATTTGTTTTACTGATGTCTGCATTTAATTTGACCAGTTCTTCGCTTGTTTTAAAGAGTTCTTCCTTTATTCTGGAAACTCTTTTCATTTGCTTATAAACATAAATTACTGCCAAAACCAAGAAACCGGAAAGCACACTTATCAATATAAGATACAATTGCAATTGACTTTTGCTTTTGGCTTCTTTGTCTAAATAAGCGGTATTGATAATCGAATACACTTCTGACATTTGAAGTGTGCGGAATTGCACATTACAAAAAATCGCATCTTCAATGGCTGATTTTGTTAATTTATAGGCGGTACCTACATCCCCCAATTCATAATAAACTAAAGCCAACTCCTGAATTGAAGCATTGTCTTTTATTGAGTTTTTTAAATCTGCAGTTGCTGATATCGCAAAGTATATTTTTTTTAATTCTAGATTTTCTTTCTCTTTATTTATACTTCCTAAAAGATAGGCTATCATAGCATACTGCGGATTGTTATCATTTGTTTCTTTCAACAATTGCATTAAAAATTTCTCTGCACTATCAATTTTTCCTTCTGAAATATTCTTTTCAGCCAGATTGATTTTATACTTTAGTGATTGAGGATTTAGTACCATTAATAGTGAATCTCGATATTTTACAACTTTCTCTACATACATCGGATTATAGCTATTGGTGGAGTAATGTGAGAAAAAATCGCTATACCCTTCGTAGTAATCTGAAAGTAATTGCGGAGATAATAGCTTTTTATTTATACTTTTCAAGATCTCTTCAGACTCTCGGTATCTCCCTGATGAGGAGTAAAGATTTGCTAATTGCAATTGAGCCGTTTCTTCTAAATCTTTATTACGCAATTTATTAGCAATCTTCAGATTCTTCTTAACATAACAAATAGCCGAATCTGAATTGAATTTTTGGTATTCTTTATATAAATTCTTGTTGTAATTATACTCTTGATAATCAGATAAATCTGTAGATTTTATTTTTTTAAAATTCGCAATCCTTTCGTCTTTTAATTTAACATATTTCTGCTTGTTTTTTAATGCTAAATTCAATTTTACAAATACCGAATCAGCTCTGTTATCTGCATAAGCAGGATAGCATATAATAACCAGAAAAAGAAATAAAAGAGTGTTTTTCAAAACCGTTTTCAATATAAATAATTAGGATAGTCAAAGATAGTAAAGTGCAACAAAATAAATATTTATTTATACAATTAGAAGCTTTGCTTAAAATTAGAAATAGCTACCAGCATAAAAAGTTATTTCAAGCCCAATGACATTCATTGTGAGACCTCGGGATATTACAAAGATGCTCTTGACAAAATTAATCTTTATGATTGTGTATTATTAGACTTAATGCTTCTGGATGGTAATCGATTTGATATATTAAAAGATTTTTAAAAAAAAAGTCATTGAAAAATAGACTATGCTTTTGAAAATAATTTACCCCAATTTACCGTTAAATTCTAAAAAATTCAAACTTCCTACAGCATTCTAGTCTAATTTTGAAATGTAGATTTATTAATAAAACTAAAAACAATATGAGAACAACAATAATATCACTATTCGGAATATTAATTTCAACTTTTGCAATGGCTCAGGATTTAAATCAAAAAGATGTTCCTGGAATTGTAAAATCAACATTTTTAATAAAATTTCCAGATGTTACTAATGCTAAATGGGAAAAAGAAAAAGACAACTATGAGGTATCATTTATTCATGATAAACAACCTCAATTAGCGTTACTGGATAGCTCAGGCAATCTTATTCAAACTGAAATTAAAATAACAAAAGATCAATTACCAAATAGTATTTTACCATACGTTAAAGTTAATTATCGTCGTAAAAAAATCAGAGAAGTTGCTAAAATTACAGATGTGAACGGTAAAATTTTCTTTGAAGTAGAAATCTATAAAAAAGATTTAATATTCGATTATAAAGGGAATTTTGTAAAAGAAATATCCAAATAAACTATTTGAGAACACTCATTTTCAATTTAATAAAACTGTTAATAGCCAATTATCAGCAGTTGATTTCGCATTTGATGTCATTCCGCAGTGAAGTATTAACTCTCGTTTCTCAATAGATTTAGGGCTAAAAAATAAGTTCAAAAAGGGAAAGGCGAAGTATTTATTAATGCAACTGATATCCTAAATACACTTGTAAATAAGAAAGAAATACAAGGCAATGATTTTAGTTACAATAGCAGAGATTATTAAGAAACATAAGTTGTTTGATTTGGGTACAGTTATAAGTTTTAAAAAGAGTAATTTTGCGCCTTATTTTTAAATATATACTATATTGCTAATTATAACAGGCTGGTTGTGATTATCGAATTGGTATCAAAAAAATTGCAATCAAGGAACTAATTATACTTTAATAAACAAATTTTTAGAATAATGATATACATCCATTTCATAGTTAACCCGATTTCGGGAAATGGGAAACACAAAATTACCAGCACTTTTTTAAATAGCACTTTTTCAAGCTCTGAATTTAAAATTGAAATAGATTATACAAAACATAAAAAACACGCCATCGAGTTAACCGAAGCAGCTGTTGCTAATGCTCCTGACTATATTGTAGCGTGTGGTGGTGATGGTACGATAAACGAAGTTGCTTCTTGCCTTATTGGTACTAATATAAAACTAGGAATAATTCCTGTTGGCTCTGGAAATGGTTTAGCTTCGAATTTAAATATCCCAAGAAATTTCGAAAAAGCAATCGAAATTATCCGAAAAGGAGCTGTTTCTACTATAGATGTGGGTAAAATAAATGATCATTATTTCTTTAGCAATACAGGAATTGGAATTGATGCATTGATTATAAAAAAATACGAACACTCAGGAAATCGTACGCTTATTGCTTATGTAAAAGCTTCTTTGGCTTCTAGTTTAGAATTTAAAACTCGTAATACGCTATTATCTTTTAATGATAAAAAAATAAATGCAAAACCATTTTTATTATTCATTTCTAATTCAAATGAAATGGGCTATAATATGAGCTTAACGCCAAAAGCTAGTCTTAATGATGGTTGGTTGGATTTAATTATTGTTCCTAAATTATCATTTATCAAAAAGATGGCTTTAGGTTATCATGTATTGCGTAATAGTGTTGAAAAATTTAAAAAAGCAGAACATGCATTGATCCAAAATCTTGATATTGAAGTTCCAGATGTTACTCAGCTGGATGCTCAAATAGATGGAGAATCGCACGTATTGAATACAAATAAAATTAACATATCAATTATTAAAAGTGGACTTACGGTTATTACAGACTAAATAGATTTACTTATTTGTAAAGCAGCATCCAACTTTATGGCTGCTACCTACTTTATATCCATGGTTGTTTTTGACTTTTTCAGAACCTTAAAATATCAGACTACTTTTTGACTATATTTGAACCCCGAATCGATTTAAAAACAACTAAATCAATTAATTGTATTTATGGATCTAAAACTTTTTGTCCCCCAAAATAAATTGTTAAAAAACTATATCGATTATTTTTATATTCTAAAAAAATCTCCTAATTCTGAAAACGTAAGTTACTATACTTTTCCTTATGTAAATTCTATAGTCTCTATTAATCAATATCCGGAGTTCATATTTGAAAACAACAAACTAACTGTCGGAAAAAACAGTAACAATCCTTTACTTGCTACCTTAATATGTGGTTATACTAAACCTATAGAAATTAATATTCCGGGATATATTCATGAAATAACCATTAGCTTTAAACCATTAGGAATAAATGCATTTTTAGAAAAGAACCTAAACTTTTATACGGGAAAATCTTTTTCTTACTTTAATCCGTTTAATGATTTTACTGCATCTATGTCAGAAATCATGAATACTACTTTGGGAGAAGAGAAAATAAAAAAATTAGAACATTATCTCATCAGTAAATTCATAGGATTCAGCCACCCTTTTTTAAGTTCTATACTCACAGATATGCAACACACTGAAGGTAATTATACAATTAAAGACCTTGCCGATAAATATAAAATAAGCCGTAAAACATTGTGCAAGCATTTTGAAATACATATTGGAAAAACACCTTCTGAACTCCGAAAAATCATTAGATTTCGCCAAGCTATGCATCAACAAATAAATAATCGTACGAAGAATAATTTTTCAGACATTACTTATCAGCTTGATTTCTTTGACCAATCACATCTTATCAAAGATTTTAAATCAATGACAGGTTTTTCTCCAAAAAATTTCTTCAATAAAATAACCTCTCATGAAGATGGAATTATTAATTGGATGTATATATAATTTCTCTAAGGTTACATTTTTACAATTTTAAACAAATATAACTAGGTATTTTTGATAGATAATTCTCATCTTTTATAATAACAATAAGTATGCTTGTAAAATTAATTACGCTCTTGTTTAGAATTATCTTAAATCTGTTTTAAAACCAAAAAAATCATTTAAATCAGGTTATTCCCAAAAACACGCATACAAATTTACCCCCCTAATAGAACTGAAAACAAGTAGATTAAAAAATGCAAAAATAGAACCGCGCTATTTTTGCATTATTGTTTTATTGAGTTATCTAATTAAACTTCTAAAAGTAAAATCACAAATTATCTATACCTTTTATTTCTCTAAAATAGTCTATCATGTAAGTCTTGTAAATTTATTTAAGACCATATTTTTAAAGCAATTATATATCGTTTAAAACAGTTATTACGTTATTCTAAAATGCCATTGCAAACCCAAATCCGATTTGTTTGCCATTATAAAAAGGAGTTATTACCGAAGAAACATTTTTTTCTTTCGCTCCAAAAATCTTCTTAGTAACATACGGGCTAATCCAATAAGCAATTTTTGTACTCATTATTCCGATCCCTGCTCCTGCCGCAACATCTGTAAGCCAGTGTCTGTCATTAACCATCCTAAATACTCCTGTTCCAGTAGCAATAGCATATCCTGCAACACCATACCATATCGATTTATCCTTATACTCCTGATACAAGAATTCAGCTCCCGCAAAAGCAGTTGCGGTATGTCCCGAAGGAAATGAATTATTAGAGCTTCCGTCTGGTCTTTCAACTTTAGTAATAGATTTAAGAGCTAATATTGTAGCTGTCATAATTACATAAGACGTACCCAATATTATAGTTCTGTCTTTTAAATTATTCTTTCCTTCAACACCAAATCCATTCAAAGCATAAACAGAAGCAGCCGGAGCATATTGCGAAAAGTCATCAATGGTTATTTTCTTATCAATATCTTCTTTTACTTCATTGTGAATTTGTGAGTTAAAACTAATTAACTGATCACTATTAAGACCTATAAGCCCATACCCAATTAAAGCACCTGGAATAATAAGCTGCTTATAATTGAATTTCAAATTCTGTACCGTATCATTTTTCACAGCTACAGTATCTTTTACAGTATCTTGAGCTTTAAGAGTTGTAATACTCAACAATGAAAATAGAATGATTTTTAGCATTTTTTAAAAAAATTATAAATTAATAATATTTTGAGCATAAGATAAATAGCCATCAATTACATTATAACAGCTATTCAAAATGTTAAAACTACAATAAAATTATGGAAAGATAAAGACCATATTAAACAAAATCCTTATTTTGGCTGGTTGCAAACTATGGTGAAACACTAAGCTTAAAAACAATTGCTATTGAGCAAGAACTTGGATTTATTCCTGAGATTAAATGCATCGAAGAAGATCATCAACTAACAATCGATCAGGAAAACGGAATAACCAACGAAAGAGCAATAAAAATGGTTGAAAACATATTGAGACTATAATTATCTTAGATAAAATTTAATTGAAAAAATGAAAAAAAATCTATTATTTCTACTATTCCTACTTTTTGTATCATGCAATAAATCCGAACTGAAAAGACAACAAATTAAATCAGGATTCATTAATAAACCAGGAGTATATTCTGTTTTTCAAAACGATCTTGAAACTAAAAAAATATTTCTAAAACAAATTAAAGATGAGCATCTAATATTTGTAATATCAGATATTCATAATAAAATATTGTTTCAACAAAATTCAAACAACCCCTTTAGCACTTTTACTCCTTATAATTATTGGTGTTTATATGTTGATGAACAAGCTAATGTATGGTTTTATAATTCTGATGATTCTCCAAAAGTTATTTTATTTAATCCTGAGACGAAATTGTACGAGGCTAAAGATTTTTGTAGAACAAAACTATTATTACCAAAAGAATTCAGAAAGAAATTAGAACTCAAAAGTACATTCAAAAATTGTAATTCATTTAATTAATCGAAAAATGATTTTAAGGTGATTTAATAAAGCTACTACATCCTAAACTAGCTACATGAAAACAAACTATTCGTTTTGTATTACAATCTTACTTTTTCATGAAATTCAATTATAAGAAGTAATCTTGCAATCTATCTTACCAAAAATACTCTATCTTTGAAAAACATGAAGAACAAACGAACCTATCCAAAAAAGATGCGACTTGTCGTGATACTACTTGCTGTAGTGTTTGCACTTACTCCGTGTTCAGTAAAGAGTTCATTGTTTTCTATTTTTGATATCGAATACTTTCAAACACTCAATAAGAACCAAACTACAACGACAGGAGTTTCTTATTGCGAAGTACAAGAATCCAGCGTTAATCAATCAGAAAACAGCATTGAGAAACTCAAGAAACAAATCCCTATTTTACCCGTTTCTGTTTCTGAAAATCAAATTTTATTAGCAACAGTATTACATAAAAAACACATTTATGTAAATGTAGCCACTGTAAACACTCCTCCTTTGTATATTTTATACAAACGATTAAAATCCGATCTAGCATAATCCCAAACAATCGCATTTTACTTATTATCGTTTTTTAAAATTAAAATATACACTTATGAAAAATATTCATTTGAATCAGTCATACAATTTGGCTGGTCTTTTTACGCTTTCTATTAGGCTTGTTATTGGCTGGACATACTTTTCGGCTTTCTGGCGAAGACTTATTCTGGAGAACAAATTAATTCAAGATGAAGCAGGATATATTGGCGAAAAATTCAATCATTTTCTACCAAATGCATTAGGAATTAAGCCTATAATCGAATATTTAGTTACAAATCCCGAAGCGCTTTGGTGGTCAATGGTTAGTTTTACCATTATCGAAGCTATTGTAGGCTTACTGATCATGCTTGGGTTATTCACCCGATTAATGAGCTTTGGAGTCTTTAATTTAGCCATGGGTATTTTATTAGGTTCGGGTTGGATTGGAACTACTTGCTTAGACGAATGGCAAATTGGAGTTTTAGGAATAGCTTGTGGTTTTACCCTATTTTTAAGCGGAAGTGGTTCTTATTCCTTAGACAATTACTTCATGAATAAGGATTATGCCTTCACTAAAACAAAATGGTTTTCATGGCTAGGTTCTGGTCCACTACATATTCCTAATCTTAAGCCAATTGTTCTTGTTGGATCCTTGCTAATATTAGCGCTTACCTTATATACCAATCAATATTTTCATGGTGGAGTATTTGGAAAATTGCATAATAAATCGGTAAAACCTAAAGTTGAAATTAGCAATGCCACTATAAAAAATGATGCCTTACAATTTCAAATATATCGTACAGAAGGTGTTGATGTTTATGGTTCGTTTTTAATTGGAATTCAACTAAAAAATGAGCAAGGCGAAATGATTTTGGATTTAAAAGGAGAAGATTTGGCTAAATTCCCTAAAAAAGATATAGCCAACAAATACGTCACAAAAGTAAAACCAGGCAAACACAGTTTGATAATTCCGCTTGGCGCAAAAGCAATTCTGAATTTTGATTTAACAAGTTATCATCTGCAAAAAAACACCAATTATACTATAATCCTCACCGACATTAGCGGAACGGAATGGACTAGTACTGTTGCTAAATAAAACAAATTAATTAGGTTTGGCGAGATAGAAACTTGTTTTTTATTTGTATTTTCGCACAATACAAAACGATTTGTTTCTATTTTGCCAAGCTTTTTTTAAATTTATAAATGAAGAAATAAATCTCAGAAACAACTATTCTAAATTCGTTACTGATAATTAATTCCAACATATAGAAACATAGATTTTGTAGTCTGAAAAAGGCATTTCACTTATTTAAAACGCATATAACTCTAGCTATGTGAAAGGAATAATTTTCTTTTTGAGTTCTATTTCACTCTTAAAATCTATGTTTGCTATGTGTTTAATAAATTTAATGAGTTAGACAACGCAGTATAAAAAACAAACTAAAAAATGGTGAAATTCGGCTATACAATATTATATGTTAACGACGTGAGTAAATCAATTACGTTTTATGAAAATGCATTTGGCTTTACGAGAAAATTTGTAACTCCCGAAAATGATTATGGTGAACTTAGTACTGGAGAAACTACAATTTCATTCGCATCAAAAGAACTAGCTAATTCAAACTTAAAAAATGGTTTCATAGAAAGTGATGTAACCAATAAACCTTTTGCTACCGAATTGGGTTTTATAACCGATAATGTAGCTGAAATTCTTGCAAAGTCTAAAGAAGCAGGTGCGACTATTCTACAAGAAGCAAAACAAAAACCTTGGGGGCAAACAGTTGCTTACATAAGAGATATTGATGGTTTTTTGATAGAAGTTTGTACCCCAATGGGATAATTATTCTACGGTATCACTCTTTACAGAATAATAGGATATCTTCGCTCTGCAAAAAACTGACTAAACCAAAACATAAAATAATGAACGAATTAAGACCTAACGGACAAAGGGCAAAAAATGCAATATTATTAATATGGATTATACTTTCTCTTAAGATTGTAAGTTTAATTTCTAGTTTTTTACAATATGATATGATTCAAACTGCTGCGGCTGGAGGCACAATTTCAACAGATGTAGCAAATGCAAACGATAGCAGAGAACAAGTTATAGGCATAATTTATTTGATTGCTTATGTAGTTTCTGGAGTAACTTTTATTCAATGGTTCCGAAGAGCATATTTTAATCTTCATATAATAACTCGCCCCTTATCTCATACAGAAGGATGGGCAGCAGGAAGTTGGTTTTTACCTTTTATAAATCTTTATAGACCTTATCAGATTATGGCAGAATTGTATGAAAAAACAAAATCCTTTCTAGATAGAAATAAGATAACAACAACTAGTAGTCTTTCAACAGCAACTTTGGCTGTATGGTGGACACTTTGGATAATCAGCAATATTCTTGGGCAAATTGTATTTAGATATTCTATGAAAGCCATAACTATTGATCAATTGAATACCAGTACGATTTTGAGCATAGTCTTAAATGTTATTGGAATACCACTTGCCTTAATTACTATAAAAGTCATCAAAGATTATTCTCAAATTGAGCCATTATTAATTCAAACTGAAGAGAGTAAAAAACAACATCAACCAGTAGCAAATTTGATAGAACAAGAATAGTAAATACTTTATTGCTTTATCAAAAAAATTCAACTTCAAAAACGTAACAATTTTTAAATAAACACATGAGCGTAAAATACCCTACCATACTAGACAGAACCAAATCTACACTTATAGATACCATATTACTTATAGCGTGTATGTATATTTTTACCGATATACTTACTAATTTCAGTACTATTCCTAATTGGGTTAAAGTTACTTTATTTGTATCATTGCTTATGTACGAGCCAATCTGCACTACATTTGGTGCAACGATAGGAAATCACAAAAACAATATCAGAGTCAGAAAAATATCAGATACTTCTAAGCGTCTGAATATATTTCAATCAATAATTAGATATTTTTTTAAGCTTATTTTTGGTTGGTTTTCTTTTATTACGATTTTCATGAATCCAAAAAGTCGTTCAATACATGATTTAATTTCAGGAAGTGTAATGATAAAAATTGATTAAGTATCATGCATGTATTACTTCAGATTGCAAAATAAATCTAAATTCTTCTTCTCTCAAGTCATCAATGAGAAAATCCTAATGAAACACTAACCAGAATAATACAGATTACAATTAGAGTAATTACTACATACAGATAATCTTTCTCTAGTAAAAAAGAAAATAACGATAGTAATACACGTAATACAGGTGTGAGAAACAACAATATTACTCCAAAGAATATTATAGATTCTCCTTTACCTTGGATAACTCCATTGTAAATTGCTGTGATTACTTCGAAGATGTTTCTGTCGTTTTCTTTAAATACCGAATAATCTTCGATATCGTTGCCATGATGCATCAAATAGATAATACCACCGATAAAAGCAACAGATAATGAAATCCATACTCCGTAACGCAATAAATTCCCAATAATGGATTGAAAATCTTTTTCTCCAAATTTTTCCTGTGTCATAACCTTAGATTTTTCCATTAAGTCCATTATAAATCATATTTATTGCAAGCACAAAAATAAGACAGGCAAAAAAGATACGAAGCTTTTTAGGATTTGTTTTAACTAATAATTTGGCTCCAGCCATAGCCCCAAATAATACGCCTATTACTACTGGCATACATATTCCTGGTTCAACATATCCCTTTTGGATATAAATTACAGAACTTGCCATTGCTGTAACTCCCATCATAAAATTACTGGTCGTGGTAGAAACCTTAAACGGAATCTGCATGATATTATCCATTGCAATAACTTTAAAAGCTCCAGAACCAATTCCAAGTAATCCCGACATCATTCCAGCGATCCCCATCATACTAAATCCCCCCACGACGTTTTTTGTTCCATAACTAATAACTTCTCCATCATGTGTAGGATAAGTTCCTTGTAATTTCAGCTTTTTAGCTAAAGGACTTGACTCTAAAACAATATGTTCTTCCTTTTTTCGTAATGAATTAATAGCCGAGAAAATTAATGTAAGTCCGAATAAAACAGCAATAAAAGAGGTTGGTGCAATTGTAGAAAGTAGCGCGCCACCCACAGCACCAATAGTAGTTGCAATCTCAAGAAAAATCCCCAAACGCATATTGGTAATTCCCTCTCTTACATACGCAGCCGCTGAACCCGATGAGGTTGCAATTACTGATACCAAAGCTGCACCTATTGCATAATGAATATCGACTCCTAAAACAACTGTTAACAAAGGTATAATGATTATTCCACCGCCTAAACCTGATAAAGAACCTATAAAACCAGCTAAAAAAGCACCAAAAAGCATAATCAGAGTAAATGTAAGTACTGTCATTAGAATGTATTTATATTGCCCCTAATTTACGAATTGATATTAATTATTTGAGAATTCTGTTTCATAACAAAGTATTAAAAAAACTGGAGCTTGGCTATAACTATCAATTTTAATAGTACATTCCCACAATTAAGTGTTATTTTTGATAATCATTTTAAGAATATTATCTAAAATAGAACGCTGATGTCGCTGATTTACTAACGTAAAGGTGCTCATAAAAACGGATTTTTTTCCTTCCGATAATTTTAAGAATCTGTTTAATCTGCATCCCATTTTAGATAATCTTTGTAACTATAATAAATACAAGAAACAACTATAATATGAATGTTTTACTCATCGAGGACGATAAACGCATAAGCGAATTTATAGTAAAAGGTTTAGAAGAAAACAATTTTACAGTGCATTTAGCAGAAACTGGTGAGATTGCCAGAGACTTACTTCAAGAAAACACTTGGGATATTATCTTAATGGATATTATGCTTCCAGGCATTGATGGTATTCAGTTGACCAAATTAATGCGTTTTAAAAAAATCCATACTCCTATATTAATGCTTAGTGCGCTTAGTAATACTGATGATAAAGTGAATGCTTTAGATTCTGGAGCCGATGATTATCTTGTGAAGCCTTTTCATTTTCAGGAGTTAATTTCCAGAGTTAATGCGCTTACGCGAAGAACTAAATTTAATTATGATAAAGTAGAAACGTTATACACCTGTGGAAGCTTAACCATTAACCCCGAAGAACATAAAGTTACCGAGAACAATCAACCTATTGATTTATCACCAAGAGAGTATAAATTGCTGTTATTTTTACTTGAAAACAGAAATAAAGTAATGTCAAGAACCCAAATATTAAATGCCGTTTGGGGAATTAATTATGATAATAATACCAATGTAGTCGATGTTTATATTTCTTACTTAAGAAACAAAATAGAACAAAACCATAAATTTATCCACACCATAAAAGGAACAGGATATATGATTAAAGAATAGTCATGAAAATACGCAACCGATTTACATTAATATCTTCAATTACGTTTAGCATTGTATTTATAATTGCTTCGATTATAACATATTTATCATTTTACAGCTATTCAGAAAAGATAATGTACAATGAACTTCAGAAAACGTGTTTACTTACTGGTATATTCTATTTAGAGAAAGATGAACTTCCAGAAAACCAACACTTAATCATCGGGCAGCAATTCAGAGAAAATTCTCTGGAAATGGTAACCCGCGTTTACAACAAACAAAACGAAATTGTTTATGGTGAAAAAGAACATGATAAAAATATAACTATTGAAAGACTAGATTATATTCGGAAGAATAGGAAATTAAGTTTTAAATCAAATCACCACTTTTATTTCGGAAGCTATTACCGTGACAATCAAGGTGATTTTGTTGTTTTTGTTAAGAAAAATGATATTGAATTTAAAACTATCACTAACCGATTGTTAATTATCATGGTGCTGGTTTTACTCATTGGACTCATACTAATATACATGGTTAGCCGTAAGTTATCAAACCTTGCTTACAGTCCAATTAAAAACATTGTAGATCAGGTAAACGAAATCGAGGCTTCGTCACTAGACAGGCATATTATATCTCCAAATACCAAAGACGAAATACAAGAACTTATAGAAACTTATAATAATTTATTTAAGCGTTTATCGGATACATTTGTAATTCAAAAAAACTTCATCAATTATGTTTCTCATGAATTTAAAACGCCTTTAACAGCTATATCTGGAAATTTAGAAGTATTTGCACAAAAAGAAAGAACAAGTGCTGAGTACAAAGAAATGTCTGAAAAAGTATTAGAAAATGTATATCAAATAGAAGATACGCTCAACACCCTTATGATGCTGTCTGGGCTCAGAGATAATACCGAACTTAATGAAGTTTTTAGAGTAGATGAACTCGTATGGGATATCAATGACCAGTTACCAGATGTATATAAACTAAAGGATTCTCAAATACAAATTGCAATAGAAATCACTAATGATAAATTACTTTCGATAAAAGGAAATAGTAACGAGATTAAGATTGCTTTGTATAACATCATCGAGAATGCTGTGAAATATTCGAATGGCAATCCCATAAAAATAAGCTTATTACAACAAGAAAACCAGCTAAAAATCATAATCGAAGACCACGGTACAGGTATCAGTGAAAACGATTTAAAATTTATCAAACAAACCTTTTATAGAGGTAAAAATGTGGATGATATAAAAGGTAGCGGCGTAGGACTCTCTTTAGCAAATATCATATTCAAGCAAAATAATATTCACTTTACAATTACTTCTAAAAAAGAGGAAGGAACAACAGTAACACTACTATTTCCGCCACTCTAATCGTTTTCTAATGTTAGTCTAATCCTTTTTTAATATATATCAAATTATCATTTAATATGCCGCAAGTAGCTTTGCATCATATTAAAACAACATAATTTGAAACGTATAATCTTAACCCTACTCGTTATTGTATCACACAAAGCTGTGGCGCAAATTTCTACAATAAATGATACAATTGTTCTTTCTCGAACACAGGCTGAGGCTTTGTTTCTAGACAAGAATCTTTCACTTATTTCCGAAAAATTAAATATTGATATTGCCGATGCACAAGTAATTCAAGCAAAATTATGGCCAAATCCGACGCTTAACGTTGGTGAAATAAATCTTTGGAAAAATGCTACAGTTGAAGACTTACCTCCTATGATGGGTAATTTTGGAAGAACTACGCAAGTTAATGTCGAGCTAGAACAACTTATCCAAACAGCGGGGAAAAGAAAAAAGATGATCGCCATGGAAAAAGTTGGTGTAGATATCGCCAAAGAATATTTTAAAACTTTTTTACGTAATCTTAAAATTGAATTTAGAGGAAATCTTACTGAATTACAATTTGTACAAGCGCAAGAAGCCGTTTATCAAAAACAGCTTTCTTCAATGCAAATACTACTCAAAGCATATAGTAATCAAGTTACACAAGGTAATATTGGTAAAGGTGAATATATCAGATTAAAGGCTTCTGAGCTACAATTCTTAAAAGAAATAAGCGAACTCAAAAAAGAAAATAATTCATTGCAAAAAGAACTCAAAGTTCTTATGAATATGCCAGCTACAAGCTACATTAAAATTACAGATGAAGGCTTTGTCCCAGATAATAAAAACATCAATAACATAAACTTGGGCAGTCTATTGGCTTCGGCTATAGAAAATAGACCCGACATGAAAGTGCTCAAACTGGAAAATGAGTATAATACAAATAAGTATAAGTACGAAAAAGCCATGCGAACACCTGATGTAACTCTTGGCGTAAGCTATGATCGTGCCTCAAATATAATGAAGGATTTTGTAGGAGTAGGATTCTCTATGGATCTTCCTTTTTTCAATAGAAATCAAGGGAATATAAAAACTGCAAAAATAGCCATCGACCAAGGCAAACTACTTACCGAAGAGAAAGCAATAAGTGTGCAAGCAGAAGTGCTACAAGCCTATGAAGACTTGATAGTTACAAAAAGACTTTATGATAGTGTTGACTCCAATTATGAAGAAGATTTAGATAAGCTTTTAGAAAGTTATCGCAAAAACTTCATGCAGCGAAATACCAGCATATTAGAATACCTAGATTTTGTAGAAGCTTATTTACAAAACAAATCAATTCTACTACATTCTAAAAAAGACCTTAATAAAAATCTTGAAGAACTACGTTATATAGCAGGTCAGGAAATTAATTAATTATCCAAATCTGGAATACTGCACTAATTATCTAAAAATAACAACAAACATAATGAAGAAACATATTTTACTTCCTATCCTTGGATTAATGCTCGTTTATGGGTGTGACAAAAAAGAAGCAATTAAAGATACAAAAGAAGAGCAATTTTGTATTGATAAAAACCTAAAAGAAAAAATCACTATCGAGCTTATACAAAAACGTACCGTTAGTGAATCTATAAATCTTACAGGAAATATCACCTATAATAATGATCATGTAGTACAGTTTAATAGCCTTGTGGAAGGAATTATAACCAAAACTACCTTTTCATTAGGTGATTATGTAAAAAAAGGACAAGTACTTGCAGAAATAAAGAGTACAGAACTTAACGGTATGCAATCAGAAAGCAAATCATTACAATCACAATTGTCAGTTGCTCAGCGTCAATTACAAGCTACAAAATCAATGTTTGATGATGGAATTGCTTCACAAAAAGACCTCTTGCAAGCACAAAGTGAATTAGATATTTTAAAATCTTCTTTAGAAAATGTAAAAGCAAATCTTGCTATGTTTAGTGCGAGCAGTGAAAGAGCCGTATTTCAGATAAAAGCACCAACTGAAGGATATGTCGTAGCAAAAAACATTAGCCCTGGAATGCAGATAACTAATGGCAGCGAATCTCTTTTTACAATTTCTGATCTAAAAGAAATTTGGGTATTGGTAAATGTTTATACCAGTAATCTAAAAAATGTTACCGAAAATATGCTTGTAGATGTTACAACACCAGCTTATCCTGGAGAAGTATTTAAAGGAAAAATAACCATGCTTTCTAAAGTTTTTGATGCCGAAGAACACGTTCTAAAAGCCCGAATCGTGATGGAAAATAAAAACTTAAAATTAAAACCCGGAATGACAGCAGATATCGTTATTGATAAAAGCTTAGGAGGAGAAATACTTGTCGCAGTTCCTGCAAAAGCAGCCATTTTTGATAATAATCGAGATTATATCTTAATCTATAAAGACGATTGCACAATCGAATCAAGAGAAATAAATCCAATCAAAAAAAATAACAACTGGATTTATTTTGATAAAGGAGTTAAAGAAGGTGAAAAGGTTATTACTAAAAATCACTTGTTAATTCAAGAGAGATTAAAAAACTAAGTATCGTCCATAAAAACGGATAAACACAATACAAGACATGAAAAAATTTGTACAAGGTTTAGTAGCTTTCTCATTAAAGAACTCATTAATAGTTTTTTTCTTGACAGCAGTACTACTAGTAGCCGGAATAGTAAGCTATATCAATACACCTATAGAAGCTTTTCCTGACGTAACCAATACCCGAGCAAGGATAATTACCCAATGGCCTGGAAGAAGTGCCGAAGAAGTAGAGAAATTCATTACGCTTCCTATTTCGAAACAAATGAATACGATA
The DNA here is from genome assembly GCF_015594725.1 of Flavobacterium sp. ALJ2. Classification (GTDB taxonomy): domain Bacteria; phylum Bacteroidota; class Bacteroidia; order Flavobacteriales; family Flavobacteriaceae; genus Flavobacterium. The sequence continues at coordinate 34,591 of NZ_JADNRC010000006.1, read as the reverse complement.
CCTAAAAAATCAGAAGTACGATCTATTTCGCTTTTTGGATTATCAGTAATAACAGTATTGTTTGATGATGATGTTGATGATTTTTACGCACAGCAATATGCATCTAATCGTCTTAACGGATTAGATCTTCCTGAAGGAGCAGATGTAAATATTGAACCACCATCTGGAGCAACAGGTGAAATATTCAGGTATGTTATAAAAAGTGATTTACCAATTAAAGAGATAAAAGCCATTCAGGATTGGGTAATTGAAAGAGAATTAGTATCCGTTTCAGGAGTTGCTGATGTAGTAAGTTTTGGTGGAGAAGAAAAAATATTCGAAATAAAAATTAACCCTACCCAATTAGAAAATTATGACCTATCAGCACTCGATGTTTACGAAGCTGTCTCCAAAAGTAACGTAAACGTTGGTGGTGATGTAATACAACGTGGCGATCAAGCATATGTGGTAAGAGGAGTTGGTCTTATCAATAAAATAGAAGATATAGGTAATATACTGATTGAAACCAAAGGCGCATCACCAATATTGGTAAAACATGTAGCAGAAGTTAAAATAGCTGCTAAACCAAGATTAGGACAAGTAGGCTTAGATGACAATGATGATGTAGTAGAAGGTATTGTAGTTATGCTTCGTGGAGAAAACCCAGGCGAAGTTATAAAACGACTTAAAGATCGTATAAATGAACTTAATGAACGTGTACTTCCTGATGACGTGAAAATTGTTCCGTTTATTGACCGTACCGAATTGGTAAACACAACGGTAAAAACAGTTACAAAAAATCTTGTTGAAGGAATATTACTAGTATCATTAATTGTATTTATTTTCCTTTACAATTGGCGTACATCATTAATTGTAGCATCGGTGATTCCGCTTTCATTCTTATTCGCAATCATAATGTTACGAATACAAGGATTACCCGCGAATCTGATATCTATGGGAGCACTGGATTTTGGGCTTCTGCTTGAGGGAACACTAGTTATAGTCGAACAAGTCTTTGTATCGCTAGAAAAGAAAGCACATAAAGTGGGTATGGAACGTTTTAACAAAATGAGTAAAATGGGACTTATCAAGAAAAGTGTCGGTAGCGTAGCTACTTATATTTTCTTTGCTCTAATTATTTTGATTGTAGCACTTATGCCTATATTCTCTTTTAATAAGGTAGAAGGAAAAATGTTCTCTCCCCTAGCCTTTACTTTAAGCTATGCGTTATTAGGCTCATTAATCCTGTCTCTTACCTACGTACCAGCAATGTGTAAAGTAATGTTGACCAAAAATATAGTTGAGAAAGAAAATATGATTTCGCGTTTCTTTAGAGAAAACCTATTTAAATTATTTAAATGGAGTACTCGAAATCGTAAAGCAACATTATACGGATTCTTGGTATTACTTGCTGTATGTTGTGCCAAATTTGCTTTTTATGGTTCCGAATTTATTCCGAAACTAAATGAAGGAGCGATCTATGTAAGAGCAACTTTACCTAATAGCATTAATCTTGATGAAGCCGTACGTCTTACAAAAGAGATGAAAGAGAAAATAAGAAAATTTGAAGAAGTAAAATTTATACTTACGCAAACAGGAAGACCAAATGACGGAACCGATCCAACAGGATTTTTTAATATCGAATTGCATATTGAATTACTGCATCAGGATGAATGGAAACGTAAAATTAGTAAAGAGGACTTAATCGCCGAGATTAAAAAGGAGTTGGATGTATATCCTGGAATTAGCTTTGGTTTTAGCCAACCTATTCAGGATAATGTAGAAGAATATGTCGCAGGTGTAAAAAGTCCTCTTGTTATAAAGATTTTCGGAAATGACTTATTTCAATTAGAAGAAATGGCTGCAAAAGTTGCCAAATCTATAAAAGATGTAAAAGGAATTGAAGATATAAATGTATATAAAAATATCGGTTTACCAGAATTAAGAATACAACTCCATGATGAAAAAATGGCACGTTATGCTATTACAACTGCAGATGCGCAAGCAGTTATTCGAATGACAATTGGAGGTCAAGCGGCAACTCAGTTTTATGATGACGAAAAGATATTTGATATTAGCATACGTTTCGAAAAAGAATACCGTGACTCAAAAGAAAAGATAGAAGATATTCTAATTCCAACCATGAACGGGAAAAAGGTGCCTTTAAAAGAAATCGCTACTGTAGAATATAAAACGGGTCCAACATTTATATATCGTGAAGGAAACAGCCGTTATATAGCAGTAGGATTTAGTATCGAAGGTCGAGATCTAGGTAGTACAATTAACGAGGCACAGAAAAAAGTGGCTGCCGAAGTAAAACTACCTAAAGAAAATGTAATGAAATGGGCAGGAGAATTTGAAAGTAAAGAAAGAGCATCTAAACAATTGTCTATGATTGTTCCAGTAGTACTAATTCTTATTTTATGCTTATTGTATTTCAATTTTGGTAATTTCAAGGATACTATGGTAGCAGTGAGTGCCATGCCATATGCCTTTATAGGTGGTTTCTTATCGTTATGGATAACAGGAACAGTGTTCGGAATATCAGCAGGAATAGGTTTCATTATACTCTTTGGAGTCAGTGCAATTGATAGTATTGTCCTCATCGGAATCATAAAAGAAAACATGAGAGCCAATATGCACCTAAAAGATGCAATATCAAATGGTATATACAGCCGAATACGACCTATTGTAATGATTGCACTTATGGGGTCTCTTGGATTATTACCTGCAGCATTATCTACAGGAATGGGATCTGAGGTACAAAAACCATTGGCAATTATGATTGTAGGAGGTCTAATTGTTTGTATGATCTTATCATTAACAGTATTACCTCAAGTATTTTATCTAGTGTATCGCAAAAAAGATACAAGTAATACCGATTCATAATCATCTTACTATATTGAATTTAAGAACACCTTTGGACTTCATGTTTAAAGGTGTTTTTTTAATTAGATTGTCTAGAAATGGAACGCGGATTAAACGGATTTCTTTAATAATGAAACTAAAAAATCCGTATCGTGTTCCTTTATCACATACTAAACGCGCACTGCTATACACCTCTACAAAAAACCTTTGAACCTTTGTGCCTCTGCACCTTTGAACCTTAAATCCTCTTCCTAAACTCAGATGGGGAAACTCCAGTACTTCGCATAATGAATTTATTAAAATGACTGCTGTCTATAAAACCCAAATCATTGCTGATTTCTGAAAAAGTCAAATTGCTTTTGCTCAATTTTTCAGTCACAACCTTCAGTTTCGTTTGTTCAATGTAATCTCTTAAAGTAATGTTTAAATGAGTTTTAAAATATTCCCCTATATAATGTATAGAAACATTAAAATAACTGGCTATTTCTTTTTTCTTAAGCAGATGTGGATTCGCAATATTAAAACGGATGTAACTTAAAATAGTATCTATCTTTAAAACCTCAGTAGTTTGGATATTTAAATCATTTTCATGTAGATTAGCATTTCTTCTTATTATTTGAATCAGTGACATCATCAAACTTTTGATTATAATTTCATTCTGTCCTTTTTGTCTAGCTACTTCATCTAATATTTTTAAAATCACCAATTCGCAAAATACCTTATCATCATCAGGTAAAATCAAATTTCCATTAAGCTGATTGTGGTAATAAAATATTTTTTCTATTTCTTCTATTTCCGTTTTATTCGAAAAAAAATTAGGTAAGAAACGCAAACAATGAAACTTTGTAGGTTCTAATGTTTTAAAAGAATGGTAATCTTTTGGCGTAAGCAAATAAATATCATGCTGTTTATAATTATGATGAATGGAATTCAAAATATGATTTCCAGTACCATATTCAATATATAACAACTCAAAAAAGTTATGCCTATGCACCTCTTTCTTCCATGTTAATTCTTCAACCGAATAAATTTCGAAATCTTTATATATAAAAAAAGTGTTGTTCATAATCCTTAAATTATACAAATATAACCTATATTTTTACATCAATATATAAATACAAACCAGTTTACTTTGTATCAATAACCTAAATACGGTAAATACTAAAAGATGAATACAGATACAATAAAAATAGGAATTCTTGGAATTGGTGGTATCGGCGGATTTGTAGGCGCACCATTGGCAAAAAAGTACAAAGACAGTAGTACCAAAATTATATTTATTTGCAGAGGTGAAACTAAAAATGCCATCCAAAAAGACGGATTAATATTTGAATCCAAAGGCATAAAAGAAACTCTATTTCCAGATTTAGTATCAGATAATCCAACTGAAATTGGAATCTTGGATGTGCTTATAATCACAAGTAAATCATACTCTGTAAACGAAATACTAAACTCTTATAAAGATTGCATAAGTCCTGATACTATTATAATCACTTTGCAGAATGTTGTAAATGCAAGAGAAATTATTCGTGAGACATTACCCGAACTAGGGCAAATAATGGAAGGTTGCATTTATGTGGCATCAAATGTAAAAAAACCAGGGCACGTTCAGCATATTGGAGGACCAGGAAAAATTTTCGTTGGAGGAGAAAAAGAGAATAAATGGCTAATAGATCTATTAACAACAGGAGGTTTAGACATTACTTATGTTTCTGATATTAATCAAATACTCTGGAAGAAATACCTATTCGTAGCTCCAGTTGCCGCAATAACCTCAGCTTATAAAGTCACTTTTGGGCAACTCTTAGAAGATAAAAATCTAATGCATATTCTAGAAAATATGATGATAGAAATTCAATCACTAGCCAGCAAAAATAATATCAACCTGACGAAAGAAGATATCGAAACTTCAAAAGATCTATTGACTAAATTTCCATTTGAGTCCAAATCATCTTTACAATTGGATTTTGAAAACAACAACCAAACTGAAAAAACTTTCTTAGTAGATTACGTCATCGAAAATTGTAAGAAACACGAAATCCTGACACCTTTTTATGAGAGTATCAACGAAAGAATTATTTCGCAAAATTAAAGAATAATTAATTTTGATTTGAATAGATTTCTGCAAGGTTAAAAAAACCTTGCAGAAATAAAATTTATCTTTTTTTAATCAAATCTCTCTTTGTATTTTTTGAACAAAGTATTCATTATCAAAAGCACTACTCCTACTCCCAATAAGACTAAAGCTCTTATTAGGAAATCCGCATTTGATAAATCAAAAAACATTAATCGGATTACACAAACACCAACTAAGGAAAGCGAAACGTAACGGAAATATTTTTCTTTCAGAATAATTCCGAGTATTAATAATCCTAGAGATTCTAAAATCCAGAAGAACGTTAAGATTCCTTTGTCAAATGAGAGAAACAGAAACAATCCGATACTAAAAGTAGCAGGATAAATAATGATACTGTTTCTGAATTTGAAATCTTCAATATATTTATAAATAATAAAAATGTATAATGCTAATAGGGCAAATATAATCAGATAAACAAATTCAAATTTAGATTCGTAATAATTGAAACTAATAAACGCTAAATGAAAATTTGCCAATAAATAATAAACAATACTAATCTCTTTTTTAGTACCAATTTTTTTATAATAAAGACATAAGTTTATTATAGCTGTTACTGCCCAAAATACAGGAAGCCATTTGTGTTCTAATTGAGAGAACATAATAATCGAAAGCCAAATGTTTATGATAATTTGATAATCTATTTTTAATGATTTAACAAAGTCTCTTTTGTTCATCAAGAGCACTAAAACAATTAATAAAGCAATACTAGAAAGTTGCAAAACCCAATCCAACAAGTTAAATTGATTTAACTCTTTAATACTGTACAAAACAGAGATTAAAATAGATAATAACCCTATCACTAGTACCGATTCTGGAACCAAATTTATTTTTTTATATACGATTAAACCAAAATTAAGAATTGCCAAAAGCATAAATAACATTGGTAAATAAGCCATCTCTACCTGAATAAATAATAAAATTATAATCCATAGATTTTGAATAACAGGTAAAATAGCAATAAACATTTTTCCTTTTTCTTTCAAGCATTTAATCTGTAAATAACTATAAACAACAGACAACAAAATGCATGTTGCTTGTGTCACATAAAGCATCGTTTTATTAGCAGCATTTGCTTCATCGATAGCTAAATAAACACTTATAAGTATAGCGCTCATTAATAATATAAAGGAGTAAATATTATAACGTTTAATTTTTTCAGTTTTTTGAAAAACCCAAAAAGTAAGCAATGCCAAAGCACCTAAATAAACAGGGATATAATCGATTTCAATACAAGAAAATCCAAAAACTAAAGCATTAAAAAGAATAAATTCAGAATTAAGAACACTTAAATTTCCCCACCCCGAGATAATAGCATTTGATTTGTTTCTGATTTTGTCTGCAAACAAAATATACGTTTCGATTATAGAAAGTCCAACAGCAATTAATCCAATTTCGGTATTATTCAAAAATTGGGTATTGTATAAAAACAAAAAGCTTCCAAATATCGAAAAAGCAAGACAAGAACCATAGAGCAAAGTTTGGTTGCTGACAGAAAGTGTTTTTCGTTTAAATTGAATCCATAAAAATTCGTGATTTAATAGCGCTATAACAAAGAATCCGAAAATTTGGATAATATAATAAAGAGCAAAATATTTATATAAAAACGAAACTAATAAAACATTTACACCAATAATCCCGACCGTTTTGATAGTAGAATCATCTGTATATAATAATTTTATAAACCAGTTGAATGTTATTACAGAAACAATTCCTAAAGCAAATACAACATCTAAATTAGATTTTGGCTCAGTTAGAATTAGTGTTAATCCTGTGGCAATGGTAATGATTAAAAAAGTGAATCTTCCAAAATCAAAAGTATTTGTTTTGAATTTGAATCGTAAAAAGCACCACAATAAAGCGATAAATAAAAGAGGGTAATAAAACGAAATTTCAATCGTATGATACCAACTTAAGAAAAATAATATTGAAAATAGTACTGAGAAGATTCCGTTTAAGCTCAAATCTTTTTTAGCAATAAAAGAATCTATTGCTAAGAACTCTTTTTTAATAGAACAAAAAACAGGAACTAATAATGTCATGACTATCATTACGATCAAGCTAGCAAAAGAATTTGTAATATTGGTTTGTTCAATTGATGGATTAATATGCATAACAAAAAAGCCGAAAATAAACAAACAGAAAATATGATTGAGACCTAAAAATATTTTAGACAGCAACACTTCTTTATTTTTATAAACAATAAACAAACAAGTAATTACTAAGGCATACAACCCGCAAGCAATAATATCAGAACCTACTCTCCAATCATTAAGCATGATGATGCTCAATGCAAAAAGCAAAAACGAAACCATCCCATCTAAATGATACAACCAAAAGATCTTTTTCTTTCTAGCAAAAAGAGTCGCAAAAAGGCAAAGAACTCCTGCAATAAATAAAACGAAAATTTTAATCGTGCTTCCTGTTGAATGCAAAATTAAGCCTAAAGCAAATAAAACCCAGTTAATAAGATGCGTTACAAAAGCAATTTTATCAAAATGAGTGTTAGCATAAATATTTCGATACTGCATATACATACAGCTTACTGAAACCAAAATAATACCCAGTATTGCAAAAACATTTTGAGATGCACTCAAAACATTTGTTCCTTGAGTAAACCAAATATCAAATATGATAAAACACGAAATGACAATCAATAAATGATATTCCCACTTTTCTTTATAAGATAAAATAATTCCTGCCGTAGCCGTTATCGCTGCCAACAAAAATGTAATTAAGAGTTTTTCTGGAATTACACATAAAATCAAGATACTTAAAATTACGTGAAGCGATAAAAAAGTTTGCTGCCTTATAATGTAACCAACATATAAATTGATTGCAATTCCAATTCCGATGAGTGAATAAGCAATTGGAATATTATGTATAAAAGTAAGCGCCGGAATTTGCGAAGCACCAAAACAACCAAACAAAAACAAACTCGCTCCAGCACTGCGAAGCCAAAGCCCTGTTTTAAACCATTTTTCTTTTGTTTTTAAAAAGAAATAGGATCCAACTAAAATTCCAGCATAAAGCCAAAGAATTAGGATTCTGAACATTGGCGAAACTTTCAAAGCAGTATAAATGCTTAAATAACCAATTCCTAAAACCATTATGGCAGTACCTAAAATTCCGGTCCAATTTTCAGCAAATTGATGTTCTATCTTTTTCATTAAAAGAGAAAAAGCACTTTCTACATAAACCTCTTCTTCATAAACTTGAGGCCCAGGCTGAGGTTCAGGTTTATAAACAGGCTGTTTTTCAAGGTTTTCTTCTAATTTTGGAGTTTCTTCTTCATCAACCTTTTCTCCTTTGTCAAGTATATGAATCGTTCGGGATTCAAAACTAAAAGCTGGTTCTTCTATAGGTTCTTCAATAATGATATCTTCTTCTTTTTGAGGGAAATCATCAATATCATTTATAATATCAGGAATATCTTGAGAAATAACTTCTTGAATAGGTTCTGAAATATTTTTTACTTCAGCAATTTTTGAAACTAAATTTTCGGTAACAAAACCAGGCTGCGTGATTTGCTTTCTGAGGTCATCAATCTCTTTTTTCAAAGAATTGTATTCCTCTTTACTTTTACTATAAAGGGAATCTAAATATTCGTTTTCCTTTTTTAATATGGAAAAATTATAAAACAGAATAACAACACAAACAATTAAAGCAAAAAGGAGAAAACCAACCATAGTTTAAATTTAGAATCGTCTAATGTAAGAATTATTAGCAATTTTAAATTCACCAAGTCGTTTTTTTATTAGAATAAAAGAACTTAATAATAGTACAATTGAATGATTATAAATCAATTAAGCTAATTAACATAGAAAAAACATTAAATAAGAATAATAACAAACAAACAACTTAATCACACTCAATAAGTTAACATACCCTTTACCCCCATTTACATTATATACCTTATCTTTTATCAATTTACCTATTACTTCAAGCATATTACATCACAATTTTTATACTTTACCTTACATAACATCTTACTTGTGATTTATTTATTAGGCAATAAGAAAAAACTATGAAATAAATATTTTTTAATCTTAAAAATTGCCATACATTTGCCTAACGGTGTTAAACAATTTAATACTCTCAAAAAATGGCAAGCAAAGATCGAATTTTAAGACAAAAACAAGAGACCAGAAAAAACATTCTGGATGCTGCCTGTACTATTGTAAAAGATGAGGGTTGGCAAGGTCTTAGTATGCGAAAAATTGCAGATAAGATTGAATATACTGCTCCTATCATTTATGAATACTTTTCGAACAAAGATGCAATATTACAAGAACTAACAGGTAGAGGTTTCGTTAAGTTAACTATCGAACTAGAAAAAGCCAAAAACAAATCCGATAATCCCGAAGAACAGCTTGAAGCAATGTGGATGGCATATTGGGACTACGCATTTACCGATACCGATATGTATCAGTTAATGTTTGGAGTACAGATGACATGCTGTAATGAGCGTTGTTCTGCCTCAGAAGCTCCTTACAAACTATTTATTGCCGTTATTGCAGAAATAATGAAAGACAGTAAACCAACTGAAGAAATAATAAAACAAAAATATTTTACTTTCTTTTCAGTAATACATGGTTTAATTTCTATCAACATCATCAACAAAAGTGAAACATTAGAAACAATTAATACCCAAATTTTAAAAGATGCCATTGGTGGAATCATAAAATCAATACGTTAAAAAAAATTTAATGCTCACTTAACGCTGATAAATAATTTAATGTAGTAAATTTGAACCAAATTTTGTCATCTTAAACGAAGTCAAAATAAAAATCAAAAAGTTTTTTTTACAACTCTACTTAACGACGTTAAAAAATTTAATGCAGTAATTTAATACTATAATTTCAATTTATTATCATCCTTTTGTCATCCTGAGCGGAATCGAAGGTCGTGTTGAAAGAAAAATTGAAGTTTTTTGAAACATCACTAAACAGTGATAAATAATTTAATACCAATTATAATTTATTTATAAGTGGAAGGAATATTTATATAAATTTTTACACCAATATAGTTAACGCTGTTAGATTTTTTAACACTAGTAAATATGAATCAAAATAATACAAAACCTAATCCGAATTTAAATAATCCAAATGTTCAACAAATTAAAATCAACGCTAAAATGAAAAAAGTAATCTTAACCAGTATCCTTGTAGCACTAGTTGTAATAGGATGTGCAGATAAGACTCAAGCACCTGCTCCTGCAGCCCCATTATTACCCGTACTTGCTATTAAAAACACAAATGCAACAACAGATTCAGAATATCCTGCTTCAATACAAGGAACGATTGATGTAGAAATTCGACCACAAGTAAGTGGTACCCTAGACCGAGTTTTGGTAGACGAAGGAGCTTACGTTTCAAAAGGACAGTCATTATTTAAAATAAACGAACGCCCATTCCGTGAACAGCTCAACAATGCATTGGCAAACCTTCACGGAGCCGAAGCTGCATTGATCAATGCGCAACTAGAAATTGATAAGCTAACTCCACTTGTACAGAACAAAGTAGTTTCTGACTATCAATTAAAAACGGCAAAAGCTACTCATAGAATTGCTGCTGCAAATATTGAACAAGCCAAAGCAATGGTAGAATCTGCAAAAATTAATTTAAGTTATACCACAATCACAGCCCCAGTAAGCGGATACATAGGAAGACTTCCTAAAAAACAAGGAAGTTTAGTTTCTGTATCTGATATTGAACCATTAACAAAATTATCAGATGTTCATGAAGTATATGCTTATTTCTCATTAGGAGAAACAGATTTTATCAATTTCAAAACTCAATATTCTGGAAATACAATTGGTGACAAAATCAAAAACCTGCCTCCGGTTTCTTTAATACTAGCCGACGGTAATGCTTATACACAATTAGGAAAAATCGACATGGTCGATGGACAATTCGATAAAAACACTGGAGCAATAACACTTAGAGCAACTTTTCCTAATTCAAATGGAACATTGCGCTCAGGGAATACAGGGAAAATCCGCTTAGGGATTCAGCATGATGATGCTATTTTGGTTCCGCAATCTGCTACTATAGAAATGCAAGACAAAGTTTTCGTTTATACGCTGACTAAAGAAAACAAGGTAAACAAAATGCCAATCACAATTATCGGAAAAACTGGAACAGATTATCTAATTAAAGATGGTGTAAAATCTGGTGACCAAATCGTATTAACTGGTATCGACAAACTACAGGAAGGACAAGTAATTCAGCCAGAAAAATCGACTGCTAAAGTTGCTCAAATAATTAACAAAAAATAATTTAACGAAAATGTTCAAAATATTCATACAAAGACCTGTACTGGCAACTGTTATCTCCATTTTATTGGTGATATTGGGTGTACTTGGACTTACAAAATTACCCTTACAACAGTTTCCTGATATAGCACCACCATCGGTTTTAGTAACAGCAGTATATCCGGGTGCAAGTGCCGAAACAGTCTTACGTTCGGTAGCACCATCACTAGAAGAATCTATAAATGGTGTAGAAAACATGAGCTATATGAGCTCAACAGCGAGCAATGATGGTACATTAGCCATTACCATATTCTTTAAATTGGGTACAGATGCCGATCAAGCAGCAGTTAACGTTCAAAACAGAGTTTCTCAAGCAACAAGTCAATTGCCTACAGAGGTAGTTCAGCAAGGTGTAACCACTGCCAAGCAACAAAACAGCTTCATTATGGGTATTGGTTTATATACCGAAGACGAAGCTAAATACGACCAGACATTCGTTGCCAATTATGCTCAAATCAATATTATTCCTGAAATAAAACGTATTCCGGGAGTAGGTTCAGCGAGTATATTTGGAGGTGTAAGAGATTACTCAATGCGCGTATGGCTAAATCCAACACAAATGGCAACCTATCAGGTTACGCCAAACGAAGTAATGAAAGCCATACAAGACAAAAGTTTAGAGGCAGCACCTGGGAAATTTGGAGAACGAAGTCAAGAAGTTTTTGAATACGTTATCAAATATAAAGGTAAATTAACAAAACCTGAAGAATATGAAAAAATAGCTATTCGTGCCAATGCTGATGGTTCAATACTTCGTTTAAAAGACGTGGCAAGAGTTGAACTTGGAGCTTATTCATACAATAGTTTAACTCGTTTAAATGGTAAAAAAGGAGTTGTAATAGGTATCATACAGTTAGCAGGATCTAACTCAAATGAAATTCAGGTAGCAATTAACAAGCTGATGGAAAAATCAGCTAAAAGTTTCCCAGCAGGAATAAAACAAAATGTATTCTATAGCACAAAAGTTTCATTAGACCAATCTATCGATCAAGTAAAACACACTCTGATAGAAGCCTTCATATTAGTATTTATCGTAGTATTTATATTTCTGCAAGATTTTAGATCAACATTAATTCCTGCAATTGCTGTTCCAGTTGCTATTTTGGGTACGTTTTTCTTCATGCAGCTATTCGGGTTTTCGATAAATCTGTTAACATTATTTGCCTTAATCCTTGCAATTGGTATTGTCGTCGATGATGCAATTGTCGTCGTCGAGGCGGTGCATGCAAAAATGGAACACAAGAATTTATCGCCAAAAGCAGCCACAAATGAAGCGATGCATGAAATTACAGGAGCAATTATTTCTATTACCTTAGTAATGGCTGCCGTTTTCTTGCCCGTAGGTTTTATGGAAGGTTCTACAGGAGTTTTCTATCGTCAGTTTGCCTTTACCTTGGCAATTGCAATTCTAATTTCGGCAGTTAATGCACTAACTTTAAGTCCAGCACTTGCTGCTTTATTCTTAAAAAATAATCATGCAGCAACGCATGCAGCTAATCCAGAAACAAAAAAAGGATTTAAAGAAAAATTCTTTATAGGATTCAATAAAAGCTTCAACTCATTAACCAACCGCTATGTCGGAAGTTTAAGATTCTTAATACGTAATAAATGGGTTAGTTTAGGAGGATTAGCAATAATAACTGCTGCAACTATCTTAATGGTAAATACGACACCTTCAGGATTTATACCTACAGAAGATCAAGGTTTTATTGCAATTGCAGTAAATACGCCATCAGGGACATCGCTAGATAGAACTCAAAAAGTAATGACCGAAGCAGAGAATACTTTAAGAGGATTAGATGCATCACGATTTGTAACAGCGATTTCAGGTTTTAACTTGTTAACGAACTCAACAAGTCCATCATCAGCCGTTATTTTTGTTTTGCTTAAACCAAATGAAGAGCGTGGAGCAATCAAGAATATTGATCAAATCATGGCCGACGTACAAGGAAAATTAGGTGCTATTTCAACAGGTAGTTTCTTTGTATTCAGTTTCCCTACCGTACCTGGATTCAGTAACGTAGAGGCATTGGATATGGTGCTACAAGATAAAACAGGAGGTAAACTAGATAAATTTAGCGGAATATCACAAACCTTTATTGGAGAGTTGATGAAACGCCCAGAAATTGCAGTAGCATTTACCACCTTTAAAGCAGATTATCCACAATTGCAATTGGATATTGATGACGAAAAAGCAGACCAATTGGGCGTAAATGTAAAAGACATTCTACAAACAATGCAAGCTTATTTTGGTAGTACACAAGCATCTGACTTTAACCGATTTGGTAAATATTATAGAGTAGTTGTACAAGCAGATATCGACGATAGAGCTGCACCATCATCAATTAATAACATTTTTGTAAAAAACAAAAATGGCGGAATGGTTCCAATCAATACTTTGGTAAAACTGACTCGTATCTATGGATCCGAAACAGCTTCGAGATATAACTTGTTTAACTCAATTTCAATTAATGCCATTCCAAAACCAGGATTTAGTTCAGGAGATGCCATTAAAGCAATTGAAGAAGTTGCAGCACAACAATTGCCAACAGGATACAGCTATGAGTTTTCAGGACAAACACGTGAAGAAATTTCTTCAGGAGGACAATCAACAACTATTTTCCTACTCTGTCTAATATTCATTTACTTCCTACTTGCAGCACAATACGAAAGTTACATCTTGCCTTTAGCAGTAATATTATCAATCCCCGTTGGAATATTTGGAGTATTTGTAGCTATCGGATTAACTGGTATCGAAAATAACATTTATGTACAAGTAGCTCTGGTCATGCTTATAGGATTGCTGGCAAAGAATGCAATTCTTATCGTTGAATTTGCTTCACAGCGAAGAAAAGCAGGAAAATCGTTAGTGGCATCATCGATAGAAGCTGCCAAACTAAGACTACGACCAATTATCATGACATCATTAGCATTTGTCGTGGGAATCATACCGATGATGAGCGCTACAGGTCCATCTGCAAAAGGGAACCACTCTATAAGTATTGGCGCTGCAGGTGGAATGATTTCAGGAGTAATCCTTGGGGTATTAATTATCCCAGTTCTATTTATCGTATTCCAACATTTACAAGAAAAGGTTTCTGGAAAATCATTGGCCGTAATTCATAACGAAGAAAAATAAAAATGGAAAATTATATAACATCAGTTCTGATAACAGTTTTTGTTGTCTTTACATTAATATCCTGGAAAGTATCAAAAGCACTTGAAGCACCTGAAGATAAATGTCGAAAAAATTAATGATACCATATAAAATGAAAAATTATATAACAAAAACGGTTGTGATACTGTTACTCATCACAACATTAATATCCTGTAAAGTTTCAAAGGATATTGAAGTTCCAAAAGATGCATTTCCTGATAATTTCAGGGGTGCATCCGCTTCAAGCGATACTACAAGTATTGCCGATATGGAATGGAAAACGTTCTTTACAGAAAAAGATATTGTAAAACTAATAGACAGTGCTATTACAAAAAATAATGATTTGCAAATTGCAACCAAAAATATTGAAATTGCACAATATCAATTAACGCAAGCGAAATGGGGAAATATTCCCGAAGTAAATGCATTTGTAAACGGAAGTATCAATAATCCATCTAAAAACAGTTTTAACGGACATAATCTGAATCAATCTTTAAATAAAAGTCATATTGAAGATTACTCCGCTGGAATAAACTTTTCTTGGGAAGCAGATATTTGGGGCAAGATTCGCAGTCAGAAAAAAGAAGCTTATGCAGGATATCTTCAATCAGAAGAAGTAAAAAAAGCATTGCAAACGACAATTGTTTCTAATGTTTCCAAAGGATATTACAACCTTTTAATGCTCGATTCTCAATTAGAAATTGCCAAAAAGAACTTAAAATTAAATGATAGTACCACCTTCATCATCAAATTAAAATACGATGCAGGTCAGGTAACCTCATTAGCAATTCAGCAATCGGAAGCACAAAAACTAATTGCAGCACAATTAATCCCTTTACTGGAGCAAAACATTGCCATTCAGGAAAATGCATTAAGCGTATTAACAGGTTCATTTCCTAGCTCTAAAGAAAGAACAATAACACTTAATTCTATCGAATTAAAAGAGAATTTAACCGCCGGAATTCCATCATCATTAGTAAGACAAAGACCCGATGTAAAAAATGCCGAATTAGCATTAGTCAAAGCAAATGCCACTGTTGGAATCACAAAAGCAAACTTATACCCTTCCCTTAAAATTACGGCAAGCGGAGGTTTAAATTCTTTCGAAACAAGTAATTGGTTTAATATTCCTGCATCGCTATTCGGAACTGCTCTTGGCGGATTAACACAGCCTTTGCTAAACAGCAAAAGAATAAGAACACAATATAATATTGCCAAAGCCGAAAGAGAAAAAGCAGTATTAAACTTCAGACAATCGGTACTCGTTGCCGTTAGTGAAGTATCAGATGCTTTGGTTAAAATTGAAAAACTAGAAAGCCAACAGTACTTTCTTAAAGAGCGTGTAAAAACATTGCAACAAGCAATTACAAATTCAAATATGATATTCAAAAACGGAATGGCAGATTATCTGGAAGTCATTACAGCACAAGCGAATATATTGCAAAGTGAGTTGGAACTAGCCAACATCAAACGCGAACAATTAACCGCTAATACCGAATTATATAGAGCACTCGGTGGAGGATGGAAATAATACCTATTACCCGTTAATTATTTATTTTTTGAGAAGATGCTGTAAGACTTAGGTTTTACAGCATTTTTTATTATCCAAAATTAAGCAGGATAAGGAACTATCCCGATAGCTATCGGGACCTGCTGTCTATTATATCTTTTATGGCGAACACCGCCACAAAAGGATGCCGTTCCCATCAGGGCTAGTGACTAAAATTTTCAAAATATTCTCTCGAATTTAAAAACACTTTGATCATAATTAAATACATTTGATAACATAATCAAGGTAAATGATAATTGATAAAGATAAATATGGTAACGACCTAAAATTAAAGCTTCAAAGCTACGCTCCTATTACAGACGTATCTTGGGAGTTAATAGAAAGCATTACCGAATTTCAACTCTTAAAAAAAGGAGAAAACCTTTTACAGCATGGACAAATTGCCAAAGAAATTTACTTTATCTGCAAAGGTGCTTTAAGAGCTTATATTACCGATAAGGAAGGAAATATTTATAATAAGAATATTTTCTTAGAAGGCTATTTTGCAGGTTCAACGGTTTCATTATTGCAGCAAACACCTTCTGATTTTACAATCGAAGCGCTAGAAGACTCAACTCTTATTGCTATTAACTACAAGAAATACAGAGAACTAATTAACCAAAATGATGATTTAAAAGACTATTATATTGCTTACCTCGAAAAAAACTGGGTAATCGAAAAAGAGCAAAGAGAGATCTCAATCGTTATGGAAAATGCTACCGAAAGATATCTAGATTTATTAGCAAAGCATCCAGATATTTTGCATAGAATACCCCTACTCCATATAGCATCACATTTAGGAATTACTGCAACACAATTAAGTCGAATAAGAAAAATTTTAGATCAAAAGACCTAAATCAACATAAGTAAAGGTTTAGATAAAAGACCTTACTTAGCTTTGAATTACCCTCTTATAATTTTATTAAAAATGGAAAAAAACACAAATCTAATTGATGACAACATTAATAATCTTACCCATTTTTGGAAAACAGTAGGAACTCCTTTTCAATCCTATCATAAAAATAATACTTTCGAATATTGCAAAATAGAAAGTTCAGGTTGGCCAAATAAATTATGGTTTAGTGAGGATGTGAATCAAAAAAGCGCCCAAACTGCAATCGAATTTCTTGAATCCAATCCAACTTTAGTAATTCCGTATTGGGATATTTACGAAACAAATTCTAATGAAATATTAGATACCAAAGGATTGATAAAAAAGACCGAACAAGTAGCAATGGCATTAAAACTAGACAAACCATTCGAACTACAAAATACACTAGAATTCAAACGTATATGGAACAGCGAAGATGCCAAAATCTGGACTGATTTATATCCAAACGCATTTGGATATACAATCAGTAAAGAAATCCTAATGCATAATTACAACGAAGTACAATTTCATTTAGTTACATACCAAAACCAACCAATTGGTACTTTTATGCTGTTTCAAACAGAAAACAATATTGGAATACATGGCGTGGGCGTTATTCCAGAAATGAGAAGAAAAGGTTTTGCTGAAGAAATCATGAAATATGCTCTCAATCTTTCTATAGATTTAAATGCCGAATATGCTTTATTACAAGCATCTGTAATGGGAAAAGGAATCTATACCAAACTTGGCTTTAAAGACTTGTTTATCATAAAAAATTACATTTTAAAAAGCTAGCGATAAACTTTGAATTTAATGGCACGAAGATGACGCGGATTTAAGCAGATTTATACTCTCATTTTGTCAGGCTGAGCGCAGTCGAAGCCCATACAACTCTTCGACTCCTCTCAGAGAAACAAGATTACGATAAAACCAATAGAGTAAATACTCTATTTTATAAAAATCCTTCTAATCCTTTTAATCTGTAGCATTAAACTTATTTTTTCTTAATGTCTTAATGGTGTAAAAAAAATGATTGTCTCATACGCCCCTAAAATAGTCGTAAATGCGCATTTAACATAAAAACAATATTCGTAATTTCGTTAAATAAGTAGTGATCAACCAAAAAACTAACAAAAAATGAAATCAACAAAAATTATTTTCTGGGTAACTACCATTATTATTTTTCTATTTGAAGGCGTTATGCCAGCCCTAACATCTCAAACAGAACTAGCAAAAGAAGGAATCAAACATTTAGGCTATCCTGGCTATTTCGGAAATGCATTAGTCATTTTTAAAATTTTAGGGGTACTAGTATTGATAATTCCAAAAGTCCCAAATCGTATTAAAGAATGGGCATATGCAGGCTTTGCTTTCGACTTTATATTCGCCTCAATAAGCCACTTTGCAGTTGATGGAACAGGTTTTCAAGCAATTTTCCCTTTAATTTTTCTGGTAATTTTGATAATCTCATATATCAATTACCACAAACTATTAAGCTACAAAAGCATTTAGTTTTAAATAAAGAAAACTATGATAAAAGTTTTTAAAACAAATGTTCAAGAAGTAGCGCAATCAAAAATAATTATTGAAAAACTTCTTGAACATTTTCCAAATAGTAGCATCAACTTTGACTTAGAAGATTGTGATAGAATTCTGCGAGTACATGATTTGAAAATTTCAAATAAAGAAATAATCAAACTGCTCAATTCATATGGATATCATTGTGAAATACTTACATAAAAAAAACACGTTTAAGTAGTTAAATTAATACTAGTTCAAGAAATCAAATGCAATAAGAGTTGGATAACTTAAGCCCAGCAAAAACAAAAGAAGATTTATTGCACATATCCGAAACTTATGATTTAACTTTAACCTGTCGCAGTTTTAAAAGTCCTTCATTTATAAAATTTAGAATTTACTAATGGATTAATTTCACACTCATTCATATGCAAAGACATATAAAACAATTAAAGTCAATTTTAAAAGCAGTAACAAGCCCCTAAGTTTGTCTAGTATTTGTTAAACACAAAAAAACAATTATCTATATGAAATCAAAAGTTGGAACGGTATTATTATCAGGTTTAATTGCTGGTATATTGGATATTATTATCTCTATTCTTATTTATGCAGTTATATTACAAAACACTACTGCAACTAAAATATTGCAATCTATTGCTAGTGGTATTTTTAAACAAGATGCCTATTCGGGTGATCCAAAAATGACTTTCTACGGACTTGTATTTCATTTTATAATTGCTATCAGCTTTGCTTTATTCTATTTTATAATTTATCCATATATACCATTTATAAAAAATAATGTCATAATTTCAGGAATCGTATATGGTATTTTTGTTTGGATTATAATGAACCTGGTTGTTCTTCCAATTGTATTTCCAATTCTACCTGCAAAAAGTTTAGATTTTCCGTTACTATTATCAATCCTAATACTGATTTTTTGTATCGGGATTCCTATTGCATACATTACAAAGAAATATTATAATAAGTAATTCAAATAATCATGGCAAACCAACTAACAGTTAACAATACTATCGAGATAAATGCTCCTGCTGATAAAGTATGGGATGCATTAACAAATCCAGAGAAAACAAAAGTTTATATGTTTGGTTGCGAAGCTTTATCCGACTGGAAAATTGGAAGCGAACTTCTTTGGCAAGCTAATTATGAAGGTCAGGACTTGGTTTTTGTAAAAGGACATATTGTGAGCATTGAACCAAATAAAAAGCTTATTTATTCTACTTTCGACCCAAACTCAACTATTCCAGATATTCCGGAAAATTATCTGAATGTAACATATGAATTGGCCGATAATAATGGGAAAACCGTTCTTAATGTCTCTCAAGGCGATTACTCAACAGTGGCAGATGGACAAAGAAGATATTCTGAAGCTTTAAATAGTGGAGAAGGTTGGAATCCGATTTTGGAAGAAATAAAAAAACTAGTAGAAGAAAATTAAATGAGTCCAATATTTTTTAAAAATCAATCGGAATTTAGAGAATAGCTAAAAAAGTTACCCAAATAAAATGACTTAATAAACATCTTTCCGATAGTGAAGTAACCAAGAATAAATGGAAATATTTAACTCTTTAAATCAATTAATTATCGGTATTTAGATTTTAAAATTTGACTCACTTAATCTACACTTATACAATTGATTATATGGCGAATTAGTCTTTTTTAACAAAATTTTTAACTCTTAACGTATTGATAAATACCATTTAAGAAACTAAGGTTTTGATTACCTTTAAAAAAAACTAACTCACATGGAAACACAATCTTATAAAAATCATGTTCGGTACTATCCGCCACATCATTTTATTTATTATCCAGTACTACTAATTTTACTTTTTTTTAGCATCTATTTTTCTTTTACAACCGAAGAACAATTAATTTGGATATTTATCAGTTTCATTTTTATAGTTTTATTTGGATTGGCATTCATGCTGCGACAACATTATGCACTAACATTACAAAACCGAATAGTAAAATTAGAACTTCGATATCGGTATTTTGTCATAACAGGTAAAAGACTAGAAGAATTTGAAGACCAGCTAAGTGATGAACAATTATTCGCATTACGATTTAGTCCTGATAAAGAACTCCTTGTACTAATCGAAAAAACACTGGATGAAAATCTATCCGGAAATTCAATTAAAAAATCTATTACCGATTGGAATGGCGATTACGAAAGGGTTTAGTTTATTGTTGTTTACCCTATTATATAAGCCCCATCTTGATTTGTAAATCAAAACAAAAACCCCTCGATTTATACAAATCGAGGGGTCTTAAAATATGCTAATTAAAACTTATTTTACACTCAAATAAGGATTTAAAGCTTCGGCTAATTCATTGAGCCAATAAAAGCTGTCTTCAAAGTTGATTATTTCGTTCTGAAGGTCTTGATTTTCTTTAATAGCACTCATAGTAAGAAGATAATTTGCTTGCCTTATTACCTTAGCCATATCTTTTGGCTCAATTACATGGCTGAAAAAATTCATAAGCCTTGTTTTGGCTTCTTCTGAAAGGGTGTTTGTACTCATAACTCTGCAATTTTAGGAAATATAAAACCCGTGTAGCTAAGGTGTCCTACACTTACAGAAGTGTTACGGTTGTTTCCAATACCGCCACCATACCACACGGGCAAAAGTTTTTTAGATGTCATGATTCTGTAATTTAGGAAAAGCAAATATAGCAAAAAACCCTTGTAATCAAAGGACTTTCCCTTTCAATAAAAAAGCAGTTAATTTTGATATCGACTAAAAAAACAAAAAAGAAGTTCTTTATTCTTGGTTAATTATAGTGGGAACTTCTTTTGGGTACGTATTTAAGGAATACAGAGCAATTCAAGAACCTCCCACTCTCTCATTGCCTTAACTTATTAAGTTCATTTAACTTTCAATTCGTTTTTTAACTATTTCTAAAAGTTCTTCTTTCGTCAAAAAAGTATTTAAGAAATCTTCTAGATTTCCTTCATTAGTAACTTCACTAAAAAAGACTTCGTGATCGGTACCAAATAATGTAGGATTCTCTGGATTTGGATCTGATAAGCATATATAGTAATTATCAGGAAAGCCATAACTAGAAAAAAGGTAAATAAAATCCGGAGCAGGATCATTCGTTACCTTAGTTATTTCGCTTAAATCAATATCTTCATCTATAAAATCATCATTCCATTCCTCATAGTCTTCTGTACCTACTTTAAAAGGGGTAAAAGGCTGGCCTTCCCAAAACATCTGCCCATAGCCTTCAATCGTTAATCGATAATATTTTTCGATTATTTTATCATAAAAAGCTTTTCGGTCTTTTTTAAAAAGTTCGTGATTTTCGTTAATAAACTCCGAAATTCCATAAATAGGTTCCGAATCCTCTGCTTTTTCCCATGGAGTATCAATTGGTCTTTTATAAAGAACGGTATCAAAAGTAATAGACAAAATATCGCTATGCGAAGACAATCCTTTTACTTTACTTATGTTACCTCCTAGTTGTTGAATTCTATCTAAAATTTCTTTTTTCATTTATGCTATTTTTTCCAGACAAATTCTGGTAATTCATATTCAAAAGTGCTCGAATCAAAAATAGATAATTATAATATTCAAAAAATAAATTCTTCGTTTATTATCTGTTTTTTATTCGTTTTCCAAAAGATTATCGGTTTTGATTAGTAATAAAACTTAAAATTTTCTTTTTGATTTTGAATATATGTAGTCAACTACATATATTTGCATATAAATTATTTTTTGACAGTATAAAATCAATAAAATGGAGACTAATTCAAATCACACTTTGACCAATATAATCAAGACAGCATTAGTTAATGATAAAGATCAGATAGATCTTGCTTTCTATATCCGCAGACAAGTTTTTGTAGAGGAGCAACATGTTTCTGTAGAACGCGAATCGATGGATGATAACGAATCTATACATTATTTGGCAACTTACAATAACTTACCTGCCGGGGCGGCCAGATACAGAAAAACCGAAAAAGGAACTAAAATAGAACGCATCGCTGTATTAAAAAACTACAGAGGAAAAGGTATTGGCGAAGCACTATTGCTTAAAATTTTGGATGATGTAAAATCAGAAGAAAAGATATACTTGCATGCTCAGGTTGTTGCTCAACAATTTTACATTAAAAATGGTTTTAAAGTAACCGACAATTATTTTGTAGATGCTGGAATCGATCACGTTGAAATGGATTTTATTAAATAAATCTGATTTTCAGCTAAATACAAAGCCTTCAAAATAGCTCATTTTGAAGGCTTTTTTAATTAAAATAGAAGTAAATTTGGGAGCGAATTATTTCGTCGAAAATAAACCCGAAAATATATGTTATTTCTAATATTAAGTATTTTATGCAGTGTGAGTGTTGGTGTTTTATTTAAAATAGCACGAAAATACAATACCAGCAATACACAAATCGTGGCTTACAATTATATTTTTGCCTTGTCACTTTGTTATCTGTCATTCAGCCCAGATATTACTGCAATTTCAGTCGCTGCTCCTTGGAATCTTTATATCGTAATTGGGGTTTTATTACCTTCAATATTTCTATTTTTGGCACTTTCTATAAAACATATGGGAATTGTAAAAACAGATGCTGCACAGCGTCTTTCGTTATTTATTCCTATTCTAGCCGCTTGGTTATTATTTAAAGAAGATTTTAATATTCTTAAAGTTATAGCGCTTTTAATAGCCATACCTGCCTTATTACTTATCTTGAATAAACCCACTGATAAAACAACCAACAAATGGATTTATCCTGCTGTTGTATTATTTGGTTTTGGAATAATTGATGTTCTTTTTAAGCAAATCGCAACCTACACCGATCTTCCCTACACTACTTCATTGTTTGCCATTTTTGCAATCTCAATGACCATAATGATTGTAGTTATTATTTACGAAATCATTTTTAAGAAAGTAAAACTAACTGCAAATAATATCCTTTTTGGCGGATTGGTAGGTATTCTTAATTTTGGTAATATTCTCTTTTATCTAAAAGCGCATAAGGAGTTTGCCGATAATCCATCGACAGTTTTTGCAGGAATGAACATGGGAGTTATCATTATAGGTAGTCTTATTGGTATTTTAATCTTTAAAGAAAAACAATCCAAGATGAATTACCTTGGACTTTTCTTAGCCTTAATAGCAATTGTTTTAATTGTAATTTCTCAAAACAGCAAATAACAAATGGAAAGTTATTCCTTTGAACCTATTGCATCTCCCAATGCCACTATTTTAATTCTTGGAACCATGCCGGGAATAAAATCTTTAGAATTAGGACAATATTATGGGCATAAACAAAATAACTTTTGGAAATTAGTATTCACTATTTTTAATGAAGATAGAACGGATGATTACGAAGCTAAAAAAGAAATTCTTTTAAAAAACAATATTGCCTTATGGGATGTTTTAAAATACTGTGATAGAATTGGAAGTTTGGATAGCGCCATTAAAAATGAAATCACGAATGATTTTGAAGCTTTCTTAAAAGAACATCGCCATATTAAAACTATCCTTTTTAATGGGCAAAAAGCAGCTGCCTTTTTTAAGAAATACATTCAAATAAGTGATGATTATAAACTAATTACACTTCCATCTACAAGCCCTGCCAATGCCAGTAAATCATTTGATACAAAACTAAATGAATGGAAAGTCATTTTAGATTTATAATAGGAAGATCCAAATTAAAATCAGCACTATTTAAAAGAAAATAATTTCGTTTATTTGTCCTAAATATTTACTTCTTTCTCTAAAAACAATTATGACAAACTATTTCCTTGATAAACAATACAAAGACATCACTTACCATATAGATGATCTGAATTTCAAGGATTTTGAATGCTGTACTTTTAGCAATTGTAATTTTTCAGCCTGTACTTTCCTAGCGCTTACTTTTATTGATTGTATATTTAATAATTGCACATTTAGCGAAGCCAAAATAAACTATGTCGCTTTTAGAACTGCTACTTTTAATGACTGCGAAATTAAAGATGTAAATTTTGCCATGTGTGATAAACTTATATTCGAAGTGAATTTTAATAATTGTGTTTTAGATTTTTCTAAGTTTTATACTTTAAAGATAAAAGGAACTTCATTTACCGATTGTAGTTTGGTTGCTGTAGATTTTATGGCTAGCGATATCACAAATGTAGTTTTTGATAATTGCGACTTATACCGCGCCGAATTTGATAGAGCAATTGCAAATAAAGCCGATTTTAAATCCAGTTACAATTATACCATAGATCCTTCGAGAGTAAAACTAAAAAAGGCGATTTTTACTTTAAAAGAAGTCAAAGGACTACTTTTTAAACATGATATTATAGTAAGTTAAAAAACTTTACAGTCTTTGCAGTTAATGTTTTCCATTCCTATAGTTTTCGGGATTACCTGAATACTACCTAACTATGATTTCAAAACATAATTATCTAGTTTCATAAATCATAATTCTTTCGCGTTTTACTTTTGGTCTAGCTAATAGATTTTACATTTAGCACGCTCTAATTCCATCTTTACATACAATTATAACCACATTATGTTAATTATATAACTATTTTTTAAAGTTGTATAATGCTAGCCATATATAAAAACTGACCTTTAACTATATGTTTTTATACATAATTCACACCAAATCAATAATTAAAGAACGCAAACTAAAATAATTTAATATTGAAAGTAACCATTCTTCAAAAAATTAGGAATCTAAAAGAAGGGCATACTTTATTACAAACACAGGATTTTTTATCCTTAAGAGTATTATAAAATGATTTTCATCAACTAAAAATATATTATGCCAACTTTATACTTTAAAAATACATTTACAGATATAGGTGATGTAACACTTTTTACTAAAAAGTTTTTCAAGGAAGTCTTTATTCCTCCCTACGAATCCAAAGAATTTTTTAGGCAATGTTATCTCATGGGCTATAAATCGTTGCCATTGGTAGCTATCACTGGCTTTATAATGGGATTAGTACTCACATTGCAAACAAGACCCACATTGGCCACTTTTGGAGCAGAGTCATGGTTGCCTGGTATGGTCTCCTTATCATTAATTCGAGAAATTGCACCAGTAATTACAGCATTGATTTGCGCTGGAAAAATTTCATCAGGAATTGGAGCCGAACTAGGTTCGATGAAGGTTACAGAACAAATAGATGCCATGGAAGTTGCCGCCATAAATCCTTTTAAATATTTAGTTGTAACACGTATTTTAGCCACAACATTGATGGTTCCGATTTTAGTTGTATTTGCAGATGCAGTCGGAATATTAGGCGGCTATGTCGGAATAACAATGCATAGCGATGTAAACGCATACCGCTATATTTCGCAAGTTTTTGAATCATTAGACTTTATAGATATTATTCCTGCAACCATTAAAACTTTTTTCTTTGGTTTTTTCATCGGAATGATTGGCTGTTACAAAGGTTTTAATGCCTCAAATGGTACCGAAAGTGTTGGTAAAGCAGCAAATTCAGCTGTAGTTACAGCTTCACTAACCATCTTTATTTTAGATATGCTCGCAGTACAAATCACAGATTTATTTTTTTAGTATGAAAACCGAACAAGAAAATATAGTAAAAACAGCTAGTCCTACTAAACGAAGTCCCGTAATCGAGATTAAAGACTTGCATAAGTCCTTTGGCGATAATGATGTTTTAAAAGGGATAAATCTCACTGTAAATAAAGGTGAAGACTTAGTGATTTTAGGAAGATCTGGCGAAGGAAAATCAATTACTATAAAATGCATTGTAGGATTGGTAATTCCTGATAAAGGAAATATAACCGTTTTAGGAGAAGAAATAATTGGATTAAATAGAAGTGAATTAAACAAAATAAGAGTCAAAATTGGGTTTCTTTTTCAAAGTGGCGCTTTATATGATTCAATGACGGTAAGAGAAAATTTAGAATTCACATTAATACGACATTCAAAAGAACTAACAGCTCAGGAAATTGAATCACAAGTCATAGATGTTCTTGATAGTGTGGGTTTGGCAGATGCTGTAGATAAAATGCCTTCAGAATTATCTGGTGGTATGCGAAAACGAATTGGCCTTGCCCGTACATTAATTCTAAAGCCAGAAATTATTTTGTACGATGAACCCACTACTGGTCTAGACACAATTACATCTAAGGAAATAAGCGAACTAATCTTAGATATCAAGAAAAAACGCAAAACGACTTCTATAATTATTACACATGATATGTCCTGCGCCAAATTAACTGCAGATCGGGTTATGATATTAAAAGATGGCGTAATACATGCCGAAGGAAAATACGAAGAATTAGAAAAAAGCGAAGATAAATGGGTAAGATCATTTTTTATATAAACTTTTAACAATAAGAAATTATGAATAAGGAATCTGGATTTAAGTGGAAACTAGGAATGTTTGTAACAATAGGTTTAATTCTTTTTATGCTAACCATTTATTTTATTGGAAAACAACAAAATTTATTTGGTTCAACATTCCGTATAACATCGACTTTTAAAACCGTAAGTGGTTTACAAGTGGGAAATAATGTACGTTTCTCAGGAATTAATATAGGTACTGTTGAAGACATACAATTAATAAACGACTCATCAGTGGTTGTAAAGCTGATTATCAAAGATGAAGTAAGACAATTTATAAAAACTGATGCCAGAGCCAGTATTGGTTCTGAGGGATTAATGGGTGACAAAGTCCTTACTATTTCTCCAGGAAATAATTCAAATAGAATTATTGCTAATGACGGCAAAATTGCTTCTATAGATGCCATAGAGATGGATGACATTATGAAAAGCGTTAAAAAAAGTGTGGATAATGCAGGTATAATATCCGAAGAACTTGCCGAATTTACCCATAATATGAATAATGGAGATGGCGCATTATCAAAATTATTAACAGATCCTAAACTCGCAAACACACTAACTAAAACAATTACCAATTTAGAAAATGGTACGCAGGGATTTAGTCAAAACATGGAGGCAGCAAAAAGTAATTTTCTGTTTAGAGGATATTTCAAGAAAAAGGAAAAAGAAAAAGCTGATAAAAAAGAAAAAGAGGAGAATGAAAAACTAGAGAAAGAAAAAAAAGAAGAAGCTCCAAAGGAAAAAGACAACGTGAAAAAATAATATTAGAAAACATTTCTACTTTCCCTTCAAATAAAATTACTAGTTCAAAAACTATAATTAAAATTAGTATCGAAAAGATAAAATCATGAAACTACATTCAACCGAAACTTTTTGGCCAATCAAAAACGCGATGGATACAAGTTATCCTTCATTAAGTGCTAACATCTCTACACCAATTTTGGTTATTGGTGGAGGAATTACCGGAGCATTAATAGCCTACAAATTGATAACCGAAGGAAAAAAAGTGGTTCTTGTAGATAAACGTGATATATGTAATGGCAGTACAGCTGCAAGTACTGCATTATTGCAATACGAAATTGATATTTCTTTGCATCAACTAATAGAAAAAAGAGGTTTTGATTGTGCTGTATCCAGTTATAAGAATTGCGAAAAGGCAATCTTTGATCTCAAAAAAATAGTAGATTCAATAAAAAGTTATTGCCAATTTGAGTTTAAAAAGAGTGTTTACTTTTGTTCAGTAAAAAAAGATATTCCGTTTTTAGAAAGAGAATTTAAAGCTCGTAAAGAAAATGGCTTTAAAGTAAAATGGCTGAATGAAATTGAATTAAAAGAACAGGGCATAAATGCTTTTGCTGCAATTGAATCTGAGTCTGGAGCTGTAATGGATCCTTATAAACTGGCTTATGATCTTTTAAAATATTGTGCACAAAAAGGAATGCAAATATATGACCGTACCAATATTGTAGAATTTAAATACCAAAACGGAAAAACACTTGCCATAACAGAAGATCAATTTACAATTACAGCAAAAAATAGTATTCACTGCAGTGGTTATGAAAGTACTCTAACACTTACTGAAAAGATAGTAGATTTAAAAAGTACTTATGCATTGGCTTCTGAAAGTTTTACAAAACTTCCTGAAGTGTTTAAAAATAGTATTTATTGGAATACATCTGAACCTTATTTATATTTTCGAGCAACTGCCGATAATCGAATTATAATGGGTGGTGGAGATGAAGAATTTCACAATCCGGAAAAACGAGATGAACTATTACCAAGAAAAGAAATCTACCTTTTAAAACAATTTAAAAAATGCTTTCTAAATATAAATTTCAAACTTGATTATTCTTGGGCTGGTACCTTTGGTGAAACCCAGGATGCGCTACCCTATTTTGGCAAACCTAATCCTCAAAAAAAAGAACATTATGTTTTAGGCTTTGGCGGTAACGGCATTACTTTTAGTGTAATGGCTATGAATTCTATTATTGCATCATTAAACGGCACTCCTCACCCAGATTTAAAATTTTATAAATTCAATAGATAATTTTAAACCCCCTAAATTAATTATTATGGAAATAACTAATATCATAGGTCTTGCAGCAGGAATCTGTGTAACCATAGCCGTTATTCCGCAAATTATAAAAGTCTGGAAATCAAAAAAAGTAAAAAATGTTTCTTTAACCATGTTTAGCACACTAACATTAGGTGTTTTTTTATGGGTAGTTTATGGTTTTCTCAAAAAAGATTATCCGATAATGATAACTAATAGTATCTCATTATCCCTGAATATAGTCATGATTTATTTCATCAGCAAATACGAAAAAGAATAAAGCAAAAAAAACAGCCCCATGAAAAGCTGTTTCTTTTATTAATAAACAATAATATATTAGGCTGTTTTAGCTATCGAATTCTGATTATATTTATAATCCTTGGGACTACAATTGTATTTTTGCTTAAATATTTTAGAGAAATAACTTCTACTTGTAAAACCAATAGCATAAACTATTTCTGAAATATTTAAATCGGATGTTCTAATTAAGTTCTCTGCTTTTTCGATCCTCATAAAAGTTATAAAGTCATTAACTGTTCGACTGTGTACCAGCTTAAATCCTTCTTGTAATTTATATGGTGATAATCCCGTTTTTTGAGTCAGAAACTTAATTGTGAATTGCTCCGCAGGAAAATTCATAATGAAATTTGAAATTCTTTTAATTTCCTCAATTTGTTTTAATGTAAGGCAAGTAATTGCTTCAGATACCTTAACAAAACTATCCGTATGCTGTTCTATTTCCATTGCTAGAATAATTTGTAAAATCCCTTTTTTTAATAAATTTCGAACAATTCCGGTTTGTGTTATGCTATTAAATTCTTTAATTTTCTCATCAATTTTAAAGTTTCGAAATCTAATATCAACATAATCATCTTTCCTCTTTAGGAATGTTTTTTTTAGTTTATGTATTAAATTATCATTCTGTACATTACTAATTGCACTAGTACCAATTCCTATAATAGAAAATTTAATTGGAATGTTTTTTTCAAAGTATAAAATACTATTAATACTGCTTGTACTTTTTAGAACTCCTGAATTATATTTTTTAAGGTGTTTTTTATCTCCATTTACTCCAAAGCTATGCATCATAGATCCCTCTGAGCAATAGGCAAAGAAAATAGGCGATGTTTTATACGATTCTATACTCAGTATTACATCATCAGAAAAAACAATCTCAAATTGCATATAAGTCATTCCTTCTTGAAATGTCATTCCTTCGATATTACCCTTTACAAAATCTGATTCTAACGCTAAATTATACTCCCCATTATTTGAGGTTAGTCTTCCTGTAAGATTCTTTTTTAATTCATTAAAAACATCTTGTGCTTTTCCGGCTTTTAGATATATACTTTTCATCTTTAATTTATTTTTAAAATAATTCTTAATAGCTTATTAGTACATTCAAATCTAGTAATCAATTCAATGATTATGTTATAGAATTCCGATATTAAGTTTCACAATTACCTATAAATCAATTAAAAACAAAAAAAACCTTGTCATAACAACAAGGCTTTTCAAATAATTTTAGTTAATTCTAATATCAATAAAAAATAAAATTAATTATGGATTATTTATACTTTCTTTATCCGAACAATTACTCTCAGGAATATCCTTAAAGAATTCTGAAGCTTCTAAATCACTTGTTGGTCCATATCCGAGTAAAAATGTTCCTTTTTCAAAATCGGCAGTTTCGATTATATACAAAATTGACATATCATCAGGATTACTCATCCCTTCGTATCGATGTTGTGCAACTATAAAAATTTCCTCTGGTTTATAAGAGTATTTTGTTTCAGTATCAATCAAGCATCCATTTTCAAAAAGATAATTAGATGTATATCCCTTTTTTTGATATTCTCCGATATAATCTATTTCGTGTTTTGCATATTCTAATTTCATAATTAATATATTTTAAAGAGATATCCTTTGTTGTCATGTCTGAATAAATTCAAACAAAAAAGACACAATCTAAGTTGTCTTTATAATTATTTATAAAGTGTTTAAAAAAACGTATTCTATTTTATCTCATTTAATTTATATTTTCCTTCTCCCTGTAACTAATGAGATTACAAATAATACAATAAAGATAAAGAATAGCACTTTGGCTATACTAGCAGCTCCAGCAGCAATGCCACCAAAACCAAAAATTCCCGCAATAATTGCGAGAACTATAAAAATAACTGTCCAACGTAGCATATGATTCTTTTTTTAGTTAGTAAATAACATTCTAAACAATCTTCTAATTGTAACAAATTTCTACTTTATAAAGCATAATGCTTAACGCTAATGCTAAAACTATTGACTCATTTGAATTTAAAATTATTATTTCTAAAAAGTTAACCTAAAACCAAACAACTAGCTTACTAACACTATTTTAATTAAAAAAATTAGAATAAGCATAGATGAGTCAATCAAATAATCGATTGAGTTAATCTATATGGATATTCATTTCTAATTTTATAAAAAGCAAAATCTATTATGGAATCAGTTACTAAGCATGGTGTAATATTAGAACGTACCGATTTAAATTTTGAAAATCTTGGAGTTCTAAACCCAGCTATTTATCAAGAAGGAAATACGATTCATATGTTTTATAGGGCAGCCCAGATAGGAAATTTTTCTTCAATAGGATACTGCAAACTAGAAGGACCTTTAAAAGTAATTGAAAGAGCTTCTGAGCCAATAATTTCACCTGAATACATATATGAAATTCATGGGGTAGAAGATCCACGTATAACAAAGATTGAAGATCTTTACTATTTATCATATGCAGCTTATGATGGCATAAATGTATTTGGAGCATATGCCGTTTCTAAAGATTTAAAGAAATTTAAAAAAAAAGGGATTATTACACCCAAATTTTTAATCAAAGAATACTCCGATTTACTCCGACATGGCTTAAAGAATTCATGCATATTCGATAGCTTACTATTTAATCTAAACCTAAATTATCCGTTAGACCAAAGTATAGAAAGTAAGATATATGTATGGGATAAAAATGTTGTTTTTTTTCCTAAAAAGATTAACGGAAAATTTGCTGTCTTTCACAGACTATTCCCTTCTATACAACTATTATATTTTAATAAACCTTCTGAATTAACAGTTGAATTCTGGCGAGAATATATTTCAAATTTAAGCCAACATATTGTAATGAGCCCAAAATATGAGCATGAAACCAGTCATATCGGATCAGGAAGTCCTCCTATCGAAACAAAAGAGGGTTGGCTTATTATTTATCATTCTGTTGAGAAAAGAGAAAAAGGACTCGTATATCATGCTTCAGCCGCTTTATTAGATCTAAATAATCCGCTGAAAGTTATTGCAAGATTAAAAAAACCTTTAATATCTCCTACTGAATATTACGAAAGACACGGTTATGTAAATTATGTTGTTTTCCCTACTGGTACAGCAATTTTTAATGATAGACTATATATATACTACGGCGCTGCCGATGATAAAATTGCTGTGGCATCAATAAACATAAATGATTTATTACTTGAACTAAAAAATAATAAAAATGAAAACGAAAGACCCTAAATCAAAAATAATATTCCTTTCTACATTTCCACCTACACAATGCGGAATTGCAACCTATACAGAAGATAGCATCAATGCTATAAACAAAGTATATGGCAAAAGTATTGAATGCGAAATATGTGAATTAACAGACAAAGTAGCTAATGACCAAAAATCAGCCTATATACTACATCCTAAAAATAAGGATGAATATAAAAAAACAGCATTACAAATAAATAAAGATAATGCGGTGAAATTAATTCATATTCAACATGAATTTGGTCTCTTTGGAGGTGAATATGGTAATTACCTAATTGATTTTTTGAATGCGAATAACAAACCCATTACATTTACTTTTCACAGTGTGATTCCAAGACCTAACGAAAAATTAAAAAACTTCGTTAAGCTATTAATTTCCTATTCTAGCTCAACTTTTGTAATGACAAATCAATCCAAAAAAAACCTTATTGAAGATTATGGGATAAATCACGAAAATATTGTTTGTGTACATCATGGAACACACATTGTGGAATATGAAAATACCATTAAAGCTAAACAAAAATTTAATTTAGGAAACAGAATAGTTCTTTCTACATTTGGGTTATTAGGAGAGGGAAAGAATATTGAAACAGGCTTAAAAGCACTTCCAAAAATTGTTGAACAATTTCCCAATGTATTATATTTAATTATTGGAAAAACACATCCCAACAATATTATAAACAACATAGATGAATATCGAAATCATTTAGAATCACTTGTGAATGATTTGAACTTAAAAAAGAATGTTCTCTTTATAAATCAATATTTAGAAGTAAACGAGCTCTTAAATTATTTAAAAGCAACAGATGTATATCTATTTACATCTAAAGACCCAAATCAAGCAGTAAGCGGTACTTTTTCGTATGCAATGAGTTGCTCATGTCCTATTGTTGCAACAAAAATTCCTCATACAATTGAAGTTTTATCTCCAGATACTGGTATTTTAGTTGATATTAAAAATGCTGAACAATTTGCAAATGCAACGATAAAGTTACTATTAGATCCAAAATTGCGTGAATCAATGGCTTTGAATGCATTTGAAAAAACCAGAAAAACATCTTGGGAAAATGTAGCAATAAAACATATAATTACTTATCAAAAAATTACAGATGAACTAACAGCAGCCAAATTTATGTATCCACCAATAAAGATGGACCATCAAAAAAATATGACAACAGCTCTAGGGATGATACAATTTAGCAAAATTTCTGAACCTGACATCACTTCTGGATATACACTTGATGATAATGCCAGAGCACTAATATCTATGTGTTTGCACTACCAACTAAAAGAAGACATCAATGATATTTATTATATTAATACCTATATGAATTTTATTGAAAGATGCCAACAACCAGGGGGAAGTTTTATAAATTATGTAGATGAATTCAATACAATAGATCCTAAAAATGATACTGTCAACCTAGAAGATTCAAATGCCAGAGCAATTTGGGCTCTAGGAATGCTCGTTTCACTAAAATCTACATTAATCCCTCCTAGTGCAATAAATAAAGCAACAACATGCGTCTTAAAAGCTCTAAATTGGACAGAAACTGTTTCGTCACCCAGATCAATAGGTTTTATAATTAAAGGATTGTTTTTATTTAATACTGTAGATCCTAGTTCACGCATTAACGAAATAATTGATAAACTGGCAACAAGACTTTCTAAGAATTATAATGATCATGCAATTAAAAATTGGAACTGGTTCGAAAACTATCTTACTTATGCCAATAGTATATTATCTGAATCTATGCTTTATGCATATTTAGCAACTGATAAATTAATTTATAAAAATATTACCATACAATCATTTGACTTTTTATTATCTAAAATGTTTATAAACGGTGAATTCAAAGTAATTTCAAATAATGGATGGCATCATAAAGGAGCAATACCTTATAAATATGGTGAACAGCCAATAGATGTATCTTATACCATACAAACTCTGGATCTTTTTTATAAAACTTTCAATGATCCTCTATATAAAAAATTAATGAAAGTTGCATTTAATTGGTTTCTAGGTCAAAATCATTTAAACCAAATTATGTATGATCCCATTACAGGTGGGTGTTATGATGGATTGGAAAAAGAAAATGTAAATTTAAATCAGGGAGCTGAATCTACTATTTGTTATTTAACAGCACGTTTACTCATGGAAAAAAATATTATTTCTGAAAGTAATGTCATTAAATTACAAAGCAATAAAGATAATTTAGTTTATAAATTAATATAGCTTAAAAT
>NZ_JADNRC010000005.1 GCF_015594725.1 Flavobacterium sp. ALJ2 | reverse complement strand
GGTTAGATTACTCGTAACAGTTACAATAATTGACCCAGCTAAACCAACAACTAATGATGATACTCAAGATTTCTGTTTGGTAAATGATCCTAAAGTGTCAGATATACAGACAAATGAAACAGGTGTTGTTTGGTACGCTTCTCCTGCTGGAGGAACCGCATTGGCACCAGAGACATTATTAACAAATGGACGATACTATGGAGCGATTGTAGACCCAATAACAGGTTGTGAAAGTAAAGATAGATTATTGGTAAGTGTAACGGTTAATGATGGACCAAAACCAACGACTACAAGAGCTACACAAGACTTCTGTTTAACAGCTCTTCCAAGAGTTTCTGATTTACAAGTAAATGAAGTAGGTATTGTTTGGTATAATGTTGAAACAGGCGGAACACCATTAGCAACAGGAACATTATTGGTAGCGGGAACCTATTATGCATCTTTAAAAGATCCAATTACAGGTTGTGAAAGTAAATTACGATTGGCAATACCAGTTACTTTCACAGGAAATACTGCAGCTACAATAACAGAAAGTAAAGTAGCACCGTGTGTTTTTGATGAAATTACGTATACAACTTTAAGCGGAATGTCTAACTATAATTGGACAATCACAGGAGGAGGAACCGTAACAAGTGGAGGAACTGCTACAGATAATTTTGTAACTGTTACCTGGCCAGCATTAGGACCAGCAAGTGTAAATGTTTCCTATACTAATCTATGTAATGAGATAAATAGCAAATTACTAACCCTTGCTGTTGCGACTTGTTCAGATATAACAATGAGCAAAACAGTAGATAATCCAACTCCTAACATTAATGATAAAGTAACTTTTACTGTAACAGTAAATAATGTAGGATCAGGAAACTTTATAGATACAATAGTTAGTGAAATTTTACCAACAGGATATGATTTCATAAGCGCACAAACTACTATTGGAACATATAGTAATTTAACTGGAGCATGGAATATTCCAGTCTTAAATTCTAATCAAAGCGCAGTGCTTACTGTAGTGGTTCAGGTATTACCAACAGGAAATTACTTAAATGTAGCTTCGATTGTTATTTCAAATCCAATAGATTCGGATACTACAAATAATAAAGGAGAAGCTTCTGTAACCCCTGTATGTTTAGTGGTTTATAACGAGTTTACTCCGAACAATGATGGAGCAAATGATGTTTTCAAAATCGATTGTATCGAAAATTATCCAAACAATAGTTTGAATGTTTATAACAGATATGGAGCATTAGTCTATAAACAAAATCATTATAATAATGATTGGGATGGAATAGCAAATGTATCAGGTGCAATTAATAAAGGAGACAAATTACCAGCAGGTACATATTATTATGTTCTAGACATTGGTGCAGATGGAATAGTTAAAACAGGTTGGTTATCTATTATTAGATAACCCCCTGTTAACATAAATCATCAAATTAAATTAACTGACTAAATAGTTATAGTATGAAACTAAGTGTAAAATTTATAGAGTCCTATTTTTTAATATTTTGCGGGTTTGCATCATTCCTTGCAAATGCGCAACAAGATCCAGAATATACACAGTATATGTACAACACAATGGTTATTAATCCAGCTTATGCAGGTTCTACAGGATACTTGGAGGCAGTGCTATTACATCGATCCCAATGGGTTGGTATAGATGGTGCACCTCAAACACAGTCATTCTCTGTGCAATCACCGTTGAGAAATGAAAAAATAGGTTTGGGTCTAAGTGTGGTCAATGATAAACTAGGGCCATCAAATGAGCTGTATCTAGATGGTAATTTTTCATATTCCTTACCACTAGGGTATGAAAAAAGATTAGCATTTGGGTTAAGAGCAGGAATGCGAATGATGAACATAGATTGGTCAAAAGGGAGGTATTATGATGGTAACGATGCATTATTAAATACTAATATAAATAATGTTATTAAACCTTCAATAGGGGCAGGAGTATATTATTATACCGATAGATGGTATGCAGGAGCTTCAGTTCCCAGTTTTATAAGAAGTGATTATTATAATGATATACAAGAATCGATAGATTATGATAGATTACATTATTATTTTATGGGAGGTTATGTATTTGATTTGAGTCCAAGTTTAAAATTTAAACCTGCATTTTTAGCTAAATTGGTAAGTGGAGCGCCAATGTCAGTAGATCTTTCTGCCAATTTTATGATTCAGGAAAAAGTGGTGTTGGGAGTTTCCTACCGCTTTGATGATTCGGTTAGTGCATTGGCAGGGTTTCAAATTTCGCCAAGTTTTTACATCGGATATTCATATGATTATACCGTAACCAATTTGAATAAATACAACGATGGTTCCCATGAATTCGTATTGCGTTATCAATTTCATAAAGATCCAAGTAAAATTAAATCTCCAAGATTCTTTTAAAAACCTGACCTATGAAAAAATTCTATATACTTAGTTTGCTATTTAGCTTTGTATCAATTTTAGCGCAAACAAATTTAAAAAAAGCCGATGCTTTATTTAAAAATTACTCTTATACAGATGCAGCAAAAGCATATGAAGAGTGTTTGCAAAAAATAAACAAACCATCAGTTCAAACTTTAAAAAATGTAGCCGACTCCTATTATTTTATTTCAGACAATCGAAATGCTTTAAAATGGTATCAAAAACTATATGAAATACAAGGAGATAACCTATCCGATATTTATTATCTAAGATATATCCAATCGATGAAAGGAGTTATGGATTATGATAATGCAGATAAAGTCACCAAAGAATATTTAAATAAAAAAGGAGACCAAAAAGAGATAGACAGATATATTTATCAAAAGAAACTATTAGATAGTTTATCAAAAGCTAAATCGCTTTATAGCGTAAAAAATATAGCTATAAATACTGATAAATCCGATTTTGGAGCCACCTTTTATGGAGATAAAATAGTATTTACATCGGCAAGAGATACGGGTAATTTTGATAAAAAACTATACAATTGGAATAAACAACCATTCTTGAACTTATATGTAGCCGAAAGAAGTGCAGTTGATGGGGGTTTATTCAATGAAGTTCTTTTTATTCCTAATGTAATGTCCAAATATCATGAGGCAACAGCAACATTTAGCCCCGATTGGAAAACCATGTATTACACAACGAATATTCTTAAAAGGAATAAATTGGTGATAGACGAATCCAGAACCAATAATTTCCAAATTATAAAGGGAACCATAGAAGATAATAAATTGGTTAAAACCGAAAAAGTATTCTTTGACAGTGATAAATACTCAGTAGGGCATCCTTACTTAAGTGATGATGGCAAAATGTTATTCTTTGCTTCGGATATGCCAGGCGGGTATGGAGAAACTGATTTGTATGTAGTACGAATTGCAGATGATGGTACGATGAGTTCACCACAAAATCTAGGACCAACAATCAATACAATTGGCAATGATGTTTTTCCTTTTTATAGAAACGGAATACTTTACTTTTCTTCAGATGGACATTATGGATTAGGAGATTTAGATGTATATGAGAGTAAACTCTCGGAAGGATTGAATTTTTCGGTTCCTAGAAATTTAGGAGCACCTATAAATAGTAATAAAGATGATTTTTCATTCATAATTGATCCCAAAGAAAATTACGGATATGTATCATCAAACCGCGCTCAGGGAAAAGGAGATGATGATATTTATTATTTTACTAAAGGAAAACCTATTTGTAATCAACTTATTTCAGGTAAAGCAATAAACACTAAAACCAAAACAGGTATAAGTGATACTTTCATCTTAGCATATGATGTATATGATGCTGTTATTACCGAAACGAGAACCGATGTAGATGGAAATTATAAATTACAAGTTCCATGTAATATGAGAGTAAAGATAACAGCTAATAAACCAAATTATAGTGGAGATGAAAAACATATCGGAACAACAAAAGATAACAATGCCGAAATAAAAGATGTTAATTTCTATCTCAGTAATTATGATGATTTAGTAGTTAAAAAAGATGGAATCGAAAAAATTGATATCAATCCTATTTTCTTCGATTATGATAAATCAAATATTAATCCTCAAGCAGCAACCGAATTGGATAAAGTTGTATTTGTGATGCAAAAATTCCCTAAGATTAAAATTAAAATTGAATCACATACCGATTCGAGAGGTAAAGATGCTTATAATTTGAAGCTTTCTGATGAGAGAGCCAAATCTACTCAAGCGTATATCCTTTCTAAAGGCATTGAATCTTCAAGAATTGAAAGTGCTATTGGTTATGGAGAAACAAGATTAGTGAATAAATGTAGTAACGGAGTGAAATGTACTGAAGTAGAGCATCTTGCTAACAGACGTTCAGACTTTATTGTAATAGAAAAATAATGTTTAAAAACTTTATGAAAACCATTCTTAAAAGAATGGTTTTTTTGTTTTTAATTATACTTTTGATTGTCTATTTTAGGCAAACTTTTTTAGGATAATAAAAGACAATCGAATTATATTAAAATATGAATATTCAGAATTCCATACAAGCTTTAAGAGATGAGTTAAATGTACATAACTACAATTATTATGTACTTGATAATGCTACAATATCAGATTATGAATTTGATATAAAACTCAAGCAACTTCAGGAATTAGAGAAGCAACATCCAGCGTTTTTTGATGAAAACTCGCCAACTCAGCGGGTAGGAGGTACGATTACGAAAAATTTTCAGACAGTAGCTCATGAGTATCGTATGTATTCTTTGGATAATTCCTATTCAAAAGAAGATTTAATTGATTGGGAAACTAGAATTCAAAAAGTTTTAGGAAACGTTGATTTGCAATATACCTGCGAATTAAAATATGACGGAGCTTCAATAAGTATTACATATGAAAATGGAAAACTAAAACGAGCAGTTACTCGAGGAGATGGATTTCAAGGAGATGATGTAACAAACAATATCAAAACAATAAAATCGATCCCATTACAATTAAAAGGAAATTATCCACCAATCTTTGCAATTCGAGGAGAAATAATTTTGCCTTTTGCAGGATTCGAAAAAATGAATCAGGATTTAATCGAAATAGGAGAAACACCCTATTCTAATCCTAGAAATACAGCCTCGGGAAGTTTAAAATTACAAGATAGTGCAGAGGTTGCCAAAAGACCATTAGAATGTTTGCTTTATTTTGTGACAGGAAATAACTTGCCTTTCTCAAGCCAGTTTGAAGGATTGGAACTAGCAAGAAAATGGGGATTTAAAGTGCCAGTAGAAGCTAAATTGGCTAATAATTTACAAGAAGTATTTGATTTTATAGATTATTGGGATACACATCGTCATGAACTACCTTATGAAACTGATGGCGTTGTTGTTAAGGTAAACAGTATTCAACATCAGGAAGAGTTGGGTTATACAGCAAAATCACCGCGTTGGGCAATTGCATATAAATTTAAATCAGAACGAGTTTCTACCAAATTAAATTCGATTTCCTATCAAGTAGGAAGAACAGGAGCAATAACTCCAGTAGCAAACCTAGAACCAGTACAATTAGCAGGAACTATCGTAAAACGAGCATCTTTGCACAATGCAGACCAAATAGAGAAATTAGATATTAGGATAAATGACACTGTTTTTGTAGAAAAAGGAGGAGAAATCATTCCCAAAATCATCGCTGTCGATTTAACGCAACGTTCAGCAGATGCAGAACCTACAAAATACATTACACATTGTCCGGAATGTAATACCGAATTAGTTAGATCAGAAGGAGAAGCAAATCATTACTGCCCCAATTTTTATGGATGCCCTCCACAGATTATAGGTAGAATCCAGCATTATATTTCAAGAAAAGCAATGGATATAGAAGGGCTTGGAGGAGAAACAGTAGCATTACTTTTTAATAATGGTTTGGTTCATAATTATGCTGATTTATATGAGCTAACGGTAGAGCAAATTTTACCATTGGAAAGAATGGCTCAAAAGTCTGCAGAAAATCTAGTAAAAGGAGTGGGGAATTCTAAAAAAATTCCATTTGAGAGCGTTTTATTTGCACTTGGAATTCGATTTGTAGGAGAAACAGTTGCCAAAAAATTAGCAAAACATTATAAAAATATAGATGGATTAAGCCAAGCTACTTTAATGGATTTGGTTTTAGTAGATGAAATAGGAGAGCGTATTGCAAAGAGTGTGATAGAGTTTTTTGAAAATGAAGAGAATAAAAAAATTATAGAGCGCTTAAAAGGATATGGAGTTCAATTTGAGATAGTAGAAAAAATAAATCCTAATGCAACTACCAAATTCGAAGGAAAAACCTTTGTAGTCTCAGGAGTATTTTCTAAATTCTCAAGAGAAGATATTAAAAAAACGATTGAAGACAATGGAGGTAAAGTAGGAAGTTCAATTTCTACTAAAACTGATTTTGTTGTCGCCGGTGAAAATATGGGGCCAGCTAAATTAGAAAAAGCAAATAAATTAAATATCCCTATAATTTCAGAAGATGATTTTATAACCAAATTAAATGAAAGCTAACACACCTTCATTAATTCTTTACTTCTTAGCGTTA
The DNA here is from genome assembly GCF_015594725.1 of Flavobacterium sp. ALJ2. Lineage (GTDB taxonomy): Bacteria > Bacteroidota > Bacteroidia > Flavobacteriales > Flavobacteriaceae > Flavobacterium. Next base: position 272,696 of record NZ_JADNRC010000005.1, on the reverse strand, counting down.
ACATTAACAATTATCTTTGATTTCTTAGAGCAAGATTTTATTGGTATGTACGTAAAGGCAATTGTGGTACCTTCGATATTTATATATTATCTTATTACAACTAATTATAAGATAAATATAATTCAGGGATTTATTTTTGCGTTTTGTTTTATTGGAGAAGTATTTAATTTAATGGAGGTAGAAGCTACAGAGTTGGGTTCACTTTTTTCATTTTTATTAGTTTACTTGTTATTGTTAAGACTAATAATGGATGATTACCGAAAAATAAAATTAAGAAAAAACGACTATTTGCCAGTTGCAATAGTCGTTTTATTTATTGTTTATCTTTTAGTATCCGTTCTCGGGTTACAATATGAGAAAGTAGGTGTAAACCATTTTATTTATACCATATACGGTATTGTACTGAGTGTGTTAGGTTGCGTCTCATTCATTAGCTATATAACTAAAGGTACTTATCTAACTCTTTTGTTAACACTAATGACAACTTGCTTTATCTTCTCAGATATTTTTTTATATTTAATCAATCTTTTGATCATTCAATAGTATTGGTGTTAATTCGAGATGTAACTCAAATGTTAGCTTACTATTTTATGGTAAAATATTTTATTCAAAAAAGAATTGAAAATATTAGAGTCAGACAATAATCGATTTTCCTTGTGAAGTTTTAGTCTTATTGTTATCAAGATAAAAGTCTATTCTACCCACATTAATTCCGTAACATCCAACCTGATTAACTAAAACATCCTGTCCAGCTTTGTTTTTTACAATAGTAGGTTTGTCAAGGAAAGTATGAGTATGTCCGCCAATTATTAAATCGATATCTTGAGTTTGTTCAGCTAATTTTAAATCACAAATTTTAGTAGCGTCATCACGGTATTTATAACCCAAATGTGATAAACAAATTACTAAATCACATTTTTGCTCTTTTTTAAGAATTTGAACCATATCATGTGCAGTTTCTACAGGGTCATTATAAACAGTTTCTTTGTACATTAGTTTATCTACTAAACCCTCAAGTTGGATTCCAAGACCAAAAACACCTATTTTAATACCGTCTTTATTAAAAATTTTATACGGTTTTACAAGACCGTCCATAACAGTGTTTTTAAAATCGTAGTTAGAAGAGATGAATTCAAATTTAGCATGAGGCATTTGAGCATATAGTCCATCTACACCGTTATCAAAATCATGATTACCAATTGTAGAAGCATCGTATTTCATCATGCTCATCAATTTAAATTCCAGTTCACCACCATAATAGTTAAAGTAAGGGGTTCCTTGAAAAATATCACCAGCATCTAATAAAAGAACATTAGGATTTTCTTTACGAATTGTATCAATTAAAGCAGCACGTCTTGAAACTCCACCCATATTTGCATTGCGGGGATCATCGGCAGGAAAAGGGTCAATATGACTGTGAACATCATTGGTGTGTAATATAGTTATGTGTTTAATATCAGGAGATGTAAAGCTACTCATAGATAAACCCAAACTCAATAATGCTGTACTAGCAGCAGTTTTTTCAATAAAATCTCTTCTTTTCATTTTAATTTATTTTGCGGTAAAACGCTTGAACCTAGAGTTCTTCAATATTTTTTTAATAGTTTATTTTATTCTTGTGTAATTCGGACATCTTTAGGTACCGGAATTGTAGGAACAGATTTAAAATAATCAATAAGAATATCTCGTAATTTATAATTTAAATCATATTTCTGGGTGCTCTTTTTAAAGAAGTTCATGCTATCGCCACCATTCGCTAAATAATCATTCGTAGCAACATAATAAATCGTGTCTTTTTCGATAGGTTTTCCTTGAATTAAAATTTTTATAGGAGTATTGTCTTTAGAGATTGTAAAAGACATTCCAGAAATTGGATGAGGTTTTTTTTCAGCAATAAAATAATTAGCCAATTCTATAACTTGCTCCCCTTTTAAAGCCATAACAACAAGGCTGTTTTCAAAAGGCATAATTTCAAAAGCAGTTCTAGCAGTAACATTACCTTTAGGAAGTATTGCTCGTATGCCACCGTGGTTAAGAAAGCAAATGTCAATGTTTTTTTTCTCTCTGGCTTTAAAAATTAGGTTTCCTCTTTGCAAGCATGCATCAGCCATTAAGTTACCAATAGTTGTTTGTAATTTTCCAGAACTTTTGTCTAGAGTTTCAGGACAATAAGAAAGAACACTATCTAAATCTTTATTGATATGCTCTCTGTAAGGCTTTATGAAATTTTCTATTTCAGGAGTTTGTTTCTCAGTACTTGTAATAGGAATTAGTTTTCCTTCTATCTTAGAAACTTGATACGTTTGTTTGCTACAAGAAATTCCAAAAAAAAGTGTTAAGAATATAACAAAAAGTTTTAAAAATCCGTTATACTTTTTTAGTTTTACCATCTTAAATGCGACTTAAATAATTAATTTTGTAATCTAGTAAAAGTACTATGTTTTTAAATTATATAAAGGTTTTTTTTGTAAAAAAATCATTAAATAAAAATCTTGATAATGTAAAAAAGAGTGTGTTTACTACCGATATACAAACGGTTGGTTTACTTGTAGATGGAAATGATTTTTCAAAAAAAGAGGCTTTGCTGACCGAATTGGTATCAAAAGGAATTGTTGAAAAGAATATTAAGATTGTTGTTTATAAAGACAAATTCGATAAAAAAGAGGCGTATACTTGTCCAACTTTTGGGATTAATCATCTTAATTGGAGCGGAAAGGTTACCGAAGGATTTTTAAAAGACTTTATAAAGGAAGAATTCGATTTATTAATAAGTTATTATGATGTCGAAAAACCGATGTTGATGCTCGTAACACAAAATTCGAAAGCCAAATTCAAAGTGGGTTTTACAACAATTGATAAAAGATTAAATCGATTGATGATTAATACCAACGTTCGAGAATATAAAGTTTTCGTGAATGAATTATTTAAATATTTAAAAAACATTAAACCAAATACAATCTAATATGCAATCATTAATAGGAACAGGCGTTGCACTAGTGACTCCTTTTAAAGACGATTTTTCAATAGATACAGAAGCATTACAAAGAATAGTTAATTTTTCTGTAGATGGAGGAGTTGAATATCTTGTGGTTATGGGTACAACTGCAGAAAATGCTACATTAACTAAAGAGGAGAAGGAACTTGTTATTTCTATTGTGATTAATGCAAATAAAGGAAGGTTACCTTTAGTGTTAGGAGTAGGAGGAAATAATACAATGGAGGTTGTAGCAGAATTAAATACTAGAGATTTATCAGCCTTTGAAGCGATATTGTCAGTGTCACCTTATTATAACAAACCTACGCAAGAAGGAATTTATCAGCATTTTAAGGCTATTGCCGAAGCTTCTCCAGTACCAATAATTTTATATAATGTTCCCGGAAGAACATCTAGTAATATGTCGCCATCAACAGTTATACGATTGGCAAATGATTTTGCAAATGTTGTTGCAATAAAAGAAGCTGCAGGTGATATTGTACAAGCAATGCAATTACTTAAAAATAAACCAAGTGATTTTCTCGTTATATCAGGAGATGACATGATTGCATTGCCGATGATTTTAGCAGGAGGTTCAGGTGTAATATCGGTTATTGGACAAGGTTTTCCGAAAGAATTTTCCGAAATGATTCGCTTGGGATTGAATAGAAAAGTAAATGAAGCATACAAAACACAGTACTTTTTGTCAGATTGTATTGATATGATTTTTGAACAAGGTAATCCTGCAGGAATAAAGCAAGTGTTCAAATCGCTTGGTATTGCTGAGAATGTTGTGAGATTACCGCTTGTAGCAGCTGATGAATCACTAGCAAATCGTATCGATGAATTTGTTAAAAAAAGTATTAAATAAAAACAAAAAAGAAGGTATTTTATTATACTGAAAAATATTTTGTAGAAGCTAAATTAATAACTAAATTTGCCACCGAAACTTCGGTGTGGTTTTACTTGGATATAGATATCCTGGAAATCATAATAAAAGTAAAAAAATGAAAAAAATAATATCTGTATTGTTTGTCGTTGTTCTTTTTTGTTCATGTAGTGATTATCAAAAAGCACTAAAAAAGGATGATGTTGCAGCAAAATTCGAAGTGGCAACAAAAATGTATGAAGCTGGAAAGTACACTAAAGCAATTCGTTTGTTTGAACAACTAGCAACATCATATAGAGGGAAACCTCAGGCAGAGAAATTGTTTTATATGTTTTCACAGTCATATTATAAAACAAAACAGTATTATTTAGCAGGATATCAATTTGAAAGTTTTGCTTCAGGATATCCAAGAAGTGAAAAAGTAGAAGAAGCAGCTTTTTTAGGAGCAAAAAGTTATTCAATGTTATCACCAGTGTATAGTCTGGATCAAACAGATACTAATAAAGCGATAGATAAGTTACAGGCTTTTATAGATAATTATCCAAATTCAGAATATTTAGTAGAAGCAAATGCTAGTCTAAAAGTACTGACTAATAAATTGGAGAAAAAAGCATATGAAAATGCAAAAGGATATAATACTATTTCAGATTTTAAATCAGCAATAGTAGCATTTGATAATTTTATTGGAGATTATCCTGGAACAGAATTCAAAGAAGATGCATTGTATTATAAATTTGATTCAGCATATCAGTTGGCAATAAACAGTATTTCTACAAAAATGGAAGATCGTTTAAAAGTAGCTAAAACTGCATATACGAATTTAATGAAATATAAAAGTGATACTCATTACAAGTTGAAAGCTGACGAGATGAATGAGAGAGTTGAAAAAGAGTTACAAAATTTTACTAAATAAAATAAAGTCATGGATTTAAAAAAGACGAATGCTCCAGTAAATACAATTACCTACAATAAAAATATTATTGAAGAGCCTACAGGTAATGTGTATGAAGCGATAACTATTATGGCAAAAAGAGCAAATCAAATTAATTCTGAAATTAAAAAGGAATTGACTGAAAAGTTAGAAGAATTTGCTACTTATAATGATAGTCTTGAAGAAGTTTTCGAAAATAAAGAACAAATTGAAGTTTCTAAATTTTACGAAAAACTGCCTAAACCACACGCTTTAGCAGTTCAAGAATGGTTAGATGGTAAAACATACCACAGAAATTCAAATAAATAATATAGTACTATGTCAGTTTTAAACGGTAAGAAAATTTTACTAGGAGTTTCTGGTGGAATTGCAGCCTATAAAACAGCATCATTAGTACGACTTTTTATAAAAGCAGGTGCCGAGATTCAAGTAATCATGACACCTGCTTCTAAGGATTTTGTAACGCCACTTACGTTATCAACCTTATCTAAAAATCCTGTGCATTCCACATTTTTTAATCAAGAAGATGAGAATGAAAAATGGAATAATCACGTCGAGTTAGGACTTTGGGCCGATTTGATGATCATTGCTCCAGCTACCGCAAATACAATGTCAAAAATGGCAAATGGTACTTGTGATAATCTATTGATAGCAGCCTATTTATCGGCAAAATGCCCAGTTTACTTTGCGCCAGCAATGGACTTGGACATGTATATTCATCCTTCTACTTTAGCGAGTTTTTCGTTGTTAAAAAAGTTTGGGAATACGATTATACCTGCAGAGAGCGGGGAGTTAGCTAGTGGTTTATCAGGAGAAGGACGTATGGCAGAGCCAGAAAATATCATTGCTTTTTTAGAAGCTGATTTAGAAAGTAAATTACCACTTAAAGGCAAAAAGTTTTTAATCACAGCTGGTCCAACTTATGAAGCAATTGATCCAGTTCGTTTTATTGGGAATCATTCATCAGGTAAAATGGGATTTGATATTGCATCAGAAGCAGCAAACTTAGGAGCTTCAGTTGTACTTGTTGCTGGACCTACAAATTGTAAAGTAGTAAACTCATCTATAAAAGTAATTTCGGTAACATCAGCACAAGAAATGTATGATGCATGTCATCAGCACTATTCAGGTGTAGATGTAGCAATCGCAGCAGCAGCAGTTGCAGATTATAAACCAAAAATAGTAGCGGCTCAAAAAATAAAAAAAGCTTCGGAAGATTTTACTATAGAGTTGGAAAAAACAAAAGACATCTTATTGTCATTAGGTGAAATGAAAAAAAATCAGTTTTTAATAGGTTTTGCTTTAGAAACTGAAAATGAAATTGAGAATGCAAAGCTGAAAATTCAGAAAAAAAACTTAGATTTGATAGTTCTAAATTCTTTACAGGATGAAGGAGCAGGTTTTGGAGGAAAAACAAATAAAATAACCTTTATTGATAAATTTTTCTCTATTGAACCAATGGAGTTAAAATCCAAAGAAGCAGTTGCAACTGATATTTTAAATAAGGTGATAAAGCATTTTTATGAATAAAATACTTATTTTTTTGGTGTTTATGTCTTTTGGCCTCGTACAGGCACAACAGTTAAATTGTACAGTAACTGTAAATTCACAGATGCTTCCTAATGCAAATCAACAGGTTTTTAAAACATTACAAACTGCATTAAGTGAATTTGTAAATAATACAGATTGGACAGGGAGTACATTAAAACAAAATGAAAAAATAAACTGTTCGATGTATTTAACTATAACGTCACATAATTCAGATCAGTTTTCAGGAACGATACAAATACAGTCCTCACGACTAATATATAATTCGACATATTCATCTCCAGTTTTTAATTTTAATGACAAGGATTTGAATTTTAGATATACCGAATTTGAGAATTTATTGTACAATCCAAATGTTTTCGAGTCGAATCTTGTTTCTATAATGACATTTTATAGTTATATGATTTTAGGAATTGATGCAGATACTTTTATGCCAGCATTAGGCACCCCCTTTTTTGAAACCGCTCAAAATATAGCCAATGTCGCTCAGCAAGGAGGATTTAAAGGATGGAGTCAGTCAGATGGAGTACAAAATCGTTATTTCTTAATCAATGATATGCTTGCGCCAACATATAATGATTTAAGACAATGTGTTTATGGATATCATGCAGGTTTAGATGTAATGAATCAGGATTTAAAATCAGCTAAGGAAAAAATTAAAGCTTCATTATTGCTTTTAGGAAAATTAAATGCTACGAAACCCAATGCTTTTTTAACACGAGTATTTTTTGATGCTAAATCAGATGAAATTGTATCTATATTTACAGGAGGACCTAGTGTTTCTATAACAGATTTAGTAGAGAATTTAAATAGAGTTTCACCAATGAACTCTAGTAAATGGGGTCAGATTAAATATTAAGCATTCAGGTTAAGTTTGCTTGTTTCCAAAACTTATTATTAGAAAAAAGAGATATGATTACTTCATTGTCAATAAAAAATTATGCACTAATTGAAAAATTATCAATCGATTTTTCGAAAGGATTTTCTATTATTACTGGTGAAACAGGAGCAGGAAAGTCAATAATATTGGGTGCATTAGGTTTGGTTTTGGGTAAAAGAGCCGATTTGACTTCATTGAAAAATAAAGAAGAAAAATGTGTTATCGAAGCGCATTTTAAGATTTCAAAATACAATCTTGAATCGTTTTTTGAAACCAATGATTTGGATTATGAAAACGATACGATAATAAGACGAGAAATTTTGCCTTCGGGTAAATCACGTGCCTTTATAAATGATAGTCCAGTAAATCTTCAAGAGTTACAGGAGTTGAGTTTGTATTTAATAGATATTCATTCACAGCAACAAACACAAGAGTTGTCAGAAGAAAGTGTACAATTTCAGATTATTGATGCAATTTCAAATAATTTGGATGTTATTGTAGATTATCAAGGTGTTTTAAAAAAGTATAAGTCAGATAAAACAAAACTAAACGGACTACTTAAAAAGCAAAGTGAATCAGCGAAAGAACAGGAATACAATACGTTTCTTTTAAATGAATTAGTTGCAGCGCAATTAAAATCAGGACAGCAAGAAGAGTTAGAAGAAGAATTTGAAAAGCTTAACAATGTTGAGATTATCAAAGAATCAATAGATAAATCATTGGCTATAGCCAATGAAGAGCAATTTGGGGTAATCCAAAATTTAAACGAAATTAAAGCTTCATTACATAAAATTGCTGTTTTTTCAACAGATTATCAAGCTTTATTTGAAAGGATGACAAGCTTAGCTATTGAGTTTGATGATGTATCGGGTGAATTACAAAAGGCATCAGAAAAATTATTGAATGATCCCGCACAACTTGATTTCATCAGTCAGAAATTGCAAGTTATTTATAATTTACAAAAAAAGCATCAAGTTGCTACGGTTGATGATTTAATTGGAATTCAAACTAAATTAGAAAATTCAGTTCTTGAATTAGGTAATATCGAAGAGGAAATAGTAAAATTAACAGCTTCTATCGAACAAAAAACAAATGAATTGGATGCTTTTGCAAGCAAAATCCATGAAAATAGAATTGCAGCAATTCCATTATTGTCAGATAAGTTAATAGTAATATTAGAAACATTAGGAATGCCAAATGTTCGTTTTAAAATTGATATTAATTATGGAGAGGCATATTTACAAAATGGAAAAGACGAACTTCAGTTTTTATTTTCTGCAAATAAAGGAACCGATTTCGGTTTGCTTAAAAAAGTAGCTTCGGGAGGAGAAATGTCACGTATCATGCTTGCAGTAAAAGCAATTTTAGCACAATATTCTAAATTACCAACATTGATTTTTGATGAAATTGATACAGGAGTTTCAGGAGAAATTGCTGTTAGAATGGGAGAAATCATGAAAGAGATGAGTCAGCAAATGCAAATTTTTGCAATAACCCATTTGCCTCAAATCGCAGCTAAAGGAGATTCTCATTTTAAAGTGTTTAAGTCAACCGTAGATGATGATACGCAGTCAGAATTAAAGCTTTTATCTCAAGAAGAACGAGTTCTAGAAATTGCTCAAATGTTATCAGGATCAGTTGTTTCCGATTCGGCTTTAAATCATGCCAAAGCCTTGCTCAACTAAAAAAATGAGTTATATTTGTTAATTAAATTATTGAGTCTTACCAAGTGAAAATAGGTAGTTAGATACCATTATTTATAAAATAAAAATAAAAAACAGTTCCAAAATTATGATTATAGAACCAAGAATGAGAGGATTTATTTGTTTGACATCTCACCCAAAAGGATGTGAACAAAATGTAAAAAATCAAATAGAATACATAAGATCTAAAGGTCCAATTGAAGGAGCTAAAAAAGTATTAGTAATTGGAGCTTCAACAGGTTTTGGATTGGCATCTAGAATTACAAGTGCATTTGGATCAAATGCAGCTACAATTGGAGTGTTTTTTGAAAAACCGCCAGTTGAAGGGAAAACTGCTTCTCCAGGATGGTATAACTCAGCAGCTTTTGAAAGTGAAGCTCACAAAGCAGGTTTATATGCTAAAAGTATCAATGGTGATGCTTTCTCTAATGAGGTTAAACAACAAACAATAGACTTGATTAAAGCTGATCTAGGTCAGATTGATTTAGTAATTTATAGCTTAGCTTCTCCAGTTCGTTTGCATCCAGTTACAGGAGTATTGCATCGTTCAGTTTTAAAACCAATTGGAAGTACATTTACAAATAAAACGGTTGATTTTCATACAGGAAATGTAACAGAAGTTTCTATTGAGCCATGTACAGAAGAAGAAATCACTAATACTGTTGCAGTAATGGGTGGTGAAGATTGGTCAATGTGGATGGATGTATTGAAAAAAGAAAATCTATTAGCACCAGGAGCAACAACAGTTGCTTATTCATATATTGGGCCATCTTTAACCGAAGCGGTTTACCGTAAGGGAACAATTGGTCGTGCTAAAGATGATTTAGAAGCTACAGCATTTGCTATTACAGATAGTTTGAAAGATCTAGGAGGAAAAGCATATGTTTCGGTAAACAAGGCATTAGTTACACAAGCGAGTTCAGCAATTCCAGTTATTCCTTTATATATATCATTATTATACAAAATTATGAAAGCCGAAGGGCTTCATGAAGGATGTATTGAGCAAATCCAACGCTTATTCCAAGATAGATTGTATACAGGAAAACCAATTCCTACAGACGAAAAAGGAAGAATTCGTATCGATGATTGGGAAATGCGTGAAGATGTTCAGGAAAAAGTGGCTAAATTATGGTTGGAAGCAACTACAGAAACATTACCTGCAATTGGTGATTTAGCTGGTTACAAAAATGATTTCTTAAACTTATTCGGATTTGAATTTGAAGGAGTAGATTACAAAGCAGACACAAATGAAGTAGTTGGGGTAGAAAGTATCGCTTAAACCAGCAAAATTTATATAATTATTTAAAACCATCAACCTAAAGTTGGTGGTTTTTTTACGGATATAACTTATCTTTGTTAAAATTTTACAGTTAAAATAAATACTACCTTAATACCACATACCAAATTATGGTGTTTTCTTTAATTATACCAGTGTATAATCGTCCTGACGAAGTTGATGAGCTATTAGAAAGCTTATTGTTATCTGAATATAAAGAACCTTTTGAAGTTGTGCTTGTAGAAGACGGCTCAACATTACCATGTGATGATATTGTTCAAAAATATCAAGGGAAATTAAATATATCCTATTACTTTAAAGAAAATTCTGGGCCTGGTGATTCTAGAAATTACGGAATGCGAAAAGCACTAGGTGATTATTTTATCATTTTTGACTCGGATTGTATTATCCCACCTAATTATTTAGTAGAAGTAGATAAGGCATTAAAAGAAGATTATGTGGATTGTTTTGGAGGGCCAGATAGAGCATTAGATAGCTTTTCGGATATCCAGAAAGCAATTAACTTTGCTATGACATCATTTCTTACAACAGGAGGAATAAGAGGAGGATCAGAGAAAATAGGGAAGTTTCAGCCACGAAGCTTTAATATGGGATTGTCTCGAAAAGGATTTGAAGCATCAAACGGATTTGGAAATATTCACCCAGGAGAAGATCCGGATTTGTCAATACGTTTGTGGAATTTAGGTTTCGAAACTAGGCTTTTCTCTAATGCTTATGTATATCATAAACGAAGAATCGATTGGGATAAGTTCTCAATTCAGGTTAATAAATTTGGAAAAGCAAGACCAATACTTAATAGTTGGTACCCACAGTATAATAAACTTACTTTTTTCTTCCCAACATTTTTTATTTTGGGACTTATTTTGGCTGTTATATTGGTGGTTTTTAATATTGATATACTATTACAATTGTATTTTGCTTACTTTATTGTGATTTTTGTTGTATCGACGATTCAAAATAAGAATTTAAGAATTGGTTATTTATCAGTTGTTGCTGTTTGGAAACAGTTTTATGGTTATGGAATTGGTTTTTTAGAATCATTTATTAAAGTAATTATTTTAAAGAAAAAACCTCAAGAAGCTTTTCCTGGATTATTTTTTAAGATTTAATATGACGAAAATAATAGGTTTAACAGGTGGTATTGGTAGCGGAAAAACTACCATAGCAGGCTACTTTTTGGCAATGGGAATACCTGTTTATATTGCCGATGATGCAGCTAAAATAGTAATGCAGTCTGAGGGAATAATTACAGCAATACAAGCAGCATTTGGGAGTGGCGTTTTTGATAATAATATATTAAATAGAGCTAAATTGGCTGATATTGTTTTTAATAATGCAGATAAATTAACATTGCTTAATGAAATTGTTCATCCTGCAGTAAAAAAAGATTTTGAGAATTGGTTATTGAAACATAAAAAAGAACCCTATATAATATATGAGGCCGCAATTTTGTTTGAAAGCGGTCGTTATAAAGAATGTGATATTATAATAACGGTTACCGCCCCCCAGGAAACCAGAATTGAGAGAGTAATGAATCGCGATAAAACTACTCGCGAACATGTTTTAAAAAGAATGGATATGCAATGGAACGACGAGCAGCGTATAGCGAATAGTAATTACGTTATTCATAATTTGAATCTTAAAAATGCAAAGCAAGAAGTTGTTAAAATTCTTAAATTTTTAAATATTAAACAAAATCACTCTTAAATGTTAATATTTGGTTAATGTATTGTTTAGTATATTGTTAAAATATTAATTTTGTTTCGATGAATAAAATGTTTTTTAGAATTCTTGTCTTATTGATGAGCTTATCCTTAATTGGGATAATTCTTGTTCAGGTATATTGGTTTACTTCTTCATTTAATAATAATGATGAGCAGTTTAAGTTTCATGTTAAGCAAGTTATTGGAAATGTAGCCGATAAGCTACAGCAACAAGAGGCGTATAGTTTTTATGATAAATACAATCATTATAAAGATAGTACCGGTAAAGTTCCGCAAAAAAATGATTTATTAGAATTTTATTACGTTCAAAAAAATCCTAGAACGAATAAAATGATTGTGTATTCTAATAGTATTATATCAGAAGATTATAATATAAATGGATCGTTCTTTGATAAGAAATTTACTAGCGAAAGGTTTAAGAATTTTAATTCTAAGCGTACAACCGAAATTTATAATAATAACAATATAGATAATTCGTCATTACAGCAAAGCATAATTCCAGATGTAAAGATTGAAAAATCAGGAAATCTAGATGTTTTAGATAATGCACAATTTGAAATATTCTTTAAAGATATTGCTTCGGCAATGCCAATTAATGAAAGAGTTACAAAAGAGAAGTTACAAAAACTCTTAAAGAAGGAATTAGAGGAGTATGGTGTAAAAACAAAATTTGAGTTTGGAATTTATAGCAGTGGCATTGCAACTAAAATTAAATCTGATGGGTTTAAATATGATAAAGAAGCAACTTATTCGATACCAATTTTTGCAGATAATGAGGGAAACAACAAGTATGAGCTATCAGTAACATTTCCTCACAAGAAGAAATTTTTATTGTCAGAATTGGTAAGTATAACAATACTGTCTATCATATTTACGCTTATTATTATAATTGCATACACAAGCGCACTAAATCAGTTAATTCGTCAGAAGCAAATATCTGAAATTAAAACAGATTTTATAAACAATATGACGCATGAATTTAAAACACCAATTGCGACAATAAATCTGGCTTTGGATGCCATAAAAAATCCTAAAATAATCGAAGATAAAGAGAAGGTGTTTAGGTACCTTCAGATGATAAGAGACGAAAATAAACGGATGCATGCTCAAGTTGAGAATGTATTGCGAATATCTAAATTAGAAAAAAGAGAATTAGATATTAATAAAGAACCAACCGAAATCCATGGGATTATTGACGATGCAATTGAGCATGTAAGTTTGATTCTTGAAGATAGAGGTGGAGCAATTACAAATCATTACGATGCTGCTAGAACAACAGCGTTAATTAATGAAGTACACTTTACTAATGTTTTAGTCAATATATTGGAGAATGCTATAAAGTATTCGCCAGGTATTCCTAAAATTGAAATTTTTACGGAGAACATTAAAGATATGATTCTTATAAAAGTTAAAGATAATGGATTAGGAATGAGTAAGGTTGCCCAGAAAAGAGTTTTTGAAAAATTTTATAGAGAGCATACAGGAGATTTACATAATGTTAAAGGTCACGGATTAGGCTTATCTTATGTAAAGAGAATCGTAGAAGACCATAATGGTCAGGTTTACGTTGAAAGTGAAAAAGGGAAAGGTAGTACCTTCATAATAAAAATACCACTAATAAATTAAAATATGGAAAATATCAATAAAAGAATTCTTTTAGTAGAAGACGACCTTAATTTTGGTGCAGTTCTTAAAGACTATTTAATGCTGAATGATTTTGAAGTTACATTAGCAAAAAACGGAATGGAAGGCTTCGAGAAATTCAAGAAAGACGTATACGATTTGTGTATTCTAGATGTCATGATGCCATATAAGGACGGATATACATTAGCAAAAGAAATCAGAGAAAAAAATAGTGAAGTGCCTATTATTTTTTTAACTGCAAAATCTATGAAAGAGGATGTATTAAAAGGGTACAAAGCAGGTGCTGATGATTATTTGAACAAACCATTTGATTCAGAAGTATTGCTTATGAAAATAAAAGCAATTATTCAAAGAAAATCTTCTGATACAAAAGCAGAACAAGTACAATTTGAGTTTAACATTGGTAAATTTCATTTAAATTCAAAACTTAGATTTTTAACTTTTGAAAATGAAGAGCCGATAAAGTTATCTCCAAAAGAAAATGAATTATTAAAAATGTTAATACTTCACGAAAATGACTTAATGCCAAGAGAATTGGCTTTAACAAAAATTTGGAGAGATGATAATTATTTTACTTCAAGAAGTATGGACGTATATATCGCCAAACTTAGAAAGTATCTTAAACCAGATGAAGATGTTGAAATTCTTAACATCCACGGTGAAGGTTTTAGACTAGTTGTTAAAAACAAAGTAACTGTATAAATAGAAAAGCTTCGAGAAATCGGAGCTTTTTTTGTAACGTTTTCTGTTGTTTATGTTACAAGAGTTTTCATAAAAAAAAGCAATCCCTAACAGATTTTTAAAACCTGTTAGGGATTGCTTTTTTGAGTTCAGGTCAATAATTAAATTTCTATTATACTGTGATTTCTCGTTCCTCGAAATTACAGACTACGCTTGTTGTTTATTATAATAGTAAAGTAGTTGGTTTGCTTCAGATAGTAAATACTTCGTATTTAAGGATGTGTTACTTTTTCCAATTAAGTTGTAAGGCAAAACAGGTTTTATCATCCTTAGTGATGCTAAAAGTAGTATTCGCTTCGGTTTCGCTTTCATGAATTACTACAGTGTCATTTAAAGAAAGCTCTTTCATGAAATTCATTTCAAAACTATCTATTTTCTGATTCATAATTTTGTTTGAGTCTACATGATCTAAGGACCATTCAAGGTATTTTACATTATTGACATGGTTTACAATATCTAAATCTGATAGATAAACTGTTTTTTCAAAAATAGATTCTTTCTCTGGATTGATACTTATTTTTGAGAAACTATCAATAGTAGCTCTATTGTCTGGAAACAATTCAAAATGATCAAATGGTAATGCTAATCCTTCGGGGCGACGTGCTTTGGTGTTAAAAACCGCCCAAAATGTTTCGCTGCCAATTATCTTCTTACCATTTACATACATTTCTAATGCACGAACTGAGCGGGAATTTTCTAAGCTGTTAATCCAGGTTTTTACAGTTACAACATCTTGCCATTTAGGCAAAGCAGTAATTTCTACACGCATTCGGCTTAAAACCCAAGCTTGGTCAAATTCCTGCATATCGGTAAAACTAATTCCTCCAACTTCAGAATGGGCTGCAGCAGTTAGTTGTAAAAGATTGCACATGTCGGTATATTTCAGATATCCATTTGGAGTGCATTGCGTAAAATTGATTTCCCAGTCTTTGCTTAAAACAGAAGTGAAATTTGGTGATATGGGCATTGTAAATTATTTTATATTTTTCTCGATGAAGTTTATTATCTCGTTTTTTGGTGTTAGGTAATCAAACCATTTTGTGTTTTCATTTCGCTTAAACCAAGTTAACTGACGTTTTGCAAAACGTCGTGTGTTTTTCTTGATTTCCTCGATTGCAAATGGCAATGTGAATTCGCCATCTAAATAACTAAATAATTCTCGATATCCAACAGTTTGCAAAGCATTTAATGCTTTATTAGGATAAAGATACTTTGCTTCTTCGAGTAAACCATTGTTTATCATTACGTCAACTCGTTGGTTTATTCTGTCATAAAGAATTGGTCTGTCAGCTTCTAAGCCTATGAGGATAGGAGTGAAGTCTCGGTTATTCTTCTTTTGATTTAGAAACGAAGAATATGGTTTTTCTGTGCCTAAGCAAACTTCTATGAAGCGCATCATACGTTGCGGATTTAGCAATGTCTGCGGATTTTCGATTGTAAGTTTATCGTAGTAACTGGTGTCTAATTTTTTTAATTGTTCTTGTAAATACGTAATTCCGTTTTGTTCGTATTCTTGTGCTACTTTTTCTCGTATTGAAGCATCAATTTCTGGAAACTCATCGAATCCTTTTAATACAGCGTCAACATATAATCCTGAACCTCCGATAAGAATAGCGTAATCGCTGTGTTTGAATAATTCGTTTAACTTAGTTATAGCTTCTTTTTCGTAATCCCCTACAGTATAGTTTTCGAATATGGATATGTTCTGTATGAAATGATGTTTAGCGGCTTGTAGTTCATTGGTATCGGGAACAGCTGTGCCAATTGTCATTTCTTTAAAAAACTGACGGCTATCGCACGATATTATTTCGCACTTGAAATATTGAGCTAATGCAATACTCAGAGCAGTTTTGCCTATTGCAGTTGGTCCGATGATGGTAATTAGGTATTTCATATTTTTTTTAGCCTAGATGGAAATGTAAGCCCCAGACTTAGATTCGTTTATTTTTTTTGTATAAAAGAGCGCTTTATGAAGCTCCTTTTATGTCTTGAAAAAATGCGAATATAAGGAGGTGTTGTAATGTACAGCTGGAGATGGCTTCATAAATTAATTAATCAGGTAATGTTTCTCCACATTCATAGCAATATTTGGCATTATCAAAATGAACTTGCGAATGGCATTTTCTACACTTCTTTTTGGTGCTAATAGAGTTGCTTTTTAGGCTGCTTTTTGCAAATTCAGCAGTTACTATTCCGGTAGGAACTGCAATGATTCCATATCCCATTATCATTACTAATGAGGCTAGAAATTGTCCTAAAGGTGATGCTGGTGAGATATCGCCATAACCTACAGTTGTTAAGGTTACAATTGCCCAGTATATTCCCATTGGGATGCTTGTAAAGCCACTTTCTTTACCTTCGACGACATACATTAATGAGCCAATAATTATGGCACTAATAACAACAAAGTAAATAAATACTAGAATTTTTTCTTTACTAGCTTCCATTGCTTCTCGAAGCTGTATCGATTGTTGTGATATTTGTGGAATATGTAAAATTTTGAACAATCGGAAGAAACGCAAAACTCTTACAATGGTTAAAACATTTGTAGCGGGGAAAAATATTGACAAGTACATAGGTAGTATCGCCATTAAATCTATAATTCCATAAAAGCTGAAAATATATTTTATGGGTTTTTGTATCGAAATAATTCGTAAAATAAACTCTATTGTAAAGAAAACGGTAATAATCCATTCACAAATAAGTAGTTGTGTATGGTATTTATGATTGATTCCTTCTACAGTATCCATCATAACTAATAGGACACTTAATAGAATAAGACCCAAAAGTACCAAATCAAACATACGTCCTAAAATGGTATTGCTACCATAAAGGATGATTTGGGTTTTTTGTCTAAAAAGATCGTATTTGGATTTATTTTTTGTCATATCTGCGAAGATACTGAAAGTTAATATGTATTAAAAATGAATTACTTTTAACGATTTGCTTTTTCTCATATAGTTCTGAATTATACTCTTGGCATCACGATTGTTTTGCATAGGTATAAGGATGTTTTTGAGAATTTCGATCTTGGTAATCTGGTAGTTTAAATCGTAAAAAGCATAGCCTTTATAAACACCATTTTCTATTAATATAGCACTACGTTCGTTAACAGTTCGTCCACGATCTATTAAAATCATATTTTTGTTTTCGAAACTATAATCTGTAATAAAATTTTGAATTCTTACATTATATACTTCTGGAGTGATTTCTTCAATACAAGCACCATCACATTCTTTTATTTTATATTGAAAACATTCTTTTTTTGTCACATACAAACCCGTAAGCTTTTGGCACAACTTGTATTTATCTGTAATAAAAAATAAGGCATTTTTCCCTTCTTGCAAACTTCCGTAAGATGTAATTTCTTTTCTGCGTCCATCAGTTTTCTGAAGTTTTAAGTTTAAATACCCTTTTTTGTCCTTTTCAACATATAAAGATAGTGGAAAATTTGTTTTTTTCTGAGAGCGGTTGTATTTGGGTTTGTTAACTTTTATTTCTTCACTTTCTTTTAAAAGTGCAATTAGTTCACTTCCAGTTTCATCATAAGTAACCGTAAATACCTCGGCTTGTATTTTTTTACTTTTGATATTTGTTCCAGTAAAATGCTGATTGATGCGTTTTTTTATATTTCGGCTTTTACCAATGTAAATTATGGTTCCGCTCTCGTTATGAATATAATATACTCCAGTTTTTGTTGGTGCTTGTGCTACAATATCTAGTAATTTTGGAGCAATTCCTTTTTCAATTTCTAGTTTTATAAAATCTTTTATAATTATTTTTTCAGTATCTTTTTCTAAAAGCATTTTAAACAGCTTAACAGTTGCCATTGCATCGCCATTGGCTCGATGTCTGTCGGCCATTGGAATCCCAAGTGCACGAACTAGTTTGCCTAGGCTATAAGAAGGCTGTTCTGGAATTAATTTTTGCGCAAGCTCAACTGTGCAAAGGGTTTTGGCTTCAAAATCATAACCTAAGCGTCTA
This sequence comes from Flavobacterium sp. ALJ2, assembly GCF_015594725.1. Lineage (GTDB taxonomy): Bacteria > Bacteroidota > Bacteroidia > Flavobacteriales > Flavobacteriaceae > Flavobacterium. Next base: position 254,381 of record NZ_JADNRC010000005.1, on the reverse strand, counting down.
AATTCTGTACGTAGGATTCTGTAATCAAAAGAGGCATTGTGAGCTACAATAACACAATCAGAAGTGATTTCAATAATTCGCTTGGCAACTTCAAAAAACTTTGGAGCTGAACGCAACATTGCATTGTTAATACCCGTAAGCTTTACTACAAAAGGTTGGATGGGAATTTCAGGATTAACCAGACTAATGAATTGGTCAACTACTTCATGTCCATCAAATTTATAGATAGCAATTTCGGTAATTCCTTCTTCATTAAACTGTCCTCCAGTTGTTTCTATGTCTAGTATTGCGTACATTATCGATGTCAATTTCAAAATTTAATTTCAATAAAAAAATCAATTCAAGGTTTTAAATTGTTATTTTTTTTTGAAATTGCAATTAATTGTTTTTTATTTAGCTATCTCCCTCCAAATATACTACTTCCGATACGCACCATAGTGCTGCCACATTCTATTGCAAGTTGGTAATCTCCGGACATACCCATTGAAATAGTATTCAGTTTACAGTTTACAGCTTCTGTAGATTGTAAAGAGTTAAAAATAGATTTTAAATGAGTGAATTCTTTTTTAATCTGTTTTTGATCTTCTGTAAAAGTTGCCATTCCCATTAGGCCAATAACCTGAATGTTTTTCATATTATGAAATTCATCTGAAGCTAGGAGTGAGGTGAGTTCTTTTTCGTCGAGTCCAAATTTTGTTTCTTCTTCAGCAATATGAATTTGAAGCAGGCAATCAATAATACGATTATTTTTGGATGCTTGTTTATTGATTTCCTGTAGTAGTTTTAAACTATCGACTCCATGGATTAAGTTAACATACGATGCCATAAATTTCACTTTATTTGTTTGTACGTGACCTATCATGTGCCATTGAATGTCTTTTGGCATTTCTTCCCACTTGTCTGTCATCTCTTGGATTTTATTTTCTCCAAAAATACGCTGACCCGCTTCATAAGCTTCCATTAAATCAGTAACTGGTTTAGTTTTAGAAACCGCAACTAATGTTACATGTTCTGGCAGGGAAGTTTTTATGATATTTAAATTTGCTTTAATAGACATTGTTAATTTATTTTTTTGGAAAGCTGAATATGTAATTTTCTATTTTATTCTGACGGAATGTAAAAATCCATCTTCTGATTTTCTATTTTTAATTTAGCATCAAATCCGGGCTCTTTGTCACCATTTAAAGGTGTATAAAATGAACCCATATCACTTTGAAAAGTTTTTCAAATACTTTATCATAGCAACCAGTAGAAATACAGAAATGACCTATTAGCTTCTAGTTAATATTTACAACAATAATTTCAAACCTAGGTTTGATTTTTAAATCCTTCAAATATAAAATTATAAAATCATGATTTCGTTTTTTATCAAAACTTGCTGTACTTTTAAAAACACAATTGTTATATACTATATTGTCAATTTCTAATTGATATTCATTGTCTTGCTGTAGAATTTTTGCTATTCCAAATAAATATTTTGATGTTATTGGTTTGTAATAAAAAAGACCGATTAAGATAGAAATTATTAAAACTACTAAAAAAATATATTTTTTTCATTGAACAAATGAATATCTATATAAACTGCTTTGAGATTTTATCTGCTTTTTTATTTTCACTATAATCATAGAACCCTTCGCCAGATTTCACACCTAATTTTCCAGCTCGTACCATATTTACTAATAATGGACATGGTGCATATTTAGGGTTTTTGAAACCGTCGTACATCACATTTAAAATAGCTAAACATACGTCAAGACCAATAAAATCAGCTAGCTGTAAAGGCCCCATTGGGTGCCCCATTCCAAGTTTCATTACGGTATCTATTTCGTAAACACCAGCTACTTTATTGTAAAGCGTTTCGATGGCTTCGTTTAGCATAGGCATTAAAATTCTGTTTGCTACAAAACCTGGATAATCGTTTACTTCAACAGGGGTTTTACCTAATTTAATAGAAAGCTCCATAATAATTTTAGTAACTTCATCGCTAGTGTTGTAACCACGAATGATTTCTACCAATTTCATAATTGGTACTGGATTCATAAAGTGCATTCCGATAACACGTTCAGGATGTGCAACAACAGATCCAATTTGTGTTATAGAAATAGATGAAGTATTTGTTGCTAAAATTGTATTATGAGAACAAGTTTCGTTTAATTGTTTAAAAATATTTAGTTTTAAATCTATGTTTTCGGTAGCTGCTTCTACAACTAGATCTACTCCTACAACACCATCTTTAATGTCTGTATAGGTGATAATATTTGTTATTGTTTTAGCTTTTTCTTCTGCAGTAATGCTTCCTTTTGCAAGCATTCTGTCTAAATTAGCGGCAATGGTTGCCATTCCCTTGTCTAATGATTTTTCTGAAACATCAATTAGTTTTACAACAAAACCACTTTGAGCAAATGTATGAGCAATTCCGTTACCCATTGTTCCAGCACCGATTACAGCTATTGTTTTCATATTATTTAAGTACTATATTTTATAATTTTAGCCATAAATTCACAAATTAATTTGTGAATTTATGGCTAACTTTTTTTTGTGATTATTTTTATTTATCGAAACAGTCAATAATTTGGTAAGCCACTCTTAACGCATCTGTTGCTTGCTCTAGAGTTACAACCGGATCAGTATTTGTATTTATAGCATTTGCAAAAGATTCTAATTCGTCTAATATGGCGTTGTTTTGCTCCACATCTGGATTTGTAAAATAGATTTGTTTTTTTACGCCTTCAGCATTTTGCAAAATCATATCAAAATCACCTGGAATTTCAGGAGCATCTTTCATACGAACTACTTCACATTTTTTTTCTAAAAAGTCTACTGAAATATAAGCATCCCTTTGGAAAAAACGCGTTTTACGCATGTTTTTCATCGAAATTCTGCTTGCAGTTAAGTTTGCAACACAACCATTTTCAAATTCAATTCTAGCATTGGCAATATCTGGAGTATCACTAATTACTGAAACTCCACTAGCATTGATGTTTTTTACTTTCGATTTTACTACGCTTAAAATAGCATCAATATCATGAATCATCAAATCTAATACTACAGGGACATCTGTACCACGAGGATTAAATTCTGCTAAACGATGTGTTTCTATAAACATCGGGTTTTCGATCATGTTTTTTGTTGCTATGAATGCTGGATTAAAGCGTTCCACATGACCAACCTGACCTTTTACGTTATATTCTTTTGCTAAAGCAATAATTTCTTCGGCTTCTTCAACAGTATTCGAAATTGGTTTTTCGATAAAGATATGTTTTCCAGATTTTATAGCAACTTTAGCACATTTATAATGTGATAATGTTGGGGTTACAATATCAATTACATCTACAGCATGTATTAATTTGGCAATTGTATTGAAATTTTTATAACCGAATTCTTTTGAAATTTTCTCGGCGTTTTCTTGATTTTGGTCATAAAAACCAACTAATTCATATTTATCAGATTGTTGTAATAAACGTAAATGTATTTTACCTAAGTGACCGGCACCTAAAACTCCTACTTTTAACATGAGAATGTATTTTTAACAAAAATATAATTTATTTGTTGAAAGTGAAAGTGAATGCTTTAAAGTTTTAGTAATTTAATATTTAAGAATCAATATTTGAATTACTATTTACTTTCTTATTTTTACCAAAATTAAAAGAACAAACATTGAAAGACACTGCCAAACATCAAGGACTTCGGAATCAATTAGTAAGCACTTTGCAACAAAAGGGAATTACGGATAAAGCTGTTTTGGAAGCGATAAAAAAAATTCCAAGACACCTTTTTTTGAACTCTAGCTTTGAAGATTATGCTTATCAGGACAAAGCTTTCCCGATTGGTGCGGGGCAAACTATCTCTCAACCTTACACTGTTGCGTTTCAATCGCAGCTTTTAGAAGTTAAAAAAGACCATAAAGTATTAGAAATTGGTACTGGGTCAGGGTATCAAACTGCTGTATTATATATGTTGGGAGCCAGGGTATATAGTGTCGAAAGACAAAATGAACTGTTTAAAACAACATCAGTTTTATTTCCTAAGTTAGGAATTCGTCCGAAACACCTTTCTTTTGGGGATGGTTATAAAGGATTACCTACGTATGCGCCATTTGATAGTATAATTGTAACTGCTGGAGCCCCATTTATTCCGCAACCGTTAATGGCACAATTGAAAATAGGAGGAAGGCTAGTGATTCCGCTAGGAGAAGATGTTCAGATTATGACATTATTAATTCGTAAAAACGAAACCCAATTTGAAAAACATGAGTTTGGAGAATTTAGATTCGTTCCTTTATTAGAAGATAAAAATTAATAAAAGCCCATTTATGGGCTTTTTTATTGAGAAACTAATTGGATGGCGCGTTTTAAATTTTCTTTTTCTACCTGTGCAACAAAATTTATAAAAATTGATTTATCGTTTTGATTTTGGCTTTCGGCTAAAATTGAAAAATATTCATTTTTGTGTTCATTGTCACCTTGAATAGTTGCAAAAACATAGCCGTTTTGAATTAATATCCAATTCATTACTAAATGTGCTATTTGAATATTTCCGCTTTCAAAAGGACTAATTTTTATAATCCTTAAATGCGCTTCAGAAGCTAATAATATGGGGTGTAGTGTACTCTTATTGGTTTCAAACCAACTGAAAAACGAACTCATTTCGCGAATGATTAAGGAATCATTTTTATATTTTCCAGCATGTTCAGGTTTTATTCCTCTTAAAATCTGAGTATGAATTGTCAGTAATTCTTTTTCATTGAGAGCACTGTTTTTTTGAGTTAGATCTTTGATATAAGAAATAGTTTCATGATGGTTTACAGCTTCTAAATGTTCGCGCATTGTCTTACCTCCAATAGTTAATCCTTCATTAATTACTGCTTTAGTTTCTTGTAGTGTCAATGAGTTGTCATTAATGCGATTGCTTTCGTATGTAAATTCCAATTCTAAAATTTTAGAAATTCGGTGCAAGTCAAATTGTTGAAAGGATTGTATTTTTGTTTTTAATACTTCAATTTCATCCAGAATGCTTTGTAGCGTAGATAAGATGGTCGAAGTATCTGCTTTTTTGATATTTTGAATTTCTATTTCGGCAAGATGAAGTGCTTTAAGAGCAAATTCTTCATGCCCAATTTCATGTATTATTTTTTCTTTTAACCAAACAATTAATAAATTTTCAAAATCAATATCGAGTAATGAAGCAAGTTTAATAATTTGTTCTCTTGTAGGTTTTCGGGTACCACTTTCAAATTTGCTTATTAATGCTTGATCAATTTCGAGTAATTGTGCAACTTCTCGCGTTTTAAAACCTTTTTGTTCTCGAGCATTTTTAAGAATCATTTTCATTTTAGAATCATAGTTTTAATTGTCAAGACAAAATTAGTCATTGTTTTAGTAATAAAAAATAGCATTAAAAATGAATTCAATGCTATTGTATTTTGATAAGTATTATTTCTTAGGTAGTATGCCGTCTTTTTTTATCTAATTGAAATTTAGAATTTATTGTAGTAAAAATAAGTGTAAATATTGAGATATGACTTTTGTTAAAAAGCTTTCTTAATTCGGTCTAGATCACGTTTAGTATCTTGTTCTTTTAAAGATTCGCGTTTGTCGTAGTTTTTCTTCCCTTTACAAAGGCCGATTTGTAATTTAGCTAATCCTTTTTCATTAGTAAATAACTTTAAAGGAATAATTGTTAATCCTTTTGCTTGCACACTTTTTTGAAGACTTTTTAATTCTTTTTTATTCAAAAGCAGTTTTCGTTCGCTTCTTGATTTGTGATTAAATTGATTTCCGAACATGTATTCTTCAATATAAGTATTAATAGCAAAAAGTTCATCACCACTAAATTCACAAAAACTTTCGGTAATGTTTGCTTTACCAAGACGTATTGATTTGATTTCAGTTCCGGCTAAAACAATTCCAGCATTGTAGGTGTCTATTATTTCGTAATCGAAGCGGGCTCTTTTGTTGAGTATATTGACTGTTTTTAACATAGGGTACAAATGTAAAATAAAAAAGAAAAACTTTAGTAAAATCAAAGATAATTAAAGATAACTTTTAAACTATGATTTTAATCATTTTTCAGGAAATAACTTACGCTTAAATTTGTTAAATAAATCTAAATAAAAACTTAAAGACATGAAAAAAATTTTAACATTAGCTAGTATTATTTTAATGGGGTTAACTGTAAAAGCTCAGGAAGCTAATCAAGGCTTAAAAGGCGCATGGTTTGTAACATCACAATTTGGTTACCAACAAACTAAAACTGATGATGTAAAAAGTACAAATTTATTAGTAATGCCGGTTGTAGGGGCTTTTATCACGCCATCTGTAGCTGTTGGTGCGGGTATTGGATATATTAACATAAAGGCTGATTCAAATAAAGGAACTGCTGCAAATTCTGATTTAATTGTTATTCAGCCATTAGCCAGAAAATACTGGAATGTAGCAGGTTCATTATATTTCTTCGGTCAATTGGCAGCCCCAGTTATTACAGGAAAAGAGAAAGAAAGCGAATTGAAAGTAAACCAATTTGGTTTGGCATTATCAGGAGGATTTGATTTTTTTGTAACAAAATATTTCTCAGTTGAGTTTTCTTATGATTTAGCGAATTTCACATCTACTACTTTAGATCCAAAGGTTGGTTCTAAGACTACAGTAACTAATTTTGGATTGGCACACGTAGCAAATGTAGATTCATCTTATAATACTGCTTTAGGAGGAAGTAATCCAAATTTAACTTCACCACTTTCTTTTGGATTTAAATTCATATTCTAATTTTATAGAAGATTATTTAAATTTCAATTTAGTAAATTTGTAAAAAAAAGACCGTACTTTTTTATAGTATGGTCTTTTTATTATTTATTTAAAAATATAAAATGCAAAATCAAGATAAAAATCCTTTACACGGAATCACGCTTCAGGCGATACTCGAAAAACTAGTTAGTTATTACGGGTTTGATACTTTAGGTGAATTAATTCCGGTTAAATGTTTTACTTCAAATCCTAGTATAAAATCTAGTTTAACTTTCTTAAGAAAAACAGATTGGGCTAGAAAAAAAGTAGAGGATTTATATATAAAATCGATCCCTAAATTTCTAGTGTAAATTAATTTAATTTATAAGAGATCATTACACCACCTCCATAAGGTAACCATTCTCCACTTTTGTTATAATGAGGAGCTTTTTCATAACGGCCAGGTGTACCATCATTGTAAAAACCTTTATAAAAACCTTGATGCCATCCACCACTAATAAAAAAATCAAGCATGAATTTATCATTTAATTTCTTTTGATATCCTAGTGTAGCTCCTATTCTATAACCATGCCCTTCTTCGTATTTGTTGGTATCCCAATAATTCCATTTTTGAATTTTATATACATCTCCTCCAATATGACCACCAAAATATAGACCATTGAATTTTTCATTAAAATGGTAACGAATTTCAGGAGTGAAGGTGGCAAATTTCATTGGGGTTTTACCATCAAATGATTCCCAAAAAGAGGCCATCAAGTCAATATTAAGGGTTAGTTTATTACCAATACTTGTTTCTACAGCAACATCAGGAATAGCGACTAAAGCCGTAAGAGCATTTGCTTTTATATAAGTTTGACTATAAGATTGGATTGATAACAAAAGAACGATTAAGGCAAATATTTTTTTCATAAAATCTAGTAATTACTAGCAATAAGTTAGTTTTGGTTGCTAGTTTCGGATGCAAATATAACGCAATGCATTATGTTGTGTAGCCATGATTTAAAAATTTAACAAGAATTGATTAAAATTATGTAAGTTATTTATGGATTGTAAATGCTAAGTGGTTTTATTACAGCAAATTAGTCTTACTCTTTAATGTTTAATTATCGGATGTATGAAAAGCTTATATTTTAATTTCATCTATAGTTTCAGCACTTTTAATGATTTAAATACTTTTTTTGTTGAGTAATGAATAAATTACGCTGTCTAAGAAACGCCCCTCATAATATTCAGATTCTTTAAAATGACCTTCTTTTACAAATCCCATTTTTTGTAAAACTCTTTCAGAAGCCAGATTATCAGGGTCAATAACAGCTTCGATTGAATGAAGTTTCATTTCGTTAAAACCATAATCAATTACTGTTTTTACAGCTTCTGGAATTATTCCCTTTCCATGAAATTCAGGTAATAACATATAGCCGATTTCGGCACGATAATGCTCTGGCTTTATTCTAAAATAACCAATAAAACCAATTATTTTAGGATTGTCTTTTAGCGTAATTCCCCAATTGATTCCCTCATTAGTTTCTGTAATACTATTGATTTGTGCTATATGTTCCAATGCCTGTTCATTAGTTTTTATGAGTGGTCTCGGTATGTACTTCATAGTTTCTGGATTAGAACGTAGCGCTATAATCTCGTTAGCATCTTCATTTGTTATTCTTTTAAGGAATAAGCGTTCAGTTTTGAGTACAGGAAATGGTGAAAAATTTAGAGTTAACATAAAGCAATAAGATTAAATTATAGAATTTCAATACTAAATTTAGAATTAAATATTTTATTTGCTTCTAAAGTCAAGATTCCTTCTTTTTCGAAAAGATTTCCAGAGTTTTCGGGAGTATCTGAATAACCAAACCAAGGTTCAATACAAATAAAAGGGGCATTTTCTTTTGTCCAAATACCTAAACTAGGAAAGCTAGTAAAGTCAACTTTTACATATGGTGTATTATTTTTTAAGATAGCCAAAGTATTTGATTCTAATGACTTAAATATTAATGCATCATTTTTAAATAGTGAATAATTTAGCTGAATTTGACCTTCTTTTGTTTCTAATTGTTTTGTTTTATTAGAAATTAAATCATTTTCAAGTAAAGAATATTTTAAAACCTCTTTTTTCTCAAATTCTAAAGTGTAATCTTCAAAATTTTCTGGTAGCGCTATAGCAGGATGAGCTCCAATAGAAAACGGCATGTTTAAATCGGTTTTATTAATTACTTTGTACTCTATATCTAATTGAGAATCTACTAAGGTATAAATTATTTGGAGTTCAAATTCAAAAGGATATATTTTCAGTGTTTCATTATTCGATTGAATTGAAAAAACAGCACTTTCATCAGTTTTAGAAATTAGATTAAATTCCAAATCCCTAGCGAAACCATGCCTTGGCAAATGATACGGCATAGCATTAATTGTATAGGTATTGTTTTTTAATGTGCCAACTATTGGAAATAAAACAGGAGAATGTTTACCCCAAAAAGCAGGATTACCTTCCCATATATATTCTTTATTATGAGTATTTTTTAATGAAAATAATTCGGCTCCAGTATGTTTAATCGAAGCAGTAAGTTTTGAATTTGAAATAATTGTAATCAAAATATAGGTTTTGAAAGATTAAAAAAATATTGTAAATATATTTATAAAATTAAATTATAGGCGAAAAAGCGGATGAAATATTTTTCTATAAAATTTTTGTAAAATTGTATTAATCTATTTGGATTTAATTCATTAATAGCTTTTTTTTTCATTAATTTGCTAGATAAACAGCAACAAAAATGAAAAAACTCTCTTTGAGAGCCATATTTGCTATGGCTTTATTGTTTGGAATTTCGGCCATATGGGCACAACAAGTTCCTACTGCAAATACTAATCCTATTTCTAAATACGATTATTATGAGGCATTCTCTCCATTGTTCTATTCTAAAAACGGAACACCAACCCGTTCAGCTAGCGGTCAACCTGGTGCTGAATACTGGCAAAATAGAGCAGATTATAAAATAACTGCAAAGTTAAATGGAGTTACTAATGAGATCATCGGCACAGATGAAATTACTTATACCAATAATAGTCCAGATAAAATGTCTTTTGTATGGCTTAATTTGGATCAAAATTTATTCAAAGAAGATTCACGAGGAAATGCTGTAGTGCCATTGTCAGGAAGTCGTAATGGAGCTCAAGGTCAGGTTTTTGAAGGTGGAAATAAAATAAAATCGGTAAAAGTTACTGTTTTCGGTAAGAAAAAATCAGCAGAAGTTGAAGCGAAATATATTGTTACCGATACCAGAATGCAAATTTTTCTACCAGAAGAATTGGCAGCAAAGGGAAGCCGTGTTAAAATTAAAATTGAATTCTCTTATATTGCTCCAAATGAAGGATCAGATAGGACAGGAGTTCTTGAAACTAAAAACGGTAAAATTTTCACAATAGCACAGTGGTATCCACGTATGTGTGTGTATGACGATGTAAGAGGATGGAATACACATCCGTATTTAGGAGCTTCGGAATTTTATCTGGAATATGGTGATTTTGATGTAAAATTGACAGTTCCAGCTAATCATTTTGTAGTTGCCTCAGGAGAATTATTAAACACTTCAGAAGTTTATACAGCTGAACAGCAAAAACGCTTTAAAGAAGCAGCACAAAGTGATAAAACAGTAATGATTCGTTCTGCTGAAGAAGTTGCTGCAACAAATACAGCTGCAAATGGAGAAAAGACATGGCATTATCAAATAAAAAATGCTCGCGATTTTTCATGGGCTTCTTCTGCGGCATTTATCTTAGATGGTGCTAAAATTAATTTACCAAGCGGGAAAAAATCATTGGCTCTTTCTGCTTATCCTGTCGAAAGTGCAGGAGATGCTGCTTGGGGACGTTCTACAGAATATACTAAAGGAGCAATTGAAAATTATTCAAATAGATGGCTAGAATATCCTTATCCAGTTGCGACAAACGTTGCAGGAAATGAAGGAGGAATGGAATATCCAGGTATTGTGTTTTGCAGTTGGGAATCAAAAGGAGAAGATTTATGGGGCGTTACAGATCATGAATTTGGACATATTTGGTTTCCTATGATTGTAGGTTCAAATGAAAGATTGTTTGGATGGATGGACGAAGGGTTTAATACTTTTATCAATTCACTAAGTACAGCAGAGTTTAATAAAGGGGAGTATAAAGAAGCGCCAAGAGATTTGCATAAAATGGCAGAGATGTTTACTAGTCCTAAATTAGAAACGATTATGAGTTCTCCAGATAATATGAAGGAGGCAAATATCGGTTTGTTGTGTTATTATAAACCAAGTTCAGGATTGGTAATTTTAAGAGAACAAATATTAGGAAAAGAACGTTTTGATATTGCCTTCCGTACTTATATGGAGCGTTGGGCTTATAAACACCCTACACCGGATGATTTTTTCAGAACAATGGAGAATGTTGCAGGAGAAGATTTAAGCTGGTTCTGGAGAGGATGGTTTGTTAATAACTGGCGTTTTGATCAGGGTATAAATGCTATTAAATATGTGAAAAATGATCCTAAAAAAGGAATTATTATTACTATTGAGAATTTTGAAAAAATGGTAATGCCTGTTGTAATAGATGTGAAAACTAAAAGCGGAAAAGTTTCTAGAGTAAAATTACCAGTTGAAATCTGGCAGAGAAATAAAGAGTGGTCTTTTAAATTTGACTCTACAGAAGAGATAGAGAGTGTTATAATTGATCCTGATCACGTTTTTCCAGATAGTAATGAAAGTAATAATGTATGGACAGCAGGAACTGGTAAAATCGAAAAGGATGTTATTTTAGATTCTTATTTAGGTACATATTCTAGTAAAATGACACCTCTTAAAATCACATTTATAGAAAAAAATAATGCGTTAACAGTAGAGCTTCCTAATTATCCTAAATTTACAATTGATCCAGTTGACGGAGCAGTTGATACTTTCGAATCATTAAGAGCCGGATTAAGATTTGTATTTACTAAAACTGGATTAAAAATGACAATTTTAGAAAACTCACAAGTAATGGAATTTACAAAAGAGTAATCTAAATTTATTAGATTAAAAATAACACCTATATGCTTTTTAAAGAGCTTTAAAAGTTGTGAATTATTAAAAACGGCTATTTGAGTATAACTTAAATAGCCATTTTTTTATTAAAAGTTTAATTTTTGTGTAGAATTTAGTTGTTGTAATGCGATAAATCTATAAAAACAACATTATATTAAAAAAATGTTACAAAATTAAAATTACGTATTGTAATTAAAAAAAAGATGTAAATTTGCATCGATGAATAAAATAAGTTTACATATAACTTCTTTGTCACGGACAAACTCGCCTGCTACTTCTCCCGAAGTACGGATGCTATCTCTATAGTATTCAAAAGAGTTTTTCGTCGTATTTATTTATATTCATTTTTTTGTTTTGAAATTACCTAAGTTGTCCTTTGGACAAACACATCCTAAAAGTATATTTTATTTAAAATTATCTCAATGTCATTTTTTTGATAGTAAGGGTTTTACGTATATTTTATTTAGCTTTGCTGGAGCAACTCTCGGATTTCAGAAAAAAAACCATGTTTTATTTTTTAACCCTAACTTCAACTATTGAAATGAAGATCTCTATTGTTGTAACACAAGAAGAACATTATAAATATGCGCAAGAAATATGCGATACCATAGAGTCGTCTGCCTTATTGAGAGGTACCGGAATTGCTAAAAGAACTCCAGAATATATTCAGAAAAAAATGGAGAATAGTGATGCTTTGATAGCTTTGGTAGATGGTAAATTTGCAGGGTTTTGTTATATCGAAAGCTGGCAGCATGGTAAGTTTGTAGCTCATTCTGGATTGATAGTACATCCAGATTATAGAAACTTAGGTTTAGCCAAAAAAATCAAATCGAAAGTTTTTGATTACTCATTAGAAAAGTTTCCAGATGCTAAAATATTTGGTATCACAACAGGTCTGGCTGTTATGAAAATAAATTCAGATCTAGGATATAAACCAGTTCCTTTTTCCGAACTTACAAGTGATCCAAGCTTTTGGGCAGGTTGTAAAACTTGTACAAATTATGAAATATTAAAAAGTAAAGAAAATAAAATGTGCTTATGTACAGGAATGTTGTACGATCCAAAAGAAAAACAAAAAGATCCACCAAAACATCTATTTAACGTAAAAGTACTCAATAGATTAAAATTAATTAAACAAGCCCTTTTCTTAAAAAAATAAAATTATGAAAAAAGTTGTATTAGCTTATAGCGGAGGATTAGATACTTCGTACTGCCTTAAATATTTAAAAAATGAAAAAGGATATGAAGTCCACACTGTACTTATTAATACAGGAGGTTTCGATGAAGAAGAATTAAATGCTATTGAAGAAAGAGCTTACGAATTAGGAAGTGCACAACATGCAAATCTTACAATCGTAGATAAGTATTATGATAAAGCTATAAAATATTTGATTTATGGGAATGTATTAAAAAATAATACATATCCATTATCTGTAAGTGCCGAACGTGTTTTTCAAGCTATTGAAGCAATAAAATATGCTAAAAAAGTAGGAGCAGAAGCAATTGCGCACGGAAGCACAGGAGCAGGAAATGATCAGATTAGATTTGATTTGATTTTCCAGACAATTGCTCCCGAAATTGAAATTATTACTCCAATTAGAGATTTAAAATTGTCAAGACAAGAAGAAGTAGACTATTTGCAAAAAAATGGAGTTCATTATTCTTGGGAAAAAGCACAATATTCTATCAATAAAGGACTTTGGGGAACGAGTGTAGGAGGAAAAGAAACCTTAACTTCTAACCAAGCTTTACCAAGTGAAGCATATCCATCGCAATTAGAAAAAGATGGCGAAGAGAAGGTAACTTTGCAATTTGAAAAAGGAGAATTAGTAGGTGTAAATAACATTAAAAATACGCCAACAAAAAATATTGTTATCCTGGAAAAATTAGCTAATGCTTATGCAATTGGTAGAGATATTCACGTAGGAGATACTATTATTGGAATTAAAGGAAGAGTTGGTTTTGAAGCAGCTGCACCATTAATAATTATAAAAGCACACCATTTATTAGAGAAACATACACTAGGTAAATGGCAACAATATTGGAAAGAACAACTAGGAAACTGGTACGGAATGTTATTTCATGAAGGTCAGTTTTTGGATCCTGTAATGCGTAATATTGAAGCTTTCCTTGAAGATACTCAAAAAACAGTAAATGGAACTGTAATTGTTTCATTAAAACCATATCACTTTTCGCTTGACGGAATTGAATCTGATAATGATTTAATGAATACAGGATTTGGTCAATATGGAGAAATGAACAATGCTTGGACATCTGATGATGCTAAAGGATTTATTAAAATTTTAGGAAATGCTCAAAACATATTTTCATCTGTAAATCACTTAGACTATGATTAATGTTGGAATAATAGGCGGTTCAGGTTATACAGCTGGCGAATTGATAAGAATATTGATGTATCACCCTAATGTGAATATCGATTTTGTGTACAGTACAACTAATGCAGGTAAGCCATTATCTGTAGCACATCACGATTTATTGGGAGATATTGAAATGGATTTTACTGATGTTATCAATCCAGATGTAAATGTATTGTTCTTATGTTTAGGTCATGGAAAGTCTATTTCATTTTTGCAGGAAAATAAATTTGCAGGTCATACTAAAATTATTGATTTAGGAAATGATTTTAGATTGACTGAAGATTCAAATTTTGATGGAAAACAATTCGTTTACGGATTACCAGAATTGAATAAAACGGCTATCAGGAAAGCACAATTTATAGCTAATCCGGGTTGTTTTGCGACAGCGATTCAACTGGCATTATTACCCTTAGCAAAGAATGAGCTTTTAAACAACGATGTACATATTAATGCAACAACAGGAAGTACGGGAGCAGGAGTAAGCCCTTCAGAAACAACACATTTTAGTTGGAGGTCAAATAATATGTCGCATTATAAAGCATTTGATCATCAGCATTTAGGAGAGATAAATCAAAGTGTAAATCAATTACAGGCAGCTTATTCAGATGAGTTGTTATTTATTCCGAACAGAGGAGATTTTGCAAGAGGAATTTTTGCAACTTTATATACTACTGTCGAAGAAAGTTTAGATGAAATCGTAGCGAAATACGAAGATTTTTATAAAAACGAACCGTTTGTAACCGTAACCACAACCAATATCAATATGAAACAGGTTGTGCAAACTAACAAATGTATTATTAGCTTAACCAAAAGTGGAAACCGGATATTGATTACTTCAATAATCGATAACCTAACCAAAGGAGCTTCTGGACAAGCAATCCAAAATATGAATTTAATGTTTGGATTACCAGAAACGACAGGTTTACATTTGAAACCAAGCGGATTTTAGAAAAAATAAACAAAAAGAAGACATGAATTTATTTAACGTATACCCACTTTATGACATAACTCCTGTAAAAGCAATAGATTGCACAATTATAGATGATAACGGAGTTAAGTATTTAGATTTATATGGTGGTCATGGAGTAATTTCTATTGGTCACACACAGCCAGATTATGTATCGAAACTTAAAAATCAATTAGATAATTTAGGTTTTTATTCTAATGCAATTCAGAATCCTTTGCAGGTAGAATTAGCGGAGAAATTAGGGAAACTTTCAGGATTAGAAGATTATGAATTGTTTTTATGCAGTTCAGGTGCAGAAGCAAATGAAAATGCATTGAAACTAGCTTCTTTTCATAACGGAAAATCAAGAGTTGTTGCTTTTGATAATTCTTTTCACGGAAGAACTTCAGCAGCAGTTGCGGTTACAGATAACAAAAAAATCGTAGCTCCAATAAATGCACAGCAAGTAGTTACTTTCTTGCCTCTTAATAATATCGAATTAGTAGAAGCAGAACTTGAAAAAGGAGATGTTTCTAGTGTAATTATCGAAGGAATTCAAGGAGTAGGTGGTTTGGATGAAGGGACAACCGAATTTTTTCAGGCTTTAGAAAAAGCTTGTAAAAAACATGGTGTAGTTTTAATTTTAGACGAAGTACAATCAGGTTATGGAAGAAGCGGAAAGTTTTTTGCATACCAACATCATAATATCAAGGCTGACATTATTTCGGTAGCAAAAGGAATGGGGAATGGTTTTCCGGTTGGAGCGATTTTAATTTCTCCAGAATTTGAAGCTAGTTTCGGATTGTTAGGAACTACTTTTGGAGGAAGTCATTTATCTTGTGCAGCAGGAATTGCAGTTTTGGATGTAATGGAAAAATTAAAATTACAGGATAATGTAAATGAAGTTTCTGCTTACTTTTTTGAGCAAATCAAGCAAGTACCTCAAATTATAAAAGT
The DNA here is from genome assembly GCF_015594725.1 of Flavobacterium sp. ALJ2. Classification (GTDB taxonomy): domain Bacteria; phylum Bacteroidota; class Bacteroidia; order Flavobacteriales; family Flavobacteriaceae; genus Flavobacterium. The sequence continues at coordinate 238,300 of NZ_JADNRC010000005.1, read as the reverse complement.
AAAAGGAAGAGGATTGATGTTAGGTGTGGAATTTGATTTTGAAATCGGTGCGCTTCGCAAAAAATTAATTGTAGAGAAACATATTTTTACAGGAAGTGCCAACAACAAAAATCTATTAAGAATTTTGCCATCATTAACAGTGAAAAAATCAGATATCGATACATTCATTGTAGCATTGAAAGAGAGTTTAACTGAATTAGGACACTAGTTTTTCATTGCTAACTACATACAACAACTACCCAACAACCAACTACAAAAATTATGAACCACCAATTATCAATTGAAAAGCGAAATTTGGTTTTACTCTCTATGGCAAAGCTTGTCGATGAAGAAAGAAACCAAATTATTCTGGCAAATCAAGCAGATCTAGCCGCTTACAATGGCTCCGATTTAGCAATGGAAGAACGTTTAAAAGTCGATAATGCCAAGATTAATGAAATGATTTTGTCATTGAACCAATTGGCATCTCAGGAAGATCCAGTTGGTGTGGAAAGGTTTCATTTTGTACACGATAACGGAATTAAAGTCAGTAATAAAACGGCAGCTTTTGGTACGATATTAATTATTTACGAATCAAGACCCGATGTAACTATCGAAGCTGGTGGAATTGCCTTTAAATCGGGAAATAAAATTTTACTTAAAGGCGGAAAAGAAGCATTGAAATCAAATTTAGAGATTGTGAGTTTATGGCATCAGGCTTTAAAAGAGAATAATGTTTCGACAGAGTGGGTAGAATATTTAAATTTTAATCGGCAAGAAACACAAACTTTTTTAGAAAAACCCACACAAAAAGTAGATTTAATTGTACCGCGTGGAGGCGAAAAATTAATAGAGTTTGTAAAAGCACATGCCACTTGCCCTGTAATCGTAAGCGGACGGGGAAATAATTTTGTTTACGTTCATAAAGAAGCAAATACAGATATTGCCTTGAAAGTGATTTTGAATGCAAAAACATCCAAAATTTCAGCTTGCAATGCAGTAGATAAAGTTCTGGTAGATTCACGATTGCCAAATTTCGAAGGATTTTTGGCTATTTTAATCGAAGAACTAGACGAATCGAAAGTTGAAATTATTGTAGATAATACCTTGGTTTCATTTAAAAATACAACAGTTTTTAAGGATGAAAATATTTGGTACGAAGAGTTTTTAGATTATAAAATTGTTATCGGAACAGTTGACTCAGAGGAACATGCTATTGAAAAAATAAATAAATATTGTGGTGGACATTCAGCAGCAATTATCACAAGAAATAAAGCTGTTGCTCAGGAATTTATGGAATCTATAGATGCAGCAGCAGTTTATCATAATGCATCAACTCGATTTACAGATGGCGGGCAACTTGGTTTAGGTGGAGAATTAGCCATTAGCACAGATAAACTGCACCAGCGAGGACCAATTGGATTGCAACATCTGGTTACGAATAAATGGTATATTTATGGAGAAGGGCAAATTAGATAATTTAGATAATTTAGATTTCTTAGATTATCTTAGAATTTCAGATTTTAGATTGATGATAAACGATTTTAGATTTTAAAATTTAGTTATAGATATGGCTTAGTGAACTTAGCGTTTATAAAGGTTTAGAAAATAAAAATCTTGCGCTCCCAATAGTTATCGGGATTGCGGTTAAAAAAATATACAGTTAAAAGAAAATTTACAATATAAAAACTCAGAACCTTAGCCACTTAAAAAAAATGACTAAAAAAAGGATTTTATTAAAAATAGGAAGCAATACCTTAACCAAAGAAACCAATCATATTTCGAGAGGAAAGATTGAGGATATTGGAATGCAGATTGCAGCTTTAAATGACAAATATGAATTTGTGATTGTAAGTTCAGGAGCTATTGCAGCAGCAAAACAATTTGTGAAATTAGAAAGCAAAGGCAAAGAGATTATTGTAAAACAAGCTTTGGCTTCGATTGGGCAACCTCATTTAATGCGGATTTTCCATGAGAACTTTAGTGATTTAGGATTATTGACCTCGCAATGTTTGTTGTCCTATTCTGATTTTGAAAAAGAACAATCCAAAATCAATATTGTAAATACAATTAATGTTTTGGTTGAGAACAACTATATTCCGATTATCAATGAAAATGATACCGTTGCAACTGATGAAATTCAGTTTGGAGATAACGATAAATTAGCAGCATTAACAGCCGTTTTATTAAATGTAGATATTTTGATAATTGCTACAAACACAAGCGGAATTTATACGAAAGCATCTATCCATAATGAAGTACCAGAAACAATAGCTTTGGTAAATGATTTACAGCTTTTAGAAAAAGAGATTGGAGAATCTAAGTCAACACATGGAACAGGAGGAATGCAATCAAAAATTGAAGCTGCAGCAATTGCCAAAGCAGCAAATATCGAAACCTGGATCGTAAACGGATTAGAAGATAATTTCATTTTAAAAGCATTAAAAAAAGAAATACCTTTTACTAAAATAATCTAATGAGTAAATAATCTAATGAGTAAATTAGATAATGCAAATTATCCAGTTTTCTAATTATCACATTATCTAAATTAATTTAAAAAACAATGAACTATATTTCAATTCAAGATATCAACTCATTATCAAAATGGGTTAAGAGTGCGTTAAAAATCAAGAAAAAGCCACTAAAAAATCAACACCTAGGTAAGAATAAAACCTTAGGGATGTTATTTTTTAATCCAAGTTTAAGAACACGTTTAAGTACGCAAAAAGCTGCTTTAAACCTTGGGATGAACGTAATGGTAATGAATTTTACCAATGAAGGCTGGACACTAGAGTTCGAAGACGGAGCAATTATGAACTCAGGAGCTTCAGAGCATATTAAAGAAGCTGCCGAAGTAGTTTCACAATATTGTGATATTATCGCCATTAGAGCTTTTGCAGGTTTAGAAAATAAAGAAAAAGATTATGCTGAAACAGTTATTTCAGGATTTATAAAACACGCAACAGTACCTATTGTAAATATGGAAAGTGCAGTTCGTCATCCAATGCAATCTCTGGCAGATGCAATTACAATGGAAGAATATAAAACCAAACATAAACCTAAAGTAGTCCTTTCATGGGCACCACATCCTAAGGCTTTACCTCAGGCAGTAGCTAATTCATTTGTAGAAATGATGCAAATGCAAAAGAATATGGATTTTGTAATTACGCATCCGGAAGGATATGAATTGAGTCCAGAAATAACAAAAGATTGCAAAATTGAATATGATCAAGATAAAGCATTCGAAAATGCTGATTTTGTATATGTGAAAAACTGGAGTAATTTTAACGATTACGGAAAAGTAACCAATTTAGACCCAAATTGGACTGTTACTGCCGAAAAAATGGCATTAACCAATAACGGAAAATTCATGCATTGTCTCCCAGTTCGTCGTAATGTAATTGTGAGTGATGAAGTTTTAGATAGCGAAAATTCTATTGTAATAGAACAAGCAAATAACAGAACATATTCAGCACAATTAGTGTTACAGAAGATTCTAAAGAAATTGTAATTTAAGTTACTAAGTCACTTATAAAATCAGAATTTTAGTACCTCAGAACCTCAAAAAAAATGAAAGTTACAGTAATAAAAATAGGTGGAAATATAATTGATAATCCATCAGAATTAGAGCAGTTTTTAACCGATTTTTCTAAGATAGAAGGACATAAAGTATTGATTCACGGTGGAGGAAAATCGGCTACAAAAATGGCAGAAAGTATTGGTTTGGTTCCGCAAATGATTGATGGTCGACGTATAACAGATGCTGCAATGCTAGATGTTGTGGTGATGATTTACGCAGGTCAGATTAATAAAAATATTGTAGCGCAATTACAGTCTAAAAATAATAATGCAATTGGATTTTCAGGAGCTGATGGAAATTTAATCCAATCAACAAAAAGAAATCATCCAACAATCGATTATGGTTTTGTGGGTGATGTAAAGCAAGTTAATACAAAATTACTAGCTACATTACTAGAAAATGAAATTGTACCAGTTTTTTGTGCAATTACACACGATAAAAACGGACAATTGCTAAACACAAATGCCGATACAATTGCAAGTGAATTAGCGATTGCCTTATCCGAAGTTTTTGATGTTACACTTACATATTGCTTTGAAAAACAAGGTGTTTTGTCAGATTCAGAAGATGATGACTCAGTAATTACCGAAATAAATGCCGAATTATACGAAAAACTAAAAGCCGAAAAGGTGATTCATTCTGGAATGATTCCTAAGCTAGATAATTGTTTTAATAGCTTATCTAAGGGAGTTCAGATCATAAAAATCGGACATCATAGTATGTTGCAAAATTCGAGTATATTGCATACAACGATTAAATTATAAAAGAAAAAAGTTGCTAAGTTTCTAAGAAACTATGATTTTTGCAATCTTAGAAAATACAGAATCTTAGTACTTCAGTACCTATTTAAAAAATGAAAAATATAGAAACGCTCCAGCAAGAAGCAATAGCATTATTGAAAAGTTTAATCGAAACCCCTTCATTTTCAAGTGAGGAAGATAAAACGGCACTTTTAATCGAAAATTGGTTCAATCAAAACGAAATTCCTTTTAAGAGAGAGAACAATAATGTGTGGGCTTTCAACAAGTATTTTGATGAAAAGAAACCAACACTTTTACTTAATTCGCACCACGATACAGTAAAGCCAAACCAGGCATATACAAACGATCCTTTTAAAGCAATTGTAAAAGATGGCAAATTATTCGGATTAGGAAGTAATGATGCAGGAGGATGCTTGGTTTCGTTATTGGCAACGTTTGTACATTTTTATAACAACGAAAAGTTACCATATAATTTGGTAATCGTAGCTTCTGCAGAAGAAGAAAGCAGTGGGAAAAATGGATTAAATAGTGTTTTACAGCATTTACCAGAGTTGGATTGCGCCATTGTAGGGGAGCCTACGTTGATGCAATTGGCTGTAGCCGAAAAAGGGTTATTAGTGCTAGATGTTAAGGTAAAAGGTACAGCAAGCCACGCAGCGCATCAAAATGAAGATAATTCATTATACAATGCTATTCCAATAATGGAATGGTTTAGAAACTATAGATACGATAAAATATCCGATGTGTTAGGGCCTGTAAAAATGACTGTAACTCAGATAAATGCAGGAAAACAGCATAATGTAGTACCGTCAGAATGTGATTTGGTAGTCGATATTCGTGTAAACGACTGTTATTCAAATACCGAAATTTTAGAAGTGGTAAAAGCCAATGTAAAAGCTGAAGTAACACCGCGGTCGATGCATCTTAACGCTTCCTCAATCCCAGTTGAGCATGGTTTAGTTCAGGCTGGAATCGCATTAGGAAGAACAACTTATGGTTCGCCAACGCTTTCGGATCAATCCGTTTTAAGCTGCCAGTCATTAAAGTTAGGACCAGGAGAAACATTGCGTTCACACTCGGCAGACGAATTTATTTTTATCAACGAAATTGAAGAAGGAATCGAATTGTATATTAAAATATTGGCAGATTTTTTTGAATTATAATTTCTTTACCAAAAACTTTGAGAATTGTTATTATTAATTAAGTCATAGATTATGAAAACAAAATTTGACAATTGGATTAAAGAAAATAAAGATTCAATTTCTAAATCTGAAAAGTATTCAAATACTATAACAACAATTTCAAATCATTTTAAAAATTCTTTGGGAAAAGAAATTGATTTATATGAGATCACTAATTCTGAAGAAGTTCTTAAGATTAGAGATGAGTATTTTAGTTATGATGAATTTTATATAAAAAATAAAACTGGAAATAGAATGTATAGTCGATCACTTGATTTATATATTGAGTTTTTAGAAATGCATAGAAATCAACTTGATAATTCTTTAGATGAAATTGATGAAATTAAAAATAATAATAATCTAAGTAAATTAGAAAAAGAATCCATTATTTTAAGTAGAATTGGTCAAGGGAAATTCAGAGATGATTTAATAAATCTCTGGAACGCATGCAGTATATCAGGTTATGAGGATGTAAGGTTTTTGATTGCATCACATATAAAGCCATGGAAAATGTCCGATAATCTTGAAAAAGTTGATAAATTTAATGGACTTTTACTTTTACCAACTTATGATAAATTGTTTGATTTGGGTTTTATCACTTTTGACAAAAATGGTTTGATTAAGATATCAAATCAATTAAAAGATATTGAAAAGATTGGTGTAAATGAAAACATTAAGATTAAAATAAAAAATGGCAATCATAAGTACTTGGAGTTTCATTATGATTATATTTTTAAAAAATAATAATACACAAGAAACATTTGTTTCTAAAAATCTAAAAATCTACCTATGAAACTTTGGGAAAAAGGAATACCAACTGACAAACAAATCGAACAATTTACTGTTGGAAACGATAGAGAACTTGATTTAGTCCTAGCAAAATATGACGCATTAGGTTCAATTGCACATGCAAAAATGTTGGGGCAAATTGGGCTTTTAACTGCAGATGAAACCAATTCATTAGTGGATGCATTAAACGAAATCATTGAAGATGCCGAAAAAGGAAATTTCGTAATCGAAGATAGTTTTGAAGATGTGCATTCCAAAATTGAATATTTACTAACGGTGAAATTAGGCGATGCAGGAAAGAAAATCCACACAGCACGTTCACGTAACGATCAAGTTTTGGTCGATGTGCATTTATATCTTAAAGATGAAGTAAAAGCATTAAAAGAACAAGTAAAAAGCCTTTTTGACTTGTTAATGGAATCTGCAGAAAAGCATCAAAATGTATTATTGCCAGGATACACACATTTGCAAATTGCAATGCCATCCTCATTCGGAATGTGGTTTTCGGCTTATGCAGAGAGTCTTATTGATGATATTACGATGCTTAATGCTGCTGCCAAAATTGTAGATCAAAATCCATTAGGATCAGCGGCAGGTTATGGAAGTTCATTTCCTATAAATAGAACATTTACAACAAAAGAGCTAGGATTTGAAACTTTAAAGTACAATGCAGTAGCAGCACAAATGAGTCGCGGTAAAGCAGAGAAAACAGTCGCTTTTGCAATGAGTAGTGTTGCAGCTACATTATCTAAATTTGCAATGGACGTTTGTTTGTATATGAGTCAGAATTTTGATTTTATCAGTTTACCATCGCATCTTACAACAGGTTCGAGCATTATGCCACATAAAAAGAACCCTGATGTATTTGAATTAATTCGTGGTAAATGTAACAAAATACAAGCATTACCATATGAAATTACTTTAATTACAAATAACTTACCAAGTGGCTATCATAGAGATTTACAACTTTTAAAAGAAGGATTGTTTCCAGCAATTCAAAACCTAAAAGCTTGTTTAGACATTGCAATTTTCTCCATAAAAGACATTGCGGTAAAAGACCATATTTTAGAAGATAAAAAATACGATTACTTGTTTACAGTAGATACATTAAATGAGATGGTTGTAGCAGGAATGCCGTTTAGAGATGCATATAAAGAAGTTGCCGAACAACTTGAAAACGGTACGTTTAAGTCGCCTAAAGAAACAAAACATACACATGAAGGAAGTATTAATAATTTGTGTTTAGATGCTATAAAAGAGAAGATGAAGAGTTCTTATTAATTCATGAAAATGCGCTATGATTTCATAGCGCATTTTTTTAGTAAATCCTTTTTTATTGAAAACAGAAAATTCATGCTAAATACATATATTTGATACATAGTTATCTTAAAGTAATAGTATGACACAATTTGATGAACAGGCAACTCAAAAACTTTTTGAGAAGAACTTAATTACCGAAGAACAATTTGTACAGGTAAAAGCCTATCGTAGTTTAGGGATTTTTTCGCTACATAACGAATTAAAATTATTCCTATACCTATCGGTTTTGTTATTTACAACAGGAATTGGAATCTTAATTTATCAAAACATTGATACAATAGGACACATAGCTATTTTATCATTATTATTAATTGTAACAGTAATCTGTTTTTATTTTTGCTTTAAAAACTCAAAAGGATTTCAAAAAGAAGACTCCAGTTTTGAAAATCCAGTATTACAATATTTAGTCCTCACAGCGACAATTCTGAGCTGTATTTTCGTAGGGTACATTCAATTTCAATATGAGCTATTCGGGACTCATTATGGTTTAGCAACATTAGTGCCTACAATCATTAGTTTCTTTTGTGCTTATTATTTTGATAATAAAAGTGTATTAACAATTGCTGTAACAGGTTTAGCAGCTTATATAGGTCTTTCGGTAAGTCCGCAAACCTTACTTAGTAATGATTTTTATACTACAGATGCATTAAGTTATTCAGCAATTATATTAGGAGGTTTGTTAATTCTTTGGACTATTTATAGCACAAAGATTAATTTAAAAATACATTTTAATTTTATTTACCTTACTTATGCTTTGCATTTGATAAGTATTGCTGCGATCAACAATCTATTCCAAAGTTATTGGTTAATTTTTGTAATTGTCTTAGGAGCTTCTACTTATTATTTCTACAATGTAAGTTATCAAATTCCCGCAATTTCTTTATTTGTGTTTACAATTATATACGCTTACATTGGTATTAACATTATAGTTTTTAAATTTTTAGAGTTTATAAATGCCGATGATTTTTTTGAATTTATAATGGTTTTAACTCCTTTTTATATAATAGGATCTATTATTTTATTTATCAAATTAATTAAAAACTTCAATAAACAAAAAGCAAATGATAGCATACGATAAGAATTTATTGAAGGATGTTTTTTTGGTCGATGAAGCTGAGAACTTACAGAAAGCTAATTTTATAACTAAAGAGCAATTAGATACTGTTTCTAAAGAATTGCCAGTACTTAAAAGTCAAGATAATGTATTAATTCGTATTGGGTTCTTTTTATTAGGAGTCTTTCTGTATTCGTCTATTTGCGGGACAGTTTCTTTATTAGGAATAGGTAGCTCCTCTAATGATTTTATTATTGCTTTAGTTTATCTATTCGCAATTATTGGATTTTTAGGGACGGAATTTTTGGCAAAACAAAAATATTATGGATATGGTTTAGACGATGCTTTTGTATTAGGAGCACAATTAACTTTGACTATAGCTGTTGCAATGTCCTTTTCAACAAGTATATTGCGAATTAATAATGCAGATATGTTGTCAAGTATGATTGCTGTAACCGTAGTTTCTTTTTTGCTGTATTTACGTTATTTGCACTTGTCTTCGGTATTAATTTTTTGCTTAGCATCGACTACAACATTAGGATTTGTGTTCTTTAATTATATTGAGTTAGGGAGCGTTATTTTACCGTTTGTGTTAATGCTTTATGCAATTGGAATGTATTGTATTAGTAAAGTACTTCTTAAAAAATTGGCAGAGCCCTTTTATTATAATGGAATTTTATTAATGAAAAATTTTGGCTTAATCTTATTTTATTTTTCAGGAAATTATCTGGCTGTAAAAGAGCTTTCGGCTACTCTTATTGGAGGATATTGGTATGGTGAAATAAGCCCAGAGATACCATTTGCGTTATTCTTTTGGATATTTACGTTTATAGTTCCGGTTCTTTATTTGTTTTTTGGAATACGTAATAAAGATAGAATTTTGCTTTGGATAGGTTTTTTATCTTTTTGTTTTTCAATTTTTACTTTCAGAACCTATCATCATGTTCTACCAACAGAAGTTGCTTTGACTTTTGGAGGATTGTTGCTTTTTGCATTTACTTATTTTTCGATAAGAAAATTAAGAGACAATGAAAAAGGAGTAACATTTAAATCAGACCGATTTGATAACTCAAATTCACTATTAAATGCCGAAGCTTTGATTATAGCTTCTACATTTGGGATGAAGCCAGAAGTTAAGCCTGAGGAATCACCAATGGAGTTTGGAGGAGGAGATTTCAGTGGAGGAGGTTCAGGAGGCAGTTTTTAATTAAAAAAACTGAATAAGAGAGTGAAAATAGTCTTGTTAAGTCAGGAATGTTTTAATCGATATAAGATTCATATTCTTGAATTTTTATTTGTAAACGATTTTCTAAATATTGATTTGCTCCTTTTAATTTTTCTAAAATTCTTTCAGCTTCTTTTTTGTACTTTCTTTTTTTAAGATTATCCCAAGTTTTAGGAGGCTTTTGTAAGTTTGTTATCCTATCTGCTAGTTTCACAGCCCAGACTTCTTTTCGTTGAATTAAAATTCGATTCAGGCTATCAGGCATTTTTTCTTCTTTTGGTAAATTATCATTTTTTGTGAGTGCAGAAACTCCTTCAGCTATTTCAATTCCAAATTCAAGTTCTAATTCGCTAAATGTTGTGGTTGTATCTTCTAATGTATCGTGTAACAATGCAACTTGAGTAGCAAAGTTTATATCAAATTCCTTTGTATTGTTTGCAGCAATTAAAATTTCCATTGCCACATTGCTTAAATGAACAACATAGGGTAGTTGAGAATCAGGAATGAGTTGATTACTTTCTGAATGTTTAAGAGTAGCAAAAATGATTGTTTTTTGATAAATTGATTGAATATTCATTTGGTTTTATTGAAAATTACACTTTACTTTTCAACGCTTCAGCATCAATATCGCTGTGTGAAACATCATATATCGATTTTCCGTCTTTGATAAGTAATAATTGAGGAGATTGATGAATAATATTAAAACGAGATGCTATTTCATTCGAAACATCGCGATGTGCTATTAGATCAAGAAAATAAGCCTTAACTTTAGTGTCTAAATCAAACTCTTTCTCAAATTGTTTTAGAGCCATTCTGCTGATACTACATCTTGTACTATGTTTGAATATAAGAATTTGCTTATCTTTAGATTCAGTTACGATTTCGTCTAATTGGTCTAAATTTGTTAAGGGAATCCAGTTTATTTTGGTTTCTGATGATTTATTCTGATCAGAATCTCCAAATAGTGATGATAGAAAACTCATGTTTTGTCGTTATTTATGACTTTTTGACACCTTAAGGCAATGAAAATTGAATTTTAAGCGACATTTTGTCTGTTTTATTGTTGTGGAATATATTTTGAGAAATAATAAACAAAGTTACTTATTAAAATAGAATCATAAAACATAAATCAATATAAAGATGAACATAAATAAATTTACAATCAAATCACAAGAAGCTATTCAGCTTTCTCAGCAGTTGGCTCAACGAAATGGTCAACAGCAAATAGAGAATGAACATATCTTCAAAGCTATTTTTGAAGTTGATGAAAATGTAGCGCCATTTATTTTGAAAAAACTCAATGTAAATGTGCCTTTATTTCTTCAAATTCTAGATAGCACAATTCAAAGCTTCCCGAAAGTTTCGGGAGGAGATGTAATGCTTTCTAGAGATGCAAATAAAGCATTGAATGAAGCAGAGATTATTGCACAAAAAATGAACGATGAATACGTTTCAATCGAACATTTAATGCTTGCAATTTTTGATTCAAAAAGCAAAGTTGCTCAAATTTTAAAAGATCAAGGAGTAACAAACAAAGGCTTAAAAGCTGCTATTGATGAATTACGTAAAGGAGAACGTGTAACTTCAGCATCTGCAGAAGAAACATATAATTCATTGAATAAATATGCTAAAAACTTAAATGAATTAGCACGTACAGGAAAATTAGATCCTGTTATCGGGCGAGATGAAGAAATTAGACGTGTATTACAAATCTTAACACGTAGAACTAAAAATAACCCAATGTTAATTGGTGAACCCGGAGTTGGTAAAACTGCAATTGCGGAAGGTTTAGCACGAAGAATCGTTAATGGTGACGTGCCAGAAAACCTAAAGGATAAAATTGTGTTTTCGCTTGATATGGGAGCATTAATTGCAGGGGCAAAATATAAAGGTGAGTTCGAAGAACGATTGAAATCGGTAGTAAAAGAAGTTACAGCTGCCGAAGGTGATATTGTCTTGTTTATAGATGAGATTCATACACTTGTTGGAGCAGGTGGAGGAGAAGGCGCAATGGATGCGGCTAATATTCTAAAACCAGCTTTGGCTCGTGGAGAATTAAGAGCGATTGGCGCAACAACTTTAGATGAATACCAAAAATATTTTGAAAAAGATAAAGCACTAGAACGTCGTTTCCAAAAAATTATAATTGAGGAACCAGATACTGAAAGTGCGATTTCAATTTTACGAGGAATCAAAGAAAAGTATGAAACACATCATAAAGTTCAGATAAAAGATGAAGCTATTATTGCCGCTGTTGAGCTTTCTCAACGTTATATTACCAATCGTTTCCTACCGGATAAAGCGATTGATTTAATGGATGAAGCTGCATCTAAATTGCGTATGGAAATCAATTCAAAACCCGAGGAATTAGATGTTTTGGATAGAAAAATAATGCAATTAGAAATTGAGATTGAGGCCATAAAACGTGAGAAAGACGAAAGCAAGCTCAAGGTTTTAGGAATGGAATTGGCTAATTTAAAAGAAGAACGTAATGAAATCTACGCCAAATGGAAATCTGAAAAAGATGTAGTAGATGGAATTCAAGCTGTAAAATTAGAACTTGAAAACTTTAAACAGGATGCAGATCGTGCAGAACGTGATGGTGATTACGGAAAAGTAGCCGAGATTCGTTACGGAAAAATAAAAGAAGCTCAAGAAAGACTAGATGTTTTATTAAAACAAATGCATGAATACCAATCTGGAGATTCTTTGATTAAAGAAGAAGTTACCAGAGAAGATATTGCCGAAGTTGTGGCAAAATGGACAGGTATTCCAGTAATGAAAATGCTTCAAACAGAAAGAGAAAAACTCTTGCATCTAGAAGATGAATTACACAAGCGTGTAGTTGGTCAGGAAGAAGCAATCGAAGCAGTAAGTGATGCTGTAAGAAGAAGTAGAGCTGGTTTGCAAGACATGAAAAAGCCAGTTGGTACCTTCTTGTTCTTAGGAACTACAGGAGTTGGTAAAACAGAGCTTGCAAAAGCATTGGCGGAGTATCTTTTTGATGATGAAAATGCCATGACCAGAATTGATATGAGTGAGTATCAAGAACGTCATAGTGTGAGTAGATTAGTTGGTGCACCTCCAGGATATGTAGGATACGACGAAGGTGGGCAATTAACAGAAGCTGTACGTAGAAAACCGTATTCAGTAATTCTGTTAGATGAGATTGAAAAAGCGCATCCAGATACATTTAATATTTTATTACAAGTATTGGATGAAGGACGATTAACAGATAATAAAGGGCGTTTGGCCGATTTTAAAAATACGATTATCATTATGACTTCTAATATGGGAAGTCAGATAATACAAGAAAAATTTGAGAATTTAAAAGGAGGCATTGAAGCTGCAACTGAGGCTGCAAAAGTCGAAGTGCTTGCTTTATTGAAACAAACAGTACGTCCGGAATTTATAAACCGTATTGATGAGATTGTATTGTTTCCGCCTTTAACAGTGGATAATATTAAACATATTGTTGGTTTACAATTAAAAAGTGTTACCAAAATGTTGGCTTTGCAAGGAATTACAATGGATGCAACTCCAGAAGCTGTTGCTTATTTATCGGATAAAGGATTTGATCCGCAATTCGGTGCAAGACCAGTAAAACGTGTGATACAAAGAGATGTTTTAAATCAATTGTCAAAAGAAATTTTAGCAGGGAAAATAGCTACAGATAGCATTATTTTATTAGATGCTTTTGATGGTAAATTGGTTTTTAGGAATCAAACACAAGAAGTAACGCAATAATTTGATTTTTAGTAATTTGAAAACACCAGTCGCAAGGCTGGTGTTTTTTTATTATTATATATGAATTTGAAAATCAATAAATAATGAAACTTTTTTTAAATTAGTATAAGAAAAAAATTAATTTAGTTCTCATCTTTATTTAGACAGAACTAAGCTAGGATTAGCTATATAAAAACTTAAAATAAATATAATATTATGAATAACATATTTAGAGGATTAATAGCGGGTTATGGAGCCAAAAAGCTTGGAAGTGGATGTTTTGGGACTATTTTTGTTTTTGTGATTATTTGGCTGCTTTTAGGTCAATGCAGTTGAAGATATTGTTTAGAAGTCTGATTGAAAATATTTGATAAAATCGGAAGAAATAGAAGAAAAAAATCAAACAAAAAGTATTAGATTCGCATGAAATAATAAATAGGTGTTGATTAAATTTGGTAGATTGTATCAAAGGTCAATGCAGTTCTAAAACAATTATATGGCATCAGGTTTTTTCGTTATATTAGATGATATTGCAGCAATCATGGATGATGTTGCAGTAATGAGTAAAGTTGCAGTAAAAAAGACGGCAGGTATCCTAGGAGATGATTTAGCTGTTAATGCCGAAAAAGCATCAGGTTTTGCTTCATCAAGAGAGTTACCTGTATTATGGGCCATTGGTAAAGGTTCGTTTATTAATAAATTAATCATTTTACCAATTGCATTTTTGTTAAGTGCTTTTTTTCCAGTAGCCATTATAGTAATCTTAGTGCTAGGAGGACTCTTTTTAGCGTATGAAGGAGCTGAAAAAATATTTGAATTTTTCTTTCCACACAAACATGCAAAAATTGAGGTTACATCACAAATGTTTTCGGAAGAAGAAATTTTGGCTGTGGAAAAAGAAAAAATAAAATCAGCAATTATAACTGACTTTATATTATCTGTAGAAATAGTAATTATAGCACTAGGAACCGTAATCGGTAAACCTATCTTATCACAAATTATGGTTGTTTCTATCATTGCAATAGTTGCAACAATTGGTGTGTATGGTATTGTAGCGCTTATTGTAAGAATGGATGAACTGGGACTTAAGCTTATTCAGCTTAGTAAAAAAGAGCGAAGCATATCAAAAACGATAGGAAATATTCTAGTACAGGCACTTCCAAGAGTGATTCAGAGTTTATCAGTAATTGGAACGATAGCATTAATTTTAGTTGCAGGGGGTATTTTTGTACATAATATTGAATTTTTCCATCACCTAGTACCTCAGTTACCTTCTATTGTAAAAGAATTTAGTATTGGACTTGTAATTGGGTTTTTGGTTTTAGGAATTGTAACTGTAATCAAAAAAATGATTCCAAAAAAAGAAATAGCAGAATAACTTTATTGCCAATTATATATAACACCAATCGAAAGATTGGTGTTTTTTTTATGCCTAAAATAAAAATATTTATTTTGTTAATGTTTTGAATTTTAATTGTTTAATTAATTAGGTGGGTTATTTAACAATTTTATGAAGCAACCATCTTAATCTATTTGCATCTATATTATAATTAACAACAAATAAATTATTTTTATGAAAAATTTCAATTTAAAATCAGCTTTAACTATATTATTCGTAGTAACGGCATTAATTTCATGTAGTACTGATAAAGATGATGATGAATCTACTACTCCTGAATTTACTGTAAAAAGTGCTTTAGTAACTGAAGTGAAAGGACCAGAAACAGGAAAGGTAAATGAAGAACTTAGTTATGATGTGACTTATATAGTTGAGAGTGCTTGTGCAGAATTTGGTGAGATCAGTGATGTAACTATTGGTACAGAAAAAGGATTGCAAGTTGAAGCTAAATATCCATCAGGAGCTTGTACGCTACAAGTACCAGATCCTCAAAAAACGATTTACAAATTTAAATCGGCTACAAAAGGAACTTTTGATATAAAATTTAAAAAATCAGAAACTGAATTTGTAACTGCAAAAGTAATTATTGAATAGTTGGTCTAATTCAATAATTATCAGTTAATTAAAAAGATGTTTTGTTTTGTTAAATTAAACACCAGTCGTAATGGCAGGTGTTTTTTTGTTTTTAGTAACTGGAGGTTTATTCTTGTAATTGTTCTAATCAGGCTTTTTTTTATAATTAAATGATTTTTATTGTTTTCAATTGTTATTATAATGAGATTAGAATAGAAATTTTAGTTTTTTATTAGAACCCATAGCTCACTTTGCTATTCCTTTAAAAATTACTATTTTTGCACTCTAAATTTTAAGACATGTCGAATAAGAAATATAAAATAGCTGTTATCCAGTTAAATCTGAATGATGTTGCCGAAAATAATCTTAAAAAATGTATCAGTTGGGTAAAAGATGCAGCTAATAAAGGTGCTGAAGTAATCCTGTTGCCAGAATTATATAGTAGTCATTATTTTTGTCAAAGTGAAGATGTAGATAATTTTGCATTAGCAGAACCATTATATAGTACTTCATTTATAGCTTTTAGTGCTTTGGCTAAAGAATTAGGAGTGGTTATTATTGTTCCTTTCTTCGAAAAAAGAATGGCAGGAATATATCACAATAGTGCATACATTATAGATACAGACGGGTCAGAAGCAGGGCTGTATCGTAAGATGCATATTCCAGATGATCCACATTTTTATGAAAAATTCTATTTTACACCTGGTGATTTAGGTTTTCAAGCAATTGAAACAAAAAAAGGAAAAATAGGAACATTAATTTGTTGGGATCAATGGTATCCAGAAGCGGCTCGTATTACTGCTTTAAAAGGTGCTGAGGTATTGTTTTATCCAACAGCAATTGGATGGCATCCAAAAGAAAAAGAGCAATACGGTGAAAATCAGTATGGAGCTTGGATGAACGTAATGAAGGGACATGCTGTTGCAAATGGTGTATTTGTTGCTGCTGCTAATAGAATTGGTTTGGAGCAATACATTGATGGTACTGATGGAATTCAGTTTTGGGGAGCTTCCTTTATAGCTGGACCTCAAGGAGAGATTTTAGCGCAAGCTTCACATGATAAAGAAGAAATTCTAATTGCTGAGGTTGATTTAGATTTACAGGAAAATGTGCGCCAGAATTGGCCATTTTTTAGAGATAGAAGAATTGATGCTTTTGGAGATATTACTAAAAGAGCAATCGACTAATTCAGTCGATTGATATAAAAGAAAAAAGGACAAAATTTACATTTTGTCCTTTTTTTATACCTAAGAGTAAAATTTTCTATTTATTTTACTTGAAAAGTAACTCTTCTTACGATTTGACGAGCTTCTTTAGAATTTTTATTCACAGAAGTGTCTTCACCATTAGCAATTACATTTAATCTAGAAGCATCGATTCCAGCGTTTGTAGCTACTTTTTTCACAGCTTCAGCTCTTTTTCTAGATAATTCAGTGTTGTAGCTTGAGTTTCCAATTTCGTCTGAATATCCAATAACATCTGCAGATTTACCAGGATTGTTTTTCAAGTATTTAACTAAAAAGTCAACACCAGATAAAGAAGCATTTGTTGGTTTAGAAGAGTTAAAATCGAAGTATACATTTACATATCCACCGTTAATCAATTCTTCAACTGTATTGTTTGTTGCAGTTTCGCTACCTTTTTTAGAATATGTTTTATCTAAGTAACTTTCTAATTCATCTGGTACACCATTTTGATTAGTATCAATAGATTGTCCTTTGGTATTTACAGCAACTCCAGAAACAGTATTAGGCTCTAAATCATACAAATCAGCAACACCATCTTTATCAGTATCGATAAGACCAGTTTCTATTGTATTAACTCTGTCTTCTAATTTATTTAATCTATCATTGTCTTCTGAGTACCAGTCAGCATGTTTCTCTTTTTTACCTAGGTAAAAAGTTAAACCAACAGAAGCATTTAATAATACTCCATCAAATGAACTAGTAGTTGTTTGTCCCATTCCGTCAAAGTTGTGGTTTTGTCTTCCATTAACAATTCCGGTAAGGTCACCAGTTAAAGCAATTGTGTTACTTAATCTAATTTGTCCTGTAAGACCAGCAATTCCATGAGCCATATAGTCTTTTCCTTCAAAACCATTATCAGCGCTTAATTGAGAAACTCCAAAACCACCATGTGCTAATAAACCGATAGTATTAGTCCAAGTTTCAAAGTTTAAAGCTCTACCAATGTTTACAACCCCTTGTAAACTAGTTCTTAAGTATTTGGTATCAAATGGTGCAGTATCATTGCGTTCCTGAAATTGATCGTATCCGAAATCTAATTTCAAACCAAATTTTGGGTTAAACATATATCGTACGCCTAAATCTGCATGAAAAGGGCTAAGTGTAGAGGTAGAATACCCTTCGCTCATGGTTCTAGTTGGTTTGTTTAGACCACCATTTAATTCGATAGACCATTTATCATAGGGGTTTTTTTCAATTGTAGTTTGGGTAGAACTTGTTGCCATGCTTTGTGCGCCTGCTGCGATGGACAGTAATAAAAGTGATAAGGAAGTTAATTTCTTTTTCATGATATCTAATGTTAAATTTAATTTTTTTTGAGCTGTTTAGTTTAAACTCTGTATAAAAATAGGCCAATTGCGTTGAACCGATGTTCTATTGGGATTACATAATTCCCATGTTTTGTGGGTTTCTTCATCACTTTTAAGCTCTATTCATGGTGTTGTTTTTAGTTATTTAGAACAAATTATATTTCTATCTAACTGGAAAAAAAGAACTTTACACAATGATAAAGGGTATGAATGCTTATCTTTGTTTTTTTTTAATTTATAACCTTTTTATGACGACGAATAATAGGATGTTTCCTGCAGAGTGGGAAAAGCAACAAGGGATTGTATTGTGTTTTCCTCATAATGGTAAAGATTGGCCAGGGAAATATGAAGCTGTTCAATGGGCTTTTGTAGAATTTATAAAAAAGGTAGCTACACATGAAATAGTTTTCTTGGTAGTTGCTGATGAAGATTTAAAAACAAAAGTGAACGATATGCTTGAAAGAGCACATGTAGATTTAAAGAATGTTACTTACATCATTCATAAGACCAACAGAAGCTGGATGCGTGATTCTGGACCAATTGTTGTTAAAAATGGAGATAAAAGAGAAGCATTAAACTTTAATTTTAATGGTTGGGCAAAATATAAAAACTATCAATTGGATAAATTTGTACCAGCAAAAGTAGCAGAGGTTTTAGATATTCCAGTTACACAAGTTGTATATAAAGGAAAGCCAGTTATTGTAGAAGGTGGTGCGATTGATGTAAACGGAAGAGGAACATTGTTAACTTCTGAGGAATGTTTAATGCATCCAAGTATTCAGGTTCGTAATCCAGGTTTTACTAAAGAAGATTATGAAGCAGTTTTTAAGGAGTATCTTGGAGTAACCAATGTAATTTGGTTAGGTGACGGAATAGAAGGGGACGATACTCATGGACATATCGATGATTTATGTCGTTTTGTAAATGAGGATACTATTGTAACCATTGTAGAAACGGATTCTAAAGACTCAAACTATAAGCCTTTACAGGATAATTTAAAAAGATTGCAAAACGCAAAACTTGAGAATGGAAAATCTCCAATAATTGTTGCTTTGCCAATGCCTAAAAGAGTCGATTTTGAAGATTTAAGATTGCCTGCAAGTTATGCTAATTTCTTGATTTTAAATAACTGTGTTTTGGTTCCAACTTTTAACGATAGTAATGATCGTGTGGCACTTAATATACTTTCAGAATGTTTTCCTGATCGTGAAGTAATAGGAATTAGTTGTGTAGACTTTATTTGGGGATTTGGAACCTTACATTGTTTAAGTCAGCAAATTCCAGCTTAATTAATTTTTTTAGAAAATAGTATAAAAAAAATAGCGTATTGAATTCAATACGCTATTTTTTTATTTGGAATTAGGATCTCTTCATTGCCTAACGAAAGGAGCAAGTAGTTGGCTTGTAACTTCTCCAAAACCAATTCGAACTTCATTGCTTTCACAATACCCTCTCATAATTACAGTGTCGTTATCTTCGATAAATTTACGTTCGCTACCATCGTTTAGCTTTAAAGGGTTTTTTCCGCCCCAAGTTAATTCTAGCATAGATCCATAACTGTCAGGAGTAGGTCCGGATATTGTTCCAGAGCCCATCATATCACCAGAATTAACACGACAACCATTAGAGGTGTGGTGTGCTAATTGTTGGCTCATTGACCAGTACATATATTTAAAATTTGATCTAGATATTACAGTTTCTTCCTTGTTCAATGGCTTAAGAGAAACTTCTAAATTAATATCAAAAGCTTTTTTTCCTTTGGTTTGCAAATAAGGAAGAGGAGCAGGATCTTGTTTAGGTCCTTTGGTTCTAAATGGCTCTAAAGCATCCATAGTTACAATCCATGGAGAAATAGAAGAAGCAAAGTTTTTTGCTAAGAATGGACCTAAAGGCACATATTCCCATTTTTGAATATCTCGAGCACTCCAATCATTTAATAAAACCATTCCAAAAATGTAGTCTTCGGCTTCATAAGCAGGAATAGGTTCTCCCATTATATTAGCATCCGTTGTAATAAATGCGGTTTCTAATTCAAAATCAATAGATCTTGATGGACCAAAAACAGGAGAGTTTTCACCATTAGGGAGTGTTTGTCCCATTGGTCTGTGTACAGGAATTCCAGAAGGAATAATTGTAGAACTTCTTCCGTGGTATCCTACGGGAATGTGTAACCAGTTTGGTAATAATGCATTTTCCGGATCACGGAACATTTTACCTACATTGGTAGCATGCTCTCTACTGGAGTAAAAATCGGTATAATCACCAATTAAAACAGGTAATTGCATTTCGACATCGTCAATTTTAAAAATGACTATGTCTCTATCTTTTGTAGAATCTCTTAATTGTGGATTGTTAATGTCAAATATCTCGGCAATACGGTTTCTAACCAAGCGCCAAGTTTTTTTGCCATCAGAAATAAAATCGTTTAGTGTGTCTTGCATAAACATATCATCAGTTAAATCAATTCCTGAGAAATAATTTAATTGTTGCAAAGCACCTAAATCTATGGCGTAGTCGCCAATTCTCGTTCCAACCGTTACTATGTTTTCTTTGGTAAGAAAAACACCGAAGGGAATGTTTTGAATAGGGAAATCACTATTCTCTGGTACATCTAACCATGATTTTCGTTTGGTATCGTTGGCAGTTATCGGCATGTGAATGTTAATTATTTGTTGAAAAATTCTATGTCAAATATATCATAATCTAACAGTTTGGCAAACGTTTTTTTGTATTTTTGCATCAAATTAACGAAAAACTAAAAAATGCAACGCGACGAACAAATTTTTGATCTTATTCTTGAAGAACAAGATAGACAAATTCACGGATTAGAACTAATCGCTTCAGAAAATTTTGTAAGTGATGAAGTAATGGAAGCAGCTGGTTCTGTTTTAACAAATAAATATGCGGAAGGCTATCCAGGCAAAAGATACTACGGAGGTTGTGAAGTAGTTGACGTTATTGAACAAATTGCTATAGATAGAGCCAAAGAATTATTTGGAGCTACGTATGCAAACGTACAACCACATTCAGGGTCACAAGCAAATACTGCAGTTTATCATGCATGTTTAAAGCCTGGAGATAAAATTTTAGGATTTGATTTATCCCACGGTGGTCACTTAACTCATGGGTCTCCAGTAAACTTTTCGGGACGCTTATATACACCTGTTTTTTATGGTGTTGATAAAGAGACTGGACGTTTGGATTATGATAAAATTCAAGAAATTGCTACAAAAGAGCAACCAAAATTAATTATTGCAGGAGCTTCGGCTTATTCTCGTGATATGGATTTTGAGCGTTTCAGAGTAATTGCGGATAGTGTAGGAGCAATTTTATTTGCTGATATTTCGCATCCAGCAGGGCTTATCGCTAAAGGATTAATGAATGACCCAATTCCTCATTGTCATATTGTTTCTACAACAACACACAAAACATTACGTGGACCACGTGGAGGTTTGATATTAATGGGTAAAGATTTTGAAAACCCACAAGGACTAACAAATCCTAAAGGAGAAATCAGAATGATGTCTACACTATTAGACTTAGCTGTATTCCCAGGTAATCAAGGAGGTCCTTTAATGCATATTATTGCTGCAAAAGCTGTAGCTTTTGGAGAAGCATTACAAGATGAGTTTTTTACTTATGCAATGCAATTAAAAAAGAATGCAAATGCTATGGCAGAAGCTTTCGTAAAAAGAGGATACGATATTATTTCTGGAGGAACAGACAATCACATGATGTTAATTGATCTTAGAAATAAAGGGATTTCAGGTAAAGATGCTGAGAATGCATTGGTTAAGGCTGAAATTACTGTAAATAAAAATATGGTTCCATTTGATGATAAATCACCATTTGTAACTTCAGGAATTCGTGTAGGAACAGCTGCAATCACAACTCGTGGTTTAGTTGAAGGAGATATGGAAACTATTGTTGATTTAATAGATAGAGTATTAACAAATCATACAAATGAAGAAGTTATCGAAGAAGTTGCCAATGAAGTAAATGAAATGATGAGCGAAAGAGCTATCTTCGTTTACTAAAAAAATAAAAATTGAAACTTAATTGTTTCAAGTTTAAGGTTTCAAGTTTAAAGTTTTGTGACACGTAAAAAAACGTAAAGCAAAACTTTAAACTTTTTTTAGTTCTAGAGAACATGCCGAGGTTGAAAGTCGGATTGACAAAGGAAACTTGAAATAAAGCTAACCTGAAACAAAATATAACAAAAAGATTATGGGCGTATTAAGATTACAGTTACCAACTGACCCAAGATGGGTAAATATTGTGGAGAAAAATATTGAGGAGATATTAACAGATCATGCTTGGTGCGAACAAAAAGCAGCAACAAATGCTATTACGATAATAACCAACAATTCAGAGCATCAAGATTTAGTTAAAGATTTATTGGCTTTGGCTAAAGAAGAAATTGACCATTTTGAACAAGTGCACAATATCATCATCAAAAGAGGATTGAAATTAGGGCGTGAGCGCAAAGACGATTATGTAAATGAATTGTATTTATATATGAAGAGAAGCAATGACGGAAGTCGTGTTTCGAGCTTAGTTGAGCGATTATTGTTTTCTGCAATGATTGAAGCCAGAAGTTGCGAAAGATTTAAAGTACTTTCGGAAAACATCAATGACGAAGAATTAGCCGTTTTTTACAGAGAATTAATGGAAAGTGAAGCTGGACATTATACTACTTTTATTACCTATGCAAGAAAATATGGAGTAGGAATTGATGTAGAGAAACGTTGGAGAGAATGGCTTGCCTATGAAGAATCTATCATCGCTAATTATGGAAAAGGAGAAACGATTCACGGATAATTTTTAGTGTTCAGTTTTCAGTAACATAGTTTTGTGTCATCCTGAGCAGAGTCGAAGGACAATCCCAATTATCCATATAGTCTAAAAATCTAAGCAGTCTAAATTATGATTACACTTAAAACAGCATCAATAGCAGATATACCTACAATCAGAGAAATTGCATTTAAAACTTGGCCCAATACGTATGGCGAAATCCTATCTCAAGAGCAGCTTGATTATATGCTTGGCAAGTTTTATGAACCAGCTCTTATAGAAGAAAGTATTCGTAAGGGACATATTTTTACAATGGCATATGAAGATGGTCTATGTCTTGGATATGCAGGATTTCAACATGATTATCAGGACAAAAATGCTACACGCTTAAATAAACTGTATTTACTTCCCGAAGCACAAGGAAAAGGTATAGGAAAAATATTAATTGATGCTGTTGTAGCAGCAGCCAAAGAAAAAGGAGCTGATATCGTTACTTTAAATGTAAATAGATTTAATAAAGCAGCTTCTTTTTATAAAAAAATGGGATTCGAAATTGTAGCTGAAGCCGATATTGAACTGGATCACGGGTACTTAATGGAGGATTTTATTATGGAAAAGGAAGTAGAATAATAGCTTACCTTATTAAAATCTTTAGTAAGTTGGGGTTTTGCTTTAGGAATATCAAAATTAGTAATGTGGCAGTGTTTTAAAAAACTTTTTTGTAATATTACTATATAAAATCATTTATTGAATGAGAAAAATAAAATACAAAAAAGGTCGAAAACTACAACCTTATTCATTAGAATATACAGGCCTTCATAAAGACACTCAGTCAGAAATGCAACTTTTTGTTTACGATGATTTAGATATCACCGAATATGAGAATTTTAATATTTTAGCTCTAAATACCTGTGTTGATTACACTAAAAATAATTGGCTCAATATTCATGGTTTAAACAACATTGATCTTATTAAAACTATTGGAGCATATTTTAATATAGATGGATTTATGCTTGCTGATATACTTAATACAACCAAAAGGACTAAACTACAAGAGCAACAAGAAATTCTTTTTTTTAATATAAAATCACTTTTGCCTTCAGAGTATTCAGATAATATTAGTGTTGAGCAGATTAGTTTTATAATCAAAGATGGCGTTTTAATTTCTTTTCAAGAAAAACGAAGTGATTTCTTTACTCATATTCGTGAGCGTATTAGGCAACATGCGGGAATTGTAAGAACTAAAAAAGTTGATTATTTACTTTATTTACTACTAGATGCAGTGATGGAAAATTTCTATATTACGCTCGAAGATGAAGAAAATAAGGTAGAAGAACTAATTAATATTACCAAGGGAGATACAAATCCTATTATTCTTGAGAAAATAGAAAAGCATAGGGATAATTTTAATTTCTTAAAACGTTCTATTATTCCACTTCGTGACTCTTTGTATGACATTAAAAGTATAAAAGATGACAATACATTTAATGGAATAGAGAAAGAAAATTTTAGTTTTTTTGCTCGTTTACACCAAAAAAGCCTTGAACTTTTAGAACAAATAGAGTCGGATATGAGCTCGTTAGAAAGCGCTTCTAATTTTTATTTTTCGGCGCAAAGCCATAAAATGAATGAGATTATGAAGACACTTACTATTATTTCGGCTATATTTATTCCTCTTACTTTTATAGTTGGAGTGTACGGAATGAACTTTGAAAATATTCCGGAACTGAAATATCAGTATGGATATTATTCTGTTATGATTGGAATGTTTTTATTGGTGATTGCTTTAATTATTTATTTTAAAAAAAGAAGGTGGTTTTAGAATTAATGATTTGTTTGCTGGAACCCCTTAATGTATATTGAAGTTAAAGGGAATTATGTAGGATAGGGTTGCCTTTATATATGACAAAAATCAGTTGAGCAAAGAAGAAAAACTTTTATTTTTGCTTTAAAATTAAAGTGATTTATGCCCAGAGAACTATTTTGTTTAAGCTTAATTTTCTAAGTTCACTGGTTTATGTTTTTTTTAATAGTTTGGCATAGGATTTAGATTACTTTTGTAATGTTTTAAAGAATGAATTTATGAGTAAAGCGGTATATATAGCGACAAGTGAGCAGAATAGTGGAAAATCTATTATTACTTTGGGATTGATGAGGATGTTAATGGGAAAAACGGCTAAAGTCGGGTATTTTAGACCCATTGTTGAGGATTTTGTCGATGGAGATCGAGACAATCATATTGATACAGTATTAACACATTTTAATCTTGATATAGCCTTTGAAGATGCATTTGCTATAACCAAAAGTAAATTAATTAAGAAAAAAAATAAAGGTAAGATTGGTGAAGTTCTTGATCTGATTATCGAAAAATATAAACGCCTTGAAGAACGTTTTGATTTTGTATTGGTGGAAGGGACTAGTTTTACAGGAGAAGGTACTGCAATTGAATTGGATACAAATGTATTAATTGCAAAGAATTTAGGGATTCCTACTATTATTTTGGGATCAGGAGTTGGTAAAACATTAGACGAGTTAATAGATAATCTTTCACTTGTTTATAATTCATTT
This sequence comes from Flavobacterium sp. ALJ2, assembly GCF_015594725.1. Classification (GTDB taxonomy): domain Bacteria; phylum Bacteroidota; class Bacteroidia; order Flavobacteriales; family Flavobacteriaceae; genus Flavobacterium. The sequence goes on along the minus strand of NZ_JADNRC010000005.1, from coordinate 212,797 downwards.
AAAATAAAAGATGTTGAGGTATTAGCGGTTATTGCTAATAAAGTGCAAGTTGAAAACATAGAATTAGTGACTTCTGGATTGCAAAAAAGCTTGCCTGAAGGAGTATTGGTAAATGCAATTCCTATTATTTCGAGTTTGAATCATCCAACGATGCAAGAAATTGTTAATCATCTTGGAGCCAAAGTCTTATTTGGTGAAGCTTATTTAAACAATCAAACAGGACATTTTAGTGTTGGAGCAATGCAATTACATAATTATTTGGTCCATTTAGGAGAAAATTCGCTAGTAATCACTCCAGGTGATCGTGCTGATATTATTTTGGGAGCATTGCAAGCAAATGAATCAGCTAATTATCCAGCAATCTCAGGAATTGTACTTACAGGAAATATTTTGCCAGAAGAAAGTATTTTGAAATTAATAGAAGGATTATCTGCAATCGTTCCAATTATTGCTGTAGAAGAAGGAACATATCATATTACGAATAAAATAGGGGCAATCAAATCGCAAATTTATGCTAATAACGGGCATAAGATAGAAACTTCGATTACTACTTTCGAAAAATATGTTGATTTAGATAGTTTGTCCGAAAAATTAATCACTTTTAAAGCAGAAGGGATGACGCCAAAAATGTTTCAATACAATATGGTTAAACGAGCCAAACAGCATCGTAAACACATTGTTTTGCCAGAAGGAAATGATGAAAGAATCATTATGGCTGCGTCAAGATTGCTTGATATGGATGTTGTTGATATTTCGATTATTGGAGATAAAAAACAAATCGAAAGTAAAGTGACAGAACTAGGAATTACTTTTGATTTTTCTAAAGTCAATATTATCAATCCGATAGAATCTGATCTTTACGAAGATTATGCGAATACATATTATGAGCTTAGAAAAGAAAAAAACGTAAGTATTACAATGGCAAGAGATTTAATGGAAGATGTCTCTTATTTTGGAACAATGATGGTGTATAAAGGTCATGCTGATGGAATGGTTTCGGGAGCAGCCCATACAACGCAACATACGATATTGCCTGCATTACAGTTTATTAAAACCAAACCTAATTCATCGGTAGTTTCATCGGTATTCTTTATGTGTTTAGAAGATCGTGTTTCAGTATTTGGAGATTGTGCCATAAATCCAAATCCTACTGCAGAACAATTGGCTGAAATTGCTATTTCTTCTGCAGAATCTAGTCTTGCTTTTGGGATAGAACCAAAAATAGCAATGCTTTCTTATTCTTCTGGTTCATCAGGAAAAGGGGATGAAGTTGAAAAAGTAAGAACCGCAACAGAAATTGTTAAACGAAAACGACCTGATTTAAAAATAGAAGGGCCAATTCAGTACGATGCAGCTGTGGATAGAAGTGTTGGAAAAAGTAAAATGCCAGATTCAGAAGTTGCCGGACAAGCGAGTGTACTTATTTTTCCTGATCTAAATACAGGAAATAATACTTATAAAGCAGTACAAAGAGAAACAGGAGCATTAGCTATAGGGCCGATGTTACAAGGATTGAAAAAACCAGTAAATGATTTAAGCCGAGGTTGTACTGTAGATGATATTATAAATACAGTTGTTATTACAGCCATTCAAGCACAAGGATTGTAATCGATTAGAAATTTGGAATTAAAATTTAAAAAAATTAGCCTATACTAAAAAAGGGACGTAGTGCCTTAGCACCTAAAAAAATAACAATGAAAATATTAATATTAAATTCAGGAAGCTCTTCTATAAAATATCAATTAATGCTAATGCCAGCTAACGAAGTGATTTGTTCTGGGATGATTGACAGAATTGGATTAGAAAGTTCTAATATAACTTACAAAACTAAAGATGTTTCTTTTGAGGAAACAATATCTATATTGACACACAAAATAGGTTTGGAAAAAGTTGCCAGCTTACTTTTGAATAATGAAACAGGCGTAATAAAAGCGACTTCAGAAATTGAAGCAGTTGGGCATCGTGTAGTTCATGGCGGAAGTTATTTTTCGGATACAGTAATTATTACCAATGAGGTTAAAAACAAAATAAAAGAGCTTTCAGAATTAGCTCCATTGCATAATCCAGCACATTTAGTAGGAATAAATGTAGCAGAAGAGATTTTTACGTCAGCACAGCAAGTAGCTGTTTTTGATACAGCTTTTCACCAGACAATTCCAGTTGAAGCATATAAATACGCGATACCAAATTATCTTTTAACAGAAAATAAAGTGCGGGTTTATGGTTTTCATGGAACGAGCCACAAATATGTTTCTGAACAAGCGATAGAATATTTAGAGCATAAATCTAAAATTATCACAATACATCTCGGAAACGGATGCAGTATGACAGCTATAAAAGACGGGAAAAGTATTGATCATACCATGGGGTTTTCTCCATCTAACGGTTTGATTATGGGTACACGAGCAGGAGATATCGACCAATCGGTTATCTTTTATATGATGAAAAACCTAAATTATACTGCCGATGAAGTAAATTCAATTTTATTGAAACAAAGCGGTATGCTTGGTCTTACGGGTTATAGTGATTTACGCGATATAGAAGCAGAAGCAGAAAAAGGAAATAAAGATTGTCAGTTGGCTTTGGCGATGAATGCGTATCGAATAAGAAAATATATAGGATCATATGCAGCTGTTTTGAATGGTTTAGATGCGATTGTTTTTACTGCAGGAATAGGGGAGAACTCATCGTATATGCGAAAATTAGTATGTACGGATATGGAATATTTTGGAATTGAATTAGATAACGATAAAAATCAGATTCGTTCTAAATTAAATCGTGAAATTAACACCGAAGGATCTAAAACTAAAATTTTGGTAATTCCTACAGATGAAGAGTTTGAAATTGCAAATCAGGTTTATCATTTACTTAAAAACTAAATTAAGATTATATGTTTTATGGAAAGAGCTTCTCATTGAGAGGCTTTTTTTATGCAAAAAATCGGATAAATGTGATTATATTTGAACATAAATACCAATATTTTGAAATCGAATCTTCTTAATTTATTTTTCCTCTTCTTTCTAACATTTCAAATTCAGGCTCAAGAGTTGCTTCCTTTTGTAGAAAATTATAATAAATCTAATTACGAGGGAGATAACCAAATTTGGAGTGTAGCTCAAGGAAATGATAATGCAATGTATTTTGCAAATAATCATTATTTGATACGTTATAATGGAGTTGTTTGGGAAAAATATATATTACCAAATAAAACAATCATTCGCTCAATTATGGTCGATGGAGATAAAGTTTATTCTGGCTCTTATAAAGAATTTGGTTATTGGTATAGAGAAGCAGGAAAAATGAAGTATGTTTCTATTTCTAAAAACACAAAAGTATTTGATGAAAATGAGAATGAAGAAGTATGGAAAATTTTCAAACTTAATGATTTAATTTATTTTCAATCTTTCAATCAGATTTTTGTTTATAATGGAAAATCAATCAAAAAAACGAAGCTTCCATTTTTAATATCTTATTGTTTTGTTGTTAATAATCAACTGCTTGTAGCTTCTGTAGAACATGGGGTTTTTGTTGTAAATGGGAATAAATTAAACCCCGTAAAAGGCTGGGAAGCCATAAAGAACAATGTTATTCATGCTATTGAAAAATATCGAAACAGAACATACATTTTTACACATAAAAATGGAGTTTTTGTAGAAGATAGAGGACGTTTAACGGCATGGGATAATCCATTAAATGGAGTCTTAAAAAATGCAAACATAAATGTAGCCCGATTTTTAAAGAGCAATAAACTTATAATTGGTACAGCTGGTGAAGGTATTTATATGTTTGATTTTAATGATAATTCTTTTAAAAATATCAATAGAAAAAATGTATTAATGAACAATTCTATTCTGAGTATCGGATTAGATAAAGAAGAAGATTTATGGTTAGGTTTAGATAACGGAATAGCACATATTGAAGTGACGTCTCCAGTTTCTATTTTTTATGATAATTCTGGGGTTTTAGGGTCGGTATATTCAGTTGTAAACATCGATAAGGGCTATTTAATGGCATCAAATCATGGTGTTTTTAAATATGCTGATAAGAAACTTTCTTTGATACCTAATAGTCAAGGACAAGCTTGGAATATAAGTAAATTAAAACATAAATATTTTATAGGTCATAATGAAGGAACATTTTTGTATGATAATGGACATTTCTCTAAGTTAAATACGATAAATGGAGGGTGGAATTTAACAAAAAGTACTATTGGTGATTTTTATTTTCAAGCAACGTATAGCGGTATCATTGTATATAAAGACAGTAATAATTTAGAACAAAAAGTAGCTTTAAAAGGGTTAAGGAAACCTATAAAATATGTAGCTCAGAATAGAAAAAATGAAGTATGGGCAGCTGATAATTATCGAGGCTTATATAGAATCTTATTTAATGACAATTACGAAACGCTGAAAGTAGAAAATGTAACTCAGCATAGTAAAATTAAAAATGATTTTGGTGTAAAAATATTTGAGTTCAGAAATGAAATTCTTTTTTTAATAAATAAAACCTGGTACACTTATAACTCGATTGCTAATCAATTAGAAAAGAACGAGCCTTTTAATTCTAATTTTAGTAATATCTCAGATATAGCCGCTATTGATGAAAATCATTTTATCTTATTACAAGATGGACTTTTATACCATATTTATGCAAATGGTAATAAATTTATATGGAACAGTCTTCAGGAGAAATATTATAAAGGTAAAATTATCAATGACAACTTGAATGTTTTTAAAAACAATAATAATTATTTATTGAATTTGGATGATGGTTTTATTTCTTTTCAATCAAAAGATATAAATGACCAAAAATTAAATTTACAGGTTGAAGTATTTAATAATGAAAATTTAATCGAAAATAATTCCAGTATAAATTATAATTCAGAGTTAAGAATAAATGTAATCTCAGGTTTATTTGGAGCGGCTAAACCAAACTTATTTTATAAGATTAATAATGAGAATAATTTTAGATCTATAAAAGAGGGCTTAATTGTTTTGAATAACTTAAATAGTGGTTCACATAGTGTAGAAATATATAATCATAATGGCTTAAATTATAGTAAAATTTCAAGTTTTGATTTTATTGTTGCAAAGCCATGGTATTTTTCCTTTTGGATGCTTTTATTGTATTTATCTTTTATTGCAGGTATTTTATATGTCTATTATAGATGGAATAAGATGCGTTATTTGCAAAAAATGGAATTAAGAGAAGAAGAGTTAAGACATCAAAAAGAAATTCTAGAAATGGAATTGAAAGCAGAGAATGATTTAAACAGTCAAGAGTATCAAAAACACATTCTAGAACTGGAATTACAAACAAAATCCTCAGAGGTAGCAGGTAAATCGCTTTCTATTGCTAAGCAAAGTGAAATGATTGAAAAAATACAAGGGATTCTAGATTCCGAAGCAGATTTTAATAAACTCAAAAGTGAGATAAAGAAAGCTATCAAAATAAATGCTGTTAATAAGCATGAATGGGAAACTTTTGAAAATAACCTAAATCAAATTCATAATGAGTTTGTAACAAATCTTTCTCAGAAATATCCCAATTTAACTTCAAAGGATATTAAGCTTTGTATTTACTTAAAAATGAATCTTTCTTCAAAAGAGATTGCTCCTTTAATGAACATTTCGTTTAGAGGAGTAGAACTACATCGTTATCGATTAAGAAAAAAATTGAACCTGGTTCAAGACGAAAACCTTTCTAACTTTTTATTGAATCTGTAAAAATATCCTAATTTTTTAGAGATAATATATTATTTAACTTTAATTTATATCAAATATCAATACATCATTACTACATCATCATGATGTAGAGTGGTGTTTTTTGTTTTGTGTAAATGGCTTTAAAAGAGTGATTTAATGTGGTATTTGTGCATTTTGATGTATTCATGTAGTATTTCTATTTAACGTACTATAACGTTGTAATTATCTAAGTTTGGCGTACTAACTTTAACAATTTATTAATATATGAGAAATCTTATTTTTAGCTTATTAGCACTCATTCTACTTCCGGCATACATGTCTGGACAAGTAATTAAAGGTAAGGTTTTGGATTCACAGGGTATGGCAATACCAGGAACAATGGTCGTTGCCACAGAATCTAGAACTTCTACTGACACAGATTTTGACGGTAATTTTGAAATTAAAGCCAAAGTAGGCGAAATATTAAAAATTAGCATGGTCGGTTTTGAAGCTACAACTACAACAGCAACTTCAACACCTATGAGTATTGTTTTAAAAGAATCTCAAGATACAGCTTTAAAAGAAGTTGTAGTTATTGGATATGGAACTAGAAAGAAAATAGATAATACTACTGCAATTACTTCACTAAGAGCAGAAGATGTATCTAAAACTAAAGTTTTGAATGCTTCACAAGCTATACAAGGAAAAGCAGCTGGTGTTCAGGTAACATCATCAGACGTACCAGGAAGTACACCTTCAGTTGTTATTAGAGGTTTAGGTACCGCATTAGGAGGAAGAAATCCTTTGTTTATAGTAGATGGTATGCCTACAGAAAATATCAATAATATTAATACAAACGATATTACATCGTATGAAATATTAAAAGATGCATCTGCATTGGCAATTTATGGTACCAGAGCAGCAAATGGTGTAATAATTATTACTACAAAAAAAGGCAAAGGAGATAAGGTTTCTGTAGAAATTGAAAGTTTTGCAGGAGTTAGATCGCCTCTAAAGAAAGTTAAGATGGCAAATAGTGATGCTTTTGCACGTTATTCAAATACAGCTTTAAATGATAAACTTTTTTCTGAAAATCAACCCGTTAATACAAATTGGTTTGATGAAATCACTAGAACAGGATCATATACTCAAAATAATGTTTCGATTTCTGGGTCTACAGAAAATATAAAATATTTTTTTAGTGTAGGAAATTATGAAGAAAAAGGAATTTTAAATGGTCTAGACTATGCACGTACTACTTTTAGAAATAATAATGAATATAAAATTTCTAAAAAAGTAACTTTAAATCAGAACTTTAGTTTTACTTCAACAAAATCTACTCCAAAGCCTTTAAGTGCTTTTACAAATGCTTACAAGCAATCTCCAATAGTTCCAGTTCGTTTTCCTAATGGTCAATATGGAGTTCCTTTTGTAGGTAGCGGGATTGCAAGTCCAGATGGAACTTCATTTAACAATGTTGGTAACCCTGTTGCACAATTAGATTTTTATGATGAACAACAAAGAAGCATCACTTTGCAAGGAGGTTTAAAATTAGACTATGACATTGTTAAAGGATTAAAATTTACTTCACAATTTAACGGAGAATATTATTCTTGGAAGCAGTATAATTATGATGATACTAAAAATATCTGGTTAGCAGCAAATCCAACTCGTAAGGCTGAAGACTATCCTACTTCTTCAAATTTAAATTTATTAACAAGAGGTAGAGAACAGTATTATAATTGGAACTTATCTAACTATTTAACTTTTAACAAAGTTTTTGGCGGTATTCATGATGTAGAGGTAACAGCAGGTATTGAAACTTCTGTAAAAGGACCAAGAGAGAAATTAACTATTGCTAGAAAAAATGTTATTCCAGATTCTAATTACTGGTCATTAAATAGTCCAAAAGACGGACATGGAGTTGATTATGCAGGAACAGTAACTAGTTTATATGATGTAACATTCAATCAAAGTAAATTGGCTTCGTATTTTGGTAGATTCCAGTATAAATTAATGGATAGATATTTATTCACAGGAACAATTAGACGTGATGGATCTTCAAATTTTGCTAAAGATGAGCGTTGGGGAACATTTCCTGCTTTTGGTTTAGGTTGGGTTGTGACTAAAGAAAGCTTTTTGAAAGATATAAAAGGTATTGATTTAATAAAATTAAGAGGAGGTTGGGGTAAATTAGGAAATCAAAATGTACCACTTAATAATCAATCATATGTTTCAGGGCTTAATAGTTATTTAGGAGGTTCAATATTGAACGAAGGAACAAGTATTATTTCTCAAATTGATCCAAGTTTGACATGGGAAATTACAGAGGAAGCTTCAGCTGGCTTAGATTTTGAATTACTAGATAGTAGATTAAAAGGATCATTTGATGTATATGATAAAACGACTAAAAATGTTATTTTGAATATAAAACCATTTCCAACTTCAGGAATTACTTTAGAAACTCCTTCGCATGTAGGTAAAGTTTCAAATAAAGGATATGAAATTGCTTTACGTTGGGATGATAAAATTAATGATAATTTGAGTTACTGGGTTGGAGGTAATTACTCTCATAACAAAAACAAACTTACAAATTTACAAGATGTATCATTATCACAAGTTATAGGAGGAAATTTAGGAAATGGTCAAGATACTAAACTACTTTATAACAATTCTGTTGGTCAGCCATTAGGTAGTTTTTATTTATATGAATATGCAGGTATAGACAAATCAAATGGAGATAAACTATATTATAATTCAGAAGGTAAAGCGGTTACTCAGGATCTTTTGTCTGGTACTAAAGATAAAAAGTATGTAGGGTCAATTTTGCCTACTTCTAATTATGGTGTTACATTAGGATTAGTTTATAAAAATATCGATTTCTCTGTTGACGGATATGGTACAGGAGGAGCAAAAGTATATAATGGTAAAAAAGCACAACGTTTTGGAGGTGAAAATATAGAAGCTTCAGTGGCAAATAATTTTTGGAGTACAAATAATCCAACATCTCCAAATGCATCTAATCAAATTCCAGTAGCTTCTACTTACTATTTAGAATCTGGAGATTTCTTCAGAATCAACAATATTACTCTTGGGTATAAACTTCCTTTAACTGAAGGACAATTCCTAAGTTCTTGCAGATTATATGTAAATGCAATTAACCCATTTATTACTCAGAAATTCTCAGGTTTTTCTCCTGAATTAAACGGTGACGGTAATCCTTACGGAAGTCAAGGAGTAGAGCTAGATGCTTATCCTGCGTTAAGATCTTTCGTTATTGGTGCTAATTTAAAATTTTAATATTATGAAAAAGATATATATATCAATGTTTGTATTATTTGCATGCTTTTTTTCTGGATGCGCAGATGATTATTTAGATGTTAAACAAACAGAAACGGTCTCTACAGATGACATTGAACTTTTTAATAATGATAATGGTGCAAAATCATTTGTAACAGCAATTTATAGTAAGTTTTTAGATTGGGACATGAGTTCATTTGGTTGGATAGGACTAGCGAGTATTACTTCGGATGATGCAGATAAAGGATCAATACCAAGTGATCTTGGTGATGATAAAGACGTGTTGGACGCCTTAACTTATAATTCATCAAACCCTTCTGCACAAAGTACATTTAATGCAAATTATGATGGAATAAACAAATGTAATCAAGCATTAGCAATTCTTCCTAAATTAGATAAGGCAAATGCTGATTTAAGAAAAAGATTAACGGGAGAAGCTAAATTTTTAAGAGCTTATCTATATTTTACGTTGGTTAAATGTTATGGAGGAGTTCCTATTGTTGACCATTTATCTAGTCTCCCAATATCTGCGGAAGATAAAAAAATGCAATTGACTCGTAGAACTGCAGCTGAAGTTTATGCTTTTATCGAAAATGATTTAAATGAGGCTATAGCAGTATTACCTAACAAATCAGAATATGCAGCAAGTGAAAAAGCAAGAGCTTCAAAAGGAGCTGCTTATGCTTTATTAGCAAAAGTAAGCTTATACCAGAAAAAATGGCAAAAAGTAGTAGATTATTCTAATATGGTAACAGGTTATTCTATTTCTCCTGACTATGCTAAAATGTTTAGATTAGAAGGAGAGAATGACGGAGAGTCTATTTTCGAAATAAATGGAGTTGGTTCAGTGCCAATTAGAGGAATATCAGGGTATTCAAACACTCAAGGAGTACGTGATTCATGGGGTTGGGGATTCAATCAACCTTCACAAAGCTTAGTAAAAGCTTATGAAGCAGGAGATGTAAGAAAAGATGCTACTATTATTTTTAGAGGTACAACTTTATATGATGGCAGAGTTATTCCACATTTATATAAAGAGGTTGATGGTAAAAAAGAGATAGATACGACTCTTAGTCCAAGATATAACTTTAAAGCCTATTCTTCAGCTTTTACAGATGCTTGGGAAACAGATGCTAATATTAAATGTTTAAGATATGCTGAAGTATTATTAATGAAAGCCGAAGCTCTGAACGAGTTAGGACAAACTTCTGAAGCTATTCCTTTATTGAATCAAATTAGAAAAAGAGCTGGATTAGGTGACACACCTGCAGTATCTCAAACTGATGTTAGAAAAGCAATCTGGAAGGAAAGAAGAGTAGAATTGGCATTTGAATTTGATAGATTCTTTGATTTAGTTAGGACTGGACAAGCCAAAGCTGCTTTTGCTGCAGATAAAAGTAAATACTTCCCTAATGGAAGAGTATTTACCGAAAACAAAAATGAATTGTTTCCTATACCAGATTCTTTCATAAGAATATCTGAAGGGATGTCTCAACAAAACCCTGGTTACTAAGATTAGAATACAAAATATCACTTCCTTCATTTATTGGAGGAAGTGATTAATTATTAATTGCATAAATTTTTATAATGATTAGAATTTCAGTTTTATTGATGTCTTTTGTTTTTTTTGGATGTGGTTCTACTGCGAACAATTCAAAAGAAAATGCAACAGTAGCTCCCTTAGTTGTAAAACTATCGGATGAAGAGCTTATGGATGTAGTGCAAAAACAAACCTTTAAGTATTTTTGGGACTATGCTGAACCAAACTCAGGACTGGCAAGAGAACGTTATCATCCTGATGGGGTTTATCCCGAAAATGATGCTAATATTGTTACGACCGGAGGTTCGGGTTTTGGGTTAATGGCGATTGTATCTGGAATGTCAAGAGGGTACATTACAAAAAAAGAAGGTGTTGAGAGACTGAATAAAATAGCTGATTTCCTAGACAAAGCCGATCGTTTTCATGGAGCTTGGTCACACTGGATTGACGGAAATACAGGAAAAGTAAAACCATTTGGAACTAAAGATAATGGAGGAGATTTAGTCGAAACCTCATTTTTAGTTAGCGGAATGATTACAGTTCGCGAATACTTAAAAAATGGTTCAGATGCTGAAAAAGCAGTTGCTCAAAAATATGATGCACTCTGGAAAGGAGTAGACTGGAAATGGTACACCAATAACAAGAATTTCTTGTATTGGCATTGGTCGCCTACATACGACTGGCAAATGAACTTTCCTCTAGAAGGATATAACGAATGTTTAATTACTTACATACTGGCGGCAGCTTCGCCAACACACCCAATTACGCCGAAAGAATATCACGAAGGTTGGGCAAGAAACGGGGAAATAGTTACGGATAAAACCAAATATAATATTCCCCTGATTTTAAAACATAATGGAGCCGAAGAATATGGAGGTCCTTTATTTTGGGCACATTATTCATATGTTGGACTTGATCCAAATCAATTAACTGATAAATATGCAAACTATTGGGATCTTAATGTAAATCACGTTAAAATCGATTATGAATATTGTGTAGAAAATCCTAAGAAATTTAAAGGATACGGTTCTGATTATTGGGGATTAACTGCATCTTATTCTAGAAATCCTGACGGAACTACAGGTTACAATGCACACATGCCAAGTAATGATGTAGGAGTTATTGCACCAACAGCGGCAATTAGCTCAATTGTTTATACACCGAAAGAATCTATTGCAGTGATGCGTAATTTATACGAAAATCATAAAAAAGATACTTGGGGAGTAGCAGGATTTTATGATGCTAGTAGCTTACAATACGGCTGGACAGCGCAACGCTATTTGGCGATAGACCAAGGCCCAGAAGTAGTGATGCTAGAAAACTATCGTTCAGGTTTATTATGGAAATTATTTATGAATGCTCCAGAAGTTAAACAAGGATTGATAGGATTAGGTTTTCACTCAGGTAAATACGGATTCTAAAAAAATAGTTTTAATATGAAGCATAAATTAGCAGTAGTAGCTCTATTATTTTCGTTCATTTCTTTTGCTCAAACAACTGTAAATGGGAAGATCAAAACCGAAATCATTCAAAAACATGAACTAGGGTACGCATTGCATATTCCAGCGGATATAAAAGAGAAGAAACCATTGCTAATTTTTCTTCATGGTTCTGGCGAAAAAGGAAACGATATAGAGAAAGTAAAAATTCATGGACCATTTAAGTATTTAAAAGAGCATAAACTAGATGCTTATGTTCTTGCTCCACAATGTCCGGAGAATGAAGAATGGGATGCAGAAGTTTTATACCGATTGATATTAAAAATCCAGAAAGAAAACAATATCGATTCTAATAGAATTTATGTTACAGGATTAAGTTTAGGAGGTTGGGGAACATGGAACTTGGCTTTTGCACATCCGGATATGTTTGCAGCAATAGTTCCTATTTCGGGATTTGTAGATTTAATTCAATTAGAACAAACCTGTAAAATAGCAAAGATACCAACACGAATTTTTCATGGATTAGTGGATGATGTCGTGAATATAGATTATGCAATTACAATTTATAAAGAATTGAAAAAATGTAATAGCAATGCAGAGTTGACCATTTTTGATGATGCAGGTCATGATAGTTGGTCAAGAGTATATGACAACCAAGAAATTTATGACTGGATGTTTAAACAAGTAAGAAATAAATAAAAATTATAGAATGAAAAACAAATTAGTAATACTCTTTTTAGGATGTGCTTTTTTGAGTTATGCTCAGAAAAAAGAAGCCAAAAAAACTGTAAAAATTAAGCCAAGATCAGAGTTCGTTTCGGAGTTGATGTCTAAAATGACAGTAGATGAAAAAATCGGACAGTTAAATTTACCAACTTCAGGAGATATAACAACTGGTCAGGCTAATAGTTCTAATGTTGCTAAAAATATTGAAGAAGGAAAAGTAGGAGGTCTATTCAATATTAAATCAGTTCAAAAGATAAAAGAAGTACAAAAGATTGCAGTCGAAAAAAGCCGATTAAAAATCCCATTGCTTTTTGGTATGGATGTTATTCATGGTTATGAAACTACATTTCCTATTCCGCTTGGATTATCTTGTATTTGGGATATGAAAGCTATAGAAAGAAGTGCTCAAATTGCAGCACAAGAAGCTAGTGCCGATGGTATTAACTGGACATTCTCGCCAATGGTAGATATCTCTCGTGATCCACGTTGGGGTAGAGTTTCTGAAGGTTCAGGAGAAGATCCATATTTAGGTAGCGAAATTGCAAAAGCAATGGTAAATGGATACCAACAACACGATCTTTCTAAAAACAATACTATTTTATCATGTGTAAAACATTTTGCTTTATATGGTGCACCAGAAGCAGGACGTGATTACAACACGGTAGATATGAGTAGAATAAGAATGTATAATGAATATTTCCCACCATACAAAGCAGCTATAGATGCAGGAGTAGGTTCAGTTATGGCATCTTTCAATGAAATTGACGGAATTCCAGCAACTGGAAATAAATGGTTAATGACTGATGTTTTAAGAAAAGAATGGGGTTTTAAAGGATTTGTAGTTACCGATTATACAGGAATTCCTGAAATGATTGATCACGGAATGGGTGATTTACAAACCGTATCAGCATTAGCATTAAACGCAGGTGTAGAGATGGATATGGTAGGAGAAGGATTCCTTACGACATTAAAAAAATCATTGGCAGAGAATAAAGTAAGCATAGAACAATTAGACAATGCGGTACGTCTTATCCTTGAAGCAAAATACGATTTAGGATTGTTTGAAGATCCATATAAATACTGTGATCCAAAAAGAGCTAAAACAGAGATTTTTACAGCAAGCCATAGAGCCGAAGCTAGAAAAATATCTTCGCAATCATTGGTTTTATTAAAAAACGAAAATCAATTATTGCCTTTAAAAAAATCAGGAACAATTGCAGTAATTGGACCATTGGCTGATGCCAAAGAAAATATGCCAGGTACTTGGAGCGTTGCTACAAATATGAAAACGGCTATTTCATTATTAGCAGGAATTAAAGATGTTGCCGGAAAATCAACAAACGTACTTTACGCAAAAGGAAGTAATCTTGACTATGATGCTGCATTTGAAGAGAAAGCAACGATGTTTGGTAAAACATTGCACCGTGATAACAGAACTAAGGAAGAATTGCTTGCAGAGGCTTTAAAAGTAGCTTCACAATCAGATGTAATTGTTGCTGCAATTGGTGAATCTGCAGAGATGAGCGGAGAAAGTAGTAGTAGAACTAACTTAGAAATTCCACAAGCACAAAAAGATTTATTACAAGCATTATTAAAAACAGGAAAATCAGTTGTTGTAGTTTTATTTGATGGTCGTCCGTTAGTGATAAAAGAAGAAAGCGAAACTGTCCCCGCAATTCTTAATGTTTGGTTTGCAGGAAGCGAAGCAGGACATGCAATTGCAGATGTTTTGTTTGGAGATGAAAATCCTTCAGGAAAACTTACATCTACATTCCCAAGAAGTGTAGGACAAGTACCTATTTATTATAACCAAAAAAATACAGGAAGACCACTTGCAAACAAAGAAGGAAAATTCGAGAAATTCAGATCTAACTTTATGGATGAAAGAAACGAGCCTTTATACGCTTTCGGTTACGGATTAAGTTATACAACTTTTGATTACTCAAACTTAAAAATTTCATCTGATAAAATGAACTTCACAGGAAAACTAAATGTTACTGTTGATGTTACAAATACAGGAAATTATGATGGTAAAGAAGTAGTTCAGTTATACATAAGAGATTTAGTAGGATCTGTTACAAGACCAGTAAGAGAGCTGAAAGGATTCCAAAAAATAGACCTTAAAAAAGGAGAAAAAAGAACTGTGAATTTTGAAATTACTGTTGAAGATTTGAAATTTTACAATTCTGATTTAAAATTTATTGCTGAGCCAGGACAATTCGACGTATTTGTTGGAACTGATTCAAATGCAGAGAAGAAAGTTAGTTTTGAGTTAATCAATTAATTGGTTGGTTGGATTGATTCATGTTTTGGCCCTTCGTTATTGGTTACGGAGGGCCTTTTTTTTAATTTAAAATATAGATAAACTCAACAGCTATTAATTTTTAATACATTATAAATACAATGAATATTATTAAAATATTTAGAGCATTCTCTTTTATGCTTATATTATTTGTTTTTACTTCTTGTAATGTCACCAAAAACGGAATTGTTGCACATCGAGGGGCTTGGAAAAAAAACAATTTACCAGAAAACTCTATAGCAGCACTTAGGCATGCTATCGATTTAAAAGCGGTAGGGTCAGAATTTGATGTAGTCATGACAGTCGATGATTCGCTTGTTATAAATCACGACCCACATTATAACAAACTAATTGTAGAAGAAACAAAATATGCTGACTTAATAAAGTTTAAACTCTCTAATGGAGAAAAGTTGCCAACCTTACGAGAATATATTTTAGAAGGACAGAAAAATAACAAACACACAACTCTGGTATGCGAAATAAAACCTTCGGGAGTAAGTAAGGAAAGAGGAAAAAAAATTGCATTGAAAGTTGTAGAAACAGTTAAGAAGCTTAAAGCTGAAAAGATAACCACATATATCAGTTTTGATTATGAAATCTTAAAGCAAATTCGCGAAGTCGATACCAAAACGACTTTACAGTATCTAGAAGGTAATAAATCACCAAAAGAAGTAAAACTTGATAATATTTCGGGTGTTGATTATCATTATTCTGTTTTTAAAAAACATCCAGATTGGATAAAAGAAGCAAAGGATAATAACATTACTTTAAATGTTTGGACGGTTAATGATGTTAGCGATATGGATTGGATTATCGAGAATAACTTTAACTACATAACGACCAATGAACCAGAGTTATTAAGTGAAAGAATAAAGATTAAAAAATAGAATTTTATAAGATTCTAACTCATTAAGTATAATCAATTTTAACACATAGAAACATAGATTTTGTAAATTCATAATAGGCGTTTTGCTTATTTAAAAAGCACAGAGTTCTAGCTATGTGAAAGAAATGTATTTCTTTTTCAGTTCTTTTTTGCACATAAAATTTATGTTTCTATGTGTTAAACAAAATTTTTATTGATTATTCTCAGCGTATAAGATTAAAGTAAGATTCTCTATAAAATATAAAATAATCATGATGAAAAACAGGTATAAACTATATTCAATAGCACTTTTGTTATTTTTGGTAGGATGTAAAATTCATACATCAGAACCCAAAACTAATCTTCTTGGAAAAACCGATTGGTTTGATCCCAATAATACAGCATCAACATATTGCAATCCAGTAAATATTGGTTACAATTATACGACCGAGAATCATAACGGAATTCCAGAATCACGTCGTTCGAGTGCCGATCCAGTAATTATTACGTATAAAAACGAATATTATTTATTTGGTACCAATCAAGCAGGATTCTTTTGGAGTAAAGATATGTCCGATTGGAAATTTGTTTATAGTAGCTTTCAAAGACGACCAGCCGATGATGATCAGTGTGCACCAGCAGCTTGGGTTGTAAATGACACGATGTTTTATGTAGGTTCAACCTGGAAAAAAGATCATCCTGTCTGGAAAACGGCTAACCCAAAATCGGGGCGATGGACAAGACATGTAGATACTGCGATGTTGCCAACTTGGGATCCTGCAATTTTTCAGGACGATGATAAAAAAGTGTATATGTATTATGGCTCAAGCGGAAAATTGCCTTTAGTTGGTACCGAAGTAGATTATAAAACATGGCTTCCAGTAGGAAATCAGGCGGATTATGCAAAACTATACGCTGCAACCGAAGTAGAGGATATTCAATATCCTTATGGCGAAATAAAAGAAGTTGTAGGTTTAGATCCTGCAAATCATGGATGGGAACGTTTTGGGCCTAATAATGATATGGAGCCAGCACCTTGGGGAAATTTTATCGAAGGAGCTTGGATGACCAAACACAACGGAAAATATTATATGCAATACGGGGCACCAGCTACAGAGTTTAAAGGCTACGCCAATGGAGTACATGTAGGAGATAATCCGTTAGGACCATTTGTTTACCAAAAACACAATCCGATGTCATACAAACCAGGAGGTTTTGTAATAGGAGCAGGACACGGAAATACCTTTGCTGATAATTATGGGAATTACTGGAATACAGGAACATGTAAAATCTCAATAAAAGACCGTTTTGAGCGTCGTATTGATATGTTTCCAGCAGGATTTGACAAAGATGACGTAATGTATTCTATTACATCTTATGGTGATTTCCCGATAGTTTTACCAACGAAACAGCGTGATCAGACCAAAGGGGCTTCTGCAGGATGGATGTTACTTTCGTATAAAAAGCCAGTAACCGTTTCTTCATCAGAAGATTGTATGGAAGTTCAAACACATAGAGTGGATAACGGAGGAAAAAAAGTGTTTGAAAAATTTTGTTATGGTGCCAGTAATTTAACCGATGAAGATATTCAAACCTATTGGTCGGCAAAAACGAGTAATCCTGGCGAATGGTTACAGCTCGATTTAGGCAGAAAGATGGAAATAAAGGCGCTGCAGATTAATTATGCCGACCATAAAGCAACACAATACAATAAGGCAATGGATATATATTATCAGTATAAAATCTTTATGTCCGATGATGCTGAAAATTGGACTTTGGTTGTAGATAAGTCTAGAAATGATAAAGATGTACCTCATGATTATGTTGAACTAACAAAACCAATTAAGGCGCGCTATATAAAAATGGTGAATATCCATAACGCTTCAGGATTATTTGCAGTATCAGATTTCAGAGTTTTTGGAAACGGATTGTTAGAAAAACCAAAACCAGTTTCTGAATTTAAAGTAGAAAGAAGTGCTACAGATTCTCGTAACGCAATGATTCGTTGGAAAAAACAATCAGATGCAATTGGTTATACTATTTATTACGGAATTTCTCCTGATAAATTATACAACAGTATAATGGTTTATAATGAAAGTTCATATGATTTTAGAGGACTAGATAAAGGAACTAACTATTATTTTACAATTGAAGCTTTTAATGAGAATGGAATAAGTGTAAAAAATGAAATCATCGAAGTGAAATAATTACAGATTCTATTTTCTGAAAACGTATAGAAAAACGCACTAGAGTTACAGAGAAATTTGTTTATTTTTGAAATTAAAAGAACTTCTAAAAGTTAACTAATTTCAAAAGCCATATAACCAATGAAAAAAACATCTTTATTAACTATTTTATTTTTAAGTGGATTAACTGCATTTGCGCAAACTCCCGATGAAAAGAATATTAAATCTATTTACAAAGCAGCTTTAACTAATTCTAAATGTTATACATGGTTAGAATACCTGTCTAATGATATTGGAGGACGCTTGTCAGGCTCAACGAACGCAGCTGAGGCAGTGCAATACACAAAAAATCAGTTAGAAAGTATAGGTCTAGACAGAGTATATCTTCAGGAAGTAATGGTGCCACATTGGGTTCGTGGAGAAAAAGAAACAGCTTATATTTTAGATAATAAAATTAAAACTGAAGTACCAATTACAGCATTGGGAGGATCGATCGCTACACCAAAAACAGGAGTTACTGCAGAGGTGATAGAAGTACAAGGGATTAAAGAATT
Source organism: Flavobacterium sp. ALJ2 (assembly GCF_015594725.1). Lineage (GTDB taxonomy): Bacteria > Bacteroidota > Bacteroidia > Flavobacteriales > Flavobacteriaceae > Flavobacterium. Next base: position 194,201 of record NZ_JADNRC010000005.1, on the reverse strand, counting down.
AAATGAATTAGGTGCCAAAGTAAAAGGCAAAATAGTCTTCTTTAACCGACCAATGGATCCTGAAAATGTTGAGACTTTTAAATCATACGGAGGTTGCGTAGATCAAAGATATGCAGGAGCAAAAGAAGCTGCTAAATTTGGAGCAGTAGGAACAATTGTTCGTTCTATGAATTTAAGATTAGATGATTATCCACATACAGGAACGCAAAGTTATGGTGACTTACCAAAATCTGAATATATACCAACGGCTGCAATAAGTACAAATGGAGCCGAATTATTAAGTAAATCTTTAAAGAAAAACCCAACTTTAAAATTTTATTTCAAACAATCTTGTGAGCAATTACCAGATGTATTGTCACATAACGTGATAGGAGAAATGAAAGGTACAGAAAACCCACAAAATATTATGATTGTAGGTGGACATCTTGATTCTTGGGATCTAGCCGATGGTTCACACGATGATGGGGCAGGAGTAGTCCAAAGTATGGAAGTAGTACGTATTCTTAAAAATCTTGGTTATAAACCTAAAAATACAATTCGTGTAGTTTTGTTTATGAATGAAGAAAATGGAGGTAGAGGAGGAGCTATGTATGAAGAAATGGCACAAAAAAATAAAGAGAATCATATTTTTGCTTTAGAAAGCGATTCAGGAGGATTCAGTCCAAGAGGTTTCTCATTTGAAACAGATGATGAAAACTTTAAGAAAATCGAAAGCTACAAAGGATTATTTGAGCCTTATTTAATACATAGTTTTGTAAAAGGGCACAGTGGTTCAGATATTGGACATTTAACGTCTAAAACACTTGTTAAAGCAGGTTTAAAGCCAGATTCACAGCGTTACTTTGATTATCACCATGCAGCCAATGATAAATTTGATGCAATCAACAAAAGAGAACTAGAGCTAGGAGCTGCAACAATGGCTTCATTAGTATATCTAATTGATCAAAATGGAATCTTGACAAAATAGTTATTCCCTATTTTTTGTAAAGTATAAGTTACCTAATTAGAATTGCCTCCAAAAAGTCTTGTACTATTTGGAGGTATTTTTTTGTCTTTTTTATATTTAAGTATTGTTTTTTATAAATCTAACTGGAACTATTTTTCTTATTAAGTGTTTGATTTGCATATTTTTTTATTGTTTTATGCTTAATTTAACTATTCATTGATTAAATATTAATGACTAATCATTAAATTTGATGTTTAATAAAATAACTTAAAAAAATATAAAAGATGAAACGTTTTGAAAACAAAGTTGCCTTTATTACAGGTGGTAATTCAGGAATAGGAAAAGCTTCAGCACTAGCTATTGCAAAAGAAGGAGCAGCGGTAATGATTGCTGATTTAAGTGAGACTTCTCAGGTAGTAGAAGAAATAAAAAAAGCAGGAGGTAAAGCTGCCTATGTAAAATGTGATGTTTCTAAACCGGAAGAAGTGGAACATGCGGTAAATGAAACAGTAAGAATTTTTGGAAGATTGGATGTAGCTCTAAATAATGCAGGTATTGTGGACAGAAGTTTAAGCCATATTAATGAAAAAACACTTGAAGAGTGGAATAAAGTGATTGCAGTAAATTTGAGCGGTGTGTTTTACGGGATGAAATATCAGATTGCGCAAATGCGTAAACAAGGCGGAGGATCGATTGTTAATATCGGTTCAGTAATGAGTCAGGTTACAGATATGGGAATTGCCTCTTATGTTTCTTCAAAACATGGTGTGGTGGGATTAACAAAAGCAGCAGCTTTGGAAAACGGAACAGAAAATATTCGTGTCAATATAATTGGCCCAGGATATATTGAAACTCCAATATTAATGGACAATGCAGGATCTGGAGTAGCCGAGTATTTAAAATCAAAAACAGCAATGAAGCGATTAGGGAAACCAGAAGAGATTGCTAAAACATTTTTATTTTTAGCATCTGATGATGCTAGCTATTGTACAGGAGCCTATTTACCTGTAGATGGGGGCTATTTAATTCAATAATTAGTATCTTTGAAAGATGTTTTAAAGAAAAAAGAAGAAGAATAGCTTCTTCTTTTTTTTTTAATCTTGTTTTACAGATAAAATTATGGCTTTTGATAAAAAACACACTCCTCATTCTATAAAAAGAGAATTAGGTTTAAATCTACTTGAAACCTTCAATTGGGCGTATACTAAATCTCAATTGTTCTTTGCTAGATATGGATTGACTTCTCAACAGTACAATGTCTTAAAAATATTAGAAGAGAATCATAAAGCGTTATCTACTTCTGATATATTGGCTCAAATGGCCGAAAAAAACGCTGGGGTTTCACGTCTGGTAGATCGTCTAGTTTTAAAGAAATTAGTAGTAAAAGAAACCGTAGCATCTGATAAGCGTTTAATTGCTGTTATTATCACTGAAGAAGGAGTAACGTTACTAAATAAAGTCAATAAAAAACTTCATGTACTTGATGAGGAAGTCTACGGAGAATTATCCGATCAGGAAGTAGATCAGTTAAATTACTTATTGAAGAAAATAAAAAAGATAGAGATATAAAATAAGTTATCTCGTTAATTTAGGAGTTAAGTAAGCTAAAAAATAGAGTTAATTTTTAAAATATAATTTCAGATAGTTTACAGACTTACAAACTATCTGAAATTATATTAAGCAGTTGGATGTAATTATTTTTAACGCATAGGAGCATAACCTTTATAGCGTAAAAAGATATTCCAAATGGTGTCTAACTTTTTTGGGCAGTTTAAACTAGTATTGAGACGACTTCTTTTGGTTAGTTACTTACCCCAATCTATCTTTCTAGAAAAGTACATTATTGCTGCAAGAATTAGAAATAACCCAATACTACCTACCAATAAAGCATAATTTTCTAATTGAATAATAATATAAATAAAGGTGTATAATCCAGTAAGTGAAAATCCAATAAAAATTGGAAACTTTTTATTCTTTAAAATCGAAAACGAATAAGCAGTAATAAGTGATATAACGGCTATTCCAGATAATATATACGCCTTGGTAAAATTACTATGTTCAGTTATCGAAATCAATAAAGTATAAAACATAATTAGAGCCAAACCAATCATTGAATATTGGAATATATGAATACTGATTCTGCTCATATTTTGGATTAAAAAGAAAATCAAAAATGTAAGTCCGATAACAAGAAAACCATATTTAGATGCACGCTCATTTTGTTGGTATTGATCTATAGGAATCACAAAGTCAACCCCAAAACTATACGAACTTAAATCAGGCAGAATATCAAAAGCTTGTTGAGAGAATGCTCTGTTGATATGCAAGATTTTCCAATTTGCAATAAATCCAGTTTCGCTTATCTTTTTTGTCTTATCATCAGGCAAGAAATTACCAGTAAAACTAGGAGAAGTCCAATTTGATTTCATCTCAACATTTGTAGTTTTCCCAATCGGAACAATTTTAATTTGCTTACTGCCATTGTAAGTGATATCAAAATTATAATCAGTCTTAGGAGTCGATAGTATTTTTGTTAAATCTATATAACCCGTTTCAAGAGCTTCAGTACCATCCAATTTAGCCGAATTATATACAGGTTCAAAAACATAGTTAGTAGTTCCGAATTTAATTTTTGCTTCCTCTTTTATACTTTTTAGATTCGTAGTTTTAATTAAAATAGTTGCTTTATCCCACTGAATTGCTTCTGGGGAAATATTTTTACTGCTAAAATCAGGTTGAATATAATTCCCTTTAAATTGCATTTTAGTCGTAAACACAGCTGATTCATAATTGTTTCTGTTGAGGATTTTTGTATCAGTGTTTGAATTAATATTTAATTCTTCAGGAAAAAAATAAGCATATTTTGTAGATGCTACTTTTTGCATTATCGTTTCATTTGTTTTTTCGGTTATAGTTACCGTTTCTTGATAAGAAGTATACGGAACCTTTAATATTGGCCCATAGATATACACATTTTCTCCCCATTTGTCATTGATTTCAGCAATAACATCATTTTGTCTATAAGAGCGTTCTGTGATCAAATTCTTCACGTATTCTAGAGGAATCAGTAAAAATAGAGTAAGCAAGCCTACCATAATCATTTTGGCAGAGTTCGACTGAAAAATAGAGCTAGGTTTTGGAGTTTCGTTTGTTTCCATTGTAAATAAATTTTAAATATTTTATAATAAATTAAGTTTGATAATGATTGTATAGTACAAAAGCGCAATAGGAAGGTTTGATAACAGAATCAGAATTTTTCGGCCTATATAATCCCTTTGGTTTGGTAAAGAAATATAACTTTCTAATAAATGAAATAACATAATAGCATTAAGAAATAAAGCGACAACAGTAAAAAGAAAGCCTACAATCAATATATAAGAGTTGTCTTTTACAAGTACAAAGAGCATGAAAAAAAGAGAACAAATTATAAAACTCCCGATGGTGAGTTCAGTTGATGCTCTACCTTCAAATTTTTCTTCATTAATTACGTTTTTCATAATTTTAAATTTTAAAAGTTGTTTGAATTGATTGAATTGGGGTGAATAACATTTTGGAGAAATCCAAATAATAAAAAGGCATCGCTTTCTTTCCTCTTTTATATTGTTTTAAGAAATACCCGAGTTGAGTAGGATAGAAGATAGTTCCTGATAATATCACCATAAACAAATACAAACTCTTTTTTCGATTACCCAAAAGATAGTATTGCATCCCTATTTCATCCACTACCGAAATCCCAGTATTTGTTAAAACATGAATGATGTCATGATCTTCTAATTTAGCTTGAATATCAAAATTATTTATATGAAGAAAATTTCCCAAACCATATCCTAAACTTCCTTCAGGAAAAGCAAGTAATTCAGTCTTGTTTATTTCCCAAGGAGCATTTTTCTTCATGTACTTCTGATACGGTTTTCTAGATAACTCGTACATTTTTTCTATTAATAAATCCTTCATATTTTTTGAGGTTTGGTTTTTTAAAAGTACTTTGTATTTCAAAGTAAATAGGTAAAAAAAAGGCTCACTTCTTCTGTATCAATTTTTCAAGAGCATCAATATGTGCAACAAATGCAAGTTTACCATCTTTGGTGGCCCTATAACTGGTATTGGGTTTTTTGCCAATAAATTGTTTTTGTATTTCAATATAGTTTTCTAGTTCTAATGCTTTAGCATGACTTGCAAGATTACCATCCGTAACGCCCAAAAGCTCTTTCAGAGTACTAAAATCAGCCGAATCATTGACCATCAATACAGACATGATTCCAAGTCGAATTCGATGGTCAAAGGCTTTATTTATATTTTGAATGATGCTTTTCAATTTTTAATAGGTATCAATTATTGTTTTTAATAATTTCGAGTCCACAATATTCGAAGGGGCAACTACATCTTCCTCGAGCGGAATATTGTTTCCATATCGTTCTTTTAATTTGGCTTTAACTTTTGAATCAGTTAGGTTAAAATCCTTTAATTTTTGCAACGGGCATAATTCGATACCGGCTCCATTTTTATAAATCTTCCAAATTAATTCAGAGCAATACATTTTATCATCAGACCAGCCAAAATAGGAATCATAATCGCTATTAAGAAAATTTCGACTATAAATTTCCATTTTTTCAATAACAGTAGGAGTTAAAGCAGTGGTGTCTTTTAATCGTTTTACAAGAAAATCTTGATCTTTACCATGCTGAATCCATTCGTCAAGAGGAGTTAATTTTACAGGTTGAACTGCTTCAAAAACAAAATGTTTGCCATTTAGAATATAAACTATTCCACAATGAGAAAATTTAGAATTTGTAGCAATTCTAACAGCTTCACATTGGGGAGATTCTGAGGTTTGAAAAATTAAATCACCTGGCTGAATTTTATCTAACAAAGTATTCTTTAGCTTCGGATTTTCAACGGTTGCTTTGGAAAAAGGATCGTTCGGGAAAAATTGCTTAGTAATATATAACGCAAAACAAAAGCTAATAATTAAGGTAACTCCAGCAAAAATATATTTAAATTTTTTCATGTTTTGTTTTTTGAATTATGGCTAATAAAAATTATTTCCTATCGTATTTAAAATACATAATACTTCCGTATAGAATATGACAAACACCAAAACCCAGTGCCCAAAATTCAAGAGCATAACCAGAGCATTCAGTTGCAATTAAGCCAAGGATAATTATTGTAATTCCTAAATAGCGCACATCTCTCAAAGTATATTTACTAGCATTTACACAAGCTAATCCATAAAATAGGAGAGTGACAGGGGCGATTAAGCCATAATAACCATTTCGGAGTAAAAGTAAGCCGAAAACACCACCAGAAACAAGCGGAATCAAAAAATTGACTAACATTCTTTTTGAAGTGGTATTCCATATTTTCTCACCTTCTTTTTTTGCTTTACTCACAGTCAAAATTGCTGCAGTAACAATGGAGAAAACTAATACTAAAAAAGCTGTTAATACAATCAATTTAAAAGTTTTGCTTTCAAGAGTGACATAATAACCCACATGCCTTTCAATAAGGCCATTGGCGATATGTGCACCAATGAGAGCATATATTCCTGCCATGATCCCGGATAAACCACTTAATGAAATAAACTGAGAAGATTTATTCATCATGTTTTTTATTTCACTAATGTCTTGTAAATATTTATCTTTCATAAAAAGTACTTTGAATTACAAAGTAAATAATAAAAAAAATAGTCACCAAATATAATGATGACTATTTTTTATGAATTTGTAAATTATATTCTGAAGATACCTCCGAAAGCAATAATTCTCTGGAAAAAGAAAAAGTCTTGAGAAGCACTATCATCGCTACTTTTGGTAGTTCTAATATCTTGCATGTTGATATAACCACCTTTTAACTCTCCTTGGATGTAAAAATGTTTGAAGAAAGTTAAGTTAATTCCGGCTTTAGCAGATACGCCATATCCAGAAACGTGAAAATCATCATGACGATCTTTGCCTAAAAGTGTTGTATTTGTTTTAGGGTATAAAATTCCAGCACCTAAACCTTCAGTCAAATTAATTTGAAATTTATCTGTATTAGGTAAGCCAAACCATTTTGAAACATCATCGAATCTAGAAACCTCTGTATTAATATAATTTAAACCATCTGTATGTTCGTACATTAAGAATTTTCCATCTGTAAAATCCACAGGTGTATTGTTGTAAATACCATTATGATTTTCAGGTGAATTAATATATCCGTTAACAATTGCTGTTTGATCTTGAGTCATTACATATTTCATATGATCCAATCCAATCGTTACACTGTAATGGTCGCTAAAAAAATAACCTAAACGTAAATTAGTTTGAGGAATAGTCATTCTTGCAGGATTAACATAATCCATATGCCATCCTTTTGGTTTGTCATGAGCAGACATATTTTCAACAGTAAAATTGTAATCTTTCCCTCTAAAGTTAACATCTGATTTACTGTAACTTTCTCTGTTACCACCCCAAGAAACGAAGAATTTTCCTTTATTGTGTGCTGTGTATTTGTCTTGTACTGTTATTTGTTCTTGTGCAAAAGTATTTACTGAAAAACACAACAAGAAAAATAAAATAAAATTAGTTTTCAATGTAATAAGTTTAAAATTAAAATTGATTAATGGTTTTTCTGATGGCAACTAGTTTAGTCATTAAATCTTCAAAATAGTCTAAATGCAACATATTTGCACCATCACTTTTGGCGTTAGCAGGATCAAAATGAGTTTCGATAAAAATACCGTCAACGCCTACAGCAATACCAGCTTTAGCAACAGTTTCGATCATATCAGGTCTTCCACCAGTCACACCTACAGTTTGATTAGGTTGCTGTAATGAATGGGTTACATCAAGAACTGTTGTAGCATATTGCTGCATTGTTGGGATTCCTCTATAATCTACAATCATGTCCTGGTAGCCAAACATAGTACCACGATCAGTAACCATCACGTTTTGATTGTTACAATCCAATACCTTTTGTACAGCATGTTTCATGCTTTCAGGACTCATAAATTGGCCTTTTTTCAAATTAACTACTTTTCCAGTATTGGCAGCAGCCACAACAAGATCAGTTTGGCGTACTAGGAATGCAGGAATTTGCAAAACATCAACATATTGAGCAGCCATTTCAGCATCCTCATTAGTATGAATATCAGTTACGGTAGGAACGTGAAAAGTTTCAGAAACTTTTCTTAGAATTTTCAATGCTTTTTCGTCACCAATTCCAGAGAAACTGTCGATTCTAGAACGGTTAGCTTTTTTAAACGACCCTTTAAAAACATAAGGAATCTGAAGTTTGTCGGTAATACCAATTAATTTTTCAGCAATACGCATTGCCATTTCTTCACCTTCTATGGCGCAAGGTCCTGCAAGTAAAAAGAAATTACCGCTATCTGTATGTTTAATTTGTGGAATATGTTGTATGTTCATAGTATGAATTTTTAAGACAGTGCAAAGGTAGTTATGATTTACGATTTACAGATTAAGAATTAGGAATTTTTTAACGAGCATTTCCTTCTATGCATTGTACTATTTTTCTTTAAAACTCTTTTTCTCGCTTTTTACACAAGCCACAGCTGATCACTCTGTAGATATTGATGAAAAATGGTTTCCACTTTAAACTCAGTTGACTAAGCAACAATGAGAAATATATGCCATGCAATTTAAGCAAGGGCAATATTAAGTCATTACTATTAACTGATAAATGACATTTATCATACCTAAGGTTAGTTTTTTGTAGTATAATTCCTTTCCCTTGTTAAGGAATTAAGAATTTTGATTGTTATTGGAAGTGATTCTCTTTCGAAGCTTTATATAGAATACCCCAAAGAAAGCTTGTGTTAAGAAAAATATTATATTTATGCAGATATTGATACTCACTGCGATTTGAATTGCAGATATATTATTTTCAGGATTAAGAGAGCTAAAATCAAGTAAGGAATAAAGATTAATTTTTGAAATCAAAATGCCAAGGATTGTAAACAAAAGATGGATTATAAGTTTTTTAAGATTTATTTTATCAGTCATTTTGAAAGTTTCCAATAGTAAAATGTTACTACAGACAAAACGACAAATTTAATTAAGGCAGAAATAATTCTATGAGAATTGATAGTTGTATTCCAACCAGGAACTAGAGAAGAAAAGAAATCAGAATTTATATAGAAAATACAATAAGGCAATACAATTACAGATAAAACTATAAAAATTATAAAAACTGTTTTGGATTTAAGCATAATTTATTGCTTTTTTTCATAATATCTTTTAATAAAAAACTGTACAATAATGGTTACTAAAAGTAAAATTGCAAAAAGAAAATTAAAAGCAACAATTCCGAGCATTACCAAGCCACATCTATTCTGATATTCAAAATTTGCATTTATATTTTCAGAAGCGATATAAACAGAAAGTATCGATAAAGGTATTTGTAAAGTTATGGTAATTAGAGATATGTAACCAAAATTTAATTTTATCTTTTTTTTAATTGCTTTGGATCCCCATATAATTTGAATCAAAAAAGGTATTACCAGTAGTATAAAAGGTGATATTCCGTACATTTTATAAGATTTTTTTCGCCTTTTTTATTATTAACGTTAGGGAACTTAACACTGATTATTGAGGTTACTCATTAAGTCTGTAAACTGCAAACCGAGACTGTCCTTCAACTCCGCCTCAGGATGTGAATACTCTATGTCAAGACTGTTTGCTGTGACTGAATACTGAAAACTCTCTATTATTTCTTCAATGTCAACCCAAGTGGAACCATCAAAACTCCCTTTTCGTAGATATTAAGATATAAATTGATTGGTTTTTTCTGTCCTTCCCATTTTAGTTCATAAACATCAAGAAATCCAGCTCCCATATCGCTTCTTTTAGAAGGAAACGGGCAGCAACTCTCAAGCTTCGTATAAGTTATCTTTTCGCCATTTGGTCCAGCCAAAGCATTTAAAAAGCGCTGTTGGTTAATAACCTCATCTTTAGATGTTCTGTAAAATATGTTTACAGGATAATCTTTGTCGTAGCCATATTTTTTGTCTTTACTGTATGCTGTAATTACAAAAGTATTGTCTTTAGTTAAGGTTAGGTTTGGCGCATTATCATCTACATTTTTTAAAGTAGATTTTGTACTAACACAAGATGTAGTGGTAATAAGTAAGATGATAAAAAGAGCTATTTTTTTCATGGTTTAAAGTTATTGTATCGGAAGCACAAATGTAAAAGGTTTTTTGACTCTCCAAATAGCTATCGGGATAAAAGAATTTGAATGATTAAAAAAAATCTGCTAAATCTGCATGAAAAAAAAGGAATCAGTATCAGCGTTCTATTTTGTTTTTACGGAATTCAGTTTTAATATACCAACTACAATCAGATATTGTGCCATAAGATAGGTGAGCATAATAAAAAATGAACTTTTATAAATAGGCTCATAAAATTTATCCATTGCTAGAATGCTATCTGAGAGAACAAAAATAATAGCCCCAAGAAGGATGTAAGTATTTGCAGGCTTTTTCCAAAGTAAATATCCATTGAAGGCATAGAAAAGCATTGTTGATATAGCTAAAGCATAAATAATAACTGGAACTTGTAAATCGCCAAGTTTTGGTAACAAAACAGAAAGCATAGTTACTAAATAAATTAAGATAACAACTAAGCCAATTAAGAAAGAACCTTTATTTTTAGGAACATCAGGTTTGTTTTGTTTCTGAAACAAAATAATATAAATAACATGAGATATTAAAAATGCTACCAAACCTAGTATAAAATAGATTTCAGCTATATTGGCAAATAATAAAATAACATCACCAATCCATGAAAATAATAAAGCACCAAGGAGAATTTTTTTTGAAGGAAACTCACTAGAAAAGTAAACAGCAAGCCATAAAATAGGAATAAGTAATCCTTTTAAATACCAAGCAATGTTTTCAAGATTATAAAGAAGAATTAAAAGATAAAAAAAACTAAAACCAATATAGAATTTCAAGAGTAAAGGGCTTTTCATAGTTTGTTTTTAAGAGTTTACCAAAACAGGTTTTGTACTTTTGAAATCGATTTTCACAAAGTATATTGAGATTAGTAAGGAAATAATAAGGTATCCAATAATAACAATATTACCAAAAGGGAAAACAGAATTAAGTCCGAACCAATCTCCAAAATGATAAATAATAACAAGAACCGTTATTAAACGTAGACTTTCCCAGAAAATGGCAAAATGATTTTTATCCATTAATTCAGTGTAACTGTAGATGGTTATGAAAATAAAAAAACCATAATAAAAGATATTTGGGAAACCAATTTTTGCAATGTTGCTAAAAAGATAGCTTACAAACAATAGGGTTATCATAACTTGAGTAATCGACCAGTAAACGAGTTTTATAGAGTTGTCTGTTCCATATTTAGCATAATTATATACATCAGTTATTTTATTGACAGGATATTTTTCTTCAAAATTTTCTGGTCGCCAGCCCGTTGGTTTAAACCAAATAGTGAATTTATCTTTCCAATTTTCAGCGCGCCACGCATCGCTAATCATTAATGCAAGATGCTGAAAATTAATTCGTATTGGGTTCCAGGTATTTGCAGGTCTTGTAATACCAAAAACAGGAGGAACAGTATCTAATTCTTCTTGGAAAGTGCCAAAAATTTTATCCCAGAATATAAATATCTGTGCGTGATTTTTGTCTAAATACTCAGGATTTATAGCATGATGAACTCTGTGGTGGGATGGAGTTACCAATATATGTTCTAAAACTCCCATTTTTTTAATATATTTAGTATGGTACCAAAATTGCAAAAACAAATGTAATGGTAATGTAATTGCAATAACAGTTGCAGGAACACCAAGAAGGGCGGCAGGAATTAATAAAAAAGTAAACAAATTAATAAAGCTGGCTATAGGTTGTCGTAAGGCACAAGCAAGATTAAATTCCTCGCTACTATGATGAATAGCATGTTTGTTCCAAAGAAAGTTAATTTGATGAGATAAACGATGACTCCAATAACCATAAAAATCAATGACAAAAAAACCAATTAAATAGGTAATTATAGTGTTTTCTATGTGATAAATGGCAATTTTAGAAACTAGCCATTCATACGAGATAAAAGTAATGGTAAGCCCCAGGATATCTTTTACAGAATTCGTAATTCCTGAGCTTACACTAGACACACTATCTATAAGAGGAACGTGGTCTTGTTTTATATATAAACCATAAGATTTCTCGATTATAATTAATAATAAAAAAATCGGCATTGCAATAATTAGTATTTTCCCGTACTCTTCCATAAAAAAAATAGTGTATTTTATTCAAATATAGAATAAATTACACTATTTATTAAATTATTGGTAATAAAATTAAACTATCTCTGCACTTAAACCAGCTTCTAAAAGTTGGGTACATTGTGGTTTTAATTTATCCATCGGTCCTGTTTTTACGGTACATTTACCATTGTAATGTACAATTAAAGAGCATTGCTCAGCTTGTTCGGGTGTATGATTGCACACACGAATTAAAGTTTCTATTACATGATCAAAAGTATTTACATCGTCATTATAAACGATGATTTCGTTATTAAAAGATATTGCTTCTTTTTCCCGAACTCTTTCTTTTACTTTTTCTTTAGTACTCATTTTTTTTAGTTTTTGTACTGTTGTAATTGATTAACTACAAATTTACATATTTTAAAGAAACCCAATTATTTCTTTGAAATTTTTTAACATATTTCAACCCTTTTTCTGTACACGAAGCATCAATGTAAGGAATGTCTTCTTCATAAAAACCACTTAATAATAAGGTTCCTTTTGAGTTCAAACAATCAACATAGCTTTGCATGTCATTTAGTAAAATATTACGGTTAATATTAGCGATGATTAAATCGTATTTTTTACCAGCTAATAATGCTGCATCACCTTCGTAAACGGTAATGTGCTTGCAATTATTGCGTTCAGCATTTTCTATAGAGTTTAAATAGCACCAATTGTCAATGTCAATTGCGTCAATAGGCTGAGCACCTTTCATTTCGGCAAGAATAGCAAGAATAGCTGTTCCACAACCCATATCTAAGGTTTTTAAACCGTTAACATCCATTTCTAATAAATGCTGAATCATCATATGAGTAGTTTCGTGGTGACCAGTTCCAAAACTCATTTTTGGTTCGATTACAATGTCAAACTCAGCATCTGTTTTTGGATGAAATGGAGCACGTACATGACAATTTCCGTCAACATCAATAGGTTCGAAGTTTTTCTCCCATTCCTCATTCCAATTTACTTGCTCAATTTCTTCGAATGTATATTTAATCTTAAATTCATCCGATTGTAAAATATGAATATCTTCTAGAATTGTTTCATCCCATAAATCCTTTTGTACAAATGCAGAAACTCCAGTTTCAGTTTCGGTAAAACTCTCAAATGCTTTCTCTCCTAATTCGGCAATTAGTATTTCTGATCCTAGTTCTTTAGGTTCAATAGTAAAGTGGTACCCGATATAAATGTTTGACATATTTTTTTTTTTTGCAAAGGTAGCAATCGAATCTTGAAATCGTTCAAAAAAATGAATAACCTAATTATTATCCTGCAGTTTGTAGTAATAAGTAATTCTGAATGTAGTTAAAAACAAGAAGGAATCCATTCATTTGTTATTGGATAGCAATTGTGTTGATAAAGAAGAATAAAGTACATAAAGGTTTTGTAAGTAAGACTTCATTCTCAAAGCTTTATTTTTTAATGTGCTTTGCGAACTTAGCGTAAAACTTTGCAATTAAACTTATTCTAGCTTAAATATAAAGCAAAAAAAGAGCGATAAATTGATTATCGCTCTTTTTGTTTTTAAACTGAATAAAGATTTAGTTATTATCTAAATTTCTTAATTGGTGTAGCTTTTCTTTCCAAACGTCAAGACCTTCTTTGTGTAGTGCAATGTTTTTGCGAACTTCCAGAACTATTGAATTTTCTTTTTTAGCATTTTTCGTATTGGTAAAGAACTGAATGTTATTTTCCAATTGGAAAATTTCATTTTGAACTTCTTCAATTTTACGTATTAAGAAAATTTTCTCGTTGTCTAATTTTCTTGTGTCGTTATTTTCAGATAAATTATCAATTCTATTAGCAAATCGAATCATTTCTGTTTCTTTTTTGCTTAAGCTTAATTTTTCAAAAAGTGCATCTAGTATCTTATTGAATTTACCTTCGATGTGACGTCTAGGAAATGGTACTTTTCCGAAGTTTTTCCATGTCTCGATATGCAATTTTATAGCATCAAGATCGGTTTTATGATCACCAGTAAGTTGGAATTCTCGAATAGTTTCTAAGTAAGCTTTTTTATTTTCAAACGCAGCTACTTCATCGCCATTTTCTTCATTTTTTTGCTCTTTAAGTTTATCGAAATAACTATTACAAGCGTCTTTAAATTCTTTCCATATTTTATCGGAGTATTTTCTAGGAACATGACCAATTTGTTTCCATTCTTCCTGAATTTTTTTCATTACAGGAGTAGTCGATTCATAATCGGTACTTTCTTGTAATTCTTTGGCTTTGGCAACCAGAGCCATTTTTTTATTTAAATTGTCGTTTTGGTCTTTTTTAATGTCTTTGTAAAATGAATTTTTAAAAGTATTAAAATTTCTAACGGCAGTTTTAAAAGTGCTCCAAGTAGCCTCGTTTACATCTGAAGGAACTTTTCCGGCTGCAAAAAAAGCAGTACGTAAAGCTTCTACTTTTTCTATTTGTAGCAACCATAAAGAGTGTGTATTCACTTTTTCGGTAGCAAGAACTTCAATTTGTGAAATGATATTTTTCTTAACTTCAAGGTTTTCAAGTTCTGAGCCTCTAATGTTTTCAAATAAAACTTCGCGTTTATCATGAATTTTTTTAGTTAATTCACTAAACTTATTCCATATTTCATCGCGGTGTTCTTTAGAAACGGGACCAATATCTTCTTTCCAGATTTTATGCAAATCTTGTAGTTCTCTAAAAGCTTTAGTTACATCGGCTTCGTTTACCAATTCTTCTACGCGAGCAACAATTTTTTGTTTTTGTTCTAGATTGTGTTTAAAATCTAAATCTCTGGCTTCACGATCTAAATGTAAATAATCATAAAAATTTTCTACATGAAAGTGATAGTTATTCCATACATGATTGTATTTGTCTTTTGGAATTGAGCCTGCATTTTTCCATCTTTCTCTTAGTTCATTAAAAAGTTTAAGAGTGTCTTTTATGTTTTCTTGAGGGTTAATAAGTTCTTTTAACTCCTCAACAATAGCTAATCTGTTTTCTAAATTTGACTTTAGATTGGTTTGTAGACTTTTAAAGTGTACATTCCTATGATCTCTGAATATATTGTAATATTCATCAAATTTTGTTTTTAACGGAGAGTGATATTGAAATTCTTCGTTTGGATCTTGATTTTCAGCATTGAATTCTTCTCTTTTTTCTTCGATAAGATGATTGTACTGTAGCAAAAAAGATTTTTTAATTTCTTCAATATGCTCTTTTACAGACATAACTTTATCGGATGTAACTAATTTTTTTAGTTCTGCAACTAGTTCATCTAGCGAAAAAGTATTATAATCATGCATCGGAAGGTCATGACGCTCTTTTAGCGTTTCATCTTCACTTTCTTCGGCATTAGAATTGGTTATTGTATCTAGTGCTGTCTTATTTTGAGTTTCGGCAACAGTTTCTTTATCTGACAACTCTTCCTCAGAAGGAGTTATACTGTTCTCAGATTCAGACACAACGGTTTCTTCCGCTTCTCTTTCATTAACTTCAACTGAAATAGTTTCATTGTTTTCAGTGAAATTTGCAGATTCAATTTCTAATTTTCCATCTGCCTCTTGCAGGTTATCATTCTTTTCTTCTAACATTTTGTCAATGTATAAGGTTTTTACTTTAAATCTAGAGCGAAAGATACTAAAGGTGTTCCGAACTACAAAATAAATCCTTTATTTATAGTGTGTTTAAGTTTAATGCTCTTGTTAATTGCTTGTTTATGAGGTTGTAAAAGTGATTGTGAATACTGCTTAATATTTAAAATACTCTAGTTTTTTTGCTTAAACTTACTTTTATCAATTTTTTTTATTTGAAAATCGTTTTACAATTGCCTGATAATGTTTCCCTCCATTTTTTAATTTTCTTTCCTGTGTTTTAAGATTTACAGCATATAACCCGAATTTTTTATCGTATCCTAAACTCCATTCAAAATTATCAATTAAGGACCAATAATAATATCCTCTTACGTCATATCCGTCTTTTATAGCTTCTGAAATGGCAAATAGTTCTCTTTCGATAAAAACGCCTCTTTTGTTGTCTTTGGCATCGGCAATACCTGTTTCTGTGATGATTATTGGCTTCTTGATTCGTGACATTCGTTTAATTGCCCTATAGATTCCTTCGGGGTAAACTGTATAATCCATATCAGTCATCTCTTCACCAGCTACTGGTGAAAACATTTTTTCGTGTTCAATGAATTTAAATGTTGTGGCATAATGTGAGTAATAATTTAGCCCCATGAAGTCTATTGTGTTTGGGGCATCTTTATCAAAATAATTTTCATTGGCTTGAAATGGTACTCCAAAATGATACTTTCCAGTTTCGAAGAAGTTTAATGATGAATTATTAAAATTATCATTAGCTACCAAAGCTCCAATCCAATCGAGTAGGTTCCATCTGTTTTTAGGTTCAAAGAAAAAAATATCTTTTACGATACCTATTTGTGATTCCTTGCCATTTGATAAGCTTTTCATCATTTTATAAGCTTGTGTATGGGCAATTAGTATGTTTCTTAGTACTGTTCCTGCAATTTTAGAGTTCTTTTTGCCAGGAGGAAAAATGTCTGACATAAAAGCCAGATTTGTATAAACATTAATTTCATTAAATGTTGTCCAATAGGTAACTCTATCGCTGTATTTTTCGAATACTGTTTTTACGAATAATTGAAAGTAAGCAATGTTTTCTTCTATTTCAAATCCACCTTTTTTCATAAACCATAGTGGTTCTTCAAAATGATGTAATGTTATGTTTGGAGTGATTTTCTTAGCTAATAAGGCATCAATTACATCTGAGTAATGTTGTATAGCATCGTGATCAAATTTTCCTTTCTCAGGGTTTATTTTGCTCCAGGATAAAGAGAAACGATAGGCATTTACGCCTAATTCCTGCATGAGTTCGATATCTTTTAGATACAGGTTCCAATGATCTGTTGCTAGACCAGCTTTATCTCCGTTATCAATTCGTGGTTTACCCTTTTCATTTTTTTGATTTTCCCACCAGGACCAGTTACTATTTGTATGACCGCCCTCTACTTGATGTGCTGCTGTAGCGGTTCCCCAATGAAAATCTTTTGGAAAGTTTAAATCATTGGTGTTTTTCTTAGCCCAATCCCAACTTATTACAGGATGTTTGATGGAGAGATAAATAATTATTAGTAGGTATAGAATTATAATAATAACAAGCACTTTTAAAAATACAGTCATACTTTGTTTATATGTTTTAATTAAAACAAAGCTAGAATATTAAGCTTAAGTGATTATTTTATAGTGTTATTTTAGTATTAAAAAAATAGTAATTAATGGACTGTTTGTTATGTTGAGTTTACCACAGTCGAGTAAAAAAGGACATTTATAAAAACGGCTTTTATTTGTTATTCTTAATAATTCGTTTTTATAAATATCTTCACTAAAGTTAACCTGTTTAATCCGCGTTCAAATAGGTGAGATATATTGTGAAATAACAGTAAATAAATAAGACCACAATCGTGTAGAAATTGGGGTCTTATTATGCTGTTTTTATAAATCTATTTATTCCAGATTTTCCAAGCTTTTTCGGCTTGAAAAATAAGCATATCGTATCCATTTTTTATCACGGCTCCGTTTTCTTTTGCTTTTTTGAGAAAAGTAGTTTCTTCGGGATTATAGATTAAATCGAAAGCAATGTGTTTTTTTGTAAAAAACTCATATGGAATAGCTGGATAAGCTTCTGTATTAGGGCTTGTTCCAACTGGTGTGCTGTTAATTATAATTTGGTAATTATCAAATGTTGTAGCATTGATTAAATTATAATCAATAATATTTTCTTTGGCTTCGCGTGAAACAAATGTGTATAAAATTCCTAATTCATCTAATGCGTAAGCAACACCTTTAGAAGCACCGCCTGTACCTAAAATCAAGGCTTTCTTATGGTGTGATTTCAATAAAGGTTTTAAGGATTTTTTAAAGCCATAATAATCGGTGTTGTATCCTTTTAGTTTTCCTTTTTTGGTAAACTTAATAGTGTTTACAGCACCGATTAATGTAGCTTTTTTTGACAGTTTATCTAAAAAAGGTAGTATTTGTTCTTTGTAAGGTATTGTTACGTTTAATCCTTTTAAATCAGGATTATTTTTTATCAACGCTGCAAAATGGTTAATCTCTGGAATATCAAAATTTTCATAACTACATCCTTTAAAATGTTCATCGTTGAATTTTTCAGTAAAATAACCTTTTGAGAAAGAGTAACTAATGTTTTTTCCTAACAAGCCGAAACGCCTCTTTAAAATATGAATCATTATTGTTTTTTATGTTTTGTAATATAGTTTTGTACCATTTTTTTTGTCCAAACTACTGGAAATAAGTCTTCGATTAAGATGTAATTATCAAAATTTAATCGTAATCCATTACTTAAATGGAATTTAGCTTTTGTATTTTCCTGTACCATAAAATATAGTCCGGCCAAACGATATTCGACTTCGTTTTCTTCTGGAAAATATTCAGTTGCTTGCAATAATGTTTGAATTGCGCTTTCAAATTCGCCCAAGAACTGAAGGATATCTACCCAAAACAACCAAGTATCAAGTGCGTAATCACCAAATTCTACTGCTTTTCGGTAGCCAAACTCTGCTTCTTCAAAAAAGTTCATTTGTTTGTTTATCGTTGCATAACGTTTCCAGTATAAACGGTTTTGATTGTCTATAGCTAACGCTTTGTTTACAAAAAACAATGCTTTTTGGTAGTTTTTCTGACGTACATAAAAATCAGTTATAGCAATCCATCCTTTGTCTAAAAGCGGGTCTTCATGAACTGTTTTATTGTAGTACTTTAATGCTAACGCTTTGTTTCCTAGTTTTTCGTAACATTTTCCAATTCTTAATAATGCATACGAAGTTGCATCATCAAGTTCGATGGTACGGTTGTAGCTTTCTATTGCTTCGGCATATTTTTTTAAACGCTCAAATGCTTTGGCTTTTTCCATAAAAGCTCCTAGGAACTCATCGTCGATTAGAGTTGCATAATCAAAAGCGCGAATGGCACTTTCGTATTCTTTTATACCATAATGCAAGCGTCCTAATTGGTGCCAAGCGATTTCACTATATGGGTTTTTATTTATGTATTTGTTTAAATAGGTAATAGCTTCTTGATTTTGGTCTAAAAACTCAAAACAATATACTACGTTGTATAAGGCCGATTGGTCTTCTAGATCTTCTTCAAGACATTTGATAAAGCTATCTTTTGCCATTTCAAGATTGTCCATAAAAAGATATTCCATACCGATTAAATTATATACATCAGCAAAATCATCTGTATGTTTTAAGGCGATTTTAAGCAGCTCGACTGCTTTTTCGTGTTGGTCTCTCTTAGAATAGATATTTGCCTTTTGAATATAAATTTCCTCGTTGTTGGGTTCAATTGCGTATAACTCGTTTAAAAGCTTTTCTGCTATTTCGAGTTTGTCGTCATACACTAGCATCTCTACTTGTACTAATTTTAAGCCTGTAGATTTTGGATGTTGGTCTAATGCAAGTTTTAAAGCTTTCTTTGCTAAATTAGCCTTACCCATGTCCAGATAATGAAGGATAATTTCTTCAAATTCTTCTGAATCAAAAAAGAGTACTTTGTTAGTTTTTAACATCGACTCAAATTTGGATAGGGATAGGTTATAATCTTCTTCTTCGTTGCTTAATTGCATACTTTATTTTTTTGATATTAGCCTTTTATAAAATTAGGTAACATGTTTTTGTTATGTGGGGAAAGAAGGAATTGTTGTGAACAATTTAATTAACAATATTTGCAGTATCTGCGATCAGTTTTTATATGAGTTTTAATAAAACTGAATGTATTTGAATTCCTAAATATTTTGTTGTCAACGATATGCTTTAGCCCAGATAGAAGCAATATCCTTTATTTTTATTCTTTAAAAAAACAAAAGATAAAGCGGAATCGCTTCTAATTATTCTTTTTGTTTAAAATTTCATCCATTACATTTAGGATGATGGCACAACCTTCTCTTATTTCTTCATCAGAAATTGTTAATGGAGGTGTAATGCGTACAGCACATCCTTCAAACAGTAACCAGAATAATATGAGCCCTTTGTCTTGACAGGTTAAAATAACTTCATTTGTTATTTCGGCACTTTCAGTCATGATCGCGAGCATTAATCCTCTTCCTCTAACTTCCTTAATCAAAGGATGTACCAAAAGTGTTCTAATTAGCTTTTCTTTTTCTAATGTTTCGGGCATTAGGTTTGTTTCGGTAATTTCCTTCAAAGTTGCCAAACAGGCTGACGCAATGACAGGGTGTCCTCCAAATGTAGTGATATGTCCCAGTTTTGGGTTTTCGGTAAGTAAGTCCATTTTTTCTGCCGAAGCTGTAAATGCTCCTACTGGCATTCCACCTCCCATTCCTTTTCCCATAACGACGATATCGGGAACGACATCGTAATTCTGGAATCCAAATAATTTTCCAGTTCTTCCAAACCCTGGCTGAATTTCGTCTACTATCATCATGGCACCAACTTCGTCGCAGCGTTTACGTACTTTTTGTAAAAAGTTGTCATGAGGTTCTATAAATCCTGCTCCTCCCTGAATTGTTTCTAAAATAATTCCGGCAGTTTTAGTAGTTATTTTTTGTAAATCTTCTTCGTTATTGAAGGTTATAAAATCTACATCAGGGATTAAAGGTCTAAAGGCTTGTTTGCGTTCTTCGAATCCCATAACGCTCATTGATCCCATTGTGTTGCCATGGTAGGCGTTATGACATGATATTAACTGACTGCGTCCTGTTGTTCTTCGGGCTAGTTTTAAAGCACCTTCGATTGCTTCTGTTCCTGAATTTACTAAATAAGTTTTATTTAGAGACTCGGGTAGGAGAGAAGCCATTAGTTTGCAATATTCTACAGCTGGGCTTTGCGAATATTCTCCGTAAACCATTACGTGTGAATATTTGTCTAATTGGTCTTTTATAGCTTGATTTACTCTTGGATGTTGGTGACCTAGTGTACAGGCTGAAACACCTGCTACGAAATCTAAATATTTTTTATTATTGGTGTCGTATATGTAGGATCCTATGGCGTGCGAAACTTCCATCCCTAAAGGATAAGGTGAAGTTTGTGCTTGGTATTTTATAAAATCTTGATTCATTCTTTTTAAGGTTCTAAGTTACTGAGGTACTAAGGCTCAAAGGTTTTCTAGTTTAATGTTTTAAACTGTTGTTATTTTACTGAAAACTGAGGCTGAATGCTCTAAATTGAGAGTATTATATACTATTTATTTGGCTTAGCTGCTTTTGCAGGTTTTGCTGCTGATTTCTTTTTATCGTAATTAAGGGTTTCTTTTCTTATTTTCATAGGAACATTTTCTTTTGCATTATCATCTTTCCCTTCTTGAACTAATTTTTCATTCTCTTCATTTTCTTCTTTTGTGAAAATATCGTCTTTGGATTTTATCTTTTCTTCTCCTCGCCAATTCATTCCTCGTAGTTTTCGTGCGTTTTCGGGTAATTCGGCTTCTGGGAAGATGTCTCCATCAACCTGATTGAAGAATGTAATGGTTTCAATGCCATTGTTTTCTAAAATAAGATTAATTTTACTACTTACATTTTTATTGATTCCGATAAGTTCATTGGCGTCATTACGCATATAATAAACTACTTCGGTATTTTTTATGACATCTACATCGTGTAGTTTTCCTTCTTTGAATTTTCCATATAAATTTAATCCCTTGACTTGGTTATAGCCAGTTCCCAAGGTATCTTTAGAAATAATAAAGGTATTATTGAGTACTTTGAGTGAGTCAAGTTTCTGGGTATTGTTATCACCAATAAGATGCATGATATCTCCAGTTATCTGGCTCTCACCGTTCCAGAGTATTGGGTTTCCTATTAGTTTTGTTAAAGCTGTTTTGCTGCTTGAATGTATTGAATCGCACTTTCCGCTCATATCTGTTTTAAAAAACCGAACATTATTAAAACCGCGTATAATTCTATCTCCTTCTTTACCTGTAACCATTAGTCTTTTTCCGTGTATATAAACCGAATCGTTTTCAACGAAGTTGATTGCTACCGCTCTCTTGGTTACAAACATAGAATCTTTTTGTTTGTATATTTCGGCGTAATGTCCTTTTACGATTCCTCGATTTATTGAGTCGGTAATCTTTACATTTCTTGTTGCCGAAGCAAAATCTTTGTTTCGGTCGTAATACAAACTATCTCCTTCTATTAACCGGTCATCATAACGTATATATGATTTTCGCAGAAAATGTGCTAGATTTTTTTTAGTGTCATAAAATCCTTTTTCCGTATAAATATAATCGGTTTTACTAGTTATGGTAGATGGTCCAAATAAATAGGAATGGCCTGAATTACTGTAATAATCTAAATGGTTTGATTTTATAATGCATTTTGGGTTGGTAACTGTAACTGCTGTTAAGAATTTAAACTTTTTTTCGGCTACATAATATCTTCCAGATTTGCTTTCTAAAGTATTTTCTTTGTTTATGATTGTTCCTCTAGAATTATAATATACTTCCTGAACGTTTCTGTCAAAGTTAATCGTATCTGTTTGTAATGTTGCGTCCGGTGAACTCATAACAGGATTTCCTGTTGCAAATGCTTTTTTTGAATTACCGCTATACTCAGCATATTTACTATTTAGAAATAAAGTGTCTCCCTGTACTATTTGTACATTTCCAAATGCTTTTAAGTAATTTTCTCCCTGAAACAAATAGGCTTTGTTACATGTTAAAACTACACCATCGTGGTTTATTTTAACATTTCCAGTAAGTAAAAGAGCACCTGGCATTTCGATTTCATTCCTGTCTACAAAATCAGAATGTTCGATGTTGATGATTTTTGGAGCTTGTGCCATTCCTAAATTTACACTTATTACAAGCAAGCAACTATATATGAAAAAGAGTGATTTCTTCAATTGATTAAATTTTTGTCAAATTTATGAAAAAGGAAACAACCTTAACAGATATTAGGATTTATTTATAATTCAAAAGTACACTTAAATTTCAGATGTTACTATTTTTAAGTTATCAACAAATAATCGTACTAACACGTTGTAGTGTTGGTATTAGAAGCATTTTTTTAGTTAAATTTTAATCTAAGATTTTGGGTCTTAAAAAATAGATTAAATTTAAAAGATCAATAATGCATTTTGGTATTAAAAATTAATAAAATCAGATTATAAAAAATATGATAAAAGCACGAGTTCTTGTGGCAGGAATTACCGCAATGGTTTTGGTTACTGCATGTAAAACAAAGGATATAAAATTAAATACAGACAAAAAGGAAATTGTTCCTGAGAATAAAGTGGTAGTTTATCAGGTTTTTACTCGTTTATTTGGAAATAAAAACACAACTAACAAACCTTGGGGAACTATTGAAGAAAATGGAATAGGTAAGTTTAATGATTTTACTGATAAAGCACTACATGAAATTAAAGATTTAGGAGCTACCTATATTTGGTATACAGGTGTTCCGCATCATGCTTTGGTTCGTGATTATACTGCATATGGAATTTCGAATGATGATCCTGAAGTGATTAAAGGCAGAGCTGGATCACCATATGCTGTAAAGGATTATTATAATGTAAATCCTGATTTGGCAGTTAATCCAGCGAATCGCCTGCAGGAATTTGAGGCTTTGATTGCTCGTACGCATAAGGCAGGTTTAAAAGTGATTATTGATATTGTTCCGAATCATATTGCTCGAAAGTATGAAGGGAAAAACAATCCTGAAGGGGTAAATGATTTTGGCACTAATGATGATGTGACTGTTGAGTATAAGCGAGATAACAATTTTTATTATATACCAAATACGTCATTCCAAATTCCAGATAATGATGTTCCATTAAATGGCGAGAAAAATTTACTTGTAGATGGTAAATTTGATGAAAATCCTGCAAAATGGACTGGTAACGGTTCTAGTAAAGCAAAACCTGATCTAAATGACTGGTATGAAACGGTTAAAGTAAATTATGGTATTCGTCCCGATGGTTCTAAAGATTTTCCTGAATTGCCTGCTGGTTTTGATAAAAAATCATTTCAAGAACATTATGATTTTTGGAAGGATAAAGATGTTCCTGATTCTTGGAAAAAATTTAAATCGATTGCATTATACTGGATTTCTAAAGGTGTTGATGGCTTTCGTTATGATATGGCTGAAATGGTTCCATATGAATTTTGGAGTTATATGAACTCTGCTGTGAAAACTAAGAATCCAAATGCTTTTTTACTTGCCGAGGTATATAATCCAAATGAATACCGTAACTATATTCATTTGGGTAAAATGGATTACTTATATGATAAGGTTGAAACGTATGATAAACTGAAAGATATAATTAAAGGGAAATCATCTCCAGATGAACTTTCAAGGATTCAACATAATATGGCTGATATCGAACATAATATGTTGCATTTTTTAGATAATCATGATGAACAACGTTTGGCAAATTCTGAATTTGCAGGAACTCCAGAAAAAGGAAAACCATTAATGGTTGTTTCTACTACAATAAGTACTTCGCCAACGATGGTTTATTTTGGGCAAGAAGTAGGAGAGGCTGGAAATGAAGATGCTGGATTTGGCAAGCCTTCGAGAACATCTATTTTTGATTATATTGGGGTACCTAATCACCAGCGATGGATGAACAACGGTAAGTTTGATGGAGGACAGCTTACTCAATCTGAAAAGAATTTACGTGATTTTTACAAACGATTATTGAATTTTTCTATAAAAAGTCCTGCGTTAATGGGGCAATTTCAAGAAATTCAAACTGTAAATAGAAATGAAACAACTGGATATGATGCTGGTATTTATTCATATGTACGTTGGTCAGATAATCAAAAACTAATTATTGCTGTTAATTTTTCTGCAGATAAAACGAGTATATTTGAATTAAAAATTCCTGTTGATGTTATTTCAAAATGGAATTTGAAAGATGGGATTTATATGCTAACAGATCAGTTGTATTTAAAAGACAAAATAAAACTGAAGGTAATAAAAGGTGAAGGATATGCTAAGGTTAAAGTAGCGCCATCTGAATCATTTATTTATGAAGTGAAATAATAAATCTAAATAGGTTTAAAGCTTATCTAAACTGATCTAGAAAACCTTATTTTGTGAGTTATAATTCATAAAAACTGCCCCCAAATAGTGTTTGACTTTTTGGGGGCAGTTCATTTTTGTATCACTTTTTTCAGGTTTTATTGGTCTTGGTTAGTGCTATTTTATAATTTTCGTTTATTTTTCCCCAATTAATAACATTGAAAAAAGCATCGACATAGCTATTTTTTCTATTTTGATAATCCAGATAATAGGCATGTTCCCATAAGTCCAGAGCCAAAATTGGAGTTCCAGGAATTGATGCATTTCTCATTAATGGATTATCCTGATTTTCAGTTGTTGTTATCTGAAGTTTTCCAGCTTTATCAACAACTAGCCAAACCCATCCTGAGCCAAATTGTTTGCTTGCTTCACTTTTAAATAATGATTTGAAATTAGCATACGAGCCAAATTCTTTATTCATAGCGCTTGCCAATGTATCTGTAGCTTGCTCAGATTCTGGTTTTGGAGTCATGCATTTCCAGTAAAGGGAATGATTGTAGTATCCACCAGCGTTATTACGAAGTTTAGCATCATTTAAATCTAGTTTACCTAAGATTTGCTCAATTGTCATATTAACATAATCGGTATTGGCAATGGCTTTATTTAGATTGTTTGTGTAGCTTAAATAATGTTTTGAGTAATGTGTTTCTAGCGTTAATGATCTGATATTTGGAGCTAAAGCATTATAAGGATACGGAAGTTTTTCAAGCTGAAAAGCTCCAGGGTTTGCTTTTACTTCATCTGGGCTGCCAATTATTATTTTTTCATCTTTCGAAGGCAGCGGAACTTCTACTACTTCAGTAAGCTTATTGTTGTCATTACATGAAAGAATCGTAAGTGAAATCAAGATAAAAAACGAAAATTGAATACCATATTTTTTCATAAAATATCTATTTAGTTATTAGTGAATTAATGATTTCTATATAGTTTTCTTTAGCTTCATCTATACTTAAATGGCTAATTTGAATCCATGCATTTGTTTTAAATGCATTTCGTAGATCAAAATTTTCAGATTGGCTGTATTTTGCAGTTCCAAAAGTTGCTTGTTTATAAAAAGCATACAGCCTCAATTGCACATCTTGTGGCAGTGAGGCTTGCGTCATTTTGGAAGCAATTTCGACAGCCTCTAAAAATCGTATGTCTAAATCTTTTTCTATCATTAAGCTTTTGTAGCAATAATTGTTTTACCACCAATTGCTTTTTGGTTTAATACTACATTAATAGGAGTACCTAAAGGTAAGAAGATATCTACTCTTGATCCAAATTTAATAAAACCAGCATCAGTACCTTGTTCTACTTGCGTTCCTTCTTGTGCGTAATTTACAATTCGACGAGCCAAAGCTCCTGCAATTTGTCTGTATAGAACCTCTCCGAAAGATTTGTTTTCGATCACAACAGTAGTTCTTTCGTTTTCCTCACTCGCTTTTGGATGCCATGCAACTAAGAATTTACCTGGGTGGTATTTGCTAAATTTTACAATTCCGTCTAATGCATAACGAGTTACGTGTACATTTATAGGTGACATAAAAATTGAAATTTGCAGACGTTTGTCTTTAAAATATTCTCCTTCGTAAACTTCTTCAATCACAACAACTTTACCATCAACTGGAGCAAGAATTTGATTGATGTCTTTAATTACAGTTCTCTTTGGGTTTCTAAAAAACTGCAAGATGATGATTAGTAATAATAGTGCACTAATCTGAATAAGTATTTTGATCCAATTGGTATCAATAAAATGATCAGTTAATAAAAGCACAACACTAACGAATATAGTGCCTAATAAAATGGATTGGGTTCCTTCTTTATGAAACATAATTTAAAATTTGATAAAATAAAAATACAATTGGTGCTACAAATATAACACTATCTAATCGATCTAAAACACCTCCATGGCCAGGCATTATTGTTCCGCTATCTTTAACTCCGGCAATTCTTTTAAACTTTGATTCAATTAAATCACCGATAGTACCAAAAACACCAACGATTAAAGCGATAATAGTCCATATTAAAATAGATTTATCACTAAAATTAGGGTTTGGTTTGATATATAATTTTGAAATTAAAAAGCCTGCAAAACAAGCAAAAATGATTCCGCCAAGAAATCCTTCTATGGTTTTTTTGGGTGAAATACGTTCAAATAATTTATGTTTTCCAATAGACTTTCCGACCAAATAAGCAAAGGTGTCATTAGTCCATATAAGAATGAATAATCCAATAATAATTTTAGGATTATAATCTTTAACTCCAAATGAAATTTTGGTAATGAAAATAAAGGGTAGTGTAATGTATCCTATTAAGTAGATGTATTTAGATGTTCTGCTTATAGCTTGCGTATCATCAAATAAGAATACAATACATTTTACAGATATAAGTAATGTAATTACTAGTAATACAGTGTTTAGTTGATCTATATTTATAGTGAATTTAATATCTTCTTTTAAAAATTTATTGATATAGTTTTCAGTTTCATTTTTGTAAAAGCTAAGTAGCGAAACAGTTGAATAAAATAGCGAAACAAATAAAAGTGAAAATATTTTATTGATGTTGGCTAGATTGCAAAACTCATAAGTTGCAATAATTAGGAAAACACCGAAAAGTATGATGAAACTTTCCGTTGAAAACAGGATAGACGTTAATAGTAATACTATATAAACTGCCCCTGAAAGAGCTCTCTTGAGGGTTTCATTCATATTATAGATCTTCTAAGAGCAATAAGTACAGGTTCTTAGCAACACTTCCGTATTGCGTAAAATCTTCTTCTTTTGCTTTTTCGAAATATTTTATAGTGGTAATATTGGTAGGGTAGTCTCTTTCGTACTTATGTTTAATAGCACTTAGTCCATCACTTTTTGTAGTAAGAATTTGACTTGTAGTTGCAATGATAACAATGTTAGCAGGCAACTCATTTGGTTTGTTTTGTTTAATTTGTTTTGATGAAAATAATATAGACCCTTCTTCTGCGATTAAGTTTTCGCAACTGGCTAATAAAAATTTAGGGCTAGTTGGGCTTTGATAAATTAATTTATTTTCTTCAAGTAAATGAAATAAAGCTGGTTCAAAACATGAAACTTCACTTTCAAACCAATCATTTTCTTCTAAGATATTTTCAAATTGTTCCGTTACTTCCTGAGTGTTTTCACAATATAAAAATTTACCTCCATTTTTTTTAAAATTAAAAATGAATTGCTCATCTATAGAAATAGGATTGTCAGGAAGTGAATTGCTATATTCACTTTGATTCTCTTCATCAGACGCATCATGGCTAGAACCAAATAATTTTTTAAAAAAACTCATTATTGTGAAATGCTTTACGTGTTAATTGAAAACGTTCAAAGATAAAAAAATCTTAATTCAAAAGTGGCTTTTGAATTAAGATTTTAAAAATAATTATATTATTTGGGTAGTATTACGAAACTACTTCTTCTAGATTTTTGTCAAACGTACGTTTTCCGAAAATTGTTTCTAGGTCATCTTTAAAAATCACCTCTTTTTCAATTAAAATTTCAGCAAGTTGGTTTAACTTATCTTTGTTTTCTTCTAATATTTTGATAGCTCTTTGGTATTGACCCTCAATTAGTTCTGAAATTTCTTGGTCAATAATTTTTGCAGTCTCATCAGAATACGGTTTTGAGAAGTTATATTCACTTTGTCCTGTTGAATCATAATAAGTAACATTTCCGATTTTTTCATTCAATCCGTAAATCGTTACCATAGCACGAGCTTGACGTGTAACTTTTTCTAAATCACTTAATGCACCAGTCGAAATTCTGTCAAAAGTTACTTTTTCAGCAGCTCTTCCGCCCATAGTAGCACACATTTCGTCTAGCATTTGGTCTGTTCTCACGATTTGTCTCTCTTCTGGTAGATACCAAGCAGCTCCTAAGCTTTGTCCACGAGGAACAATTGTTACCTTAATAAGCGGTGCTGCATGTTCCAACATCCAACTTACTGTAGCATGTCCAGCTTCGTGAATAGCAATTGCTTTTTTCTCTTCTGGAGTAATAATTTTGTTTTTCTTTTCTAAACCACCTACAATTCTATCTACAGCATCAAGAAAATCTTGTCTGTCTACAGCAGTTTTGTTGTTTCTTGCGGCAATTAATGCAGCCTCGTTGCATACGTTTGCAATATCTGCTCCTGAAAATCCTGGAGTTTGTTTTGCAAGGAAATCTAAATCTAGACCTTCTACTTTTTTCAAAGGAGCTAAGTGTACTTGGAAGATTTCTGCTCTTTCACGGATATCTGGTAAGTCTACAAAGATTTGTCTGTCAAAACGACCTGCACGCATTAAAGCTTTGTCTAAAACATCGGCTCGGTTTGTTGCAGCTAGTACAATTACGTTAGAGTTTGTTCCAAAACCATCCATTTCTGTTAGTAATTGGTTCAATGTATTTTCTCTTTCGTCATTACCGCCTGACATATTGCTTTTTCCACGTGCTCTACCTACAGCATCTATTTCATCAATAAAGATGATAGCTGGAGATTTTTCTTTGGCTTGTTTAAACAAATCACGTACACGTGAAGCTCCGACACCTACAAACATTTCAACAAAATCAGAACCTGATAATGAGAAGAATGGTACTTGTGCTTCGCCAGCTACAGCTTTGGCTAATAATGTTTTTCCTGTTCCAGGAGGCCCTACCAGTAAAGCACCTTTAGGGATTTTACCTCCTAAGTTAGTGTACTTTTCAGGGTTTTTCAAGAATTCTACAATTTCTTGTATTTCTTCTTTAGCTCCTTCTAAACCAGCTACATCTTTAAATGTAGTTTTAATATCTGTTTTTTCATCAAAAAGTTTCGCTTTCGATTTTCCAATATTAAAAATTTGTCCGCCACCGCCGCCTGCGCCACCTGACATTTTTCTCATAATGAAAATCCAAACTCCAATAAGAATAATTATTGGTAGTAAACCAACTAAAATGTCGGTCCAGTTATTTTTTTGTACAAAATTATAATCTTTCAATTTTCCTTCGGCAACTGCTTTTTCTAATTTAGTTTGAAAAATCTGATCGTTACCAATTTCTAAAGTATAGTGCGGACCTTTATTTGGTCTGTCAAATATATCTTTAGATACTTTTTTTTGTGCTGGATCCTTAAGTGCAGCAGCATTAAGATATACTTCAGCTTCAGCTTTATTGTATACAATTACTTTATCAATTTGTCCTTTTTCTAAAAAATCATTGAATTTAGAAGAGGTTAATTGTGCCGGCTCTTGTAAACTTGATCCTCCGGTAGCAAAACTTATAAATAAAAATATTAAAAGTATTGCGGTATAAATTAACCAAGGACTTATTTTAAATTTACTCGGGGTTGGTTTGTTATCTTTAGCCATTTGAAGAAAGTTTCTTTAGTATTTGTTTTCGATTGTAGTTATTTTGGCATCACCCCAAAGACTCTCGATATTATAATATTCTCGAATGTGTTTTTGAAATACATGAACAACAATATGCACGTAATCAATAAGAACCCATTCTGCGTTATCGGTTCCTTCTACATGCCATGGTTTGTCTTTTAGTTCTTTTGATACAGTTTTTTGAATTGAGCCTACTATGGCGTTAACTTGGGTATTCGAATTTCCGTTGCAAATGATGAAATAATCGCAAACTGCTGCGTCTATTTCTCTTAAGTCCAAGATATTAATATCATTTCCTTTTACTTCTTCGATTCCTTTGATTATGTTCGCTAACAGAACATCATTATTAACAGTCTTTTTCGCCATGAATTATTTTATATGAGTTTGTAAAGTTATCAATTTTTGTGATTATTTTTGAACCTTAACAAAATATTAAATTAAGTTATATAAATTATTTAGATGAAACTAATCAAACTCGATGCCATAGATTCAACGAATGAGTTCTTAAAATCATTAAGTAGTCAACAGGAACCTGAGAATTTTACAGTTGTTACTGCTGAAAATCAAACAAAAGGGAAAGGGCAGATGGGAGCTGTATGGCGCTCTGATGTAGGTAAGAATTTAATAATGAGCGTGTTGGTTAAGGATTTCTTACTTAATAATGAGCAGTTTTTTAATTTAAATATTATTATTTCATTATCAGTAATAAAAACTTTAGAAGAATTAAATATTCCTGATTTAAGTATTAAATGGCCAAACGACATTATGTCATATAATAAGAAGCTAGGTGGTATTTTGATAGAAAATACGCTCAAAAGCGATGGTAGCATCGTGTCAGTAGTTGGATTGGGATTAAATGTTAATCAGATAAATTTCCAAAATCTGCCAAATGCTTCTTCACTTGCCGTTATTTGTAACACTGAATTTAACAAAGATGAGCTTGTTATTTTGATTGTTGAGAAAATGAAAGAGAAAATTTCACTTTGGGAAGAGCAATCTGCCCTATTTTGGGATGAATATTTTAATAAATTGTTTAGAAAAGGAGTTCCAATGCCTTTTAAAAATTTAGACAATCAAAATTTTATGGGGATTATACAAGGGGTTTCTCCAATAGGAAAATTAAAAGTTTTATTGGAAGACGATTCAGTGTCAGAATTTGAAATTAAGGAAATACAGATGCTTTATTAGAAGTTATTTAGGTTCAGTGATGCAAAGTTTTATAGGCTAAGGTTTAATTCTTTTATCACAGTTTAATAGAATAATTAGAAATTTGCGTACTGTGTGCAAAACAATATCCAGCGACGAGAAGGACTATTGTTTTGGTTATCAATTCTCCCATCATTTTTTCTATATGTATGAATAAATAACTAGTTATTATTTTCTTGAAAGGTTTCTAAAATAAATAAAACCCTTAACTAAACTGTCATGTAGAACCCAAATCTGCCAAAGAAAGTAAATAATATTCAGTTGTTAATATTATTTCATTGGCATTATATTTCTTAAGGAATCATTGTTACAGAAAAAATAGCGTTTTTAGGTTTTAATTTAGTTTTGTATAAATTTCATTACCGAATTGTAATTTTTCAATGATGAGTTTTATTTATAAAGTCACTAAGGTTAAGGTTTTTTAGTCATGGGTTTAAACAAAAAGTCCGATTTAGCTTTACTAAATCGGACTTTTTTTAATTTATAATTAATAATCATTAAAGCTTTGTCATATTATTGGCAAGAGTTTCAATAAATTTTCCAATAGGTCCTTTTATCATCATTGCCATCATCGGATTGAATTCTCCTTCAAAATCAAGTTTTACAGCACTAGAAGTGTCTGAAACTGTTTCGATGTTAGATACCAATGTAAATGGTAATTTGTCGCTTGCAGCACCCAAAACAATTTTGCTTGGAGCTGTTTTTTCTTTCATTTTTAATTTTATTTCTGGCATTCCTTTCAAACCAAAAATAAAAGCGTCTTCGCCAATTACTTCAAATTTAGCAATGTTATCGGGCATTAATTTTTCAAAATTTTTCACATCACTCAATAAATCAAATAATTCTTGAGCTGACTTCTGAACAGTAACTTTTGGACTTTCTAAGTTCATATTTATTTGTGTTTTTATTCTGAAAAATCAGAAAATTTTTATTTTAAAAATTAAAAAAATTATTCTTGTTTCCAAGCAGCTGGGTTTATGTTCCATTCCTGTAAGGTAATTAAATCTTCTTCGGGAATGTATTTTTTAGCAACAGCAAGGTTTAATAAATTCGAATAGTTACTCAATGTGTATAAGTCGATATTTGCATCTTTAAAGTTTTTTTCAGCAACATCAAAGCCGTAAGTAAATATCGCAACCATGCCTTTAATATTGGCTCCTGCATTACGCAAAGCCTCAACTGCAAGTAAGCTACTATTTCCTGTGCTTATTAAATCTTCGACAACAACAACATTTTGTCCCTTTTGTAAAAAACCTTCAACTTGATTTTGTCTTCCGTGTTTTTTAGGTTCTGGTCTAACATATACAAACGGTAATCCTAAGCTTTCTGCAACAAGAATACCAATACCTATGGCTCCTGTAGCGACTCCAGCGATTACATCTGGCTTACCAAATTGTTTTTCAATGTTCTTAGCAAACTCATCTCTAACATAATTTCTGATGCTTGGAAATGAGAGAATTAGCCTGTTATCACAATAAATAGGTGATTTCCATCCAGAAGCCCATGTAAAAGGATTTCCTGGATTCAATTTAATTGCATTTATTTGCAAAAGCAATTCGGCTGTTTTTTCGGCAGTATCTTTATTAAAAATCATAGTACAAATGTATAAAGTTTTTGTGAACGACAAACCACTTTTTTTGACAAATGAAATCTCAAAAGAGACTAATTTTCAATTGTTCTTGTTGGAAAGTATTGACATAGAACAAATTATTGTCAAAATGTTCCAAAATAAAATTCAAGCAGCCTATTTATATCATCCTGACGAGAAGGAAATTATGAAAACGTTAAAGTCAAAAATCCATGTGAATAAAGCAGGAGGAGGGCTTGTTTATAATAAAAAAGGAGAGGTACTGTTCATCTTCAGAAATGGAAAATGGGACTTACCTAAAGGCGGAATTGAGAAAGGTGAAGAGATAGAAGACACCGCTATGCGAGAGGTAGAAGAGGAAACTGGAGTTGGAAAATTGACAATTATTAACAAATTACAGAAGACTTATCACGTTTTTAAACGCAATGGTAAGTATAAATTAAAAATTACACATTGGTTTGAAATGCATTCCGATTTTAAAGGTACTCCACAAGGACAATTAGAAGAAGGAATCGAAAAAGTTGCCTGGTTAAATCCCGTACAAATAAAAGAAGCACTTAAAAACTCCTACGAAAATATCAAATTATTATTCGAAGAAGAGAGTAAAATAGCTTAGAAAAAACATTTTGGCATGCCACCATATAAAAAAAGAACTAATGAGCAATTACGTTCATTGGGTCTTTTTATAGGGGTCAAAACAGTTAGCTAGCTGCTATCCCTCAAGCAGGATTTTGTTTGGGTTAATTGTTTTCAGTTGAAATACTTGCGTCGGAGAAGATGTTTATTTTCCAATCAAGTTGGTTAGTGTCTGTTAATACTTGAAATAATTTACTGAAAGAATCTCTGAACCAGTCAAGAATTTTTTCATCTCCATTTATTTCATTAACATAAATATTTAACGACTGATTCAATTCTATTGCAAATCCATTTGGTTTATCTAAAATTTTAAAATTATAGTTGTTATTTAGAATATGATTTCTAAAGTTGATATACTCAGTGTTTTTTTTATCAATCCAAATTCCACAGTAGATATTCAAGTTGTTTAGTTGAAATCCGTATTTGATTTCTGACCAACCATCGGCTTTTCCAATGATATCTTTAAAGTGATATATTAGTCTTTTATGACGTAGAATTTGAGTAGTACTAAAACCATCGTTTATTCTATTTGAACCTTTGTTGAATGTTTGTATAAAAAGAGGTTTAACTCGCTCTAAGTGACCATTTATTAAATCAATTGTTTCGAATAGGTTTTCAATCACTAACATATCCTTAGTTGTGATAGTTAAATTTTGTGTCATTTTTTTTGATTTTAAAAATTTTAAGAAATCTTGTTCAATTGGACTGTTTTTAGAGTATGTGCCAATAAATTTGGCAATCTGAAACCACCTAATATGTTTAAAATTATGTTCTGTAATTAATTTTTCTTCAAAATTTTTAGTACAGTAGAATAAGTATGTTTTTTTATTCTCTTTTGTGAAAATATTTAGGACTTCAGAATATCTTTCTAATTGTCTATGCCCTTCTTTAGAGTCAACTTTGTTTTCTATAAAACATATTTGATTTTCGCTTTCTATTACAACATCAACAATACAATTAATATCATTTTTCAGGCTATATTTTATTTGAGTTTTTATTGTGAATTTTTCTTCTTCAAGATTTAAAAATTTTACACAAAAATCATTTAATAATTGGTAATCATAGCGTAAAATTCCTGCAAAAGATTCCGTAGTGAAATCTTCAAGAGGTTTTTTTAAATTATTATTATTATATAATTTATATAGATTGTTTAGCATTACAAGTGTTGTATTATTTAACTATATTATTGATGATAGGTTAAGCATGTTGTTCTTTTTTCAAATATAAGAGCTTAAAGTAAATTAATATTGCGGGAAACCATAAAAGGGAGTAATAGTTTAAAATGAAATTTATCTTTGTTAAAGTTGAAAAAGTTTGACAAAGATTTAAGAACAGCATTGCGACCTTTGCGGTAAAAAAAAGGATTACTTGGCTTGAAGCTCTGTAGTTAAATTTTATGTATTTCTGCTCTCATTTCAAATTTGAAACTTTAAACAAAAAGTATTTTGACTACTTTTGCAAAATGAATAAGAAACACCATTCGAATAATATACTTTTGAATTTAGGTATCGAAAGCCTAAACGAAATGCAAGAAGTTGCTCAGGACGCTATCCTGAATGACAATAATGTTTTATTACTTTCTCCAACTGGATCAGGAAAAACACTAGCTTTTTTGTTGCCAGTTTTAGAATTACTACAACCTGAAATTCTTTCTGTACAATGTTTAATTCTAGTTCCTTCAAGAGAATTAGGATTACAAATAGAGCAAGTTTGGAAAAAAATGGGAACCGATTACAAAGTTAATATTTGTTACGGAGGTCATTCGATCGATACAGAAATTAAGAATCTAAGTAACCCTCCTGCAGTTTTAATAGGGACTCCGGGTAGAATTGCTGATCATATTGATAGAGGTACTTTCCGTTTAGATAAAATTCAGACTTTAATTTTGGATGAATTTGATAAATCATTGCAATTGGGGTTTCATGAGCAAATGTCTTTTATCATTGGTAAATTGCCAAAATTGAATAAGCGAGTGTTGGTTTCGGCTACATCTGATATTGAAATTCCAAAATACACCAGAGTAATTAATCCAACGATTTTGGATTTTATTCCTGAGGAAGAAGAGAAATCGAATCTTTCGATGAAAATGGTGGTTTCTCCATCCAAAGACAAAATAGGAAGTTTGTTTAATCTGATATGTTCTTTAAAATCACAATCGGCTATTATTTTCTGTAACCATCGTGATGCAGCTGAACGTATTAGTGATACGCTGAACGAAAAAGGAATTTACGCTACTTACTACCATGGCGGAATGGATCAAGATGAGCGTGAGCGTGCTTTGATTCAGTTTAGAAATGGAAGTGTGAGTTATTTAATTACAACTGATTTAGCTGCTCGTGGTCTTGATATTCCTGAGATGAATCATGTTATTCATTATCATTTACCATTAAAGGAAGATGAGTTTACACACCGTAACGGTCGTACTGCTCGTATGCTTACATCGGGAACAGCTTATATTCTTGTTCACGAAAGTGAGAAAAAATTAGACTATATTAATTATGATATGGATGTTTTAAAGGTTGACAATGCTACGACTTTGCCTAAACCTCCAGAATTTCAGACAATATATATAAGCGGTGGAAAGAAAACCAAATTAAATAAAATAGATATTGTTGGTTTCTTTTCTCAAAAAGGAAAACTTGAAAAAGGTGATTTGGGATTAATTGAGGTAAAAGATTTTATTTCGTTTGCTGCTGTAAAATTTAACAAAGTAAAAGATTTGCTTGAAAACATCAAAGATGAGAAGATGAAAGGCAAAAAATTTAAAATTGAAGTAGCAAGAAAAGTAATTAAGAAGGAAGAGGAGTAATTTATTTAATAGCAAATAGTTACTTGTTTGTTTTTTGTAGGAGGGGGATAGTTATAAAAATTAATTTGGATTTAGTGCCAATAAATTAACTGTGAGAGAAAGGAGTTAAAAATTTTTATTATTATGTTTGCGCCATCAAATAAATAAACCCCAAAGAATATTATGAGAAAAATTATTACTATTACTGTTTTATTTTTAAGTTTAGCATCTTTTGCTCAAATTAAAGTTATTGAAACTGTACCAGTTGAAAAATTAGGTAAAGTAAACAATAATTATATCCAAAAAATTGGAGATGAATACACTGTGTTTTATAATTGTATTCAAAGTGATGATGAAAATAATACATTAAGAAAATTTACTTTTAAAAATATTGATAATGATTACCTTAATCTTTACAATATCATCGCAAACGGATTTACAGCATCTCCTTTGTATGATATCAAATTAGAATTACCTAACAATTATGTTTGGTTGCATTATACTGCAAGTGTTGATAAACCTACAGTTCAGTTTATGGTTTCGAATAAAGAAGGTAACTCAAACAATGTTTCTGAGGCTTTAACAAAAGACCAAGTAAATAAATTGTTTCAAAAATAATTAGATTTTTTAAATCTATATACTAAAAAAGGCTATTCATTTGAATAGCCTTTTTTGTTTAGTTTTAGGGTTTTAAGTTTTAGAGTGGAGGCTACAAGGCCTTGTTTCTTTGAATCTTTGTAACTTAAAAAAATTATATTTTTTTCACGTATTGTGTGATAATAACAATTTGTTGTCCGTCTACTTTACCTTCGATGTATTCGTCATTTTCATGGTCTAAACGGATATTACGCACAGCTGTTCCTTGTTTGGCAACCATACTAGATCCTTTTACTTTTAAGTCTTTAATTAAAACTACAGAATCTCCGTGTTCTAGGATTACTCCGTTACTATCACGGTGAATAATTTTGTTTTCATCATCTTCACCTTCTCCAGTTGCTTGTGCCCACGCTAGGGTATCTTCGTCTAGGTACATCATGTCTAATAATTCCTGTGGCCATCCAGCTGCACGCAATCTGCTTAGCATTCTCCAAGCCACAACTTGTACTGCAACATTCTCGTTCCACATACTGTCGTTTAAACATCTCCAATGATTTAAATCTGCGTTATCTGGATTTTCTATTTGATCTATACAAGTACTACAAGCCATTACACTTTCATCAATTCCGCCTTTTTGAGTAGGTAGTACTTGATATACTTTTAGGTTCTCGGTTGCACCACAAAGTTCACATTTTGATCCGCTACGTTTGCTTAATTCTCTTTCTATGCTCATTTTTTAATAGTTTATTTGAAAATGCGAAATTACTTATAATTTAGGAGGGAGGCAAATTTATGTTTTTTGATAGTTTTTTAACTGTATTATTTTTGAACTCTAACAGCATCTGGAACTAACATTTCGTATTCACCACCATTTCGTAATACATCGCGAACGATACTTGAGCTGATATATGAAGTGCTGGCAGCGGTTAATAAAAACACGGTTTCTATTTTAGAAAGTTTTCGGTTAGTATGTGCAATGGCTTTTTCAAACTCGAAATCGGCTGGATTACGTAAACCTCTTAATATAAAATGAGCCTTTAATTTATGGCATAAATCTATTGTAAGTCCTTCGTAAGTAATTACGGTTACTTTGGGTTCGTTTTTGAATGTTTCTTCGATAAAACGTTTTCTTTCTTCGAGTGAGAACATGTATTTTTTTTCTGCATTTACACCAATTGCAATTACGATTTCATCAAATAGTGAAATTCCTCGTTTGATGATATCTTCGTGTCCAAGTGTAATTGGATCAAAGGATCCAGGGAATATAGCTTTTCTCATTTTATTTTGAGGTTAAGGTTCAGGGTGACAAAGTTCCGATAGCTATCAGAACAAAGGTTTTTTTTAAGGCTCTAAGATTCTGGGTTTCTTATCTTAGTACCTCAGGACCTTAGTTGCTTAGCAACTTTTGGCTAGGCCAAAGCTAACTCAATTGAATTTGTAAACAAATCTTCTAATGATATTCCAGCTGCTTTGGCTTGTTGTGGAATCAGACTTTCGGTTGTTAAGCCGGGAATGGTGTTCATTTCTAGCATATATGGTTCGTTATCAACGATAATGAATTCACTTCTTGAGAATCCTTTCATTTTTAAAACTTCATAAGCTCGTTTTGCTACTTCACCTACTTTTTGTGTTAATTCGTCTGAGATTCTAGCTGGTGTGATTTCTTGTGATTTTCCTTGGTATTTGGCTTCATAATCAAAGAAATCATTGTCTGAAACTATTTCGGTTATTGGTAACACGATAACTTTACCTTGGTAATTAATTACTCCAACAGAAACTTCGGTTCCGTCAAGGAAGCTTTCGATGATAATTTCGTTATCCTCTTTATAAGCAATTTCTATTGAAATCGGTAATTCGGCAGCAGTTTTTACTTTTGAGATTCCGAAGCTTGAACCTGCTTTATTTGGTTTTACAAAACATGGTAAGCCTACTTTTTTTACAATTTCGTCAGTATTGATACTATCTCCTTTGTTTAGGTAGTAAGAAATAGCTGTTTTTATTCCGTATGGTTTTAAAACTGAAAGTAAATCACGTTTATTGAACGTAAGCGCTGCTTGGTAATAATCACATGAGGTTTGCGGAATATGTAATAATTCAAAATAAGCTTGCATTAGTCCGTCTTCTCCTGGTGTTCCGTGAATAGCATTGAACACACAGTCGAAAGTGATTTTAGTTCCGTTTACTGTAACCGAAAAGTCATTTTTATCGATTGGGAATTCGGCATCTTTTTCATCTACATAAACCCATTTTTCTTTGAAAATATGAATTCGGAAACCGTTATATTTAGTTTTATCAAGGTATTGATATACTACGTTTCCGCTGATTAGTGATATTTGATATTCGCTAGAATATCCACCCATGATAATTGCAATGTTTTTCATTTTAAATTTTAGTTTAAAGTTTTAAATATTTTAGTTTAAAGTTTTTCTGATTTTAATTTTTTTTCCAGAGAACTTATTTTTTTAAGCATGTTGTTATGAAAATGTTTTATGTTTTTAGCCCCGATGGTAGCGGCATCCTTTTTTTATGCTTTTTTTGCATGGAAAAAGATATAGCGAACAGCGGGAAATAGCTCCTGACTCTTTGACTTTGCTCAGAGTAACAAAATATATGATTTACTCATCTAATTATACTCTTGGACTCTGCTTAGGATATCATAGAGAAGACTTAAGGATGACAATCAAGATGCTTTCTTCTATTAAACAAAATTATCATTTTTTTTGGAACGAAATCTTTATCTTTGCCACAAATAAAAATAAATTTATGAGTTTACGTAAGTATCTAACTAGCCGAGTTTTTTTTACGCAAATACTAATTGCTGTTGCAATTATTGCAGTTTTGGGTTATTTGTTTATGCATTGGCTGACATTTACCACTGATCATGGACATGAAATTGAAGTACCTGATTTGAAAAAATTGACAGAAGAGCAAGTTGAAGCAAAATTGGATGGTCTGGATTTGGATTACGTGCTTTTGGATAGTGTAGATTTCAAAAGTGATTTCCCTAAATATAGTGTGGTTGAGCAAGATCCTTTGCCAGGAACGAAAGTAAAAGTGGGAAGAAAGATTTATATTAAAATAAATTCTTCAGGTTTCTCATCGGTTCGTATTCCGGATTTGATCGAAAAAACGTATCGTGAGGCAGTACCAACCTTGAAAGCGTTGGGACTTGAAGAAGGTACAATTACGTATATCCCGAACCTTGGGAAAGACATGGTTTTGGAGATGCGTTACAAAGGAAGAAATTTAAAAGTGGGGGATCGTGTGCTGAAATCATCAAAAATTGATTTGGTTTTGGGCGACGGAAAAGCAAGTTATTTAGATGAAAGTCAACCGGCAGATTCTCTAGTAGTGCCTGAAGATGAAAAAACAGCAAATGAGCAATAATAATACCGATAGTTTAGATTTAGAAGA
This sequence comes from Flavobacterium sp. ALJ2, assembly GCF_015594725.1. Classification (GTDB taxonomy): domain Bacteria; phylum Bacteroidota; class Bacteroidia; order Flavobacteriales; family Flavobacteriaceae; genus Flavobacterium. The sequence continues at coordinate 153,349 of NZ_JADNRC010000005.1, read as the reverse complement.
AGAGTTATATGAGCATTTTAGATTTGAAGTTCCTAAAGGGCAAGCCCCTTTGCGAATCGACAAATATTTAATGGGCTTAATACAAAATGCAACCAGAAATAAGATTCAGAATGCTGCTACAGAGGGTAATATCTTTGTGAATGACATTATTGTAAAATCAAATTACAAAGTAAAAGCGTTTGATGTAGTTACGGTTATGTTATCACATCCTCCGTATGAAAATCATATTATTCCAGAAGATATTCCGTTAAACATTGTTTACGAAGATGACGCTTTGTTGTTAATCAATAAAGAGCCAGGAATGGTTGTGCATCCAGGACACGGAAATTATACAGGAACTTTGGTTCACGCTTTGGCACATCATTTTGATAACCTACCAATGAATAGCAGTGAACGTCCAGGATTGGTTCATAGAATTGATAAGGATACTTCGGGATTGTTGGTTATTGCAAAAACTGAAGCTGCTATGACGCATCTTGCCAAGCAATTTGAAGCTAAAACTTCTGAAAGAGAATATATTGCTTTGGTTTGGGGAAATGTTGCTGAGGAGCAGGGAACTATTGAAGGAAATCTGGCAAGACACTTGAAAGACAGAATGCAAATGGCTGTTTTTGCTGATCCAGAAATAGGAAAGCCAGCTGTGACGCATTATAAAGTTTTAGAGCGTTTTGGGTATGTTACTTTAATTTCATGTCAGCTTGAAACAGGTAGAACACACCAGATTCGTGCTCATATGAAACATATTGGTCATCCACTTTTTAATGATGAGCGTTATGGTGGTCATTTGATTTTAAAAGGGACTACGTTTACGAAATACAAACAGTTTATTGATAATTGTTTTAAAGCATTGCCTAGGCAAGCATTACATGCCAAAACATTAGGCTTTGTTCATCCTACAACAGGTGAACTGATGCGTTTTGATACTGAACTTCCGCAGGATTTTCTTGATTGTATTGAAAAATGGAGAAATTACTCTAAATCGCATAATACTGATAGCGAAGAGGAAAATTAAGTTATTAAGTGTAAAGCTTAATCTCTAAGAGCCTGTTTAAATTTTAAACAGGCTCTTAATATTTTATAATCTTTGGTTATAGATTTTTAATTATAAAATCTGTTATTTTGACTTCTCCATTTGTTATTAGCCCAACTTTTCCTCGTTGGCTCAAATTGTTTTTTTCAAGAGTGCATTCTAGTGTTGTTTTGTTATCTACTGAGAATGATAATTGATTATCTTGAACTTTGATTTTTACGGAGTACCATTTGTTGTTTTCTAATTCAATTGGTTTGGTAAATAAACTTTTCCCGCCACGTTTGCCATATTCATCACTATTTTTATGGTAAATACCTCTTCCGATAACCATATTCTGTTCGATTTGATATAGATAGGTTCTAATATAGTTTTCTTTATCAATGTTTAACATAATCTCAAATAAAGATCCTTTGGTCATATTTGCTTTAAAAGTAATTTCATAATTTTTAGGAAGATTCTTTTTAGATTCTATTACGCCCCAATGCATATCACCTCCAATTCCGGTTAAAGTATCTTTATCTAGAAACCATTCTTTTGAGTCAAAATTCCAATGAGGTTTTAGTTGAGAAATAGGCAGTATTTTATATTCTTTTTTTAGAGATGCAATTGTACCTGAGCACGAAATAATTAAAAGAGTAAATAGGAGTAGTGTGAAATGTTTAATTTTCATTTTTTTTAAGTTACATTTAGCTGTTACTATTGTGTGGTATAGCTGAAAAGATTTATGTAATTTACCAAATATCATTAATAAATCAGAGTTTTTATAAAAGAAATAATTTTTTTTATCTCATTTGTAAAGTTGAATTAGTGATGATATACACTATAGAATAGTTACTTTTGCTACGTTTAAAAAAGACACTTTCTTAATTACTAAAGTAGTAATAGTAGATTTTTTTGGTTCCCATCTTTCAGATTTATATTTAATGAAGCAGTATTTTAACTTATTTGACTTTACGCAAAAAGTAAATTATAAAACAGAAATCCTAGCTGGTTTAACTGTGGCAATGACTATGATTCCTGAATCGCTTTCGTTTGCAATACTGGCTGGTTTTCCTCCTCTGGTTGGTTTATATGCTGCATTTATTATGGGGTTGATTACAGCCATTTTTGGCGGACGCCCTGGAATGGTGTCGGGTGGAGCAGGGGCAACGGTGATTGTATTGATTGCTTTAATGAATTCTCATGGTTTAGAATATGTTTTTGCTGCTGTAGCTTTAGCTGGGGTTTTGCAAATTATAGTAGGTTTTTTTAAGTGGGGTAAATTCATTCGGTTAGTTCCTCAACCTGTGATGTATGGTTTTGTAAATGGTTTGGCTGTAGTAATTTTTATGTCGCAATTAAAACAATTTAAATCTGTTGTTAATGGGGAGGCTGTTTGGCTTTCAGGAAGTCCCATGTTTATTATGTTAGGATTGGTCGCTTTAACTATTGCAATCGTAATTTTGTTTCCCAAAGTAACTAAAGCCATTCCAGCTTCTTTGGTAGCCATTATTGTTATTTTTGGTTTGGTTTTGGTTTTAGGGATTCAGACAAAAACTGTTGCCGATATTGCTTCGATAAGCGGTGGCTTTCCTTCTTTTCATTTGCCTAATATTAATTGGGATTTGAAAACGTTACAATTAATTTTCCCGTATTCTTTAATCATGGCTTCTGTAGGTTTAACAGAGGGGTTGCTAACATTAAACTTAGTCGATGAGTTAACAGGAACTAAAGGAAATGGGAATCGTGAATGTATTGCTCAAGGAAGTGCTAATATTGTAAATGGTTTTTTCTTCGGAATGGGCGGTTGCCCAATGATTGCTCAAACGCTTGTAAATATTTCAGCAGGGTCGAGAGCCCGTTTATCGGGTATTATTGCATCACTAACTATTCTTATTATTATTTTGTTCGGAGCTCCTGTAATCGAAAAATTACCAATGGCTGCTTTGGTTGGTGTTATGTTTATGGTTGCTATAGGAACATTTGAATGGGCTAGTTTCAGGATTATTAATAAAATGCCTAAACATGATATTTTTGTTGGGATTATTGTAGCTGTAATCACTGTTTTTATGCACAATCTGGCTTTGGCAGTTTTAATAGGGGTTATTATTTCGGCATTAGTTTTTGCTTGGGAAAGTGCCAAGCGCATTCGTTCCAGAAAATATATCGATGATAATGGGGTAAAACATTACGAGATATTTGGGCCTCTATTTTTTGGTTCTGCAATGGCATTTACAGAGAAATTTGATGTTAACGATGATCCTAATGAAATAATTATAGATTTTAAAGAAAGCAAGATTGTTGATATGAGTGCAATTGATGCTGTAAATAAAATTACAGAACGATATGCTAAGGTCAATAAAAAGGTTCGGTTATATCACTTAAGCGACGATTGCCGATTGTTGCTTAAAAATGCTAATGTTATTGTAGATATTCTAGAAGACCCTACTTATAAAATTGCAGCTGATTAGCCATTGATTTAATTTATTTTTATATTTCCAATAGATCCTGTTTGCAAAGGAATTAGTTCAAATATTGAGGTAGGTATAAGACCAGGTTCAATGCGATGTGAAACGTACAGGATAGTCATGTTTGTTTCTTTAACTAAAAGGTTAACAAGCTCGATAACCAAGGCTACATTTTCATCATCAAGACCTTCTACCGGTTCGTCTAAAATCACCAAAGGCGGATGTTTTAAAACGGCTCTAACTATTAAAGCAACTCGTTGTTGTCCAATAGAAAGTTGTGTGAATGTTTTGTTCTTTAAATGACTCATTTTAATTACATCTAGCCATTGCAATACAATTTGTCTTTGTAATGAGGTTGGTTCAGTATATAAGCCAATAGAATCAAAAAATCCAGATAAAATCATCTGCTCCAAACTGTGTTTTTTTTGAAATAAATCGGTCATAGAAGTCGAAAAATATCCGATTCTTTTTTTGATATCCCAAACACTTTCTCCACTTCCTTTTTTCTTTCCAAAAAGGAATAAATCTTGGCCATATCCTTTTGGGTTATCACCAGAAATTAATGACAGAATTGTACTTTTTCCTGAGCCATTTGGACCAATAAGTTGCCAAAATTCATTTTTTTTGATTGTCCATGTAATGGAGTCAACAATTTTTCTTTCGTCATAACTTACCGAAACCCTATTCATGTGTATTAGCACCTCTTCATCATAATTTGTTGGCTCAGCAGGTTCTGGAATAGTTACTTTTACTGGCTTTGATTTTGCTTGAGTGCTTTTTATTTCGTTTAAAACAAATGTATTGTCTGTAATTTGAGCTTTATTGTGAATGAAAGGAAACAAATCGGCTGCTCGATTTACCAATTGAATAATTCGTACTGATTTAGCCAATTGTTCTAACGAATTTGTCAATGTAATACGTGAGGCATGATCTAAGTGATCAAGTGGATTATCGAAAATAATATAATCTGGATTTTGCTTTACGCAATAGTTCAAAAACTCTTTTTTTCGTTCGCCAGAGGAAAACGTTCTTAATTTTCGTTCTGATTCTGTTGCAGCTTCGATCACATCATATTGGTATTCTTTTTCGATAAATTTATTAATTGCAATGTCAGAAAACAGAATCCCGTTTAAAGAATTAAAAGCAGCTAATTCTCCTTCAGCATTTCCGTCAAGTACAGTATCAATAAAAGCTTTTTTATTAACAGTATTGGATAAAAGTATGTCCCAATGTTCGATTGTATTCATTTGAGCAATTTAAGAAATCTATTTTGTTTGTGCGGTAATCATTGGTCTGTTATTTTTGGACCATTCGCTCCAAGAGCCTACATAAAGTTTTGGAATTGGTAATCCTGCATAATCGAAAGCAAGTATAGTATGGCAGGCTGTTACGCCTGAACCGCAATGCACAATTACATTTTCGGGCTTGGTATTGCCTATTACATCTTGGTATTTTATGTTTAATGCCTCTGGGGGTAAATAGGTGCCATCTTCATTTAAATTGCTTGTAAATGGAACATTTATAGCACTAGGAATATGCCCAGCAATTAAATCAATAGGCTCGGTTAAGCCATTAAAACGGTCTTTGTCTCTTACATCGATGATTATATCATCAGATGTATTGCTTGTTTTATCAATTTCGGTAATATCTGCTTGAGCTAATTTCCATTTTGTGATTGGATATAATGCGGTAGTTGTAAAGGTTTCTATACCTGAGTTTATTGGGAAACCTGCTTTTATAGCTGTTTGTAATCCACCATTTATTACTTGTACTTTTTTATGATCAATCGCTCTTAACATCCACCAGAAGCGGGCAGCAGCATTTGAACCATTTTTATCATCATATATAATTACATGACTTGATGGTGTTATGCCAAGTTTTGATAAAACTTCTGAAAACTTTTTGAATGAAGGCAAGGGATGTCTCCCTCCAATTGCTGCATCTGGAGAAATAGTTGCTAAGTCATGATTTAAATCAACATATCGAGCACCTTGTAAATGAGATGTGATATAATTTTCTTTGGCATTAATTCCTGCTCTGGCATCAATAATTACAATTTCTGATTTTTGTAATGTTATCAGTTCTTTAGTATTTATGATTGGAGACAATCGCTTTGACATTTTTTATGGATTAAGGTTTGGAAATTTATTCTGAAATTTTTTCTATCACTATTTCATTTCCAGATTTATCATAGTAGGTACAAGTCATTTCTACAATATCTACTCTCCATTTCGCTATACCGCATTGTCCTGCTTGGTTGCAAAATGTCATGTAATCGGTTTGTCCATCCTGATGTTGTAAGAGACATTCTAAGAAACGCTCTTTGTTGACAGCTGAAGTTATTTTAATCTCATCGTATTTGTCAGTTGTAGCAACGCTGTAATTGTTAACGCCATAATATGCTACAGTACCATCTTTTACATTGGTATCGTATCCTTTTACGCCTAGAATTATTAAGTCTTGTATATAATTTGGAAAATCGGCTCCAGTTTTTACTTTTGAGTGTGCTTCTTTAATTTGTTCTATTGTAAACATAGTTTGTTTTTTTGAATGAAAAATAAAATGATTTATTTGTTATTTGGGGAATTATGCTTCTTTTTTTAATGTAATGACTTGTTGTGGGAATGGTATTTCTATTTTTTCTGTATCAAAACGTTTTTTTATACTGTGTAATAAATCGCAATATAGGATAAATCCATCAGTAGCATCTTTGGCCCAAGCCCAAACCTTTAAATTCACACTTGAATCTTTAAGTGCTACAACTCTTGCGGTTACAAGTGGTGTATTGTTTTTTTTGTTTGCAGCAGTTCGAGTATCAACAAATAACGGATGCTTGGCAACTTCTTCTTTCATTATCTCTAATGCTTTATCGATATCTGAGTCATAACCAATACCGACTTCAATTATTTTACAGCATTTAGAGTCATTCATATTTGTATTTAGTATAATCTGATTGCTTATTACTGAATTTGGAATAATAATGCGATTGTTTTCCATGTCTTTTAGAACAACTTGCCTTAAATTAATATCTTCTACAACGCCACTAAAATTATTGATTGTGATTTTATCATTTATTCTGAAAGGTTTAAAAATCACTAAAAATATTCCGCTCATAATGTTACTTAGCGCTTGTTGAGATGCAAGACCAGCAATGACTGAAAGTACTCCTGCACCAGCAAGTAACGAATGTCCGACTACTTTAAATTCAGGGATTTGAATTAAAGCAAAAGCAATTCCTAAGATGTATATTATAGTAATGACTAAATGCTTTAAGAACTTGTATCCTGTACTATCAAAATTGTTTATGCCTAATCTACGACGAATAAAGCGCATGAAAAGCTTATCGACAATAGTAGCTAACACAATTGTTATAATTAGTATTATTACAATAGCAACAATTAATCTAAAGTCTTTTAAAAGGTTTATCATTTTCGAGTCTAATATTGATTTTTAAAATTGAAGTATTTATTTTTTGTTTTAGTATTACGCTTGCACATTCAAACGTACTTGGATGAAGATTAAAGGGTTTAATTTTCTGGCAAAGTCACAAAGTCGCAGTTTTCTTTAGAATCATTTTTTGCATCTCTGCGAGAAATTTTAGAGATAAAACTTAAAATTTGCTTTTTTCTTATATAATGCTTTGGAATAGCCATTATTCCTGTTCTTCGAAATTGTCGTAGTATGTGTAATCTTTCGTTATCAATCCGTTTTCGATAGTAAAGATGGTACAAATAGGTAATTCGAAAGTTGAATCATCTTCAGCGGTCCCGTTAGAAACAAATTCTACGATTACGTGATTTTCTCCTGAAGGATATATTTGTATCACTGTATCTTTTATATCTGGAAATATCTGGTTTAGCTCACTGTATTTTTTTTCTATTTCGGCACGGGTTTGTTTTACTATTTCGGTTCCTAAGGATGGATCTTTAAACTCGGCGGTTGGAATATACATTTCGGACATTTTTTTCCAATCATGATTGTTAAAATGTGTAAAATACTGTTTGATTAATTCGGTGTTTTTAGAATCCATATTTTGTGGGTTTTGGTTATTACATGATATTAATGATACAATTGTTATTAAAACTACTATTACTTTTTTCATAATTATGCTTTTTTAAATTGTTACTGTTTTACAAATAATCTTATAATAATTCTACACAAAATATGGAGCTATTTATGCGTGTTTATGAGGTGTCATTAGGGAGTTTAAAGCCCTATAAAGTCTTCGCTTTTTGGGAAAATACTTAATGCTTCTATCGCAATTGTTGGAGTAGGAGAAGCTAGTTTTCTTAACTTAGTATCCATCCATGCTCCATCAACAGTAATGGTTGCACAAAGTTTTCCTTCTTCATTAATAAATTCATGTATGATTGACCAACGTGATCCATCAGGCTTCATTTTTGAAGTTTTGGTATGAATGAATATTTTATCTGAAAGTTTTATTTCTTTTCTAAAAACACATTCTTCTCTAAATAGTACTGGGCCAAAGCGCTGTTCTTGCATTACTTTTAATGTTAAGCCTAGTTTTTCTAAAATTTCGATACGATGTTGGGCGCCAAAATCATAATAAGCGCTGTGTCGTAAGTGAAAATTAGGGTCTAGATCAGACCAACGGAACGATAATTCTTTATTAAATGAAACCATTTTAATTCTATTTTATAGTTGTTTTAGATGCATTCTTTGAATAATCAATTGATTACTTTCAAGAAGTACTATTTTTTGAGAATCGAAAATACGAATAAAAAACGAAAGGCAATTGGTGTGCTAGTTAAAGTATAGCTAACTAAAATTGATTTTGTAGTATTATTTATCAGTAAAATTGGGTAATAAGTGGTGCAAAATCTTGTAATTTAGGCAGTGGTTGTATTATGATTTTCTTTTGAATTTTGGTAGGTTTTTCATCGCTATCATCGTAACGTTCTGTTGTCTTTATTTGTATTCCGGTTGATAAATTAAAATCGATTATTCCCATTGTTCCCTGACCGTCGGAATATGTTTGTGAAAAACCTATTAATTCGAAATTAGTATTCTGATAGCGAAATTTATGCTCAAAATTCCCTCTTATCAGTTCATTGCGAATGATTAAAACGCCTTTTGTGATTGAAATATCATCAAAGGTTTGCCCGTAGTAATTGCCATTTTTTCCTTCTGGATATTGTAAGTCTATAGCCTTTGTTGTTGAAATAATTTGCTTGAAAGTTCCATTAGGTTGAGCAAAGAATATTTCTAGTTTATAGGGAGCTTTTTCGTCTATAGTATCTTGAGTTACTACAACCAAGTCGTTTAAGTTGTCTTTATTTAGGTCTCCTTTTACTTTTTTAATTAGAACAACAAAATTATCTTTTTGGCTGTTTTTTTGAGCCATTAAAGAAGAAGTGATGAATACTAAAACGAGAACTATTATTTTGTTCATTTTGGTGTACTGTTTTTTATTTTTAAACATAGAAACATAGTTTTAGAATATATTCTAAAACTATGTTTCTATGTAGTAAGTGCTCTTTGTGAATTATGGGATATATATTATAATTGTCTTATGGTTCGTCGCACTCTGAGGTTACTTTAATGAACAGTTTTTCGAATTCTTTTTCCATTGTCCCATCATCGTATACTTGGTAGGTTGTTGCATTGGCACAATTCCACCAGCCATAAGTCATTAATTCTAGTTTAGCATATAATACTCTGTCTTTGGAATTGTATTTTTCTAGGTGTCTTTCCATAAGTTTTTCTGGACTAGCATTATCTTTTTTTTGCTTTTCAGCCAAATTACTCCAGGTTTTAAGCATTAAAATTGAGTCATTTGAAGTTAGTGCTTTTGTATATTCATTACAATTTTTAGAGAATCGGTTGTTTAATAAAATAGATGGATTGGAATAGGCTTCGATAGCGATTTTTTTAAGTTCGTATGCGTCTTCTAATTCATGTAAACGTTCAGCCTTTTTTTTCTCCCAATAAGGTGTAGCAATTACTTTTCGGCTGTATAAAGCTTTTCTTTCGTTGTATTCTGTAGTTAAATCAGAAAGGCTTAGTTTGTCGATTTCTGCTTGCGACCTTGGAGTTGAATTGGTGCTTAAATAGGCTCCTGAATTGGTAGACCATAAATCGCAGGTGTTTTTTAATTCTTCTTCAGTATATTTTTCTGAATCATATGTTCCTATGTTGGAACATAAGATTGTATCCCATTTAAAAATGGCAGTTTTACCACTAGTAGTTTTGTTTTCTGTAGTTGTAGTTGTAGTTGAAGTTGTGGTTGAAGTTGAAGTTAAAGTTGAAGTTGTGGTTTCTTCTTCTTCTTTTACTTTTTCTTCTGTTTGTTTTTCTTCTGTTTGTTTTTTAGGTTTATCAGAGCAAGAAATCAGGAGAATTGAACTTAGTAATATGAGTAGGGTTTGTTTCATTTGGTAATAATTAAATATAAAACTTGACTTTTAATAAATCGAATTTAATACTATTTTGAATATATTTTGCCATTATTAGCGTTGAATTTTTTAAACGAAATTTTCCAAAAGTCTTTCACTGTTTTTAGATTTTTATAATGAACAACTAAGGTTTCGCTATTTTCGTTAACACTAGCATTAAATTTATGTAATCCTCTTTGTAGAGAAACTAATTTATTATTTATTTTACTATAATTATAATGTATTGATATATTCCCAGTGATGTTCTCCCGAAATACTATGTTTTATAGAAAAATAACCATTTTTAATTTGTAATGTCAATTGTTATTGATTCTTAAATAGTTTTAATTGTAGTTTTCTATATTATGCCAGTTATGATTACAACCATTTTTGCAAGTAGTATTCCTTCTTTCGGTATCTGAGATTTTAAATATTGAGATTAATGAAATAAAAGCTTTTTTTATCTCATAATCTGGAAGTATTTCAATTTTGTCTAAAGCAATTTTTAGATTATAACTTTTTAAAAGAATAATAGTTGTTGCAGTAGGTTTTAAAGGTATTAATTGAATTGCTTTATTGAATGTTTCTTCGTTGGGATGAGATTGTACTAAGCATTGACCTGCCCATCTAATAATTTTTCTTTGAATTTGAGTTTCAAAATCACCAAACCAATTCAAAATTTGCTCAAGATTAATTTTTTCTTGAGCAAACTTATTAATCATTATGTCTTCTTCAGTTAACAAATTTATCTTTTATAGTATATTTATTTTTTCTTGATTTCTTGGGCAATTTTAAGGATATTCATCCAATTTTTTTCGGAGCTTGGTTTTGGATTGTCTAGGATGGTTTCTCCGTTAAAATCCAAAATGTATTCATTCGATTCAAAGTCGAATAAATGTATTTGATTATTTTCTAGATTAAATTCGGTTTTTCCTTCTGGGTTTATCCAAATGTTTCTTCCACCAAAACTCCATATTATTTCTCCACTTTTGGTTATTCTCTTGATGTCGAGTTCTCCGTGAATAATAAAGTCATCTTCGATTTTATGAATTGAAAAATTGGTTATAAAATCTATTTCCTTTTTCCATACTAAATCTAAGGAGGGTATTTCGAGACAATATACTTTATTGCAAACGCAAATCCAGATTTTGTCTTCATCGATTACAAATGATTTTTCGGTTATTGCTGTTGCGCCACCGCTTTCACAAATTATGGCGCTTGCAATTTCATTATCGAATTCTTTAATAATAATTCCGCATTTACTTGTTGGGTAAAACTGATCTTCATTATTTTTCCCAGGAAAGAAAACTGTATTGTAAACTTTTAAATTATCAGCTGAGTTTATCTTGTAATCGCTGTCATTAATGACAGCGATTTGATAATTTTTATACTTAAGCTTTACCATTTATTATTTTATTGCTAAGGTAGTTGATTACAAATTTAAACTTTTTACTTTTAAATTAATAAAAAAAAGATATTGTGGTATGGTGAAATTTCTAGTGCTCTTCCAATAGCTATTTAGGAATGCAGGAATAGTTTTCTTGATAATGACATCATAAATTAAGTTTTGACGTAGCTGTCAGGGTGTAAAAATGTCAGATTGTCATATGGTTTAGACTATGCCAATACTGAAAACTGACAATTTATATGTATTTTTTGTATTGGCACAAAGATTGACTTATGCACCATGAGTTGTTAAAATAAGTATACATCAAAATTTAATATATATAAAAATGGGTAAAATAATCGGAATTGATTTAGGGACGACGAACTCTTGTGTTTCTGTAATGGAAGGTAACGAAGCAGTTGTTATTCCTAATGCAGAAGGAAAAAGAACTACACCATCTATCATCGCTTTTGTTGAAGGTGGAGAAATTAAAGTAGGAGATCCTGCAAAAAGACAAGCAGTAACGAATCCTACTAAAACGATTGCTTCTATTAAACGTTTTATGGGACACACTTTTGCTGAGACTACAAACGAAGCAAAAAGAGTATCTTACAAAGTAGTAAAAGGTGACAACAATACTCCACGTGTGGACATTGATGGTCGTTTATATACTGCTCAAGAATTGTCAGCAATGACTCTTCAAAAAATGAAAAAAACTGCTGAAGACTATTTAGGTCAAACTGTAACTGAAGCGGTTATTACTGTTCCTGCTTACTTTAATGATGCACAACGTCAAGCTACGAAAGAAGCTGGTGAAATTGCAGGTCTTAAAGTTATGCGTATAATCAATGAGCCAACTGCAGCTGCACTTGCTTATGGATTAGACAAAAAAGGAACTGATCAAAAAATTGCTGTTTACGATTTAGGTGGAGGTACATTTGATATTTCTGTTCTTGAATTAGGAGATGGAGTTTTTGAAGTATTGTCTACAAACGGTGATACTCACTTAGGTGGAGATGACTTTGACCACGAAATTATTGACTGGTTAGCTGATGATTTCAAAGCTGAAGAAGGTATTGACTTACGTCTTGACCCAATGTCATTACAACGTTTGAAAGAAGCTGCTGAGAAAGCTAAAATTGAATTGTCTTCTGCTTCAGAAACTGAAATCAACTTGCCATACGTTACAGCTACGGCTTCTGGACCAAAACACTTAGTGAAAAAATTGTCTAGAGCTCAATTCGAAAAATTAACTGATTCTTTAGTAAAACGTTCTATGGAGCCTGTTGCTAAAGCATTAAAAGATGCTGGTTTAACTACATCTGATATTGACGAAGTTATTCTTGTTGGTGGTTCTACTCGTATGCCAAGAATTGCTGAAGAAGTTGAAAAATTCTTCGGTAAAAAAGCATCTAAAGGAGTTAACCCTGATGAGGTTGTTGCAATTGGAGCAGCTATTCAAGGTGGAGTTTTATCTGGAGATGTAAAAGATGTATTGTTACTTGACGTTACGCCTTTATCTTTAGGTATCGAAACTATGGGTGGTGTATTGACTAAATTAATTGAGTCTAATACTACAATTCCAACAAAAAAATCACAAGTTTTCTCAACTGCTGCTGATTCTCAACCATCTGTTGAAATTCACGTATTGCAAGGAGAAAGAGCGATGGCTTCTGATAACAAAACTATCGGTCGTTTTCACTTAGATGGTATTCCACCAGCACCAAGAGGAGTTCCTCAAATTGAGGTTACTTTTGATATTGATGCAAATGGTATCATCAAAGTTTCTGCAACTGATAAAGGAACAGGAAAATCTCACGATATCCGTATCGAAGCTTCTTCTGGATTAACAGCTGAAGAAATCGAAAAAATGAAAAAAGATGCAGAAGCTAATGCTGATGCTGATAAAATAGCAAAAGAAAGAGCTGAGAAATTAAACGAAGCTGACAGCATGATTTTCCAAACAGAAAGTCAATTGAAAGAGTTAGGAAGCAAATTAGCTGACGATCATAAAGTTGCTGTTGAGTACGCTTTAACTGAATTGAGAATGGCTCACCAATCTCAAGACATTCCAGCTATTCAAACTGCTCTTGACAACATTAATGCAGCTTGGAAAACAGCTACAGAAGCAATGTATGCTCAAGGAGAACAAGGTCAACAAGCAGCTCCACAACAAGAGCAAGCTCAAGGAGACAATGTTGAAGACGTTGAATTCGAAGAAGTAAAATAATTTCTTTTAGATTATAGATTAAAGCCGAACTAGAAATAGTTCGGCTTTTTTTATATTTAATGGTTGCGTAGTAATGACATGCAATGTGCAATTAATAAGATTCTAAAATTCCAACAGAATTTTATCCGATTGAAAATTGGAATATAAATAGAATATAAGTCAAAAGTGTTAGATGTCTATATCGGAATTCATAGTTTTCATCAAGTTGAAAAAAGTGTTATGAATGCAAAAGTCTAAATAAACATTGTATTAATAGCGTTTTGCATTAGTATTTTACCTCATTTATGGGAATAACTCACATTCGGAAATGAAAAAACACGGTTGAGGCGAAAAAAATGATTATTCAGTCATTTTAGAAAGAATCTAAACGGTTAATTAAGGAAATTTACTTTTATAATTGTTTTTAAATAATATATATATGATCTCACCACTTACTATTATTGCAGCTACAAATTTTTCTGATATAGCAAATAACGCTGTTGCTTATGCAGCAGGACTTGCAAAAGCTACAAGTGCCAAGCTTATTTTGTTTAATTCTTTTTCTTTGGGGTTACATAGCTCTAATGCTCATATTACAGCCGAAGCAATGCAAAAGCAAATTGAAAAAGCTACCGCCAAATTAGAAACTTTAGGAAAAGAAATTTCGGATGGTTATAACATTGAAGTAAGTTGTTTTTGTAAGTATTCTTTTTTAGAAGATCAGCTTTCATTGATAATTGAAGACACTAATGCTGAGTTAGTAGTTATGGGAATGGCAGAACGATCTTTTGAGCAGGAATTATTAGGTAATTCGACAACATCGGTAATAAAAAATTTAAATATTCCTGTACTAGCTGTTCCTAAAAATGCTCGTTTTCAGAAGATACAGAAAATACTCTACGCTTGTGATACTTTAAGTTTCTCTTCGATAAAAAGATTTAGTTGGTTAAAAGATATTGTAGGCAATCTTGGTGCCGAGCTAGAGTTTTTTAGTGTAGATGAAAAAATAGATAACCTTAAGCAAGAACAGGGGGAACAATTATTAAATTCTTCACTTGAAGAAGCGTTTAAAGAGGTTAAATATATTTATAAAACTGTTAAGTCTAATGCTGTAATTAATGAGATTAAGAAAGAAATAAAGAATTATAATGCAGATGTTTTAGTAATGGTACCACAAAGGTATGGTTTTTGGGACTCATTGGTACATAAAAGTAAAACCAGAATTATGGCTGTAGGTTTAGATATACCACTATTATCTTTTCCAAATTTCTGATGTTATTTTTATTTTATATAATAAAGTAAAGCTCCCATAGCTGATTTTTTTTATATAGAAAAAAGAAATAAACTAAACAATATAATCAATTAAGAATGAATGCAACAATTACAGCTGTAGGTGGCTTTGTACCGACTTCTATACTTAGTAATGAGACAATATCAGAAACAGTTAATACAACTGTAGACTGGATTGAAAAAAGAACCGGAATAAAAGAACGTAGGTTAGCTTCGAGCAAAGACCAAGGAACCTCCGACCTTGCTTGTGCTGCAATTGAAAATTTATTACAAAACTATGAGGTTGACCGAAAAGAAATAGACTGTGTATTGTTGGCAACAACAACTCCAGACCACCTATTGACTCCTACCGCAAGTAAAGTATGTGAAATAAGCAGATTAACCAATGCGTTTGGGCTTGATCTTAATGCGGCTTGTAGTGGCTTTTTGTATGCACTCGAAATGGCTACGACTATGATTGAAAGTGGTCGATATGCAAAGATTATTGTAGTTGGAGCTGATAAAATGAGTTCAATTGTAGATTATGAAGATCGAAATACTTGTATTCTTTTTGGTGATGGAGCAGGTGCTGTACTCCTTGAAAAAACAGACTCAGAATATGGAATGATGAAAAGTATCTTGCGTACAGACGGAAGCGGTACATCAGCATTGTTTGTGCCTGCGGGCGGTTCTAAGCTTCCTGCTACAGTGGGAACTATTGTAAACCGAGATCATTATATTAAGCAAGAAGGTGCTTTTGTATTTAAAAAAGCAGTAGAATCTATGAGTAGTGTTTCTCAAGATGTTCTTGTAAGTAATGATTTGAGGATAGAAGATATTGATTGGGTTGTGCCACATCAGGCTAATTTAAGAATTATTACTGCTGTAAGCGAAAGTTTAAATATCGGGATAGAAAAGGTTAAAGTAAATATTGATAAATATGGTAATACAACATCAGCCACAATTCCGTTGTGTCTTTGGGATTTTGTAGCTGATTTTAAACAAGGGCAGAACATCCTGATTACTACCTTTGGAGCTGGTTTTTCGTGGGGAGCTACTTGCGTAAAATGGGGAGTGATGAGAAAGCACAAACCTGTAGATTTTTCAAAAAATGATAAAAAATCTGAATATACTTTAACACATTAACAGGAGTAATTAATGTGCTAATTTTCTTAATTAAATAACTGTTCTTATATTCGCTTATGAATTCAAACGTGCAAAATAAAATGAAGGGAAAGAATTTTTTCTATAAATATTATAGAATTATAGTAATACCAGTCGTTTTTTTAGTGTACTTATCATCTTATTTTTTTTTAAATCCTTACCGGAATTTTCATGATGATTCTTTATTTGATTTAAATTGGACTCTTGATGTATT
The DNA here is from genome assembly GCF_015594725.1 of Flavobacterium sp. ALJ2. GTDB lineage: Bacteria > Bacteroidota > Bacteroidia > Flavobacteriales > Flavobacteriaceae > Flavobacterium. The sequence continues at coordinate 137,234 of NZ_JADNRC010000005.1, read as the reverse complement.
TTTTATTTTAGTATATTGTGCTGTCCTTACAGAGTTAAGTCTTTTTGTAGGGCGTACTCTAAATCATTGGATTAGTTGGGAACAAAAGCCTATTTTTAGAGCCTTTATGCAATTTTTGTCTCTCATTATAGGTAACATTCTATTGAATTACCTATTCTCCTATTTATGGCATTTTTTTTATCCTGGGACATCACTAAAAGAAAATGAACTTCTTATCATATGGCAATCAAATTTGATGGCAGTCATATTATCACTTTTTATAAGTTTTATTCATACCAGTATATTTTTGCTTAATCGATGGCGCGTAACTTCTGAGGAGGCTGCAGAGTTAAAAATTAAGGCTTCACAACTTCAGGAAGCAGTAACCCGATCAGAATTAGAATCTTTAAAATTACAACTTGACCCACATTTTACTTTTAATAATTTTAGTACTCTTACTGAATTAATTCACGAAGATCCATTATCGGCGGCATCATTTTTAGAGAATATCACAAAGGTTTATCGTTATATGATTTCTAACCTAAACAAGGATACTATTACAGTAAGAGAAGAGATTGAATTTTTAAATGCTTATTTTTATCTTTTAAAAAAACGCCTCGGCGAGAAGATAGAGTTGAAACTACAAGTGAATGCGTCTACCCTAGATCGTCATTTGCCACCTTTAACACTGCAATTACTGGTAGAAAATGCTGTTAAACACAATGTTGCTACTCTATCTAATCCACTTATAATTTCTATTTATTCGGATGTTGGAGATATTATTGTAATGAATAATTTGCAACCTACATCAGGTCAAAGTTTTAATTCTACTGGTGTTGGGAATAAGAATATTGAGTTTAGATATAAAATATTATTTAATCGGATGCCTGTTTTTTCTGAGTCTAATGGTTTTTATAGTGTTCGTTTGCCCTTAATAAAATAATATGAAAATTTTAATTGTAGAAGATGAAATTATCAACGCCAATCGTCTTAAAAGACTGTTGGAAGAATTGGAACCTGACTGTAAAATTTTGGAAATTATAGATACAGTTCAAGGTACGATAACATGGTTAAATAACAATGTTATGCCTGATTTAATTACAATGGATATTCGTCTGGCTGATGGGATAAGTTTCTCGATTTTTGAAGAGGTAAAAATTACTTGTCCTATTATATTTACTACTGCTTATGATGAATATGCAGTAAGGGCTTTTAAAGTTAATAGTATTGATTATTTAATGAAACCGATTGAAAAGACGGAACTTCAAGATGCTTTAACTAAATTTAAGTCTTTAGCAAGTACTAAAAATAACAATGAGGATATTGCTGGGTTTTTTAAAAAATTCATTCATAAACCCTCTTTTAGATTACGCTTTTTAGTGACTTATCGTGATGGATATAAAAGTGTAGATGTTACCGATATTGATTTTATATACTCGGAATTTAAAACATCACATCTTTTTCTTAAAAATGGTACCATTATATCAATTCCTCAAACAATGGAAGAGCTTGAAGAAGAGCTTGATCCAGATGTTTTTTTTAGAGCCAACAGGCAATTTTTTATACGTGTTGAAAGTATAAAATCTATTTCTAATTACTTCAATGCTAAGCTTAAAATAGTACTTTACGGAGCTTCTGACCGCGAGGTAATTATAAGCCGAGAAAAAGCACCTTTTTTTAAACAATGGATGGATCGCTAGTAAGTTAAAATAAATCATTTTAGAAGGTATGCCTTACTAGTTTTATACATACAAATCTTTTTGTTACAAGGATTATTTATCATTTATGCAATGGTTAAAAGCGATAATCTAATTATACAATCTTTCTTCGTGTAGTTATGCTTTGCAGAGGGTATTTCGGGGGTATTTAGAACAACTATTTTAGGTATTAAATAGGTTAGAGTATACAAAACTAAAACAAATTCAGTTTTTTCATTACATAATTCCGCATGTTGTTTTCCTTTGGTAACCTGCGTATTCGTTTCAGTATTGAAAAATTACGGTTGGGTAATATTCTAGCTATAAAAGAGAGATTTGGATTGTTATTTTGCATCAAATTCGATGTATTCATTAAAATGAAATAAAATGACAAAACAGTTTTTCCAAAATAATAAAACACTCAGTAAGATGGTAGTTTTATTGATTATCATTAGCTTTTCTTCATGTGGAAAAGCTGGAGCAGAAGCTTTAGGAGCCCCAAAACCAGAAGTAGATTTTCTTCAGGCTAAATCTATAACAGGCGAGGTTGAAAAAAAATACCCAGGAATTATCGAAGGTTCAGTTAATGTTGATTTAAAACCTCAGGTATCAGGATATCTTGAAGCAATTTATGTAAAAGAAGGAGATTACGTAACTAAGGGGCAATCACTTTTTAAAATTAAATCGGATGTTTTTATAGAGCAAGTTAATAATACCCGTGCAACATATAAGAGCGCATTGGCAAATCTTGCAAATGCTAAATTGGAGATAGAAAAGATTAAGCCTCTTGTTGCTGCAAAAGTATACTCAGATATGCAATTAAAAACGGCACAGGCTAATTATGAAGCGGCTGTTGCACAAGTAGCTCAAGCAAAAGCAGCTTTAGGATCTTCGCAACTTAATGCTGATTTTTCTTTGATTAAAGCACCAGTAAGTGGTTATATCAGCCGTATTCCTAATCGTGTAGGTAATTTGGTTACACCAACAGATGCTGTTCCGTTAACGGTTCTTTCTGAGATTAATACAGTATTTGTGTATTTCTCATTGAGTGAATCTGATTATCTCTCTTTTTCAAAAGATTCTCAATTAAATCAATCAGTAAGTTTGATTTTGGCAGATGATAGTTTATACGAGCATCAGGGAAAACTAGAATTTGCCAGTGGTAATATTGATCGTACTACAGGAACTATTGCATTAAAAGCAGTTTTTTCAAATCCAAAAAAACAATTACGTTCAGGAGGTTCAGCAAGAGTTGTATTGAACAGTAGTTTGGCTTCGGTAATTACCGTTCCAATGGCTAGTGTAAAAGATATACAGGATAAGTTTTTTGTTTATGTTTTAAAAGAAGGGAACAAAGTTGCAATGGTTCCTATTGAAATTGCAGCTAATACCGGAACAAACTATTTTGTGAAAGCTGGAGTAAAATCAGGAGATAAAATAGCATTAAATAATATCGATGCACTTTATGACGGTATTGAAATAGTTCCAAAAGTAACTACAAAAGCGTTGAGCAATAAATAATTTTTTGGTTTTAATATAAATAACATTTCTATGTTAAAAAAAATAATAGATAAGCCTGTATTGGCTACGGTTATCTCCATTGTATTGGTGATATTGGGTATTATAGGTCTTACAAGATTATCTGTAACTAGGTTTCCAGATATTGCGCCACCAACTGTAATGGTAAGTGGTATTTACCCTGGTGGAAATAGTGAAACAGTTATTCGTTCAGTGGTAACTCCGCTTGAGGAGCAAATAAATGGAGTTGAGAATATGCAGTATATAAAATCTACTGCTAGTAATGATGGAACTTTTTCTATCAGTGTAATTTTTAAACAAGGAGTAGATCCTGATCAGGCTGCAGTAAATGTGCAAAATAGAGTACAGCAGGCCACTCCAAAATTACCACAAGAAGTTATCAGAATGGGGCTTACGACCTCTAAGCAGCAAAATAGTATGATTGTTATTTTCAATCTTTATACAGAAGATAATAGCAAATACGATGAGTTGTTTTTACAAAATTATGCCAATATCAACCTTGTTCCGCAAATAAAACGTGTTCCAGGTGTAGGTCAGGTACAAATTTTTGGGGAAAAAGATTACTCGATGCGAGTTTGGCTTGACCCTCGCAAAATGGCAAATGCGGGTTTAGTACCGTCTGATATAAGTCAGGCAATTGCAGATCAAAGTTTAGAATCGGCTCCAGGAAAATTAGGAGAAGAATCAAAGTCAGCTTTAGAGTATGTTATCAGATATAGGGGGAAGAAAAATAAGCCAGAGCAGTATGAAAATATTGTGGTTAAAACAGATGGCAATAATATTTTAAGACTTAGAGATGTAGCTAGAGTAGAATTTGGTTCCATTTCTTATAGTGGAGACAATAAGTCAAGCGGAAAAAATGCCGTTACTATGGCTATATTACAGACATCAGGTTCGAATGCAAACGACATCGAAATTGGGATTAATAAAGAAGTAGAACGTTTGTCTAAATCTTTTCCTCCAGGCGTTAAATATGTTAATGTAATGAGTACCAAAGAAAGACTCGATGAAGCGATAGGACAAGTAAAAACGACATTGTTAGAAGCTTTTATTCTGGTTTTTATAGTAGTATTTATATTCCTTCAGGACATTCGATCGACGATTATTCCCGCAATTGCAGTTCCGGTAGCGATTGTAGGAACTTTTTTCTTCCTGTTAGTGTTTGGGTTTACAATCAATGTTTTAACACTTTTTGCTTTGGTACTAGCCATTGGTATCGTAGTCGATGATGCAATTGTAGTAGTCGAAGCTGTTCATAGTAAAATGGAAGAAGATTCTGAACTTTCGGCAAAAGAAGCTACTCATAGTGCCATGGCAGAGATTACAGGAGCTGTTATTTCGATAACACTAGTAATGTCGGCAGTATTTATTCCGATTGGTTTCATGACAGGATCATCAGGTATTTTCTATAAGCAATTTGCTTATACACTTGCTATTGCAATCATTATTTCGGCTGTAAATGCACTTACGCTTACACCAGCATTATGTGCACTTTTATTAAAGAATGACCATAGTGGTAAACATGAAGGGAATGCTCATAAAACGGGATTTAAAGAGCGTTTTTTCATAGGATTCAATACAGGATTTAATAATTTAACTGGTAAATACATTAAAGGAGTTCGTTTTCTTATTGGTAGAAAATGGCTTGCAGGAGGATTAGTTGTAGGGATAAGTGTTATAGCTATCGTGATGATGATGTCAACTCCAAAAAGTTTTGTACCAATGGAAGATGATGGGTTTATGCTTTACAGTTTATCAATGCCACCAGGAACTGCATTGGATCGTACTACAGCAGTAGTTGAAAAGATTGAAAAAGAACTTTCGACAGTAGATGCAATTGACAATAATACCAGTATTACAGGTTTTAATATTCTTAGTAATAGTGCCAGTCCAGCGTACGGATTAGGGTTTATAAAATTAAAACCTAAAAAGGATAGGGGGGCAGTTAAAGATATTGAAGAGGTTCTTAATATGGTTAGCGGCAAATTATCGGGTATAAAAGAAGGTTCAATAATGGTGTTAAGAATGCCACCTGTAGAAGGATTTGGAGTAACAAGTGGTGCAGAGATAGTGCTTCAAGACAGAACAGCGCGTGATCCAGCTACATTAAAAGCGATGACTGATAAAGTGATCGGGCAAATTATGCAGCAACCAGGAGTTCAATATGCTTATACAACATTTAGAGCAGATTATCCGCAGTTTGAACTTGAAGTAGATGAAGAGAAAGCCAGTCAAATGGGAGTTAATATTCGTGAGCTTTTAAACAATATCCAAACTTATTTTGCGGGAGATCAGTCGGCGGATTTTACAAGATTCGGAAAGTTTTACAGAGTTAATGTCAAAGCCGATGGGATTTTTAGAACAGATCAAGATGCGTTTAATGAAATATTTGTGAGGAATGCAAAAATGGAAATGGTTCCTGTAAAATCTCTTGTTAAGCTACATAAGGTTTATGGGCCAGAATCAGTAAACCGTTACAATCTTTACAATTCGGTTAATATTACTGCTGTAGCATTACCAGGATTTAGTAATGGGGAAATTATGGGTAATCTAGAAACAGTTTTGGATAAACTTCCGTCTGATTATAGTTATGAGTGGACAGGGTTGAGCCTTGAAGAAAAAGAAGGAGGTAATCAGACTATTGCCATATTTGGTTTATGTCTTTTATTTGTTTTCTTTTTATTGGCTGCACAGTACGAAAGTTATTTATTGCCTCTAGCAGTATTGCTTTCTATCCCAACAGGTATATTAGGTGCTTTTTTGGGTGTTAAAGCAGTAGGGCTTGACAATAATATTTATGTTCAGGTTGGTTTAATTATGCTGGTCGGACTTTTGGCGAAAAACGCCATTCTTATTGTAGAATTTGCTCTTCAAAGACGTTATGCAGGTTTGTCTATTACAGAAGCAGCTATTGAGGGAGCTAGATCGAGACTACGACCAATTATCATGACATCTCTAGCTTTTATTGCAGGTATGATACCATTAATGTTTGCCACAGGAGGAACAGCAATAGGAAACAGATCAATAAGTGTAAGTGCTGCTATAGGAATGTTTAGTGGCGTTGTTTTGGGAGTTTTTGTAATTCCGTTACTTTTTATACTATTTCAATATCTACAAGAAAAAGTATCAGGTAAGAAGATTGTAATTAAAAATATAAAATAATAATGAGAGTACTATATAAAATTGGGATTTCTTTATTTGCAGGTGTTTTGCTAACATCTTGTGTAATAGGGAAAAAATATTCTCGAGCAGATTTAAATGTACCCGAAAAATATCGTGAAGAGATACTATTGACCGGAGATACTATTTTGCATTCTTGGAAAAATTACTATAAAGATCCATTGTTGGTTGATTTGATAGAAAAAGCCCTCATTAAAAACAACGAGGTACTTGTTGCCATGAAAAGCATGGAGCAGCTTGATCTTACTTATAAACAAGCAAAATTAGGATTATTACCAACGCTTGATTTTGATGCAAATGCGAGTCGTAGTTATCAGTCTAAAAACTCACTTAATGGTTCTTTGAGTGCGCAGTTTACGAGTAAAGATTATATGGACGATTATAATGCAAATATTCAGTTGTCTTGGGAAGCAGATATATGGGGGAAAGCAACGATGCAGAAAAGAGAGGCCAAAGCTAGTTATTTTGCTCAAAAAGAGAATCTTTCGGCTTTAAAAACTAGGATTATAGTTCAGGTTGCTCAATCATATTACAATCTTTTAGGATTGGATGAACAACTTAAAATTGCTCAAAAAAATATTGAGTTAAGTGATAGTACTTTAAAGATGATGAAACTGCAATATAATTCAGGAGCAATTAGTTCTTTGGCGCTTTATCAGACAGAAGCTCAGAAAAAAACGGCGGAATTATTAGTTCCTTTAGCGAAAACGAATATTGCAGTTCAGGAAAATGCATTGCAAATTTTATGTGGTGAATATCCAGATAAAATAGTGCGGTCAGGAAATCTTGAAGTGGCAGAATTTAGTATTGGTTTGCCTTCAGGGATTCCCGCGTCGCTTTTAAGTCGCAGACCAGACGTTAAAGCTGCTGAATATGCTGTTATGTCTGCTAATGCTAAAACAGGATTGGCAAAAGCTACTATGTATCCAACACTAAGTTTGCGTCCGTCAATCGGAAAAAATTCATTTGAGTTTGATACTTGGTTTAATTTTCCAGGTTCGGTCACTAAAACTATTGCAGCTAATTTAGTACAGCCAATATTTAGAAAACGCGAATTAAGAACGGCTTATGAAATTGCAATTATAGAACAGGAAAAAGCAGTTATTCAGTTTAAGCAATCTTATATAACAGCCGTTGGAGAAGTAAACGATGCAATGTCTCAATTAAAATATGCCGATGAGCGTATGGAACTTGCTACTGAAAAAGCAGTTTCTTTAGACAAAGCAACCTCTGATGCCACATTATTATATAAAAGCGGTATGGTAACTTATTTAGACGTTATTGTAGCTCAAAACGGAGCTTTACAAAATGACTTAGATGTTGTAGCTATAAAATTAGAAAAGCTAAATGCTGCGATAAATTTATATCGTGCCTTAGGAGGCGGAGTACAATAGATAGTTGTTAAGCAAAAGCGAACCTGTTAGGTATAATAATATTAACAACATAGCGACATAGATTTTTAAACTTAAAAAAAGACGTTTCACTTGTTTTAAAGACATATAGTTAGAATTATGTGAAAGAAATGTATTTCTTTTTGAACCCTTTAGCACATATAAAACCTATATGTTAAATGAAGTTTTCTAGACACGAAGAAGGGAACATACGAGGTAATTGAACCCAACTGGTTAAAAATAATCCATCAGCTTTATAATAATTTGTAGAGATGATGGATTTTTTTTTGCCCATTTTACAAGGCATATAGCATGTGTTTAAATTTTTTTTGCGGAATTTCACAGATATTAAAAACCAAATTGGAAGTTATAGCGTAAATGACTTTATAAACTTATAAATTAAATTATAACAATTTTAAAAACTAAATCATGAAAACTAAAAACATTTTAACAGCAGCAATTTTTGCATTAGTATTTGGAGCAACTTCTTTCGCTCAAAAATCAGTTATGGTTGGTGGAGCAGCAATGTATCCAAACAAAAACATTATTGAAAACGCAGTGAATTCAAAAGACCACACCACATTAGTAGCAGCAGTTAAAGCGGCAGGTTTGGTAGAAACATTAGAAGGTAATGGCCCCTTCACTGTTTTTGCTCCAACAAATGAAGCATTTAATAAATTACCAAAAGGAACAGTTGAAACATTATTGAAACCAGAAAACATTAAAACATTGCAAAATATTTTGACCTACCATGTTGTGGCTGGAAAAATGAATGCAGCTGATATTGCCAAAGCAATAAAAATGGGTGGAGGTAAAACAGCATTGAATACTGTAAGTGGTGGTACACTAACAGCTTGGATGAAAGGAAAAGATTTGTATATAAGCGACGAAAGTGGTAATAAAGCTAAAGTAACCATCGCTGACGTTAATCAATCAAATGGTGTGATTCACGTAATTGATGCAGTATTATTGCCAAAAAAATAATTGCAATCGGATTATCCCAATAATCAAAAAAAGTCCTGTATGTTGTACAGGACTTTTTTGTGTTTATATAGATACAGATTTAATCCAAAGCACGTTTCGTTATAAAGTAGCGATAACCAATTATCGCCATTTGCCATTTTTTAGCTTTTGTAATATCAAGTCCTTGCTTGGTAAAACTGGGTAAAATCAATTTGTTTATTTGGGCAAGAATTTTATACATAATGGTAGATTTTTTTTTCAAAGATATACAAAAGACTTTGTAGTGTAACAAAGTCTTTTGTATTGTCAATTTTAAACAAGTTTTTAAATTCCATTTAGGATGGTTTTTTTTTCAAGGCAAGATAATTTTGCTCTGATTTTGTAATGTCTAATTTTAAAAAATCTTGTGTTATCTTTTCATCAGCCAGTAAGTAATCATCGATTAGGAAGTTATCTACTATTCCTGCTACATGATTTACGACTTGAGATTGCACATAATAGATTGTCATATTTATGCCATTGGATAAAAAAATGATAGTCATATCGTTCTTTAATAACTGCCAGTGTAATTTCTGGGATTTCAATTACTTCATTACTATAGTTATCATTTTTTTGTTTTATTTCATTTTGATTAATATCTGTTTTTGACCAAAACAAAAGCTGAAAATGAGCAGAAATACTGAAATTAAAAATGTTTCTTTCTCTTTATTTTGATTTGTTTTCTTTTTCAAACGTGTTCATCTCTTTCTCATGCTTTTTTATGTCTTGATTAAATTTTTCCATTTTCTTATTAAATTGTTGCATTTCAATGTCAAATTTGGCCATTTCTTTTTCAAAAACCGCTTCACGTTTTGCCATTACTACTTCAACTTCTTTCTCGTAAGCAGACATATCTGGTTCAAAAGCTTCCATTTTTTTGTTAAATTCATCCATTGCTTTGTTGAATTTTTGCATTTCTTTCTCATCATTTATATCTTTTGGATGCACAGGAGGTTTTGGCATTTTAGACATGTCAACATTAGCAATAGGCATTGGGCCTTCTGGAAATGATGGTGGAGTTGGAGGCGTAGGCGGAGTAGGAAATTCTTCATTGCTATTGTAACCATTGGCTCCATCTGGACCTTCACCCATAGTTACAGGTTGATGAGTTTTTTCGCCAGTTTGTAAATTAATAGTTTCAGTACCATCTTCATTTTTTATTACAACAACTCCAAATGGTTTTATGGCTTCATTACTGCTGGTTTGCATGATTTGTGCTTTGCCATTTTTTCTTTTTATGTCAACACGTATTCCTGTTAACTCATTAGCCGAATTTCTTGTTATATGACTAAAAGCAAGGATTACTTCATGATTTATTTTTAATTTTTGTACAATTTCATCTAATTCTTTATCAGTTGTATTCTTTTTAATTTTGTATACTAATACATTTTTGGGTTCTGATTTTGAATTTATAACAATATCTTCTTTTACTTCTTTTTGTTCTTTTTCCTGTGCGATTACTTTTACTTGAAATAAGAATACAAATGCTCCTAATACGGGAAGAATTAAGGCATACTTTAAATAATTTCTCTTTTTTGATTGATTTTTGTTTAACATGACGATTCGTTTTTTGATTAATGATTGATAAAAATGATTGGTGATCGCAACACAATTTTCATGCGTTGTTATTTTTAAAAGCGTGTATTGATACGCTTTTTTGTCGGCAATTTTTTTCAAGGCTTCGGCATCGGCAATGAATTCTAGATTTTGCATGATGGCTTTTTTGTAAAGCCAAACCATTGGATTGAACCAAAATATAATACTGAATATCCTTGAAATCAATACATCTGTGGTGTGATTTTGTTCGCTGTGAATTTTTTCATGTTCAAGAATGTTTTCCAGTTCTGTAGAATTGTACAGTGATGAGTTGTACACAATATAACTGAAGAATGAAAATGGGGCAATATTTTCTAAAACATCTACAAGCTTAAAATCAGCTTGATTTTGAATAGTTTTTCCTTTAATAACTCTTTTTAAGCTATAAAAGTCGAAAGCAAATTTTAATAGTAGTAAAATGATGATTGAAACATACAATATGATTAAGCATAAATTTAAATGTGTGTCGAGCCAGGATTCCTCAATAGGAATAGTTTTTACAGCTGCACTATTTATGAGGAAAGTAGAATTTGTTGGAGTAGGAGCAACCCAAACTATTTTGGTATACACTATAAAAGGCAATACAATTGAGGTGATTAATCCCGATAATAAAAACCATCTGTTTGTATTAAAAAAAGTTTCTTTTCGCAATAAAAAATAATATGCTAGATAAAATACAGTGATTAATCCACTAGTTTTAAAAATATAGATAAAAATTGCCTCCATAAATTATTATTTTTTGTTTTCTATCATATCTAAGATTTCACGTAATTCATCTGCCGAAATTTTTTCTTCTTTGGCAAAAAAGGAAACCATATTTTTATACGAACTATTAAAATAATTATCAATTGCCGTATTCATAAACCGTTTGCCATATTCTTTTAAGGTTACTACAGGATAGTATTGGTGCGTGTTTCCAAATGGAGTATGAGCTACAAAACCTTTTTCTTCTAAGTTTCTAACAATAGTTGATAGTGTATTGTAATGTGGTTGATCTTCAGTAATTTCAGCCTGAATTTCTTTTACAAAAGCTTTGTTTAGCTTCCATAAAATGTGCATTATTTCTTCTTCTTTGTTGGTTAACTTTTGCATGTTTTCTAATTTTAAACCAAACTTACAACTATTTTTATAGTTATACAACTATAAAAACAGTTATTTAACTATTTTTGTAGTTACTATGTGAATCAAAGGAGTATAGTTAGAAACGTGTTTCTGTCTTAAATTACTGTTTAACAGGTTATTATGTTATTTTGAAGAATGTTATTTATTTTATGTGGTTATAAAATATTGTTTTCTTTTTGCAATTCTTTCTGAATCCAAAAACAACAAGCAGTTGCAGCTAGTCCGATAGTACCCATTATAAACCAATTCGACTGGTATCCAAATCTGGTAATAAATTCAAAACCGAGTTTTGAGCTAATAATATGTGCCAAACTAAAGCTCATGGTATATAAAGCCATATAGCGTCCTTCTTGACCACGTGGGGCTCGGCTTAAAGCAAAAGCATTAGAGAAAGGGAAAGCTAATATCTCTCCCAATGAGACCATGATCATTGCAAAAACAAGTACTCCTGCCCAAACATTAATTAATAATAAATAGAAGCTTGAAGCCATTAATATCGTGCCGTAGATGATTGTTTTTATTTTATGGAAAGCACTTCTTTCTAAATAGCTCACAATCGGCATTTCGAGCGAAAATATCATAAGTCCGTTTAGTGTCATTAATAATCCTGTTTGTAATTCGCTTAAGCCAAATTTTTCATTGTGATATAATGGTAAAGTTGTAAAAAGCTGAAAGAAAATTATAGCAGTTGCAAAACTTACAAATAAAAACATCCAAAATATCTTGTCTTTAAAGACCGATTTTGGTTCGCTTATTATATCATGACTACTGTCATGAACTGGTTTTTTCTTTTCTTTTACTAATAATGCAAAAATTGAAATTGCTACAATGCAAGATGTTCCATCGACCCAAAACAATCCTTGGTAACCAATCCCCATAATAATTAAACCTCCTAATGCAGGACCAGCAGCAAAACCAAGATTTACTGCAAGACGCACCAAAGTTAAGGCGCGAGTTCTATTTTCGGGTTTGGCATAAGCACTTAGAGAAACATACATCGCAGGACGAAACATATCGGCGATGACCATAATACTAAACATTACAAAACATAATGCCCAGAAAGTCGTTATATACTGTAAAAAGAACAAGGAGATTCCGCTGGTAAATAAACTAAATACCATTATTTTGTAAAAGCCTATTTTATCAGATAACTTACCACCAAGCCAGGAACCCAACATAGAACCTAACCCAAAAGCAACCATAATCCAGCCCACTTCATTGTATGTGAATTGAAGGTCTTCTTTTAAGTATTTTGATAAAAACGGAAGAACCATTGTTCCGGCACGATTAATAAACGTAACAAGTGTAAGTATCCAAATTTCTCTAGAAAATCCTCTAAAATTGTTTATATAGCGTTGAAAGGCGTTGATTAGCATTATAAATGGGTTATATCTACAAAGTTATAAAACTTTGTAACTTACAGTCTTTGTTGCTTTGTTACTTTTAATCTATTTTTGCTAAAATTTATAAGATGAAAAATCTAATTCTGTTTTTAGTCCTTTTTGTATTTAACTTTGGCTTTGCCCAAGAAAAATTTGATCGTGTTGCTATCGAAAACTTTCAAAAGACAATTAATAGTGAATATGCAGATGCAAAAACAAGTCCATTGCTACCAGAAGATCTAAAAACTTTTGAGACATTAGATTTTTATCCAATAAATAAAAAATATGCTGTTGTGGCTAAATTTGTGAAAGCCAAAAAAGAGAAGCCTTTTGAGATGAAAACTTCTACAACAAGAAAACCAATGTATATAAAATATGGAACAGTATATTTTACAATTGATGGCGTTGACTTACAATTGAATGTATATCGCAATATTGATCTTTCTAAAAAAGAAGAGTACAAGGACTATTTATTCTTACCTTTTTTGGATTTAACTTCTGGAAAAGAAACTTATATAGGAGGAAGATATATCGATTTAAAAATCCCAAAAGGAAATACAATTACAATTGATTTTAATCAAGCGTATAATCCGTATTGTGCTTATAATTATAAATATTCTTGTCCAATTGTACCTTTAGAGAATGATTTGAACGTGGCGATAGAAGCAGGTGTTAAAAAGTTTCATGATTAATGCAATTTATTAATTTCCATACACATAAATCAGCAGATCGTCAAGATGTTTTGGATATAGTAAATCAATATCCTAATGAGTTTGACGAAAGCATAGCTTTTTATTCTATAGGAATTCACCCTTGGTATATTGTAAAGGAACGAATTGAGGCTGACTTAGAAATTATAAATCAAAAATTGATTGCCAAGAATTGTTTAGCCCTTGGCGAATGTGGTTTAGACAAACGAACAGAAGTTCCGTTTGAATTACAGGCAGCTGTTTTTGAAAGGCAATTACTTTTAGCTCAAAAGCATCAAAAGCCTGTTGTTGTACATTGCGTAGCGGCGTTTCAGGAAGTAATTGCTTTGAAGAAAAAATTAAATATTACAGTTCCTATGATTATTCATGGTTTTGCTAAGAACGAGCAAGTAGCGAAGCAACTTTTAGATAATGGATTTTATCTTTCTTTCGGAAAATATTTAATTAAGAATCCTCATTTAGAAATTGTTTTTAAAAGTATTCCTAATAATCGATTTTTTCTGGAAACAGATATAATCGATGAAACTATAGAAATAGTGTATGCTCTAGCAGCAAAATATAAAAACATAACAGTTGATGAATTACGGCAAGTAATCACTAGTAATTATAAGACCGTATTTAACAAATAAAAAAGGTTTAGATTTTCAAAACCTTAATAATAGTAAACTTTAAAAAAAATTATATGGCAGAGTGGACGGAAAGAGCCGAATTATTATTTAAAAAAGAAGGATTAGATAATCTTAAAAATTCGCATGTTCTTGTTGTAGGATTAGGTGGAGTGGGGTCTTTTGCAGCCGAGTTTTTGGCAAGAGCAGGAATAGGGACAATGACTATTGTAGATGGTGATGTAGTAGATATTACCAATATAAACAGGCAATTACCAGCTTTGCACTCGACTGTTGGACAACCTAAAGTTACAGTTGTAGGAGATCGTTTGATGGACATTAATCCAGAATTAAAACTAATACGAGTTCAGGAGTTTCTTTCGCCAGAGCGCGCTTTTGAGATAGTTACTGAAGAATTTGATTATGTTTTGGATTGTATTGATAGCGTTACTCCAAAACTAAATTTAATTATTGCTGCCAAACGCAAGCGAGTGAAAATTATTAGCAGCATGGGAGCAGGTGGAAAAATGGAAGCTTCGAAAGTAAAAGTTGCAGATATTTCTAATACAATAAATTGCTATTTTGCTAAAACAATTCGTAGAAGATTAAAAGAAGCCAAAATAGATAAATTGAAAGTGGTATTTTCATCAGAGATTCAGGATGAAGCAAGTTTAAAAATGACCGATGGATCTAATTTTAAGAAATCATTTTACGGAACAAATAGCTATATGCCAGGATTATTTGGTTTATATACAGCCGAAACAGTGATTCGTTATTTGCTTAAGAAGTAGTTTTTAGTCGCAGTATTTAGTCGCGTATTATAGGCTTTGATAATTAAGAATTTATATAGCATATAATCTATATTCAGGATTTATATAGTATATAATCTAAACGTAGAATGTTTTTTACAATATAAAACCTTTGTTCCGATAACTATCGGAACTTTGTAGCTTAGAACCATAGAACCTAAAAAAGATGATAAAAACAGTAATTTTCGATATGGACGGTGTAATTGTAGATACAGAACCCGTACATTATTATGCCTATCACAAGCAATTTTCGGAATTAAATATTGATGTAACCGATGAGGTTTATGCAACATTTACAGGGTTTTCGACACGAAATACATTTCAAGCCTTAAAGAACATTTTCCCAACGATAGAACAAGAGGTAGAAGATTTGATTCAGAGAAAAAGAACTATTTTTAATGATGCTTTCGATACCAAAGAAGATTTATACTTGCTAGATGGCGTTGCGGATTTAATAAAGGATTTATATGCTAATGGAATGCAATTGATCTTGGCATCGTCAGCTTCAAAAGTGACTATTGAGCGTGTTTTTACACGTTTTAATTTACATCAATATTTTACCGATATTGTTAGTGGAGAAGACTTCCCGCAATCAAAGCCTAATCCAGCTATATTTTTGCATGCAGCATCATTGTCTAAAGCACCAAAAGAGGATTGTATTGTCATCGAAGATAGTACTAATGGTGTGAAAGCAGCAAAAGCAGCAGGAATATATTGTGTGGGGTATAATAGCGAACATTCCAAAATGCAGGACTTATCAGATGCAGATGAGGTTATTAATCATTTTGAAGAACTCAATTTTGAGAAAATAGTAGCAATAAAGTCTTCTATTAGGTAATTATTAACATTTCGAATTGAATGAATTCGTAATTTTGGGAAAACAAAAAAACTATAAATAATGAAAAAAATACTTATTGCCTTAGCAATTGTTATTGCTCCATTTGTAGCAGAAGCACAAATAAAAACTCCTCAAGCGAGTCCAAAAGCAGTTGTAAACCAGATGGTTGGTTTAACAGATGTAGAAGTTACTTACTCAAGACCAGGCGCAAGAGGTAGAGCAGTATTTGGAAATTTGGTTCCGTTTGGTAAATTATGGAGAACGGGAGCAAACGAAAATTCAGTAATATCATTTAGTGATGATGTTGTAATTGATGGTAAAACGTTGAAAAAAGGGAAATATGCTCTCTTTACTGTTCCAAGAATTGAAAGTTGGGATGTTATTTTCTACTCAAAAACAGATAACTGGGGATTGCCAGAAAATTGGAGTGATGCTGACGTAGCTTTAAAAACTACTGTAAAAGAAGATGCTTTAAATAAAGCAGTTGAAACATTTACAATAGGAATTAATAATTTAGATGCTAATTCAGGAACTATTGATATTGCTTGGGAGAATTCTTCAGTATCAGTAAAATTTGAAGTTCCTACAGATAAATTGGCTTCAGAAAGTATCAAAAGAGTATTGGCTGGACCATCATCAAATGATTATTTTGCTGCAGCGCAATATACTTTCCAAGCAAAAGGGGGAGATATCGCTAAAGCAAAAGAATATGTAGATAAAGCAATAGAATTAAGCGCAGACAAGCCTTTCTATTTCTACAGACTTAAATCATTAATTCAAGCTAAACTAGGAGATAAAAAAGGAGCTATCGAAACTGCTAAAGTTTCACTTGCTGCTTCAGAAGCTGCTAAAAATCAGGATTACGTAAAAATGAATAAAGACAGTATTTCTGAATGGAGTAAATAATAATTTATTCTATTACTGAAAAACCCCATTTTGATACTATTTCAAAATGGGGTTTTTTATGTCTTATTCAGAATCTAACAATCTTTTAATTCTATTTAAGTTTCTAAGTGTCATTTGTAAAAATGGTATTCAACGTATATAAAAACATTTAATATTGATAATCAGACAAGGAATCCAAAAAAATAAATTATACAGCCTTATGTGATTTATTTTATGCTAAACGTCTTTTTTAGATGTTGGTAAACATATATTTCTATGCCAGAAAATAATTGTACTTAAGGAGTTAATGTTATTCTAAATGGAATTTCTTAATAATTGTTATTTCTGCTCTTTTTTATATGTTTAGTTTATAATGATGAGAATAAAAAAACGCTGTAAAACTTATGTCTTACAGCGTTTGTAGTAATTTTATATTTGCTAGGCTACTATTTCTTTTTGCTTTCTGAATATAGTAAGTTGCATTATCATAGATAAGAATATGGTTAACATTGCGCCAATAAAGTTAAGCCATAGATAACCTAATTTTTCTTGACCGCTTGGGTAAATCCATATGGTGTAATAGAAGATTATAAAAATGGTAATCTGGCTAATAAGGGCACTATAAAATACTGCTTTAGACTGAACACGCTTGATATAAAATCCAACCAAAAATATTCCTAAAACAGTTCCGTAAAATATAGAACCAATAATGTTTACCAGCTGTATTAAATTCTCGAATAAAGTTCCTATACATGCAAATAGGATAGCGATTATTCCCCAGAATAAAGTAAAAAATTTAGTTGCATATAGATAATGCTTGTCTGATTTTTCGGTTTTAAGGTTACGTTTGTAAATATCGATTGCTGTTGTTGATGCCAAAGCATTTAGTCCTGAAGCGGTAGAGGACATTGCTGCCGAAAGTATTACTGCTAATAACAATCCGATTAATCCTTTTGGTAAATAGTGCAGAATAAAATGAAAGAATACGTAATCTTTATCATTTGTTTCGCTATTGCTGTCGGCTTTTAAAATAATTTCTTTTGCTCTTTCGCGTAAGTCTCTTTCTTTATTAGATAAGGTTACTAATTCTTTTCGTAGAATTGGATTGTCGTAATCTTGATTTAACTGATCGATATATAATAAGTTGATTACTTTTTTGTCTTCAGAAAGAACATCGAGTTTTTTCTCTAGTGCGTGATATTCGCCTTTATACGCAGATTTCTCGATTATAATTTTGTTGTTGGGATTAAAGTTTAAGGGAACAGGATTAAACTGAAAGAATACAAAAACCATTATTCCGGTAAGCAAAATAAAGAATTGCATCGGAACTTTTAAAAGTCCATTCATGATTAATCCCATTTGGCTTTCCTTAACGGATCTACCAGATAAATAGCGGCCAACTTGTGATTGATCCGTTCCAAAATAGGCGAGGGCAAGAAAGAATCCACCAGTAATTCCGCTCCAAAAGGTATATTTTTCTTCGGGATTAAATGAGAAATCTACGATATTCATTTTGTCATTTGCTCCAGCAATATGCATTGCATTGGTAAAAGTCATATCATTAGGCAAGTAATGTAATATCAAGAAAAAGGTAATAAACATTCCCGACATGATAACAAACATTTGTTGTTTTTGGGTAACATTTACTGCTTTCGTTCCTCCTGAGAATGTGTAGATAATTACTAGTACTCCAATTATCACATTCATTAAAGTAAGATTCCATCCTAATAGTGCCGATAATATTATAGCAGGGGCATAAATGGTTAATCCAGTTCCTAAACCTCGCTGAACTAAGAATAAGATCGCCGCAAGAGAACGTGTTTTTAAATCGAATCGTTTCTCTAAAAATTCGTAAGCAGTATATACTTTAAATTTATGATATAATGGGATGAAGGTTACGCAAATAACAATCATTGCAATTGGTAATCCAAAATAAAACTGTACAAACCCCATTCCGTCATGGTAAGCTTGTCCTGGTGTGGATAAAAATGTAATAGCACTTGCTTGTGTTGCCATTACCGAAAGCCCAACGGTGTACCAAGGAGTTTCATTATTGCCTAAAATAAAATCTTCGACGGTTTTACTTCCTTTGGTTTTCCATGAGCCGTAACCAACAATAAATAAAAGTGTAACTATGAGTACAATCCAATCAAATAGTTGCATATGTTATGAGTATAATTGCATTATTAAGTAAAAAACCAGAATATAAATGGCATTGGCTACAAGCACATAGGTGTAGCTTTTTTTCCATGTTTTTGTTTTTTTAGTTGCCATATTAGAAAGCTTTTAATTTTTGATTTCTTTGTTCGGTATTTGTACTGGTTGTTTTAATGAGATTATATTTGAGAATAATCGATATGCTCCGGGAACTCCTTCGGGTAATTCTCTAAAAAAACTTAAACCTGTGTAAATGTAATATCCTTTTCCGTAGGGAGCGACTAATAAAGCACCCTTTTTAGCGGATTCTCCTTTATCATGTGAGGATAGGATAGGAGTAAAGGCTTTGTCGTATTCATTGGGATAATACAACCCTTGTTCTTGTTTCCAGCCTTCAAAATCTTTAGCTGTAATTTTATTTGGCATATTCAAAACGGTATGATTTGGTGCTAGAAAGGTAACTTCAGCATTCTCTTCGGTTACTCTATCTGTCGAAATTTTTAAAGGATATGGAGCAATACGATCAGTTACGACATCGCGCGCTGTATTGTATTGTACAATCATTGTTTTTCCATTTTTAACAAAATCAAAAAGTACAACTTGTTTATTAGCAAGTGCCTGAATAGTATTGTAAGCACGGATTCCTGTAATTACCACATCAAAATTGTCGAGCCGTGTAGGAGTAATTTCTTCGGGTTTTAAGATGGTAACTTTATACCCCATTTGCGCTAGGCTATTTGGGACTTCATCACCTGCACCCATAATGTACGCAATTGAATCTCCTGTTGTTTTTAAGTCAAATCGTATGCATTTGGCTTCTGAGGGAGCTAAAACTTGTTGCTTAGCAATATGACTATAATCAATAATAGTTTGATCTTTATCGTAACGTTTATTACCTACAATTGCAATGCTTTTTAATGTAGCATTTTCAGAATTAACAGGAGGTGTTACTTCAAAATAAACAGTTTGTTCCATTCCTTTTTTTGCTAAGCTAAAAGGAATTTGTTTTGGAGATATAATCCAGCTTTTAGGTAATTCTAATTGTAAGTTACCGTTTACGGCATCTTTTCCTGCTTTAATTTTTACAGCAACGGTTTTGGTTTGTATGTCTTTAAATAGTAATACTTTTTCAAGGATTGTAGTAGTGACTTCTGGAACAATATCCAGGAAATCATACATTTCACCTTTTACATCATCATTGTATTTATAAACAACAGTTCGCTCAAACGGAATCTCGACATTGTCTATTTTGATATTAAAAACAACTTTTACCTCTCGAATAATGTCTGGAATTCCAATAATTTCCTGATTTGAAACGGTGTACATTCCCACAGTAGCTTTTTCGGCTAACCAATAAGGTTGAGTATAGGGTATTGTAATTGGTAATTGAATTTTTAAATCCAATTTTTGATCTTTATTATTAGTTAAATCAATGTTTTGTAGCGTGCTTTTTTGCTCTGGTAGAGTCATTACACTTACTAATTGCATAGAAACAGAACTACGATTAATAGCTTCTAATTTAAGGTTTACATTGCCGCCTTGTATCGTTTCTTGTTGTTGTGCAACTGCTTCAAGATATAAACCAGAACTGGCTGCTATGATTTTTTTAATTTCTTCTGATTTTATAAGTTTCCAATGATTTTCGTCCAAGGATTGAATCATCGAATATGCTTTTACCAAGTCAGGAATACTTGCTGATGGATTATTAAAATTATATTGTGATAAGATAGTATTAATTAATTCTCCAATAGGTTTTCCGCCCTTAATACGGTTCCAAGTGGTATCAATTCCATCAAAAATAGTAGTTCGATCTTTTGGAGCATCACCATTAATGAGTTCTAAATATTCGGTATCCTGACCACGGCTTCCAGTTGCTCCAAATCCTTGGGATTGATGACAACTGCGGCTCAATGCAGCAATTTCCTGATTAGATTTTCCTATTCCGGCATAATAAACACCTGTTTCTAATGTTGTGAATTTTGATTTATTTGCTGCTTCAAATTTTTCCTGACTGCCATAAAACCACCACGAAGTATTAAAAAATTGGCGTTTAGGTTGCCAAGGGGCTACGTATTTTAATTGTTCAGGATATATGTTAGGATTATTGGTTAGATTAAAGCTTTCAACACTTAGCATAGCAGATGCTGTATGATGTCCGTGAGTTGTACCAGCAGTACGATGATCAAAACGATTGATGATTACATCGGGTTGAAATTTACGAATAGTCCATATAATATCAGCAAGAACTTTTTGTTTATCCCAAATTGTTACTGTTTCATCTGGAGTTTTGGAGTAGCCAAAATCATTGGCACGTGAAAAGAACTGTTCGCCGCCATCAATTTTTCTAGCTTCAATAAGTTCTTGAGTCCTAATTACACCTAATAATTCTCTTAATTGTGGTCCTATTAAATTTTGACCACCGTCGCCTCGAGTTAAAGATAAGTATCCTGTTCTTGCATTAACTTCATTAGATAAATAAGAAATTAATCTAGTGTTTTCATCATCAGGATGTGCGGCGATATAAAGTACCGAACCTAAAAAATTTACTTTTTTTATCTGATTGTAAATTTCAACTGAATTGGGCTTTTGCGGTTTTTGGGCAAAAGTTACTTGGAAACTAATAAGAAGTAAAAGAATAATTTTTAAACGAAGTTCGTGCATCTGAGAATTATTTAGTTTAAGGATTATTTTCAAAAATAGTAATAATTGAAACCAGTAGTTGTTAATGAGTTGTAAAGATGTTACTTTTTTTATTAAAAAAGAGAGTGCCTTTTTACTAGGCACTCTCTTTAAATTATGAAAAGTTGTTTAATGTCTTCCATGTCCATTACCACGGCCTCTATCATGATTATCATTACGGTCATGTCTGTCATCACGATCACTTTTTTTGTGATGATCTTTTTTGTAGTTTCCATATGTTTTTTGAGGTTTACCACGATATCCTTTGCCATATTTAACTTTATGTCTGTCAAAATATGCATATGGCGCTCTACCATGATAATCATTTAAAACTACTTTATATCCTCCGTACAAATCATAATTTTGATATTGTCTAGGCAAACGGTTTGATCTGACCCATTTTCCTCCACCAAAATAAATAAATTGTGTAGCACGAACATCATAATAAGCTTCAATGTCTGGCAAATAATAATATTCCATTTCAGTATATCCTACAGGTCCCCATTGCGGTGGAGAACCAATATTTACATTTATTGAAACTTGAGAATGAATGGTACTTGAAATAAAAAGAAATATTCCGAAAGTAATAAATTTTAGTGTTTTCATTTTTCTGGGGGTTTTTGGGATTCTTATTTTAAATGTCGAAATAATTGATTATTTCGACATCTGCTTTATAAAAACCAAAAGTTATGCCACAATATGTTTTTTTAACAGCAATAAAGGGTTAATTTTAATATTGGTAAGGTAACAGTGTTGATATATAGAGTATTATGTTGTATTTGCTTTTTGTGAAAAATATCAGATGTTATTTTATTCTTTATTTATAATCGACTAATCTAGGTTTAGCTAGTTCGAAATTTTGTAATCCAAAATCGGTAGTTTCAAATGTATTTGTTTTAAATACACGATCTCCTTCAAATGGTATTGATGGATAATAAGAAATAGATAGCTGAAAGGAGCTAAAAACCAAGTAATCATTACTTATTAATAATCCCAGAGTTACCTTAGAAAAGACTTTGTTTCTCATCATTGCATCACCAGGACCTCCTAATATTGCAGCGGTATAATTAAAGAATGGATTCACACGAAAACCCCATAGCGCATGTGGAGCATAAGTTTGTGTTTGTAATGATAATACCATTTTGCTAGTACCATATAATGCACTGTTAAAACCTTGCAGACCATTGTCTCCATTTATATTAAGTTTATCTCCAATAGAATTTTCCCTATTAGAACCAGTAATTAGTGCAGGCTTTACAAATTGCCTTAATTTCCAGTTTCCTATTTTTACTAGATTAGTAAAATAATTGGCTTCGAATACAAATGCACTTTGGTATGTTTTAGATTGATGAAAGAAAGTTCCAAATTCAAAATCAGTACTGAAATATCCCCATTTATTGTAATTTCCGAATGAGGCTTGTACACCTAAATAAGAGCGCCAAAATGTATTTTTATATTGATAACCAGCTGTTATTCCGAAGATTCTGCCAGTTGCTACATCTTCAGTAGCTCCACTTCTAAATATATAATTGTCTTTAACAAATTCTCGGGTATTGATTCCAATTCCAGTGAGTAATAACTTTTCATCTGAATAAAAACTCACTGGATCATATTCTGGAGTGGGAGTTTCGATATAATCTACATTCAAGAAGCGACCAGATAAAATTAAGTTGGTTTTTCTTTCTTTTTCTTTGAAAACAGGAAATGCTTTTGCTAACCATATATCGTGTGAATTGTATTTGAAATTCTGAAGAGTATATTTTAAATCAGGACCTTGTAAGGTATCTTTTCTGAATTTCTGTCCAAAAGACACACCTCCTGCCCATTTGGCTAAAGGAGAGTAAAAAGGACGCTCTAAAGCAATGCTTTTATTGTAATTATTATCTAAATCAATATTGTATTTTGCAGTTGCATTAACAAAAGAATTTCTAATATTAGGAACTGTATAGGTGAAATTATTTGCGTTTTTTCCATCGCTAATGCGATTGGTAAATTTATATTCTAATTGCTGACCGGTTCCAAAAAAGTTTTTATCTTTTAGTCCTACACCAACCTGACTGCTTGAAATCGAAAATTTAGGTATAGAGCTCCAGGAGTCCAGAACACGAATAGTTATATCTACTGAATCAGATTCTACATTTGGCAATTGTTCTTTAATACTTACTGTATTAATATATCTTTGAGATCGAATTATACGTTCAGATTCTTGTATTTTGTAGGCATCATAGGGGGTGTTTTTTTTGAATAATAATAAATTGCGTATTGCGAATTTTTTTGTTTTCAGGTGTAGCTTATTTCCAGTTCTTTCTCCCCAATTTCTAGGTGTAATAGTAGTATCGCTTTCAGAGTATCCAAAAGGATCTAAGACTATAATATTAATTTTACGTATAATTTTTCCATTATAATTTGTTGTATCTACTTTTTTAATTACTTCGTCATTTTTTTTTGAACGGGTAGATCTAAAAACAAAGCGATGAAAGAAATTTGTGAATTTATGTTTTTTAGTATAGGACTTAATTCTTGAATACATTTCAGTACTATCTTTTTTAGATTCTTTTATCTGAGAAAAAGAGCTGGTATAGCAAAAGCATGCTATAATAAGTAATAATAATGTTTTATATTGAAATAGTTTTATTATCAAAGTGTACTGTTTATAAATTCATTTTTAGGCATACTTAAAATGGTGTTTTATTCTTTTAATTTAATTTTTTTAATTTTCCAGCTAAATTTTTTAGGCAAATCATTACCTATCAAGTACCCCCAAGGCTCAAGAGATTCAATTCTGTCAAAAATTATTTTCATAATAGCCAATAAAGGTATTGCCAAAAACATTCCAGATATGCCTGCAACTCCGCCTCCTATAATGATTCCGACGATAGAGAAAAGCGCATTTATTTCTACTTTAGTATTTATAATTAAAGGTATGAGAATATTATTATCGATAAGCTGAACAATTATATTTACAATAAGAATTCCTAAAATGATTGATATTCCAGGAGTTCCTGTTAATGATGCCAAAACTGTTAAAACACCTGCTATAAAAATTCCTATGTAAGGAATCATATTTAGAATCCCTGTGATAAGTCCTAACAAAATAAAATATTTTACACCAATGATGTAAAGCCCTATACTGGTTAATACAGAAACTACAATCATTTCTATAATAAGACCAACTATATAATTGTTTACAGATACTTTTATTTGGGTTAGAATTTCTTTTAATTTAGTATGGTGTTCTTTCTTGAACAGTTTTGCTAAAAATAGAATAAAATGTTTTTTATATAGTAAAAATAGAAAAATAAAAATAGGTATTATAGTGCAATCTAAAAGAACATCCGAGAGTGAGCCCAAGGCAGTACTTATTTTTTGGCCGCCATTTTTCACAGAATCGGAAGTGACATTTTCAAGATATTTTTTTTGTTCGCCAGTGCTAATGTTAAAATTTGCTTTAATAAAGTTTTGAAAATCATTAAAAACTGAAATTGCATTTTTCTTAATTATAGTAAAGTCGTTGGCAATATCACTAATCTGATAAGATATAAAGGTAAGTATTCCTATTATGATTAATACAAAAAGAAGTACTGTAACTATAGATGCTAAAAAATGGGGGAAGCGTAATTTTACGTGTAATAATGTAAATAATGGTAGTAATAGCACCGAAAATAAAAAAGCTAATAATATTGATGTTAGAATATCTTTACCAATAAAAAATATAAAACCAATACAAATTATACTTATTAAAACGCACATTAGTTTTACATAAAAAGGTAATTTAATTGTTTCCATAACTAATTTATTGAGATTAAAAGCTTTTATTATGACTAATAAAAACCAAGTTAAACAAATGTTATGTTTTATTTGCTTTCTTACGTTCTACATTTTTAAAATTAGCTTATAAAATTCCCATAAAATATATAACCATATAAGACTTAAGTAAATAGTAGGATTTTAAAAACTTTACCAAAATGTGCTTATATAATTTAAATGTTTGGTAATTTTAAAACTAGAAGTCATTTAAGAAAACATAAGTTTTAAATCTTTTGCTTAAGCGAACTTACAGAACTTATATACTTTGCTTTTAATCAAAAAACTCTTTCTCTTCAAAATGAGCTGGAATAATTGAGATGCCTTTTTGCAGAAGCAAACTATTTGGATAAATTATTTTTTCACCTTCTTTTGTTTTTAAACTTACATGAAACGCATTTATATCTTCAATTTCGGCTTCTATAGGAAAATCTTTATCATGAATTTTAATAGAATCTCCAATTTTAAAGGGAAAGGAGAAAAACAAAATAACTCCAGAGGTAACGTTGCTTAAAATAGACCATTGTGCAAACATTGCTACACCAATAACCGTTGCAATAGAAGATACTGTGAGAAAAATATCATCGGTTTTGACTCCCCAAACAATAAATAATCCTATTATAAATAAAATATTGGTAAATAAATGGATGTACTTAATTATTAAGATAGTTCTATGTTCTAAGTAATGCTCTTTTCTAGCATACTTTCGAACTATTTGAGTAACAATGACTCTTGTGAAAATTGTTACAGCAATAAGAATTCCGGTTGCAAATATTTCTTTAGCGTAATCGGTGAAGAAAGACATCATATAGTTTTATTTTAATGTACTTAAATATTCATAAACTTTGTGTGTAGGCAAGCCCATAACATTGGTATAAGAACCTTCTACTTTTGCAACACCCACAAAACCAATCCATTCCTGAATGCCGTATGCTCCAGCTTTATCGTATGGTTTGTAATTTTTTAGATAATATAAAATAGCTTCATCGCTCAATAAAGTAAAGGTAACTTTTGTGGTTTCATTTATAATTACCGATTTATCACTGGTTTTAAAACATACAGAAGTGATCACATCATGAGTTGTATCAGATAGTGATTTTAATATATTAAAAGCATCTTCTTCGTCTTTTGGTTTGCCTAAAGCCGTGTCTTTATGCCAAACAATAGTATCACTTGTAATCAGGATTTCGTTTGGTTTCAGCTCACCTTCAAAAGCAGCTGCTTTAAGTTCAGCTAGATAATCGGTGATTTCAGCTCCTTTTAATTCTAGAGGATATATTTCTTCGATATCTTTTAATCGGATTTCGAAATCTAAATCTAAGTCTTTAAAAAATTGTTGACGCCTTGGAGAACCTGAGGCCAGTATTAAAGTATATTTTTCTAATTTTTGCTTAAGCATTGTATTTAATATTAAGATTGACAATTAAAATTGATAAAATTCCGAAGAATAATACCCATTTTAAAATAGAGCTCAAGTTATGAAACTCTTTTTTTGTTTTAGCAGTTATAATTTTTGCAATAAAATAAAGTAGTGGAGCAAGTACAAATACAAACGCATAAAATGTTGCGATATAAAGATTATAAGCTACTAAATAATTATTGATATAAATTAATAAAAAAACAACTGGAATAATTGAAAGGGCAAAAACAATTTTGGCTGTTCGGTTAGTGCCAATTGCAATAGGCAATGTATTCATGCCTTGATTATAATCTCCATTTACATCTTCGATGTCTTTTACAATCTCCCGTATAAAATTAATCATAAAAGCAAAAATAGCATAATCAAGAAGTATAGAGAACATACTTGCCATTTGTGCTCTGTTTTCAGCATCAGTAGCAGGGAATAGATCGAAAACTCCAATTATTATAACGCTAAATGACAACAATAAAGCAACAACGATATTTCCCAGAATCATAATTTGCTTTAGGGTTGTGGCGTAAAAATAAAGACTAGCTGCAACTAGAATAAAAACGGTTGCAAAACCAGGTCTCATAATTACATTCGATAAATAAAAACCAATAGCAACGCCACTAATATTAAGAGCAACATATATATTATACGCTGCAGTTTCAGAAATGCTTTTGCCTACTACAACATCATTGGGTTTATTGATTAAGTCAGTTTCCTGATCAAAAATGTTATTAATGACATATCCTGCAGCAGCAATTAAAACAGTACTTAGAACCAATAGAGCATATTGCCAATGAGCAAGTGCTAATGGTATATTTTGCAGTTTTAAGAAACCATAACGAAATAGTATTTGCATGAAAGCAAGCATTAATAGGTTCTGGTAACGAATGAGTTTGAGGTATTTCATTTTTTAAGATGCTGAGGTTTCTTTTAAGGTTCTAAAGGTTTTTATTTTGTTTCAAGTTTCAAGTTCTACACTGAGACTGAAAACTGAAATACTAACCTCTAATCGTGTTTGCCATTAAAGTGCTCCATCCATTTTCCTTGTACTTTCATAACTTGTTCAATTACATCACGTGCAGAACCTTTTCCTCCTTTTACGTGTGAGATATAACGACAAATTGTTTTTATTTCTGGACTTGCGTCTTGAGGACAAGTAGGTAGTCCTACTAATTTCATAACATGATAATCAGGGATATCGTCACCCATGTATAGTACTTGCTCAGGATTAATGTTGTATAGCTCGGTATATTCTTTAAAAGTTTCTACTTTGTCAGGAGTTCCTAAGTGGATATCTGTAATTCCTAAATTGCGTAATCGTACGCGCACGCCTTCATTGCTTCCGCCAGAAATAATGCATACATTATACCCACTTTCAATAGCTGCCTTCATGGCATAGCCATCACGAATATTCATCGTACGAAGAATTTCTCCTTCATTGGTTACAAAAACCGAACTATCTGTAAGTACACCGTCAACATCAAAAATAAAAGTAGTGATGTCGTTCATTATTTCTTTATAATTTTTTGTCATTATTTTGTATAGATTTTGTTAGTAATGTGTATATTTTTTTTTGATTTTCATTAGATAAATAACTCAAATGTGATTCTATTGTTGTAATGTCATTGCGTTTTGCAGGGCCAGTTTGGGCTTCAATAGGCGAAAGCGTATTAATTTTATTGGCAGTTTCGGTGATTAAAGGCTTTAGGATTTCAAATGAAACCCGATGCTCATCACATATTTCCTGTCCGATTTGGTATAAATGATTGGTGAAATTATTTACAAATACAGCTGCAACGTGCAATGCTTTACGTTGTTCAGAATTGATCGAATATACGGCATCCGAAATGCTTTTAGCGACTGTTTCAAGCACCAAATAGTCTGTGCTGTTTTCTGCTTCCAAACAAAACGGAATTGCTTTAAAATCGACTTCTTTATTCTTCGTAAATGTTTGTAAAGGATAAAAAACACCGCCTCTGTTTTTTATATTAATTGTTTGTAATGAAGCAGTTCCAGAAGTGTGCACTACGAGTTTATTTTTAAAAGGCAATTGTTCAGAAACCATGGCTATTGCATCATCAGAAACAGCAATAATATATAAATCAGCTTCTTTTAAAAGAGTAAGATCAGTTACAATTTTATTAGAATCGAGTAGTGGAGCTATTTCTTTTTTGGTTCTAGAATATACTTCAATAAGTTCAATCGCACTGTTTTTTGCGAAAGCATTTATTAAATGTTGTGACACATTTCCAGATCCAATAAGTGTTATTTTAATCATATTGCAAAATTAGCATTTTTTTTTAAAGGACTCCCGTTACTAGGCAAGTTCGTTCAGAAATTGATTTTAGTAAGAAAAATAACGCTTTAGATTTTATAGAAGCCCTTTATTTTGGATTTTATTAACAAATTCACGAATATTTGAGTCAACATTTTTGAGTACTTTTGTGCCACTTTATAAAATGTAATTCCTTAATAATGGATAAAAAAATATTCTCCTTTTTGTTTTCTACACGATTAATGGCCATCCTTTTTTTAACATTCGCAATTGCAATGGGAGTTGGGACCTTTATAGAAAGTAAATACAATACCGACACAGCCAGAATTTTTATTTATAATTCATGGTGGTTTGAGGTCATAATGGTCTTCTTCGTAATTAATTTCTTTGGAAATATTAAAAGATATCAATTACACAAAAAAGAAAAATGGGCAACTTTACTATTGCACTTAGCTTTCATTTTTATCCTTTTAGGAGCTTTCATAACACGTTATATTAGTTATGAAGGGATGATGCCAATTCGCGAAGGAGCTGCCGAAAATCAAATATATTCTGATAAAACATTCCTGACTGTATTTGCAGATGGTGAGTATAAGGGCGAAATGAAACGTCGTGTTTTTGAGAAAAATTTACTGTTATCTCCAGTAGCCAATAATGATTTTAGTATCTCGGGTAAATTCAATGAAACTCCGTTTGAAGTTGAATATAAAGATTTTATCATGGGAGCCAAAGAAGTTGTTAAACCAGATGCTAACGGAATTTTATATTTAAAATTGGTTGAAGCGGGTGATGGCGGTCGTGAAGAGCATTTTCTTAAAGATGGCGAAGTGCAAAATATTCATAATGTTTTATTTGCATTAAATAAACCTACAGAGGGAGCTATTAATATCAATACAACAGGTGAAGCTTATACGATTCAAACCCCTTTTGAAGGAGATTTTATGCGTATGGCAGATAAACTTAAAGGAAAAGTAACCAAGGATAATGTACAGCCATTAATGATGCGTTCATTATATAGCATCGGAGATATGCGTATTGTATTTCCAGATCCAGCTGTAAAAGGAGTTATTGCTTATGAATCTAATAATGATTACAAGGCAAAAACGCATGAAGATGCTTTGACTGTAACAATAAAAGCTGAAGGTCAGGAAAAAGAAGTAACATTATTAGGATCAAAAGGTAAAATAGGAGATTTTAAAACAGTTAAAATTGGAAATATCGATTATACTTTCTTCTACGGAAGTAAAGCTTATATATTGCCTTTCAAGGTTAAATTGAATGATTTTATTGCTCAAAAATACCCAGGAACAGAAAAAAGTTATTCTTCTTTTGAAAGTAAAGTTACCGTTATAGATTCAACTAAAACATTTGATGCTAGAATTTACATGAACAACGTATTAGATTACAGAGGGTATAGATTCTTTCAATCTTCATTTGATCCAGACGAAAAAGGAACAGTTTTATCTGTAAACCACGATTTTTGGGGAACATCTATAACTTATTTAGGTTATTTTCTGTTGTACTTTGGACTAATGGCAATCATGTTTACCAAAAATTCTCGTTTTGCTGACTTAAAACGAAAACTAGAAAAAGTAAAAAATAAAAAAGCAAAATTTATTACTATTTTAGTTTTAATGTTGAGCTTTAACGGATTTGCACAAGAGCAACACGTCCACGATCATGATCACGACCACGACCATGCAGCACATAGTACTGATCCGAATCACACTCATTCGAAAGATCACGATCATGCAGCTGAGGTCAAAGATCCAAAGAATCATGCAAATCATGTTACAAAACCACCAAGTCAAAAACAACTTGATTCATTAATAAATATATACAAAGCACCAAAAGAACATGCAGCCAAATTTGGTCGTTTGATTATTCAGGATGCAGGTGGAAGAATGAAGCCTATTAATACTTTCTCATCAGAATTATTGAGAAAAGTAAGTCATGACGATATGTATAACGGAATGAATTCTGATCAAGTATTTTTGTCAATGACGCAATACGCTCAGGTTTGGATAGAAATTCCGATTATATACATTAAGTCAGGAAATGATAGTATCCGTAAAATTATTGGAATCGATAAAGATGCAGGCTTTGCTCCATTTATTAAATTTTTTGACGAAAAAGGAAACTATAAATTATCACCTTATTTAGATGCAGCTTATAAAGCAGCAAACCCAAATCAGTTTGAGAAAGATTTTATCGAAACTGATAAAAAGGTAAACTTAATGGAATCGGCTTTAAGCGGAAGTATCTTAAAGATTTTTCCGATACCAAATGATCCAAATAATAAATGGATTTCATACTTAGAGATTAGCAATGCAGGTTTAAAAGGAATGGACGAAACGTATGTGAAGCAAATTATACCAATGTATTTTGCGGCATTAAACAATGCTTCGATTGCCAAAGATTTTAAACAAGCCGATGAATTGCTAGAAAGTATCAACGGATTTCAAAAGAAATTTGGTAGTAAAGTTCGTCCAAGCGAAGAGAAAATAACATCAGAGCTATTGTATAATAAATATGATGTATTCAAGAAACTTCCGTATTGGTATATAACGGCTTCAGTTTTAATGTTTATTTTTACTATTGTAAATATATTCTTTGAGAAAAAAACGTTGCGTATTACGATAAATGTTTTCCATGTAATAATTGGGGCATTATTTGGTTTACATACATTAGGATTAATAGCGCGATGGTATATTGCAGAGCATGCACCATGGAGTAATGCGTATGAGTCTATTGTTTATGTGGCTTGGGCAACAATGTTCTTTGGGTTGGCTTTTGATAGAAAATCAAAATTAACCGTTGCATCATCTGCATTTGTAACAGCAATGATTTTAATGGCGGCCTACATGAACTGGATTGATCCAGAAATTGCCAATTTACAGCCCGTTCTTAACTCATACTGGTTAATGATACACGTAGCAGTAATTGTTGCTAGTTACGGACCATTTGCGCTAGGAATGATATTAGGATTTGTATCGTTGTTATTAATTTTCTTTACCAATAAGAACAACAAAGCCAAGATGGATTTAAATATTCAAGAAATTACATACATCAACGAAATGGCATTGACTATTGGTTTGATTATGCTTAGTATAGGAAACTTCCTTGGAGGTCAATGGGCCAACGAAAGTTGGGGACGTTACTGGGGATGGGATCCAAAAGAAACTTGGGCATTAATCAGTATTATGGTTTATGCATTTGTAATTCACGCTCGTTTTGTACCTGCTTTACGCGGAAAATGGTTTTTTAACCTAATGAGTATGTTTGCATTTGTTTCAATCTTATTTACTTATTATGGAGTAAACTTTCACTTGGTAGGATTACACTCTTACGCAAGCGGAGAAGCACATTCATTAGATTGGATTTGGTATTCATTAGGGACAATTACTTTAATAGGAGCTGTGACGTACCCAAAATACCGCAAGTATTATAAAAAATAACAGATTATTAATTCACATAAAAAAGGTTCAACTGTAAAAAGTTGAACCTTTTTTGGTTTTATAATTGTCTTTTTGAGCGGAGTCGAAAGATTTTAGTATTTAATTTCAGTAGTAAAGCTTAACGAACTTAGCGGTATAAACCCTCAGAACCTTAGTTTCTTAGTTCCTTAGAATCTCTATTCACAAAATAAGAAGCTATTTCCTGCTGTTCACTATATCTTTTTATTTTTAAATAAAAAATAAAAAGGATGCCGTTTCCATCAGGGCTAGGGTATTCGTTTTCATGATAAAACAATCAATATAAATCTGCTCAATCTTCCAAATGCTTTAAAAAGAAACCTCAGTACCTTAAAAAAAGAACCTTTTTCTAAACCAAAAAGCAACATTAACCAAAGCAATCAAAGCAGGAACTTCTACCAATGGACCAATTACGCCAGCAAAAGCCTGACCGCTATTGATTCCAAAAACACCAATAGCAACAGCAATTGCAAGTTCAAAATTATTTCCTGTTGCTGTAAAAGCTATTGCTGTAGCTTTAGAATAGTCGGCACCAAAATACTTGCCAGTAAAAAAACTAAATACAAACATTATTACAAAATAAAGAATAAGCGGAATAGCAATTCGAATTACATCCATAGGAATTTGTACAATTAATTCTCCTTTTAGACTAAACATGATTAAGATGGTAAACAATAATGCAATCAATGTAATAGGCGAAATTTTGGGTATATATTTAGTCTCAAACCAAATGATTCCTTTGAGCTTAATAAGAATATACCGACTACCAATGCCAAGAGCAAAAGGAATTCCCAAATAAATACCAACACTTTCGGCAATTTGACCAATGGAGATGTTTACATTAAAACCAGTAAAACCAAAATATGGAGGTAAAACAGTAATAAAAAACCAAGCATAAACGCTATAAAGCAAAACCTGAAAAATACTGTTAAGCGCGATTAAACCAGCGGCATATTCACGATTTCCCTCAGCAAGATCATTCCATACAACAACCATCGCAATACATCTGGCTAAACCTATTAAGATTAAGCCAATCATATATTCAGGATAGCCATTTAAAAATAATAATGCCAAACCAAACATTAAAAAAGGGCCTACAATCCAGTTAAGGAATAGGGAAGCGCCCAATACTCGGGTATTTTTAAAAACTTCACCCAAGAGTTCGTATTTAACTTTTGCAAGTGGAGGATACATCATTAGTATTAATCCAATTGCAAGCGGAATATTGGTGGTTCCGCTAGAGAAAGAATTGATAAAATCTCCGCTTGACGGAATAAAATAACCAATTGAAACTCCTACAGCCATAGCAAGGAAAATCCAAAGCGTTAAAAAACGGTCAAGAAAGCCTAACTTTTTTCTTTCGACAGTAGGAGCACAAGTATTTGCAGACATATTAGTTGTTTATTTGTGAGAAAACATAAAACATTTCGGTAGCAATTTGCACACTGCGTTCTTGATATTTCTCGAATTGTTGAGGTGTATTATCAAATGCTTTCGGATCATCGTAAGTAATCGGAATGCGTTTTTCTGCACCAGTAATAAAAGGGCAACCATTATCAGCTTTCGAACAGGTCATAATAGCTGCAAATTTATTCTCGGGATTAAAACTAGCATCATAAGCTTTAGAAAACCCAATAATAGGATGTTCATTAGATGCAAATTTTATCGAATAAACAGGATTTTGACCTTCAGAAATAGTTTCGATTTTAAAACCAGATTCTTTTAGCGTTATAGCAACTACAGGAAATAAAGCAGTTGCTTCAGTTCCTCCCGAATAGCAAGAAACATTTTTTATACCAAAATGTGCAGCAGCAGTCTGCGCCCAAACTTGTGCCAGATGGCTTCTTCTTGAATTGTGTGTACAAATAAAACTAAGTCTAATTTCTTGTAGACTATTTACTCTATCTTGTATATAAACAATTAAAGACAGCAAAAGATTCTTGCGTTCATCAGTAATAGTTTTAAAATCAAAAGAGCGAGTTGTATTTTCGATTTCGGGAAATAAGATGCTCATGTTAAGAGTATTTATAAAATTAACAACAGCTTCCGCCTGGAGTACAAGAATTCGATTCATTAGATATACCCGAAAGAGTCACTTTTTGTTTTTCCGTTGGAATACCGCATTTGTCCATAGCAAGGCAAGCTGTTTGTTTATTTAGCAAAACAAAATCTTTACCGTTAAAATCTAAATCGTATTTACCGATAGTAGTATCCTGATATTCAACTTCAATTTCAAAATCTTCAATTCCAGTAGCTATTGGGAATAAAACTTTTTCCGAAAGTTCGATGATATGAACCAATTTTTGAGGTTTTAATCTATGCTCGTAATCATTAGCATCCCAAAGCTGAAAATTCACTACCGTTTCCTTACGCACAGTCCCACCACAGTCTATAAAATTCTTGGTTATTAAACCAATTTCGGTAACGTGAAAATACTCGGGAACAAAAGTTCCATCAGGCAGTTGAAAATTAATTGTTTCAACAGTTTGTAAGATTTTTTTAATTTCTGAAAGTTTCATAATCTATATTTTTTAATATTTAACAACATTCATTATTTCTTTTCTCCAAATGCGTTTCAACATGTTGAAAAAAGACTTTAATTTTTTCAAAGCCAGATTCATTAATGCAATAACAAATGGTATTTCCTTCTATATTTCCTTTTATTAGTTTAGCATTTTTAAGTTCTTTAAGATGCTGAGAAATGGTAGGCTGAGAAAGAGGTAATTCGTTTACGATATCGCCACAAATGCATGCATTTACTTTTAATAAGTATTCTATAATAGCAATTCTTGCAGGATGTCCTAATGCCTTTGCCAGAATAGCCAGTTCGTTTTGATTGTCGGTAAAGAAATCTGTTTTAGTAGCTCCCATTGTATATTTTTATATTGCAATATTACGATATAGATTTTTACAAAAAAAGAGAATTATAAAAAAAATATGTAAATGTTTCATGCTTTTTTTAAGGTGCTAAGGTTTTGATTTGCTAAGGTTGACTAGTTTATGTAATAAGAAATCTGTTTTTATCCGCGTTTTTGCCTAAGCGAATCCGTTTAATCCGGGTGCAAAAAAAAGACTAAGTAGCTTCATAAACTATATCTAGCTACTTAATGAGACCCTTTCTATGCTAGGGTAATAAAACGAACTGCAAATAACGCAAAATTCACGAAGCATACTCATATTTATATACAAACTAGTCAACCTTTGCAGCTTAGTTCCTTAAAAAACTTTATTTTTCAGAGCCTTTAAAGAACCCATTGGGGAACATAATTGCCAATAAAACACAAATCAATAAAAAGTTATATTCCATCCCGTTTCTGCCACCGCCTACAACAAACCAACCTTCTTTAAAATGAACTAAAATAATTCCCATAATAAGCACTAAAATAGTAATAATCGCCGCAAAGTTGATGTATTTATTGATAAGCAAAAGAATAGTAGCAACAATATGTGATAGCTTTATCGACCAAGCGAGGAATATGCCAAAAGGAGCAAACCCTATTTGGTTTAAATAGAGGTTTCCAAAATCATTAATACCATTGTCAAATATCCCAAGAACACTGTGTGTAAGTAGAATAATGGCAACGGCAACTCTTAAGATTAATGTATTGTTCATAAATTGGTTTTTATTGGTTAGTTTAGTTTCTAAAAATAAAAAAACGCATATTAAGTTGTTTTAATATGCGTTTTAAATTTTGTAATAAATTGAATTTTAAACTTTTCCTAAAGTATATAATTGATTCATTGTAGGACTTGGGCTTCCACCTTCAGGTTCTAGAGTAATTCCAAAAGCTTCGGCATACCCAGTATCTTCTACTTTGAATAATTTTTGGCTATTAGATTCAAAATCACTTAATAAACCAATGCTTGTAGGAGTAAGTACTGGACTTAGCTTAAGTGCCCAAACCTGATATACTTTTCCCTTTGGAGGTTTTGGTAAACCAGCAGCATCAATATAGGTTACTTTGGTGTCTTTATTCCAATATGCTTTGGCAAATGACTGAGGTGCAACTGCTTGTCCGCCTAAAGTAACCCCTGTGTTTTTTATATCTCTTACAATGGCTAAACTTTGCGCAGTAACTTTGTTTTCTTGGTCTAAAAGCGCATAATCATTTTTTAATTTGTCTTTTTCGCTCCCTACAATTGCTATTGCTTGTTTAGTTTGAGTAAGTTGTACATATTGGTAAGCAAACCCTAATAAGAAAAGTACAGCAGCAGCCCAGCCTACATATTGAGACCAGTTAGCTGTAGGTTTCATATCGACAACTTTACCATGTTTGAGTTCTAGTTTAGCTTTTATTTTTTCAAAATTAGCTACCGAATGAAAAGGAGAGAAACTAGAAGAAAGTGCTACAATTGCTTTTTCGATGGCTATAATTTCATCGTTAATTTCTACATGTTTCTTGGCCATTGCAGCGACTTCCATGCTCTCAGATTCGCTAAGTAATCCATAAACATAAAGCTCTAAAATACCTGATTCTATATATTCTTTTGTTTCCATTATAATTTCAAATAAATTCGTAAGTCATTAATACAATTTCTGTTCTGTGTTTTTATAGTTCCTAATGGTATCGCCAACTCTTCAGAAGCTTCTTGTTGGGTATATCCTTTAAAGAATAATAAATCGATTATAGCAATACATTTTGGTTTTAGTTTTTTTACAAACTCTTGAATTCCAATAGTATCAATTTTGTTGACAAGTTTATTACTGTCGTCTAATAGATGTACGAAATTATCAGAAGAAAGGTTTTTTTGACTATTATTAAAGTTTTTAGAACGAAGTTTGTCAATAGACGTATTTCGAGCAATATTAAGGATCCAAGTGTAAAATCGACCTTTGTTTTCGTGGTAGGAATCGATATTTTTCCAAATTTTAACAAATACTTCCTGAAGTACATCTTCAGCTTCTTCTCTGTTTTTTATAAGAACATTGATAACAGCAAATAAACTTTTGGAATACATATCATATAAATATGTAAAAGCCTTTTCGTCTTTCTTATAAATTAATACCAATAATTCGTCTTGACTCATATTTTGTAGATTTAGGGTGAATAAACTTATATATTATAGTTTTAAAATTATGAATATTGCTAATGCTGGTATAAATATAATTTAAAATTTTAAAAGATATATAATTTATTTGTAACTATAATACTTTTAAAAATAGATAAAAAATAAAATATTAACTTTTTTAACTTTTTTGAAACCAAGCATAAACTAATCTCGTATATGTAAATTATGATAGTCTGAATGGGGAAATATTTTGACTAGAATAATTGATTAAATATGGGAATAGGTTTCCATTCTAATGCGATTTTAGAATAGTTGAGGTAAATATGGGGGATAATATTTAGCCCGTTTCTAGAGGAAAAAGATGATGGAACGAATTTGGAAACCTTTTCCTTTTTTACAATTTTAATCTAAATATATAAGATTACACGCCTTTTTTAGAGAAATAATTTAATCGGAATAATTTAATTTGTTTGTTGAAGAAGCCTAATGTTTAGAAGCATTAGGCTTCTTTGATTAATTAACAATTGTTCAATCATAAAATAAAGTGAAGAATGAAATTATGTAAATCAATTTTGATTAATTTTATAAAAAAAATAATTATGAAAAAAATATTGTTTTTATTCTGTGGAGCTATGATTTTGTTCAGCTGTCAGAATCAAGCGCAAACAAAGAAAAATAACAAAAGTGAAAAGGCTATGGAAAAACAAACTATTTATCAGTTTAAAGTAGAAGATTTATCAGGGAATCCATTTGATTTTGCTTCTTTAAAAGGAAAAAAAATAATGATAGTAAATACAGCTTCAAAATGTGGATTAACACCACAATACAAAGATTTAGAAGCAATTTACAAAGAATATAAAGATAAAGGCTTTGTAATTGTTGGGTTTCCAGCAAATAACTTTGCATCGCAAGAGCCAGGCACAAATGAAGAGATCGGTGCTTTTTGTCAACAAAACTATGGAGTAACTTTTCCTATGATGGACAAAATATCGGTAAAAGGAGATGATATGAACGAAGTATATCAATTTTTAACTCAAAAATCTAAAAACGGATTGCAAGACTCAGAAGTAGAGTGGAACTTCCAGAAATATCTAATTAATGAAAAAGGAGAATTGGTAAAAGTAATTCATCCTAAAACGTTACCAACAGATCCTGAAATAATAAAATGGATTAAAAGCTAAATAATTAAAAGACGAAATAAAAAAGCGATTTTCATACCTTGAAAATCGCTTTTTTATTTTTATGAAAATGACCTTCTACAGCAAAATTTGTATTTGCATATTATTTTTTTTATTGTTTATTCAAGAGAAGATTTGACTTTATTAAATTACAAAGAAAAGGAGTGTCGTTTGTAGTTTTAATAAAGAGGTATTGTATAAGTTTAAAAACATTAGGGATATTATTTTATTGGATATTTCTGCATCACGAGAAGAATTAATAAATAATTTCCAAATGGCACATCATATTTATTCAGAAGCTATATTAATTAGATACTATATTGTTAAAAAAGGATTCTTATTTAAGAATCAATTGCATGAAAACCAAATCAAGCCAATGGTCAAATTTATACCCAACTTCACGAATTGTTCCAGTTGCTACAAAACCAAATTTTTCATGAAAAGCAATGCTACCTGCATTATCGGCATCAATTGCGCCAATCATTACGTGATATTCTTGTTCTTTTGCCAAGCGAATTAATTCAACCAATAATTTAGAACCAATACCTTTACCAATTATATTCTCACTTACATATACAGAATGCTCGACAGTGTATTGATATCCAATTTTTTCTCTAAACGGACCATAACTACCAAAGCCAATAACATTACCATCTAGCTCAGCTACAATAACTGGTAGGTTTTTAGCTTTTTTATCTTCAAACCATTTTTGCTGAACTTCGATTGTCTGAGTTTCATAGCTGTAATTGGCAGTAGTATGTAGAATAGAATAGTTAACAATAGCAAGGATTTTACCTAAGTCCTGATGCGTTGCTGATCGAATTGTAACAGACATATTGAGCGGTATTATTTATAGTTTTATTTAAGTTCAGCTAGTAAAGCATCGGCATCTTTCGAGTCCCAATCCATTTCTTTACAAATAGCTTTTGCTTTTTTAGCATAGGCTAAAGCTGATTTCTTATCTTTAATTTTAATATAAAGACGTGCTAGTAATAAGTTACCATCGTAAGCATCATTTAGTTCTAAAGAACGTTGTACCCATTCGATAGATTTTTTAAGATCTTCAATATCAGTAATATTTTTCAGGTAAACTTGTCCAATTTCTTTTAAGATACTAGGAGTATTCCATACATATTTTTGAGTTCCATCTAAAGCAGTTTTGTTATAATACTTCCAATTGGTACTTCTTTCGGCAATTGTTAAATCATAAGAAAAAATAAGAGAATCTGTTTTTTGAATCTGAATTGTTTTAGCAATTTCCCTTTGTTTATAGTAATTAATTGTATCTAAACTTTCGGTATACGGGCGAAGTAATTCGGTTACAATATTAATTATCTTTCTCTCTACACGATTAGGAGAAGCAACATTTCCAAATTCTTTTTGATGTTGCAATACATATTGAAATTCATGTGATTTGATATCACTTACACCATTGGCAATAATGCGCCAGTTCATTTCAGTAAGTAATTGAGCATCTGATTGAGTAGCAAGATAAGTATGAGTAGCTTTGGATAAATCAACTCTTTCACGACCTTTTCTCAATGTTGTTAAGTATGCCAAACATTTATTAGGATTGCTTTGGTCAGCCATAAATACGGACTCCAAATAAGGCAATTGCATTTTAGAATTTAAAGCATTTTTGATTTCGTTTAAAAATTCAGCAGTTTTGATTTCACCTTTCAAATTATATAAAACAGTTTCATTAGAGTCAATAATTAAAAAACTAGGTAAGGATTTGGTATCGAACTTAGTTTTTAGGGCAAGCCCCTCTTCTTTATCAATATCTTTCCAAACACAAATATAATTGTCTTTTAAAAAAGAAATTACTGTAGCATCTTTAAAAGCGCCATTTTTCATAGCATTACAATGTGGGCACCAATTAGCGTAAAGCATGATAAAGACAGGTTTACTTTCTTGTTTTGCCTTTACTAAAGCATCTTTGTATGAAATGTCATCATGAGTAAATTGATTTTGAGCATTTCCTACATGAATAAAAAGTATAAGCAACGATAAATAAATTAAACGCATAATCCTTCAGTTTTTATTAAAGATAATTTTTACAAATATATTTCCTTTTTCTATAATTAGATGGTAATATATTGTTATTTATACCCTAAATCATATCTGAACTTATTAACTTTGTGTTTCATAATTTCGAAAAAATGATTTACCCCAAAATACCACTTGCACAGAGTATCATTCAGATTTGTTTAGAAAAAGGAATCACCAATATAATTATATCTCCAGGATCACGAAATGCCCCTTTAACCATAGGATTTGTTAGTAATCCAGCATTTCAGTGCTACAGTATTGCAGATGAAAGATGTGCAGCATTTTTCGCATTAGGAATCGCTCAGCAAACCCATCAACCAACAGCCTTAGTTTGTACTTCGGGTTCAGCATTGCTAAATTATTATCCCGCTTTTGCAGAAGCATTTTATAGTCAAATTCCATTAATTGTAATTTCAGCCGATCGTCCACAAAGTAAAATAGACATTGGTGATGGACAAACTATTCGTCAGGAAAATGTATATATAAACCATTCCTTGTACAATGCTAATTTACATGAAGATGTTTCGATAGCGAATGACAAGAAAATAAATGAAGCAATAGATACTGCCAGAATACAAAAAGGACCAGTACATATTAATGCTCCATTCGAAGAGCCTTTATATGAAACAGTTTCAGAACTTGTTGTAAGACCAATAATAAGCACTTATGTAAAAGAAAACCAATCAGAAATAATAGCAGATTTAGCTAATAGGATTGCTGATTGGAATAAATCGGTTCGTAAGATGGTACTTGTGGGGGTAAATGAGCCCAATGCCATTAGTCAGAAAATAATTGAAAGATTAGCCAATGATGAATCAGTAGTAGTTTTAACAGAAACAACATCTAATTTACATCATCCGAGTTTTGTAAACAGTATCGATACCTTAATTACGCCGTTTACGCCAACTGATTTTGAAGATTTTCAACCAGAAATCTTAGTCACTTTTGGAGGAATGATAGTTTCTAAACGCATCAAAGCATTTTTACGAAAGTACAAACCAAAGCAACATTGGCATATAGATACGTTAAGAGCGTATGATACATTTGGGGCTTCACCATATCATATAAAAACAAATCCAAACGATTTCTTTGAAGCATTTTTGCCTCAAACACAATCTATAAAAAGTGATTACTTTTCAAAAATTGAAAAAATAAATGAT
Source organism: Flavobacterium sp. ALJ2 (assembly GCF_015594725.1). Taxonomy (GTDB): domain Bacteria; phylum Bacteroidota; class Bacteroidia; order Flavobacteriales; family Flavobacteriaceae; genus Flavobacterium. The sequence goes on along the minus strand of NZ_JADNRC010000005.1, from coordinate 95,297 downwards.
TTAAGAAAAGTAAGAGCACAAGAATATTTAGGTAAAATTCCGTTTTCAGATTTTAAAGTCTTTGAAAAAGTAATTGAATCATTGCCTAAAAATAGTCAGTTGCAAATAAGTAATAGTTCCGCTATTCGATATGCACAATTAATCGATATAGATACTTCAATAGATGTCTTCTGTAATCGTGGCACGAGTGGTATCGATGGTAGCACATCAACAGCTATAGGAGCTGCAGTAGGTAATCCTAAGCCAGCAGTTTTTATTACAGGAGACATTAGTTTCTTGTATGATAGTAATGCTTTATGGAACAGTTATATTCCGAAAGATTTTAAAATCATAATCGTAAACAATGGAGGAGGAGGAATCTTCCGTATTTTGCCAGGGCATCAGGAGCAACCTGTATTTAATACCTTCTTTGAAACATCGCATCATTTAACGGCCGAACATATAGCAGGAATGTTCAAAATGAATTATATAAAGGCTGATGATGAAAACGCATTACAATTGGGATTAAAATCATTATACAATGCAAAGGGAGTGCCAACAATTCTGGAAATTTTCACGCCAACATTTGAAAATGACAAAATATTGCTTCAGTTTTTTAAAGAATTATTGTAACCTTTTTTTGTCTTAAATAAACACGATATAAAGAATAAAAGCTTAAATTTGAGAGTATAAACCAACTATTAATCAACTATTAAAATTTTATTTATGAGTGCAAGAGACGAATTAATTGTAAAGTATGCTGCTGATTTAAAAGATAAATGTGGTGTAACTCCAGATATGGATTTATTGACAAAAGTAACCATTGGTTGTGGTCCGTCAATATATAATGCAGATGCAGCAACGGTTGCAGGAACGCAAAAAACGGAATTGGATACTGTAAAGAATAATTTTTTAATCAAGAAATTAGGCTTGCCAGATACTCCAGCTTTAGATGCAGGAATCGATGCCGTATTAGAACAATATGGACGCTCAAACAAGAATAAATATAGAGCAGTTGTGTATTATTTGTTAACGAAATACTTTAAAAAAGAAAGTGTTTACAAATAGTATCTCATTATAAAATAATAAAAGCGCCCAAAAGGCGCTTTTTTAATGAAAATTAATTGAGGTTTTATCGTATAGGAATAGGGAAAACAGCTAAACTAGCATGGCCTAATGAATCTACAGCTTGTACAGCAAAGAAAAAATTATCTTTGGAGTAGGGAAGTTCAATTTTTGTGTCATTAGTAAAAAAAGTTTTTTCCCAATGCGATGATGCAGTTTCTCGCATCAAAACCTGATAACCATATATCTTTTTATCAGTAGCAGGGCTCCATAATAATGTAGAAGAATTAGAAAGAGATTTTACATCAATGCCTACGTTAACAGGTGCTTTTGGAGACCAAGCCAGATTAGATAAGGTTGCTAGATTAGAGCAGGTAATCTTTCTTAAATACTCAAAGTCCATAAATTCAGGAAGATCCCCATATTTTATATTGTTTTCTGTTCGTATATCTTGATGCTGATGATTAAAATTTTCGTTCATTTCACAAAAGCGTACTGCGGTAAACCCATTTTGACTAAATGGAGTGTGATCGCCACCGCGTAAAAAACGATCGTTTCTATAAACAAGATTGATGTTTAATTGATCAACATATTGACTTGTAGTAGTTTTAATGTATCTCGCAAATTGTCTCGAGGAGCTGTCATTGTCTTTGTTTGTCGTTTTACGAATTTTAGCTTCTTCTTCAGTTTCTAGATAGGGAATAGTCTCGCTAAAAACCCTAACCTGAGTATTGTCTCTTAGGTTTGTACCGCTAGATAAGCTATTTCCAATCATATCGTTATTAATCATGGCAATTATATTCCATTTAGATTCTTTGGCTAATTCAGCAAGATGTTTTGCGCCATAAAGACCTTGTTCTTCACCCGTAACAGCTACAAAAATGATTGTGCAGGGAAAAGATCTTTTGCTCATAATTTTAGCTATTTCCATCATTGCAGCAACTCCAGAGCCATCATCGTTTGCGCCAGGGGCATCATCTTTAATATTCATCACATCAGATACACGTGAGTCAAGATGTCCACTAATGATAAGTACACGATCATCAGCAGGATCAGTTCCTTTTAAAGTAGCCATAACGTTTGCAAGTTGACTGTCTTTTGGGATTCGTTTTCCATCAGCTTTTACCGTAAAATAATCAATGCTAGCAGTTAATCTTCCGTTAGATTCTAATGCATACTTATCAAATTCAGATTTCACCCATTTTTGAGCAGCACCAATGCCTCGTGTTTTATTTTTGGTATCACTCAAGGTATGTCTGGTTCCAAAAGAAACTAATTTTACAACAGTATTTTCAAGACTTTCGGCTTTGACCTCAGTAATCATTTTTCTTATTTCAGGATCATCATTAGTTTGCGAATGTATTGGTGGAGATAAAAACAATAATGTAAAGAAATAGATAAGAAATAGTGGTTTCATTTATTTGGAATTTATTAATATGATCTCAAATTTAATTAAAAAACAAAACGATTAGAAAACATGACAACAGAATCCTTAATAAATACTTTTTCTTGGTAGATTCAAACTTCGTACCTTTGCAACTTAGAAACTTGCTTAGATAGCAATACAGAACTTTAAAGAAGATGATTGAAATAGGAAAATACAATACACTAACTATATTACGTGATACCAAAGTAGGATTGTTTTTAGGTAACCCCAAAAAAGATCCAGAAGGGATACATGACATACTTTTACCAAATAAATATGTTCCAAATGAATTTGAAATAGGCGAAGAACTTATCGTTTTTGTTTATTTAGATCATGAAGAGCGACCAGTTGCAACAACATTAGAACCTTATATTTTACTAAATGAGTTTGCACTTTTGCGTGTAAATTACATCAATCAAATAGGTGCTTTTATGGATTGGGGGATGGAAAAAGATATACTTGTTCCGTTTAAAGAGCAGGCGCGTCCTATGGAAAAAGGAAAGCGTTATTTGGTTTATTTATACATGGACGAAAAAACCAATCGTTTGGTAGCTTCAAGTAAAACAAACCAATTCTTGAACAATGATAACCTTACAGTCGAAAATGGCGAAGAGGTAGATTTAATTGTTTCGCATATTACCGAGATAGGAATCAATGTAATTATTAATGAGAGACATAAAGGATTGTTATATAAAGATGAGGTATATGATGATGCTATTCGTACAGGAGATCGTATGCGTGGCTATATTAAAAACATTCGCCCTGACAATAAAATAGATGTTTCATTGCAAGTGCAGGGATATCAAAGTATCGAGCCAAATGCTGAGAAAATAATGGATGAATTAAGAGCAAGCCGAGGCTTTTTAAGGCTTACAGATAATTCTCATCCAGAAGACATTAAAACAGTACTCAAAATGAGTAAGAAAACATTCAAGAAAGCTATTGGAGCTCTTTATAGAGAAAAACTAATCGAGATTAAGGAAGATGGAATTTACTTAGTTAAGGAATAATATAACAAGAAAGGCTAATCATTACGATTAGCCTTTCTCTTTTTATTCTAGTTTTAAAAAAAAATTGTAATTAAAAAAAAACAAAAATAAAAATAAATCTACTTTCATCACGAAAAGTGAATAGAACCACACAATATGTAAATAGTGTACTTAGTCTTGTTGCGTGTGATTTACTACTTTTTCAGATGGGTTTGTCTGGAAATAAGGATAACAAATACGTATAAGCTAAAATCAATTTCACGGCTGAACCTTTGGTTTATTTTTAATATTTTTAAAGACGATCAAACAATAATTGGTACTCATTTATAGAGTAATTTGATAAATCTTCCTTGTTAACCGTAGGTGTTACTATCTTTTTTTGCAATTCCGACAAATGCTATTCTCATTTGCCCATTGTCTAAAGTTTTTAAATTTAAAACCTTAGAAAAATGAGCGACAAATTTTTTAAATTTTCTCAAAAAATCATTTTTTAGGTTAATAAATCAGTGAAAGAAAATCAATCATGTAATGTGTACGTAAAATAATGTATCACATTGATTAATAGATGGTAAAGATAAAGATAAAAAATAAAATACACTATAAAATCATATCATTTTTTATTTTAAAACAAGTTTTAACATTTGGATAAAATTATTTTAGAAGCGACTTCATCAAGAATGTATAGTCTAAAGTGTAAAAAATGATTTATTTTTACACTATAATTAATTAAAAATAGCATCTAATGGATTGGATTATTGCCAGAGAATTTGAAGATATAACCTATAAAAAGTGTAATGGAGTTGCAAGAATAGCATTTAACAGACCTAATGTACGCAATGCATTCCGACCAAAAACAACCTCCGAATTATACCAAGCATTCTACGACGCACAAGAAGACACTTCAATAGGAGTAGTTTTATTATCTGCTGAAGGACCTTCGACTAAAGATGGAGTATATTCTTTTTGTAGTGGAGGAGATCAAAATGCAAGAGGGCATCAGGGATATGTAGGAGAAGATGGACAACATCGTTTGAATATTCTAGAGGTACAACGTTTGATTCGTTTTATGCCAAAAGTAGTTATAGCAGTAGTTCCAGGTTGGGCAGTTGGCGGAGGACATAGTTTACATGTTGTATGTGATATGACATTGGCGAGTAAAGAACATGCTATTTTTAAGCAAACCGACGCTGATGTGACTAGTTTTGATGGAGGATACGGCTCTGCTTATCTAGCTAAAATGGTTGGGCAGAAAAAAGCACGTGAGATTTTCTTCTTAGGGCGTAATTATTCAGCTCAGGAAGCAATGGATATGGGAATGGTAAATGCAGTAATTCCTCATGATGAACTAGAAGATACTGCGTATGAGTGGGCACAAGAAATATTACAAAAATCACCAACATCTATAAAAATGCTAAAATTTGCTATGAACCTTACTGATGATGGTATGGTTGGACAACAAGTTTTTGCAGGAGAAGCCACTCGTTTGGCCTACATGACAGAAGAAGCAAAAGAAGGAAGAAATGCCTTCTTGGAAAAAAGAAAGCCTAACTTTGGTGAAAACAAATGGTTACCGTAATTAAAGTTTCAAGTTCATTGCTTGTAAACAGAAATTAAAATAATAAAACGAAAACTATTTTTTTTTAATTAAAAATAGCACCAAATTTCAGGTCAAGAACTTGAAACCTGAAATAAACTAAATAAAAAACAGAATGAAACATTGGATTGAAGCCGCTAGATTAAGAACATTGCCTTTATCAGTCTCAGGGATTATCGTAGGAAGTATGTACGCTTTGGCAAATCCCACAGAAAACGTTTATACGCCAACAGACGTTTTTAATTGGAAAATTTTTGGTTTTGCACTTTTAACAACACTAGGACTGCAAGTTTTATCCAATTTCGCCAATGATTACGGGGATGGGGTAAAAGGGACTGATAATGAAGATAGAATAGGGCCTAAGCGCGCCATACAAAGCGGAGTAATAACGCCACAAGCCATGAAAAAGGCTATGTTTATTACAGCTATATTAACTTTATTGTCAGCAATAACATTGATTTATTTTGCTTTTGGTGAAACAAATTTAGTGTATTCAATCTTTTTTTTAATATTAGGTATTGCTGCAATTGTTTCAGCAATTCGTTATACGGTTGGGAACTCTGCTTATGGTTATAAAGGGTTTGGAGATATATTCGTATTCGTATTCTTTGGTTTAGTAAGTACGTTAGGAGTGAATTTTTTATATTCGAAAGAAATAGATCCGCTTTTAATCTTACCCGCAGTAGCAATAGGATTGTTGAGTGTAGGGGTTTTGAACCTAAATAACATGCGTGATGAAGCCTCAGATAGAAAATCAGGAAAGAATACAATTGTGGTAAAAATGGGAGGTCAGGCAGCTAAAAAGTACCATTACTTTCTAATTATAACTGCAATGGTTTCGGTAGTTTTATTTGCTATATTAAGTAATTATAATTTTGATCAATACTTGTTTTTATTGGCTTATATACCTTTAACAAAACATTTAATTGTAGTTTCTAAAAACAAAGAGCCTAAGTTATTAGATCCAGAGTTAAAAAGAGTTGCGCTAAGTACATTTTTACTTTCAGTATTATTGACTCTGTGTATGATATCATTAATTTCAGACATTATCGTTAATCTTTTCTTAGGAGGAAGATAATTTATAAAACTTTAAATTTGTATCAATATGAAAATTACATTTTACGGTCATGCGTCATTAGGAATCGAAGTTGGAGGAAAACACCTTTTGGTAGATCCTTATATTTCGGAAAATCCATTGGCATCACATATCGATATTAACACATTAAAAGCAGATTATATTTTATTAACGCATGCACATGGTGATCATATTCTGGATGCCGAAGCAATTGCTAAACGTACTGAAGCAGTAATCGTTTCTAATGCCGAAATTGCAAGTTATTTTGCCCAAAGAGAGTTAAAAGCTCATCCAATGAATCACGGAGGAAGTTGGCAATTTGATTTTGGGAAAGTAAAATATGTAAATGCGATACATTCAAGTTCGTTTCCAGATGGTAGTAACGGAGGGAATCCAGGAGGATTTGTAATTGAAGGTGAACACAAAAATATCTATATAGCAGGAGATACTGCCCTTACAATGGATATGAAGTTAATCCCGATGCGTACCAAGCTGGATTTGGCTATTTTACCGATAGGAGATAACTTTACCATGGATGTTGAGGATGCTATTATAGCATCAGATTTTATCGAATGTGATAAAATTCTTGGCTATCATTTTGATACTTTTGGATATATCAAAATTAATCATGATGAAGCAATTCGTAAGTTTTTTGATAAAGGAAAAGACTTAATGCTTCTTGAGATAGGAGAATCTATCGAATTATAAATGGAATAGTATTTGTTGTTCATAGGTAATCAAATAATTAGGAGTTATCGGGATCGCTATATGCTTTATCTTTTCCTTGCTAAAGGAGCAAGGAAAAGGATATCGTTGTTGTCAGGGCTAAAAAATATATATACATCTATTTAACAAAATGAAATCTAGAAACCTAGTTTTAGTACTTTTAATAAGCTCATTTTATTCAGCTTTTGCTCAAAAAGAAGGCTATTGGGATAAAGAGCGATCAACCACCAAAGAAATAATCGTTCCAGCCCGCGACAGAATCATCATTTCAACCGAAGATTTACCATTAGGCACAACCGAAGTAGTTTATAGAATTACGCTATTGGATGAAAATCAACAATTAACAAATAGCTTGGTATCCGTATTAAAATCGATTCCAGATCCTACGGGAATTAGCCAGGGTTCTGCAGGAGCAGTGTTTTTAATGTCTAAAATATCAGGTGATGATAAGTGTAAGTATGCCCTTTTTACTGATCAGGCAACAGCTAAAAGTTATGTTCAAAGTGGTAAAACAGATAAGGCATGTTATGCGCAAGAAGAACCAATAAGTAAAGATGCAAAACGGTTATCATTAGATAAGTTAAGTTGTTTGCAGTCAAATACTAATGTAATTTGGTTTGGGTTCGAGAGTAAAAATTGGCTTTTAAAACAAAAAGTAGTTCTAGAAGTAGTGCCTTGGGTTGATGTAAAGTTAAGCCGTGGTTGGAATCAAGAGAATAAGAAAGAAATCATTAGCCAATGTAAAACCTCAAATTTGGCACAAAAAATGGCAAATTCTGATGATTTTTGCGTTTGTATTCTTGAAAAAATTCAAAATAAATATCGTTATACCGAGTTTGATAAATTATTGGCAATGGAAAAAATAAAAGCCTATAAAGATTATGGGAGTACCTGTTATAGCGATGTAAATATTTCAAAAAACATTTACAGTGATTTAAGAAGTCAGGCCTCTAAACTGATTAAAAGTCAGAAGTATGGCGAAGCAATAGCTTTACTCAATACGATAATTGCAGACAAAAAAGCAACAGCGCTTGATTATAGTTCGATTGGATATTGTTACATAGTGACAAAACAATATGAAAAAGCACTTAAGTTCTTAAAAGAAGGCGAAAAATTAGATGAAACGGAGTTGCAGCTAAAACTCAATTTAGCACATGCTTATTTGGTAAATGGTGATTATAAAGATGCCAAAGCAATTTATAAAAAATATCAAACCCAAAACGTAACAGACAGTTTAAGTTGGATAGAAAAAGTAAAGCTTGATTTTATGGTTTTTAAGAAAGCAAATTTGCCCTCTGGTAACTTCGACAGAGTCTTAGATCTTTTTAATTAATTATTTTACAACAAGAAAAATAGCTTATATGGCTAATAAGTAAATCACAATTAGATGTTTAAAATAAATCACATTGAAAGCAACTTATCATAAATATACACTCAATTTTAAACGCCCATCGGGAACATCACGTGGCGTAATGAATGAAAAAGAAACCTGGTTTATTATAATTGAAGAAGATAATAAAAAAGGAATAGGTGAGTGTGGAATCCTTAGGGGTTTAAGCGCAGATGATTGTGATGATTATGAAGAAAAGTTACAATGGACATGTAATAATATACATCTTGGTGAAAAAGCACTTTGGGAAGCCTTATTAGCATTTCCTTCAATACAATTTGGTGTAGAAATGGCTTTTCGTTCTTTAAAAAGTGAAACTCCTTTTATGTTATTTTCTTCAGATTTTACGACAGGAGAAAAATCGATAGCAATAAATGGTTTGGTTTGGATGGGAGAACCAGAGTTTATGAAGCAACAAATTGAAGAGAAATTGGGTACTGGTTTTAGATGTATTAAGCTTAAAATTGGTGCTATCGATTTTGAGAAAGAACTTGAATTATTAGGTTTTATTCGCAGTCATTTTAGCCCAGAACAAGTCGAAATTAGAGTAGATGCCAATGGTGCTTTTAGTTTAGATTCAGCTTTAGATAAGTTAAGGCAACTTGATAAATATAACCTGCATAGCATAGAACAGCCGATAAAACAAAACAATATTCAGGCTATGGCTGAATTATGCAAAAAAACACCATTTCCTATAGCATTAGACGAAGAGTTAATAGGTGTTTTTTCTTTACAAGATAAAGAAGCATTATTACGAGAGATAAAACCGCAATACATTATTTTAAAACCAAGTTTTATAGGCGGTTTTCGTGGTACTCAAGAGTGGATAACATTGGCAGAAAAATATAATATTGGTTGGTGGATTACATCGGCTCTGGAGAGTAATATTGGACTTAATGCAATTGCGCAATGGACTTTTTTACAAAATAATACGATGCCACAAGGATTAGGAACAGGAGCATTGTACACCAATAATTTTGATTGTCCGTTAGAAGTTACCCAAGGGCAATTGTGGTATAATCCAGATTTAAAGTGGGAAATAGATATTGATAAATTTTAATCTCTGCAAAGATTCTACTTTGTTATCCTAACAGGTTTTCAAAACCTGTTAGGTATTTTATATAAAATAGCATAAGTATCTTTGTCAAAGTTTTGAAATTTGACAAAGATTTTTTGATAAGCTTTAATCTGTAAATAAAAAAAACTAGCATAAAGCTAGTTTTTTAAGTTTAGATAACAAAAATTATTCTTTTCCGCCATCTAAGGCATCTTGCCATTCTTTTAATTCTTGCCATTTTCCTTCATAAGCTAACTTGGCTTGTCTTGCCCAGGTTCTAGGATTATGAATAATGTAGCTTTCGCCTGCCTCATCTAAGATAGCTTGCGATTTAGACGTTGGTGTTTCTGATAAAGCCAACCAAGTTTTGATTCCAGCTTTATGATAAAGTTCTTCAATTTTAGGACCAATTCCTTCAATTATTTTTAAGTCATCTTTCTTTATTTTTTTACCAAATGCGGTGGCAGCTAGTGCAGCATCAAAAGCAATTTCAGGAGTGGTTTTTGCAACAAATGATTGTGCAGATGCCGAAGAATTTAATTTAGCTGCTAAATCGGCTTCTAAAGAAGTTATTTTTGCATTTAAATTCTTAGTATTTGCTCTGCAAGAGTCTAATTCGGCTTGTAAAGAAAGTAAATCTGAATTGTTTCCTTTCGAAGCCATTTTTCCTATTAAGTAACCTAAAATTCCACAGATTAACCCAACAAGTGCTGGTATTAAGATACAAGGTATATTCATAATGTTATTTTTTTGGATTAATTATTTTATTGTAACTACAGTTCTACGATTGTTTGCTTTCCCATCGGCGGTTGTATTATCACCTACAGGTTCATCAGGCCCTTTTGATTGGGTTTCGATTTTGTTGCTGTCAATACCATTCTTAGATAAATAGTCTTTAGTAAAATCAGCACGTTTTTGTCCTAAAACAACATTCGATTCACGTTTTCCAACATTATCAGAATGTCCAACAACCAATAAGGTGGCATCATTTACGTGAAGGATATAATAAGTGATATCTTTAATTTTCTGGCGTTCTGTAGCATTTAGGCTATTATTAGATCTATTGGTATTAAAATGAAGTACCAAAGGGGCAGCATTTATTTTGGCTTTTAAAGCCGCAAAATCCTCACCATTAGCATTTGATGCAACAGTATCAGTTAAGTTGTTTATTAGGAATGAAACAGGCCCTAACAGCGTATCTGCATTAGTTTTCCAACTATCAATTATTTCTCCTTTAGTGTCAAAATTCCCAGCAGATAGCCCTTTTGATACAAAATAGTTTTTAACATCATTTGCCCTTGCTAACCCCAGATTAGGATAAGTTGTAGTGTTTTTTTCCTCAGTAGTAGCATATCCAGTAATGGTAACCTTTTGTTTAGGATTTCCATCTAAGAAAGTTTTTAGCTTTTTAATGCCAATTGTTACGGAGTCTTTTACTGGTAAGATAACTGAAGCGCTGTTCTTCAGGAACTTAATATTGTCGCTACTGCGGTAGTCAATACCATCACCATTAATTACAAAAGGAACAATCTCTGTGACAGTTTCTTTTACAATAACTACTTTTTCGATATCGTCTGCAGGTTCTTTCATACAGCAATTGCAGCAGAATTTTAAATACAAAAATGTACCTAAAATAATAGTGACTACAATGCCTAATAGATAAAGTGTTTTTTTAGACATAATATTTATGAGTTAAATTCTCTCAAATTTAACAAAAAAATAAATGCAAAACGTTACTAGTCAGTTATTTTAATATTATTGTTGTAATTATTTTGGCTTTATGTTTTAGGAATAACTCACTTTTTAAGACTTATAATTAGAGTTTGTAAAACGGTATTAAGAATCTTGATTCGCCAATTAATTAAAATCAGTAACTTGCTAACTGAATTTAGTTATGGAAAAGATGGTAGAAATAGAAAGAAAATTTTTAGTTAAAACAACCGATTTTAAAGAGCAGGCTTTCGCCAAAAATCGAATTGCTCAGGGATATTTAAGCTCCGAACCAGAGCGTACAGTGCGTATCCGTCTTAAAGGTACAAAAGGGTTTATTACTATAAAAGGAATAGGAAGTGATAGTGGAATGTCACGATTTGAATGGGAAAACGAAATCCCGCTAGATGAAGCACAGGAATTATTGAAATTGTGTGAGAAAGGCAAAATTGAGAAAACCAGATTCGAAGTAAGATCAGGAAATCATGTTTTTGAAGTAGATGAATTTTATGGAGAAAATGAAGGTTTGATAATTGCCGAAATTGAACTTCAGTCAGAAACAGACACATTTGATAAACCAGATTGGTTGGGAGAAGAAGTTACCAATGATCCAAGATATTATAATTCTTATTTAAGTAAGAATCCATTCTCAGAGTGGGAAAATAAATAGTGTTTATGACAGTTGAGAAATATGATTTGATAATTGTTGGAGGAGGACCAATAGGTTTGGCCTGCGCGATTGAAGCACAAAAGAAAAAATTAAAGTATTTGATTATAGAAAAAGGAGCAATTGTAAATAGTATTTTCAATTATCCGTTGTATATGACGTTTTTTTCTACTGCAGAAAGACTTGAAATAGGAGATATCCCTTTCAATTGTCTTGCTCCAAAGCCAGGACGACAGGAAGCATTAGAATATTATCGCAATATTCATCGTTATTTTAATTTCTCTATACATTTATTTGAAATAGTAATACAAGTTATCAAACAAGAAAATTTACTCTTTAAAATAGCTACAAATAAAAGCGAGTATGAAGCTAAGCATGTAATTGTTGCAACAGGTTTTTATGATATTCCGATTCATATGAATGTAAAAGGAGAAGAATTACCACATGTCCGTCATTATTACAAAGAAGCGCATGAATATGCTTTCAGGAATATTGTAGTTGTTGGCGCCAATAATTCATCAGTAGATGCAGCTCTGGAATGCTGGAGAAAAGGAGCTAATGTGACAATGGTAATCCGCAAAAGTGAAATAAATAATCGAGTAAAATATTGGGTTAAACCAGATATTGAGAACAGAATAGCCGAGGGGAGTATAAAAGCTTATTTTGAATCGAATATTACCGAAATCCGTGAGAATGAAGTGGAAATCGATACTCCAAACGGAAAAGTAACAATTGAAAATGATTTTGTCTTGGCACTTACAGGATATAAACCAGATTTAACTTTTCTTGAAAAAATGGGGATTCAGTTATCAGATGATGAAAGAAAAGTACCAACATACAATCCCGAAACAATGGAAACCAATGTTGCAGGATTGTTTTTGGCAGGTGTTGTTTGTGGCGGAATGGAAACTCATAAATGGTTTATAGAGAATTCACGCGTTCACGCCAATATGATTGTAGATTATATTACTTCGAAATAATTGTTGAGTACAGTTATTGTAAAAATTATTAAACACATAGAAATATAGTTTTTTTGTAAAAAGAAGGCGAAGAGAAACATATTTCTTTTACATAGATAGCTATGTTGATTTTGAATAAGTGAAACGTCTACTTTTAGCTTGTAAAAGCTATATTTCTTTGTGTTAAGATTATTATGCCAGAGGGACTAAATAATATTAAGAACTGCAGGAAAGCATCGAACAACCTACTTTATCTCTTGCCCAATCTGGGCGTTTGGCAAACCATTTTTCGTATTCAGGCTGTTCATCATAAGGCTTTTTAAGTAATTGATACAACTCATCTACTAATGAGTAATTGCCTTCATCGGCAGCATCAATGCTTAATTGTGCCATATAATTACGCAATACGTATTTCGGATTTACTTTGTTTTGTTTTGCTGCTCGTTCATCGTTAGATATTTTTTCGGTATTTAAGCGCATTAAATAAACAGAGAACCATTCTAACCAAGTATTTAAAACAGCATCTTTAATTTCTGCAGGTTTATAAAAAGCCTCCTGAATATGGGCAAATGCCTGTTCAGTAGATTCCTCTTTTTTAATTTTATTTAAATTTCTAAAAAAGATAGTCATATCTGTTTCGGATAATTGCAAATTAGTCTCTAAATCTAGGATAATTTTATTGTCAGCTTCTTTAGGTGCTGAAATACCTAGTTTGTTAAGTATCATTTCTCTGTATTCTACCTCATATAAATCAGAGAATGATTCTAAAATACTTTCTAAGCCCTCAGCTTCATTGATTAAAGGATATAGAGCATTTGCTAATTGAAATAAATTCCATTTAGCAACATTAGCTTGATTACCAAAACGATATCTTTTATGTTGGTTGTCGGTAGTATTAGGAGTCCAATTAGGGTCATAATCCTCTAGCCATCCATAAGGGCCAAAATCTATTGTTAAGCCGTGAATAGACATATTATCAGTATTCATCACGCCATGTACAAAGCCTACGCGTTGCCAATCGAGAATCATATTACGTGTTTTATCAGCAACAGCTTTAAAAAATTGGATATAGTTCTTTTTATCATCCTCTTCTTTTATTTCAGGATAATAATATTTAATCGTGTAATCAGTAAGTGATTTAAGATTTTTAAGCTCATTGCGTGCCGTTAGCATCTCAAAACTTCCAAAACGAATAAATGATGGCGCAACACGACATACAATCGCCCCTTTTTCGTAAGCAGAATTACCATCATATAACTTATCACGCAATACTTCGTCGCCAGATAGCATTAAGGCAAGAGAACGTGTGGTAGGAACTCCCAAATAAAACATGGCTTCGCTACATAAATGTTCTCTTATAGAGGAACGTAATACGGCTAAACCATCTGCAGTTCTCGAATAAGGCGTTTTTCCAGCTCCTTTAAGTTGTAAAGTATAGAACTGGTCATTATGTTCAACTTCGGTTAAATTAATCGCTCTACCGTCTCCTAATTGCCCTGCCCAATTTCCAAATTGATGCCCAGCATAGCACATCGCGTATGGATGCGAGGTAGGTAGTATTTCTTTACCCGAAAAAACATTCAGAAATGATTCTGATTGAATATCTTTTGGCGAAAGCCCTATTAACTCAGCCACAGCTTCAGAAGCGTGAATTAATTTTGGATCAGAAGGAATTCGTGGATTAACATAAGAAAAACAAGTATTTAAAACCTGCCTCGTCTCATTGGTATTTAGTGGATCTTCAGGAAGTTCGGCTGTGAACCGATTATGTATGTTTAATTTTTTCATTTTTCATTTAATTTCAATAACAATTGTTTATGCGAGTTTATCGGCATACATTTTTCTTAATTTTTGCACTTTCGGGTCAATTACCATTCGGCAATAACCAGCTTCCTGATTGTTGTTGTAATAATTTTGATGATCCTCTTCGGCTTCATAAAATACTTCAAAAGGTTTTAGTTCGGTTACGATAGAATCAGCATAAAAAGGTTTTACTGCTTCAAATACTTTTTCAGCAATTGCTTTTTGTTCATCATCATGATATAAAATAATCGAACGGTATTGTGTTCCTTTGTCAGCTCCTTGTTGATTTAAAGTTGTAGGGTCATGACTTGTCATAAAAATAGCTACTAAGTCATGGTATGAAATGATTTCAGGATCAAAAGTTACCTGAACGACCTCGGCATGTCCTGTTCTTCCTGTACAAACCTCACGATAAGGAGGGTTTTTTATATGCCCATCAGCATAGCCTGATTTTATTGATTTTATGCCTTTTAAGCGCTGAATAACTGCTTCGATACACCAAAAACAGCCTCCTCCAAAAGTTGCTATAGATAAATTTTTCATATATTTAATTTAAAATAATTATTGTTGTTTATTTATTGTGGATATAAAACTTTAATGTTTCTGTCCAAATTTAATTCTAAATATGTAGCTTTTACTAAAAATATGTTTGCAAAAGGAATATTTAATTATAAATAAAAGAAATTGTATTATAGTTTTTACTTGACTATTAACAAATTCACAATTATATAAAAAATATATACCTTTGACATCAAATCAGTTCATAATGAATATCAAAAACAATACCACGGCTTTAGAAGCTTATTTTCAAGATTTTCGAAAAAATATTATTGGAATCGATCAGGAATTCACCTCTCCTTATGGTAAAAAACAGATAATTTATACCGACTGGACTGCTAGCGGACGTTTGTATAGACCAATTGAAGAGAAAATTATAAACCAATTTGGGCCTTTTGTCGCAAATACACATACAGAGACTACTGTGTCAGGTACTGCCATGACAAAAGCGTACCATCATGCCAGAAATATCATTAAGCGTCATGTCAATGCCAACCAAGATGATATTTTAATTACAGACGGAACAGGAATGACAGGTGTTGTTAATAAATTTCAACGTATTTTGGGATTAAAAATCCCTGAAAACCTAAAAGATTTTACACTAATTCCTGAAGATAAAAAACCAGTTGTTTTTATATCACATATGGAACATCACTCAAACCAAACGAGTTGGTTAGAGACGATTGCTGATGTTGAAATTATTCCTGCCTGCGAGAAAGGGCTTTTTAGCCTTGAAAAATTAGAAATCTTATTAGATAAATATAAAGACAGAGCTTATAAAATAGCTTCGATTACTTCTTGTTCAAACGTAACAGGGATAAAAACACCATACTATGAGGCTGCCAAATTGATGCATCAGCATAATGGTGTTTGTTTTGTAGATTTTGCATGTTCAGGACCATATGTAAAAATAAATATGCATCCAGAAGATCCAGAGGCGTATTTAGATGCGATTTTCTTTTCTCCACATAAATTCTTAGGAGGACCAGGAACATCGGGAGTTTTGGTTTTTAATAAAAAATTATATAAGAATATGATTCCAGATTGTCCTGGAGGAGGAACTGTAAGTTGGACAAATCCTTGGGGAGAGCATAAATATATTGATAATATCGAAGATCGTGAAGATGGTGGAACTCCAGGATTTTTACAAGTAATAAAAACTGCTTTGGCAATTGAGTTAAAGGAGCAAATGGGAGTTGATAATATGTTACAACGTGAACATGAAATCGTTAATTTTGTTTTTAATGAGTTAAATGACATTCCGAATATTAAAATTTTAGCAGCACAACATCAGGAGCGCTTAGGTGTAATTTCGTTTTTTATTGAAGATTTGCATTTTAATCTAGGTGTAAAGATATTGAATGACAGATTTGGAATTCAAACTAGAGGTGGTTGTAGTTGTGCTGGTACATACGGACACTTTTTGTTGCATGTTGATCAAGAAACATCAAGTAAGCTAATTGATCAAATCACTATTGGTGATTTAATTCGTAAGCCAGGATGGATAAGAATGTCAATACATCCAACAACAACTAGCAAAGAAATTGCTTTTGTTTGTAATAGTATTAAAGAGCTAGCCCAAAACCATAAAACATGGGCTTTGGATTATGAATACAATAAAGAAACCAATGAATTTATACATGAAAATGTCACTTCATTCGAAGATGAATTAGTCGCTGGTTGGTTTGCATCATAAACAAAAAAAACAGCTTCAATTGAGGCTGTTTTTTTTTGATTTGTTTTTACCATTAAAGGATTAGAAGAATTAAGAATCTTACTAGATGAACAAGTTTAGATTACTAAATCTCACAAAGCCTACAAGTCGCAGTTAAAAAACATTTCCATTGCGTGTCTCTGTGGCTTTGCGATAAAATTTAAAAATAACCATAAAAGCTTAATTTTTCTTAATATCTTAATGGTTTGATGATTTTTTTTAATTTATGACTCATCAATAAATTAGCTTTACGTATCTAGCAATCGGCGGTGATAGTTTATTTGTCCTAAATGATAGGCAAGGTGTGTGGTGAGATGTGTTAAAATAAAACCAGTAGAATCTTTACCTTGAAAAACAATAATTGGAAATTCATGCTCTAAATCCTCTTCGGATAAATTACTTAAAGCGGCATTAACCCCCCTAATGGTTTCTTCTATTTTGGTAATTAATTCAGATCTTGGGATGTTTTTTAACGAAAACTCCAATTCACGATGCCTTATATAACTAGAATTGCCCAATGCAGCACCTATATAGGTGTTTAAATTACCTATTAAGTGTAAACATAGGTTTCCTGCCGAATTTAAAATTTGTTCCTCTACAGACCAGATTTTAGCTTCATTTTGATAAGATTCAATTTCGAGTTTTAATTTATTGAGATCACGATTAAAAAGGGCTCTCAGTGTATCACAATGTGCCATTATTTTTCAGATTGATAGTTATGAAGTGATGATAAGGCTTGTTCTTGTATTTTTTTCTGAAAAAAACCAGTCCATCCTAACAAATAGCCAGTAAGGCCGAATGCTTGTTTAGACCATTTCCAGACGTCAAATGTATCGGTATGTTTTATAATCAAGCCATCCTGAAATTGAAATTCGGCAAAAATACTATTGACAACCTTTCTGTTTGTTTTGCTAAAATTATAAGAAGCAACCCAGTGTGCAGAACCTACAAAATCATCAGCTTTTATATCTGAAAATTCTATTTTTATATTTCCTTTGCTTTTTTTAAGAAGCATTTCCCACATTTTGCAAACCTGATCTTCTTTTAGTAAACCAAAAGCGGGATCACGAAATTGTACTTTTGGATGGTAGCATTCGCTCATTTTAACCGCATCAGCATTGGAAAATGCAGTATAGAATTTTGTAATCGTGACTTCGTTTACAGTCATTTTTGATGTAATTTAGAGTATAAAAGTACAGAATAATTGATTCCTTTTTAATAAAAAAAACTTACAAGACTTGAATTTCTACAGCAGTTTCAAAGCTATTCTTAGATTTATCAAATTTGGTAGCGTAATACGATTTCTTATTTATAGCTGTAAAATTCCCAATTTGGCTGCTGAATTTATTTGTAGTTCCTGATATGTTGAATCTAATAGATTGGACATCAGTTTTCTTTAATTTATTCATTTCGATAGCAGAAAGATTAAAGTAAGTTACCGTTTTATTTTCAGCAGCTTCGGTATTCTTTTTGTCTACACATACAATAATGGTATTATCTACTAAATAAATATAAGTAGTGCCGGTAATTTGTAATTTAGGATCAGTTGTTGCTACACTAATTTTTAAAATTCCTCCTGTTTCAGTTTTTGCAATTTGAATATTGGCTTCGCCAGATAAAGCATAATTTTCACAGATAAAATCCCAAGCGGGTGTAGCAGGGTATGTTTTTCCTTTAAAATTAAGCAACTCCTGAGCATTAACCAATGTGGATAAGAAAAGAAAGGGTAAAATCAGTAGTGTTTTATAATTCATATGGGGTTATTTTTCAGTTAATTTTGACTCGAATGTTTCGTCCCAGTCCAACGATTTTATAGCCGAAATCAGGTTCTCTTCATTTACATACACACGAAGTTCTTTATTGGCTACTTTTTTTTCATATAAAGCTCTATACCTGTAGATTGTTTCATGTTTGGTTTTATAAATACCATCTAGTTTAAGATCTTTAAATGCTCCGTACCATTGTCGGAATTTCTGACATGTTTTTGTTAGTCGCTCTTCAGTGGTATTTGCCATAACCGATGGTGTAACTTCAGTTTCGTTAAAAGGTTTGAATTTTGAGGTATTACAAGTCAATAAAACACGTTTTCCTAAATCGTAGGCCTTTTTTTGTTGGCTATTATCTACTTCTGTAACTAAAACTTTTGATATTTTTAAATCTTCTGTTTTGTTTCCACCTGTTTTTGATTTACAACCAATCAACAGAAGCAAACTTAAAATAAATAGTACTTTCTTCATTGTTCTTTATGTTATTTTTAATATTAAATTGGGATTTGGGCAGTTGTTAGTGTAATAATCTAGGTCGATTTTACTGCAAACACCGGGATAATCACCGAAATTGTCTCCTATGTTTTTTATAATCTGAAAGTGTAAGTGTGGGGCATAATCACCATTTACATTTGGTTTGCCTAAAGTGGCTAAAATTTGTTCTTTTTGAAAAACAGCTCCTACTTTAAGGTTAACTATACTTTCTAACGACAAATGCCCATATAAAGTATAGAAAATATGATTTTCAATAGTATGTTCTAGAATAATTGTAGGGCCATAATCACCCAAATTAGCATTGTTTTTAAAACTATGGACAGTTCCTTCAAATGCAGCTAAAACAGGAGTTCCAGCTTTAATCCATAAATCTAAACCAATATGTATGTTGCGCTCTGGTATTGTATGATTTTTAAAGTTTTCACTTCGTTTATATATATTCCGCTCTTCCAGATAACCACCAAAAGCGACTTGAGCATTGGTACGAGTTACTACTTTTTCGATATAATTTTCAAAATCTTTAGCTGTTTCGGGTTTGTTGTTTTTTAATTCCTGGTTAGAAACAGATAAATCCAAAGATGTATAGTCTGAATAGTCAATTGTAGAATCGATTACTTTTGCTGGGGCTAAATTTTTTAAAGTTGTTTCTAAGCTGAGCATGTATTTTTATTTTTTTATATCTGTTGTAATTGTTTTAAATATAAATCCTAGTATTATGTGCTAAATGAAATTATGATTAAGCTAGTTTTTCAATAATTATCAATTCATTGTGCTCTTCAATTCGAGGGAGCATTTTTACGACATGCAGGTTATTTATTTCCGAAATGTATTTTCGGTTTCTGATATTGTGTGTTTCATTTAGAATCATGGTATTGAAAAGTACAAAACCATTATTTTTTAAAAGATCACAGACTCTATTGCTAAAGAAGCTTTCAAATAAAAAGTTAGGCATTGTAGTGTCTTCAAAAACATCAATTATTATAAGATCATATTTTTTATTTGTTTTTAAAACAAATTCGAATGCATCATCAATAATAATTTCAAGTTGCTTGATTTTATTTAGATTGAAATATTTATTAGCGACTTCTAGTATTTCGGGGTCAATTTCAACACCAGTAATTTTGCCTTCGTATTTTATTTCATCAACAAGAGTTTTGATAACACTACCTCCAGCTACACCTAGAAGCAATATCTCTTTCATGGAAAGAATTTTTTTAAAGCCAATGTTTTTTAAACCATATCTCAGGATACGTTGTAAGCTACCATAAGAATAATTGGTATTTTCGGAATCTAAAACTAATTCACCGTTTGCCCAAGTAACTTCAATAGCTTTACTGCGTGCAGATTTTTTTTCAAAAATTTTTATGGGAACAAGGTAACTGAATATTTTCTTAATCATTCGTATGCGTTTTTACCAAATTTAAGATTTAAATTATTTATTTTGTAGATTAAAATAAAATTAATGAAGAAACAATTATATAAATTCATCTTTTTGAAGTTAATGGGATGGAAAATTGTAGGGGTCGAAAATGCTGAGGTTAAAAAATGTGTGTTGATGGTGATGCCGCATACAAGTAATCATGATTTTTATTTAGGAATTTTTACCCGAGGAATATCGGGTTTAGAAATGAATTGGGTAGGAAAGAAAGAATTATTTAAATTTCCTTTTGGATATTATTTCAGAAGTGCAGGAGGAGAGCCTTTAGATCGTTCAGGAGGTTTAAATAAAGTAGATTCGATTGCTGCTATTTTTGAGAGAAAAGAAGTTTTTCGTTTGGCAGTTGCTCCAGAGGGTACTCGCAAAAAAGTTTCTGAAATTAGAACAGGTTTTTATTATATCGCTTTAAAAGCAAATGTGCCAATTGTGCCAGTAGCTTTTGATTGGGGTAAAAAAGAAGTTAATTTTGGTAAGCCATTTTATCCTACAGGAAATTATGAAGCAGATATGGAAATTTTAAAACAACACTATAAAGGAGTGTTGGGAAAAATTCCAAGTAATGAACTTCAATTGTAAAATGTTTTTTTAAAGATTTTTCAGAAATTTTAAAATACGCAAAATTAAAAATTAAGTAGTATATACTTTAAAAGTCCCATTTTTATAAAAGAGCACAATTTTCTCGATCTCTGCAGAAGAGGTATTGGAAATTGTGTTTTTTATTTCTACAGTATTTTTTTCAACCAGTTTTTTCTCATTTGGATTTTCGATCTCTAAAAATAAATCTTCGGGAATGAAATCCTTATTTGGGAAAATAGGAGCGATGGGTTTTTCAATTTCTTCTGGAATTGAATTTATAGCACCTTTACTATTTTCGTTTTTAGGGAAGGATCCTTTTCCGTTTAAAACCCAGTACAAATCTATATCGGGGAAAACCTCAATAATTTTTAATATAAAATCTAAGCTAGGTTTGTTTCTACCCGAAAGTAGGTGAGACATACTAGAGCGTTGTACTCCGATTTTATCTGCAAATGAAGAGGCGTTTAAACCATAATAATCTAGTATAATTTCCAATCTTTTTATAAAATCCTCGATGTTTACCATTGTAAATTGTTTTTTAAATTAAGACGGTTTACAAATGTAATTAAAATATACTGAAACACCAATTATACAATTGTAAATAGTGTAAATCGCTCTATTTGTATTATTGTATAGCTTCATGTATAGTTGCTTAAATTGCTAATAAGTAATGCTTTAACTGTGTTTTTAAAAATAAGTAACAAATGTCATCAAAAGCGGGGTAGGTCAGGGTTCTTAGAGGGGAATTAGCGTTTACAAATGTAGATTGTTGAATTATTTTACTGTTTACAATTGTAACAATAAAGATGTTTACTTTTGTAAACCAAACAATACATCATGATTTTAGAAGAATTATTTAGCTTACATAAAGAGCAAACGATAGGAGGAAGGTATCTTACGTTAGAGTCGATAACTCCTTTGTTGAAGAAATTAAATACGAATAATCAAGTTGAGGTTATTGGTAAATCTGTTTTTGGGGAACCTATATATAGTTACAAAATTGGGACTGGTGAAACTCGAATTTATCTTTGGTCGCAAATGCATGGAAATGAAAGTACAACTACGAAGGCATTATTTGACTTTATTAATGTGTTGAATAGCGGTTCTGATTTTGCAAATAAGCTATTAGAAAAGTTTACTTTTTGTGCTATTCCTATGTTAAATCCTGATGGCGCTAAGTTATATACTCGAGAAAATGCTAATAAAGTCGACTTGAATCGTGACTCACAGCAGTTAACACAGCCCGAAAGCAAAGTGTTAAGAGCGGCGTTTGAAGAGTTTAAGCCTCATTACTGCTATAATCTGCATGATCAGCGTACAATTTTTGGTGCTGGCGATACAGGAAAGCCAGCAACAGTCTCATTTTTGGCTCCAGCATATAATGAAGGGCGTGAGATAAATGAGTCACGTATGAAAGCGATAGATTTGATTGTAGTTATGAATGATGTTTTACAAGATTATATTCCTGGACAAGTAGGTCGTTTTGATGATTCTTTTAATATTAATTGTATAGGAGATACATTTCAGTATTTAGGAGTGCCAACAGTTTTATTTGAAGCAGGGCATTATCCTAATGATTATGAAAGAGAAATCACAAGGAAGTATATCTTTTTTGCGTTAATCTCAGGGTTTAAGGCATTAAGCGAAAACGATATAGTTGTCAGTGGAATTAATAAATATTTGAAGATTTCACAAAATAAAGTCGTTTTTTATGATTTTATATATAAAAACATCAAAATAAATTATGATGGTATTGAAATAATCACGAATTTTGCCGCACAATACAAAGAGGAATTGATTGAAAATAAAATTTGTTTCACTGCTTATGTTACCGAAGTTGGTGAATTAGAAAATCATTATGGTCATTTTGAATATGATGCTAAAGGAGCAGAATATACTGATGATTTTGGTGGTTTTCCGAAAACAAGTCAGAAAGCGGATTTTTATTTAAATAAAAACATAAAATTTGTTAACGGATTGATAAAAAGATAGTTTTATTATCGTTTTGTTATTTTTTATGTATATTTTTGTGCTTTGTAATAGGAATTAGTAATATTAATTAAAGAACTATGAGTAAATTTCGTTTGGATGAAGTAGATCACCAGATATTAGACATGTTGATAGACAACACAAGAGTACCGTTTACTGACATTGCAAAAAAATTATTGATATCTGCAGGAACAGTACATGTGAGAGTGAAAAAAATGGAAGATGCCGGGATAATAATGGGGTCTTCATTAGCATTGGATTATGATAAATTAGGATATTCATTTATAGCATATGTAGGTGTTTTTCTAAACAATACATCTCAAACAAAATTTGTTTTAGAGCGTATTAATCAAATTCCGTTTGTAACTGTTGCATCTGTAACTACAGGGAAATTTAATATTTTCTGTAAAATTAGAGCAAAAGATACTAAGCATGCAAAAGAAGTTATCTTTATGATAGATGATATCGAAGGAGTATATAGAACAGAAACTATGATTTCGTTAGAAGAAAGTATTAATGATAAAAAACGATTGATGCATACTATTTTTAAAAACATGTAATTGATCTTGAATGCTATATTGAATATAACCTCAAGTTTTTCTTGGGGTTTTTTTATGAAAAATTAACTAATAACCAACCAACTATAACGCATTATGTATACGCTTCCAAAAATAGAACGTTTTAATCAAGATGTTCTTTCTAAATACCATATTTATAATAGTGTATTTATTACCCTACCATTTGACTCTATTGATAATACAGGAGTTTTACTTCCTTTATTTACTGAAGTTTGTGAAACAGGTTTTAAAAAACAAGAAACTCCTAAAGAGATTGTGAATTTTTTCTCAGGAAAGTATTTAAATGATGCTTCAGAAACAGATAAAATTGATTTAATGTTTCGATTTATTCAATACATTGAGCGTCAAATAGTATTGTTTGATGCTATAGAAGATGCAGCATTTCCAACTGTAAATAATATGGAAGGAAGAGGTTCGCTTCGTGATATTAAAGAAAAGACAGATGCTAAAGAAAAAGATGATGAATTAATTGAGTTTTTAGAAAACTTTAATGTTCGTACAGTTTTAACGGCACATCCTACACAGTTTTATCCAGGTCCAGTATTAGGTATTATCAATGATCTAACTGCGGCAATCCGATCAAATGATTTGCTTAAAATCAAGAAACTACTTGCTCAGTTAGGGAAAACACCATTTATACAAAATGAAAAACCAAATCCTTATGATGAAGCAGTGAGTTTGATTTGGTATTTGGAAAATGTATTCTATGAAACTTCTGGTGAAATAGTACATTATCTTCAAAAAAATATCTTTCACGGCAAATCGATTCAAAATCCTTTGATTAAACTCGGATTTTGGCCAGGAGGAGATCGTGATGGAAACCCATTCGTAACAACGGACATTACTTTAAAAGTAGCAGAACGTTTGAGAACTTCGATTCTAAAATGCTACTATGTTGAGATGCGAAACTTAAAAAGAAAATTGACATTTGCAGGAGTGGATACTCTAGTATCTGATCTTGAATATAAATTGTATCGTTCAGTATTTTATTCTAAAGGAGAAATTTACATCACTTTAGATGAGTTTAAGACACAGTTAAATAGGATTAAAGATATTATTGTAGATAAGCACCAGTCTTTGTATTTGGATGAATTAGAGGCGTTGCTTATAAAGATTAATCTGTTTGGTTTTTATTTTGCAACACTAGATATCCGCCAGAATAGTAAGATTCATGATGCTGTTTTTAAGGATGTTGTAATGTATTATCTAAAGTCAGATCCTTCGGTTTTTCCTGCTAATTATTATGATTTATCAGAGAACGAAAAGATAGCTATGCTTTCAAAAGTAAAAGGAAATCTTAATGCGAATGTTTTTGAAAATGAAATTACAAAGTCAACAATTGAGTCTATCCAAGCTATTAAAGCCATTCAGGAGAATAATGGGGAGTATGGGGCAAATCGTTATATAATTAGTAATAATGAAAGTGCTCTGAATGTAATGGAGACTTTTGCTTTAATAAGATTGAATAATTGGGATAACCCAACGGTTGATATTATTCCGTTATTTGAATCTGTTGATGATTTGCAAAAGGCTCATGAAATTATGGAGCAACTGTATACGAATCCAGAATATGTAAAACACTTGACCGAAAGAGGAAACAAACAAACAATAATGTTAGGTTTTTCTGATGGTACAAAAGATGGTGGATATTTAATGGCAAACTGGAGTATTTACAGAGCCAAAGAAGCACTTACTGAAGTTTCTAGAAAATACGGAATTAAAGCTATTTTCTTTGATGGACGTGGTGGACCACCAGCTCGTGGAGGAGGAAAAACGCATAAATTTTATGCTTCATTAGGGCCTAAAATTGAAAATAATGAAATTCAGATTACTGTTCAGGGGCAAACTATTAGCTCTAATTTCGGAACATTAGATTCCTGTCGTTACAATTTAGAGAATTTATTGAGTGCTGGAGTTACAAATCAGGTATTTAGTAAAGGTGAAAATGAATTGACTGTAGATGAGAAAAATATTTTGGATCAATTGGCAGAACTTGGATATCAAGAATATTTAAGTTTTAAAAATCATCCAAAATTTATTCCTTATTTAGAAAAGATGAGTACTTTAAAATATTACTCAAAAACAAATATTGGTAGTCGACCATCAAAAAGGAGTAAGTCTGAAAATTTAGATTTTGCAGATTTACGCGCCATTCCGTTTGTTGGTTCTTGGAGTCAATTAAAACAAAATGTACCAGGTTTCTTTGGAGTAGGTTCGGCATTAAGGCATTTTGAAGAAACGAATCAATGGGAGAAAGTTCAGGATTTATATGATAATTCATTATTCTTTAAAACCTTATTAGAAAATAGTATGATGTCGTTGGCAAAATCATTTTTACCATTAACAGCTTATATGAGAAAAGACCCTGAATTTGGAGAGTTTTGGCAAATTATCTATGATGAATTTTCGGAAACAAAACGTTTGTTGCTCAAAATTGCAGGACATAAAGAGCTAATGGAAAATTATCCTGACGGTAAAGCTTCTATTCAGATAAGAGAGCGTATTGTCTTGCCATTGTTAACAATACAACAATATGCTTTATTAAGAATTAATGAATTAAACAAGCAAGATCAAGTTGATGATGATTTGATAAAGGTATATGAGAAAATAGTAACACGTTCTCTTTTTGGAAATACAAATGCAAGTAGAAACTCAGCTTAAATTTGATTATTATGTTGACATCACAATTATTAGAAAATGAATATTCAGGTGGATTCGTTACTTATATTCAAGAAGCAGGAAATGTAAATTTGATTGAAGAATTGGAGATTTCATTGCATGATTTCATAAAGTTTGTCCAAAATATTCCGATGGATAAATTTGATTATCGTTATGCTGAAGGAAAATGGACAATCAAAGAGATTATTCAGCACATAATCGATACAGAGCGTATTTTTGCATATCGGGCTTTACGGTTCTCTAGAAATGATAAAACGGCATTGGCTAGTTTTGAAGAAAATGATTATGTGGATAATACTAATGCGAATGCAAGAGGTCTTCAGGATTTATTAACGGAATTATCTGCTGTAAGGCATTCTAATTTATTGTTCTATAAAAGTTTGTCAGAGGAGCAGCTTAAGAAAATTGGTACTGCTTCTAATAATCAGATGTCAGTTCGTGCTTTAGGTTTTGTTATTATTGGACACCAAAAGCATCATCAAAAAGTTTTTCAAGAAAGATATTTGTAGATATTAGCAAGCGATATTTAAATTAAAAAATCCTGTGAAGTGTAAAAATTCACAGGATTTTTTTTGGAGCTAATCCTGCTTCCGATAGCTATCGGGACACTGTATCTTTTTATTTTTAAAGAAAAAATAAAAAGGATGCCGTTCCTATCAGGGCTAATGACTATCTTAATTTCTAAAAAAAATGTTATTAAAGTATCAATTTTGTCCTCCTGAGCGGAGACGAAGGATAATTGCAATTTGGCTTTATCTTTGTCAAAGATCAAAACTTTGACAAAGATTTGGTTGCGTAATATTTATGATACGTTTTAATAATTCTTCTCAATAATCGCTAGACTCAAACGTATTTTATCATAAGAAATTTGCTCCTCAAAAAAATCATAATATGGTTTTAGTGTTTCAGGATTTTCAAGTTTTACTTGTGCTTGTCTTATTTGGAGAACTTCGGCGTCAGAAACATAATCTGATAAATTGATATCGTGTCCGTCAATGTATAATTTTGCCAAATGTGATGCAATTGTCGAAATACCAAGTTTTCTTTTAGCAGCAATATCTGCAATAGAAATTCCTTCCTGAAATAATTCAAGAGTTACTTTGTAAGTACTGCTTTCTTTTTTAGATTTTGCTTTAGGTGCTTTTTTATTTTTAAAAAACTCGATTATTGCATTTATAAAATCGGAGCCATATTTTTCGAGTTTAGCTTTTCCAACGCCATCAATTGCTATAAGTTCATCATCACTCATAGGTCGTAATAGTTCCATTTGTCTTAAAACTGCATCGCTAAAAATGACGTACGCAGGAACTTCTTCTTCTTTGGAAATTTTGTATCGCAATTGTCGCAGTATTTCGAAAAGAGAATTTGGTTTGGCTTTAGTAGTTTTTTCTTGTGTTTCGGCTTTTTCAATAGTTTTCTTAACTACGGTAGTAAGCTTGACTTTTTCGCCTTCGAATAAAACTTTTTTTGCAAAAGGAGTCAATAAGATTTTATTATGCTGATGAAATGCAATTTCGCAATACCCTAAATTTATTAGTTGGATTAAATATTGGTTCCAATCATACCATGAAATATCGGCTCCAATTCCATAAGTTTTTAGATTCTGGTATTCGTTTTCATATATATGAGCATTTTTAGAACCTTTAAGAAAATCAACAATTACAGGTAAAGTTTCTTTTTCTTGCAGACGAGTAATTGCAGATAGTGCTTTTTGTGCAATGACAGTTCCGTCAAAAAAGGTTGGAGGATTTTTACAAATGTCGCAGTTACCACAATTTTCATTGACTAATTCGCCAAAATAAGAAAGTAATATTTTTCTGCGACAGCTTAAAGCATCAGCATATTGCTTCATTCGCTCTAGTTTTGCAAGTTGTACTTCGGCGTTTAATCCATCTGATGCAAATTTTTGCAATTGGATGACGTCACTGTAACTTTCGAATAAAATTGTCTCTGAAGGTAGGCCATCACGACCAGCTCTTCCAATTTCTTGATAATAACCTTCGATGTTTTTGGGTAAATTGTAATGAATTACCCAGCGTACGTTAGATTTATCAATCCCCATTCCAAAGGCAATTGTAGCACAAACTACTTGACAATCATCGTTTATGAAATCATCTTGAGTTTTGGAACGCAGTTTGCTTTCTAGTCCTGCATGATATGCTTTTGCATTAATTCCTTTTTTCTTTAGTTTGCCTGCTAGTTCTTCGGTTGTTTTTCTGCTCAAACAATATACAATTCCAGACTCATTGGGTTTGGTTTCAATAAAATCTATTATTTGTTTTACTCTGTCGAGAGCAGGACGAACTTCAAGGCTTAAATTTTTTCTATCAAAAGAAGCAACAACTGTTTTTGGATTGTTTAAATTTAATTGTTCACTTATGTCCGTTCTTGTTGCTTTATCTGCTGTGGCAGTTAGTGCTAAGATTGGAGTAGAAGGGAAGCGATTTTTTAGATACCCTAGATTAGTATAGGCAGGACGAAAATCATGTCCCCAAGCCGAGATACAGTGTGCTTCGTCTATTGCTATTAGGCTTATTGTTAGTTTATTAAAAAGAATATCAAGATATGATAAACTTTCGGGAGCTATGTAAACCAATTTTATGGTATTGGATTTTAAGCTTTCCATGTAAAATTGCTGTTCTTGCTCAGATTGGCTGCTATTTATAAAACAAGCAGCAATTCCGTTTGCTTTTAAACTATCTACTTGATCTTTCATCAAAGCGATAAGAGGAGAAATTACTATTGTTATTCCTGGTAATAATAAGG
Source organism: Flavobacterium sp. ALJ2 (assembly GCF_015594725.1). Taxonomy (GTDB): domain Bacteria; phylum Bacteroidota; class Bacteroidia; order Flavobacteriales; family Flavobacteriaceae; genus Flavobacterium. The sequence continues at coordinate 66,298 of NZ_JADNRC010000005.1, read as the reverse complement.
CTGGTAACTGAAAACATATTGATTTTCCTCCACCAGTTGGCATAATTGCTAAAGTATCCTGACCTGAAAGTATTGTATTTATTATATCTTCCTGGTTTGGTCTGAATTTTTCGAATCCAAAATTTTCCTTTAGTTTGGTATGTAATAGTGCAGTATTCATCGGTACATGTTTTTTTGTAGGTAATTTACTAAATAAAAAAGGAACTCATAGATGAGTTCCTTTTTTATTTTGAAATATTCAGATTAATTAATCTTCATCGTCTTCGTCATCATCGGCGATGTCTTTATCGTCGTTGTCTTCATCATCTCCGTCAAGATCAGGTTTGTCTAGATTCTCATCTTCGTCTTCATCATCTGCTTCATCTTCTAAATCAAGACCTTTTATAGGCTCGATTGTATCAACGTCAGCATCGATTTCATCATCTTCGTCGTAATTTTCAATTCTATCAGCAAGTTTAGTACTAATTTTTACTAAATAAATAGTTTCTTCTGTGCGTACTTCAACAGCTTCTATCAATTCGTTTTTAGCATTTCTAAAACGGATAACATCCGAATCATCATAACCATCAGGAAATTTCTCAACTAGTAAGTTTAAAATTTCATTGGTAAGTTTAGCGTAATCAACTATTACTCTTTTCATAAAATTATTCTATAAATCTAATAAATATGCAAAAATTAATGGCGCTACAATGGTAGCGTCTGACTCAATAATAAACTTAGGAGTTTTAATATCTAATTTACCCCAAGTGATTTTTTCATTAGGAACAGCCCCAGAATACGAACCATAACTAGTTGTAGAGTCTGAAATTTGGCAAAAATAGCTCCAAAATGGGATATCATGCATTTCTAAATCTTGGTACAGCATTGGTACCACGCAAATTGGGAAATCTCCAGCAATACCACCACCAATTTGGAAAAACCCAATTCCGTTAGTGCTATTTTTAGGGTACCAATCAGACAGGAAAACCATATATTCGATTCCAGATTTCATCGTAGATGCTTTTAAATCTCCTTTGATTACGTACGAAGCGAAAATATTTCCCATTGTACTATCTTCCCATCCCGGTACAATAATAGGTAAATTTTTCTCAGCTGCAGCATACATCCAGCTGTCTTTTAAGTCTATTTCGTAATATTCTTCTAAAACTCCTGAAAGTAACATTTTGTACATGAATTCATGTGGGAAATAACGTTCTCCTTTATCATCTGCATCTTTCCATATTTTGTAGATATGTTTTTGCAAACGACGGAATGCTTCATGTTCTGGGATACAAGTATCTGTAACTCTATTTAATCCTCTTTCTAATAATTCCCACTCATCTTGTGGTGTTAAGTCACGGTAGTTTGGTACTCTTTCGTAGTGAGAGTGCGCTACTAGGTTCATGATATCTTCTTCAAGATTTGCTCCTGTACAAGAAATAATTTGAACTTTATCCTGGCGAATTATTTCAGCAAAAATCTTTCCAATTTCGGCAGTACTCATTGCTCCTGCCATACTTACCATCATTTTGGCACCATTAGCCAATTGTTGTTCGTATGCTTTTGCGGCATCAACTAAAGATGCAGAGTTAAAGTGTAAATAATGTTTCTCAATAAACTGACTAATTGGTCCTTTCATTTTTTCTTTTTTTTATGGTTTCAAAGGTTAAAAACCTTTAAAGGTTATTGTGCAAATTAATAAAATTTATAAATAGTTGGTGCAATTTGCGATTTTTTTTATTGTTTTTTACTGTATCCTAGTATCTTCAATACTTCATCTGATGTTTGTTCTTGAGAAAACACTTCAGTTGCCAAAAATCCATTTTCGTCTCTATCAATTAAAATGTGCTTAGGTTGTGGAATTAAACAATGATGTAATCCTCCATATCCTCCAATTGTTTCTTGATATGCTCCTGTATTGAAGAAACCAATATATAAAGGTTTCTCTTTATTGTATTTAGGTAAGTAAATTGCATTCATATTTTGCTCAGAATTGTAATAATCATCACTATCACAAGTAAGTCCGCCTAATAGAACCCTTTCATAAGTATCATTCCACCGGTTTACGGCTAGCATAATAAATCGTTTGTTGATTGCCCATGTGTCGGGTAAAGTAGTAATGAAAGACGAGTCAATCATATTCCATTTTTCTCTGTCATTTTGTTGTTTTTGGTACAAAATCTGATAGATAGCACCTCCACTTTCACCTACAGTAAACGAACCAAATTCAGTAAAAATATTCGGGACATCTACTTCAGCTTCATCACAAGCAATTTTTATTTGATTGATAATTTCATCAATCATATATTGGTAATCATACTCAAAAGCCAATGAGTTTTTAATAGGGAATCCGCCACCGATGTTTAAGCCATCAAGAGTAGGGCATTCCTTTTTTAAAGCTACATATACTTTAATACATTTTACTAATTCATTCCAGTAATATGCATTGTCGTTTATTCCTGTATTAATAAAGAAGTGTAACATTTTCACTTCTAAATTTTTATTCTCTTTAATCTCTTTTTTGTAAAAAGGGACAATGTTTTTGTATCCTATTCCTAATCTTGAAGTATAGAACTCAAATTTAGGCTCTTCTTCGGCTGCAATTCGGATTCCAATTTTAAATTTCCCTTTGATTTCTGCTTGAAGTAAATCAAGTTCTTCGTAGTTGTCAATAATTGGAATGGTATTTTTATGACCATTATTTATAAGTCTTGCAATATTTGTAACGTATTGATCTCTTTTGAAGCCGTTACAGATAATGTAGGTGTTTTTATTGATCTTGCCATTCTCTAATAAATTCTCTGCAATGTTAATATCAAACGCAGATGAAGTTTCTATATGAATATTGTTTTTGAAAGCTTCATTCATTATAAATTCAAAATGAGAACTTTTAGTACAATAGCAGTAATAGTATTTTGCTTCGTATTTATTCTTTTCCATCGATTTTCTAAACCAACTTTTTGCTTTGTTGATATTATTAGAAATTTGAGGTAAATAAGTAAATTTTAATGGCGTACCATATTTCTCTACTAATTTCATCAAATCGATGTTGTGAAATTGAAGGTTGTCTTTGTTTAAAGTAAATTCCTCTTGAGGAAAGTAATAAGTTTGATTGATTAAATCAGAATATTTTGTATTCATTTAGATAGGTGTATTTTAAATTAAATGTGGTAAACAATAAAATAATTTAAAATTCAAACCCGAATATTTGCATACACGATTTGTAGTTTCTCGTGCTCTGCTCTTGAACATTGAAAGCGATCAAAACAAAAGTTTCCTTTTATGTTATAAAAACGGTTCAATATCCTCAAGAATGAAGTATTGGCGTAGCTCCTGTATGAACTAAATTGTTTTTGTTTTTGATTTTTTTTCACGATGCAAATGTAAAAAATATTATATACGTAAAGCAAAGCTTTTCCATTAAATAATAAGTTAAGATTTATAATCTTTAAAGGATTGAAGAATCAATTCATTTTCAACTGATTGATTGATTTTTATTTTTCCAATTCCTTCAATCAATGCGAACTGAATTAAGCCATATTCATTTTTCTTATCATGAATTAACAATTCTAAGATTGGTTCTATATCATTTTCTTCAATAATGACTTCGTCATAAATTGATTTTATGGCTAATTTTATATGAGAATATTCTTCCTTGGTAAGTAGGTTTTTGTGCCATGAGATATAACTTTCGAGTATCATTCCTATAGCAATTGCTTCACCATGTAGTAATGTTGTCTTATTTTCATTCTCCAAAAAGTAACTTTCGATGGCATGTCCTAATGTATGTCCGAAATTTAAAGCCTTACGAATATGTTTTTCGGTAGGGTCTTGCATTACAATTTCATTTTTAATTTCTACAGAACGATATATTAATTCATCAAGATCTGCAAAATCGATAGCTTTTAAATCTAAAAACTTTTCCCAATAGGCTGCATCGTAAATTAATCCATGTTTTAGCATTTCGGCAAGACCAGAACGCATTTCGCTTTGCGATAAAGTTTCTAAGTATTGCGTATCAATTAATACCATTTTAGGAACATTGATAACGCCAATCTGGTTTTTAAGATTTCCTAAGTCAACACCATTTTTACCTCCTACAGAAGCATCAACCATAGATAATAAGGTTGTTGGTATGTGTATAAAATCGACTCCTCGCTTAAATGTAGAAGCTACAAAACCACCTAAATCGGTAACAACGCCGCCGCCAAGATTAATAATTAATGTTTTTCTGTCGGCACCAAGTTCTGTTAGTACTTTCCATATTTCGATGCAAGTTTCAATATTTTTATTGATTTCACCCGACTCAAACTCGATTATTTCTATAGTAAGTTCAGTTTCTAATAAAGGTAAAAATTTAGGTAAGCAATACTCATTTGTATCAGTATCTACAACAATGAATATATTAGAATACTTGTTTTCTTTTAAATGATTGTTTAAAGCTTCGTATGCATTTTGATTAAAATGAATAGGATAATTATTAGCGAGAATTGATTGCATGTTTTCTGTAGTTAATTGAAAGCACAAAAATAAGCTATTTTAAGCTGAAAAATATTCAAACTCTCTCTATATTTGCACAAAAAAATCCCTAATAATGGAAAAAATATTTAATAACACACAAGTTGCATTTTCGTTAAAAAGTGATACAGAACTTGATAGAGCTTATTTTCTTTTTAAAATGATTGCGAATCAACCTTTAGTTCGTATCGGAACAGCGGTTACTAACTTTGCTTTAAAAGCAAATTTACCAGTAGAGAAACTAATTCGTGCCACAGTTTTTGACCATTTTTGTGGTGGAGTAAATGAGGATGATTGTATTACTGTTGTTGATAAAATGTACACTAAAGGTGTTTGTTCGGTATTAGATTATTCAGTAGAAGGGAAAGAAGAAGAGGAGCAATTTGATGCTGCTTTAAAAATGACATTAAAAACTATTGAGTTTGCTAAAGAACGCGAAGCTATTCCGTTTGCCGTTTTTAAGCCAACTGGTTTAGGTCGTTTTGAATTGTATGAGAAATTAGGTGAGAAACAAACTTTAAGTCCTGCTGAACAAACAGAGTGGAATAGAGTAGTAGAGCGTTTTGATATTGTATGTAAGGAAGCACATAAAAACGATGTAGCTTTACTTATTGATGGTGAAGAAAGTTGGATGCAAGATGCTGCGGATGATTTAGTTACCGAAATGATGCGTAAATACAATAAAGAGAAAGCAATTGTATTTAATACTTTACAAATGTATCGTTGGGATCGTTTGGATTATTTAAAAAAATTACATGAACAAGCTAAAGCTGAAGGTTTCTTTATAGGAATGAAATTAGTTCGTGGTGCTTATATGGAAAAAGAAAATAAAAGAGCTGAAGAGAAAAAATATGTTTCTCCAATCTGTGTTTCTAAAGAAGCTACTGATATTAATTACAATGCGGCAGTTTTATATATGTTAGAGCATTTAGATACAATGTCTGTTTTTGCAGGAACTCATAACGAAAACAGTTCTTATACTTTGATGCAATTAATGCAAGAAAGAGGGATTAAGAATAACGATCACAGAATTTGTTTTGGCCAGTTATATGGAATGAGTGATAATATTAGTTATAATCTAGCCGAAAACGGATACAATGTTGCTAAATACCTTCCGTTTGGTCCTGTAAAAGATGTTATGCCTTACCTGATCCGTCGAGCGGAAGAAAATACTTCGGTTGCTGGACAAACAAATAGAGAATTAGAGCTTTTAAAAACTGAGCGTAAGAGAAGAAAAGAGAAGTAGTTTCAGTTTTTAGTAATTATAAAAAAAGCTCCAATTTTCATTGGAGCTTTTTTATGGGCTTTACTTTCTAAGTTTAATATCTTTAAAATTTAAGAATTACTAAATTGTAAGTTGCTTAAGTTTTTATATGTTCCGTTTTCCAGAGCTATTAATTCTTGGTGTGTTCCTTGTTCAGAAATTATTCCATGATCAAGAACTAAGATTTGATCGGCACTACGAATGGTTGATAAGCGATGAGCAATAATAATACTTGTTCTTCCTTGCATCAAAATCTCTAATGCTTCCTGTACTAATTTTTCACTTTCACTATCTAATGATGATGTTGCTTCGTCAAGAATCAAAATACTTGGGTTTTTAAGTAAGGCACGTGCTATAGCTATACGCTGACGTTGTCCGCCAGAAAGCTTAATTCCTCTTTCTCCAACCAAGGTGTCAAACTTTTCAGGGAATCCTTCGATAAAATTAAAAGCATTGGCTTGTTTGGCTGCTAGTAAAATTTCTTCTTCGGTAGCATCTGGTTTTCCGTAGGCAATATTCTCTCTAATGGTTCCTCCGAACAAAATTACATCTTGAGGAACAATACTCATGTTTCCTCTTAGATTTTCTAAGTCATAATCGTAGATGTTTTTTCCGTCAACAATGATTTCTCCAGCATCAATATCATAAAAACGCAATAATAAAGAAGAGATTGTCGATTTTCCTGCTCCACTTGGTCCTACGATTGCAATTTTCTGACCGAATTTGGCAGTGAAATCAACATCTTTTAGAACCATAATTTCTTTTCTTGACGGATAACTGAATTGTACATTCTTGAACGTTACATTTCCTTGTATTTTTTCAATAATCGTTGAATTTTGGTGCGAGTTTATTTTCTCAGGATGCTCATCTAATAATTCAAAAACACGCTCGGTAGCTCCAATTGCTTTTTGTATTTGTGCATATAGTTCGGCGATTCCACCAAAAGAAGCTCCAACAAAAGTAGAGTAGAGCACAAACGAAATTAATTGTCCCACGCTCATTTCGCCTGCAATACTTAATCGTACGCCATACCAAACTACGGCTACGATGGCTCCAAACAAACAGAATATAATAAACGAAGCAAAGTAACCACGGTATTTACCTCCTTTGATAGCTAGTTTTACAACTTCTCTAATTTTTCCGTTATAACGTGCAATTTCGTACCATTCATTGGCAAAAGCTTTTACAATACTAATTCCTTGCATTGTTTCTTCAACAATTACCTGACTTTCGGCAACCTGATCTTGTACTTTTTTAGAATATTTACGAATGAAACGTCCGAAAATAACTGCTGCAATTGCCACAAGCGGAACTACAGACAACATTAATAGGGTTAGCTTTAAACTCTCGGTAGCCAATAAAATAACTCCTCCTATAATTAGTATAAACTGACGTAAGAATTCTGCAATTGTGGATGTTAAGGTGTCTTGTATCTGAGTAATATCAGCACTAATTCGACTATTTAATTCTCCTACACGTTTTTGAGAGAAGAAAGACATCGGTAGTTTAACTAAATTACTGTAAAGTGCCGAACGAAGATTTGCCAACGTATTTTCGGTAAAATTTACAAACAATGATAATCTAAAGAAGGAAAAGATAGATTGTAAAAAAAGAATAACGACTAATCCTAACGCAATCATATTAGCCTCGGAGTTGTCTTTGTTCTTAACACAATCGATTAACATTCCCATTAACTTAGGGAAAGCGAGTGCAGTTGCTCCTGTAAAGAGTAAAAAAACCAATCCAATATAAAATTTCCATTGGTGGTTTCCTGCGTATTTAAATATTATTGTTGCTTTATTGAGTGAAGTAGCGGTTATTTTTGATTTGGGTAAATCGTTTTCTTTGAATCTTGCCATTGTATAGTATATATAAATACAAATGTATGACTATAGTAAGTTATTACAAAAGAATTATACCATTTCGTGATGTAATTAAAGCGTTGTAAAAGAGGTGTGTAAAAAAAACTTTAAATTTATTTTAAAAAAGTACTTGTTAATACGAATTCTAGCTGTATATTTGCAGTCGCAATCAGGATATGATAGCAACCTAGTAAAATAGGGCGATTAGCTCAGCTGGTTCAGAGCACCTCGTTTACACCGAGGGGGTCGGGGGTTCGAACCCCTCATCGCCCACCAATAAACTCCTATAGAAATTTAGGAGTTTTTTTATGCATTATATTTTTCTATGTTTCTGTGGATCATGCGCGCAAGTTGGGGATTATTAACCAATCATGTAGGGCGAAAAATTAGTCGCATTCGTGAACTTCGAGTAATGAAATAGGAAGCATTGGCACAAGTTGAAAATGATAAAAATTATTACAAAAACAAGCCTCCCATAGGTTTATATTAGAAAAACAAAGAGACTATTATGGTCTCTTTGTTTTTGTATAATCTTTTAGATCTTTATAAGTACTTTGAATAAAAGTTTGTGAAACAGAAATTTAGCAAAATGAATGCAACAGCAGAACAATATATAAAAGGGCTTAAAGAAGCTTACTATAACAACAATGCACAAGAAATTTGGGAGCATTTTGAAAAGATTAAACACGGCTTAACAACTGCAGATGTTGAAAAACTTACAAAGATATATCCCGATATTCCCCATGCATTGATTAGCCTGCTTGAATATGTTGATGGAACGTATTGGAGAGAATATGCAGGAGAAGAAATTACTTTTTATTTTCTCGGCTCTGATCTTGAAGAATACCCATACTATTTATTATCATCCAAAGAGATTATAGAAAATCAAAATATAGCAATTAAAAGTTATTCGGATTATATTGAAAGAAAATATGATGAAGTAGAGATTGACGAAAAAATTACCAATAAAGCAGACTCATTAAAGTGGCTCCATTTTTCAGATTGTATGAACAATGGCGGAACCTCACAATTATTTATAGATTTTAGTCCATCAGAGAAAGGAAAAATAGGTCAAGTCGTACGGTTTGTACACGACCCAGACGAGTTTAGTATAATTGCAGACAGTTTTGAAGAGTATTTAAAAAAGTTAACAGACAATAAATACAACTTTATCAATGAAGATGTATCGGAATAAGTAGTAAAAAACACCAGTAAAAAATATCTGATTTATATATAACTAACTATGACATTTAAATATTCTATTTGCTATCCTGATAAAAAAAATATCGAATACAGAAATAATACAATTTCTGGAAAAGATGTATTGAAAATAGCAGAAAATTATCCTTGGACCCAGCAATTAAATCTTTCTGAATCGATTAATCAAAATGAAGTTTATTATAGTCCTTCTTTAGATTTTAAGTGTATTGAAAATGAACGAAGCTTTTGTTTAACGGCTATGTATGATGAACAAAAAAAACTTGTATTCTCGATATGGTATAATCGTCCAAAAAAAGTTAAAGTTTTGTTCGGTTTATTTGGAGAGTCTGAAAAAATGATTGTTGATGATTATGAGGCATTAAATTTTGATGATGCAGTAAAATATCTTCAATATTTTGTTGAAGAGAATTATCAAAAGATTGAAGAGTTATATAAAAAATAATCTAGCTAAATAGGCGTAATGGCAATGTTTAAAGTATCTTACTATTGCTCTTTTTACTTTAAACATCTTCCTCTAGGTTGATCGCCCTCATGAAGTACAATCTCAGAATGTAGGAATTGTGCGGCTTCTGCTGAATCTTTTACTTTTACAGCACTGCGTTCTAACATTTCGGCTTCAAAATCATTTAATACACTTTTTCGAATTCCAGCTTCTTTCCATTGAGATAAAGGTCTGCATTCTTTTGTGATTGTTCGAGCGAGCGAGAGTGCATCCAGCAATGCCTGATTTGCACCTTGTCCTTTGAACGGGCTCATGGGATGTGCTGCATCCCCAATTAGAGTTACTTGTCCTGCTTTCTCCAACAGTTCACGTCGGAGTAATTTCCGATCATAAACAGGATAACCAGAAATTTGAGCTTCTTGGGTAGCTGCCAAAATCTGAGGAATAGGGGTGTGCCATTGAGTTCTACGACAGGCTTCTTCCTTAAGTGCTTGAGGACCTTGAGCACTTAACGCTTTTGCCTCTTCTTCTGGCATTGGAAAACTAACTTGCCACATTACTGAATCTGACGTATAAGGCATAATGTAGATTCGCTCATTGCCATTGGCAGTTTGAAATACTGTGGCTGAGTCTAGTAAAGAACTATTAAGATCTTCGAGAGCACTTAAAGGACAAATACCTAATATCACAATACAATCTAGATAACGTAAAGGAGTAGTGTTTTCACCAATAAGTAATCTGCGGACAGAACTACGAATACCATCAGCTCCAACCACAATATCTGCTTTGAAGTTTTTTATTTCACCGTTTACTTGGAATCTCAGATTTACACTTTTGTTTTCAGATTCCTTAAAATCTATTAATTGGTGTCCCCATTGTATCACATCGTGTTTGCCGAGTTGCTCAAGTAGCTCTAAGCGCAAAGATTGTCGTGCGATATGTATATTTGAACGTTTTGGAGATGTTTTTACATCCGATTGTATCCATTTTCGAACGCCCCATTCTCCTATCACTTTTCCATCTGTGGTATGAACTATATGTTTTGTCGAAATAACTCCTTCTTCTAACGAGAAAAGCCCCAGTCCTTGAATTGCCTTACTGGCTTGTTGCAAAGTAAGTCCGTAGCCTTGTGAACGAACATTGAAGTTGTTATCACGTTCATAAAGGGTAAAAGGAATTCTGCGGTGCAAACAAGCTACTGCTAGAGCAATTCCTCCTATGCCGCCGCCAATAATTGCAACGTGTGGGAGATTTTCTTTATCGGCTACAGGATGGCTTGCAGAATGAACTAATCCAGATCCGGAACAATTTAAGCATGAGTAGAGATACCCTTTTGGAAGATTGGGAGGCACTCCTTCGCCTTTCGTTTTTTCAAATTGATCTAATGCTATTTGGTAGTCGAGTCTTACTTTCTTGTTAAGTCCTCGACTTTTTTTACCGCGCCCTTGACATTCTTGGCAAATAGTCCAGCATGTTTTTTCCTTTTCCACTTTTTTCTTTGTTTAATTTGATCTTAAATCTCCTCTAAAAGAAAAAAATTAGTCGATACAATTGGTGCTGATTTTAATAGTAAAGTAGTAATATGAGCTTGATCCCTTCTAATATAATTTAGCGTGAGAATTTATATTTTTTATTCCTTTACTACTTTTAGTAACTGTGCAAATTTAAGATAAAAGATTGCTAGTACAAAAAAAGATGCTTATTTAGTGTTTTATTTTGAATCGTTTTTTATCTTTTAAGTACAGAAAATTGCTGAATGTTATAGTTGTTATAGATCGAATAAGGATAATTTTTTTTATACTAATATTCCAAACATTTTAAACCCCTAAAAATTCATTAGGTCTTTTATTTAGTATCTGAAAAAAACTAGCACTAAAAGCCTGAAGGCTTTTGTAACCTACAAGATAAGCTACCTGCGATACCGTATATTTTCCAGTGCTTAAAAACTCAATACCTTTTATGATTCGTACTAGTTGTATGTACTTAGAAATTGTAATTGTTGTTTCTTTCTTGAATATCCTTTCTAAGGATCGTAATGACATATTGTAGTTTTCGGCTATTGTATTGACCTGCAAATCATTTCCAATATTATCAATAATAAAGTTGCTTATCTGTAATAACCGTTCGTCATTTGGGATAACGATATTTAGTGTCATCGCATCTTTAAAGAAACTAGGTAATCCTACAAAAATGGCATTTAGAAATGCTTCTTCCTCAATAGAGTATTGTTCGATTTTACTCCACTTAGATGAATAGGAAATAATCTCCCGAAGTACTGGAGGAACAGAAAAGATTCTTAATTTATCATAAAAAATATTTTCGGATCCAACAGAGTAAAAAATGGTTCTCAAATTTATATTATCCGAAACTGTAGTTGTTCTGTGAGATAGATTAGAAGGTATCCATGCTGCATGATTTTGTGGTAGGAGGTAGATACGTCCATTGACATGAAGGTATTGAAAGCCTTTCTCCACATAAACAAGTTGCGCTCTTTTATGGAAATGCTCTTTGGTATCGTGTTTCCAGTTGTCTTCAAACCAAACGTAGGCTTTTTTTGCAATGCGGTCTACTAATTCGTTTGGTTTTTCAGAATGTATGGCAAAATCCATTTAGTGTCGTTTTAGATTAAACATATGGCAAATTTAATTATAATAGTCCTTTTAAATTTGCAGAAGTAAAAAATATCATGAATAAACATAAAAAAAGCTTGAAAAGTAAGACAAAATTCTGTTTTGAAATCTTCCTTCCTTTCATGGGGATCCTATTTGTTGCGGCTACCCTACGTGCGCCATTATCTACTCTTGGACCTGTATTAACTGAAATAAGTAAATCTCTTCATCTTTCTAATAGTGAGGCTGGATTACTTACTACCATACCATTAATGGCGTTTGCCTTTTTATCTATTTTTGTTGGGCAGCTATCCAGAAAACTCAGTATAGAGAAGTTTTTATTGTTTTCGATTGTACTTTTAATAGTTGGGTTATACATTAGAGTGATGGGGACAGTTTTTACACTATTTCTTGGGTCTGCCATACTTGGCGTAGCAATTTGTATTGGGAATGTTTTGGTGCCAGGATATATAAAGAAAACATTCCCTAATAAATCCGGAATGGTAATAGGCTTTTATTCTGTATCTATGAATCTTACTGCTGCTCTTGCATCTGGTTTTAGTATAGCTATTGGTAAGTTAAGTGGTCTTGGCTGGAAAGGTTCTTTGGGGATATGGATCTGGGTTGCCGTATTTTCTTTTTTGATATGGTTACCAATCGTATTGAAAAGCAGAGGAACGGCTAAGGCTCAAAAAACAGAAAAAAGTAATTTAAATATTTTTAAATCCCCATTGGCATGGCAAATTAGTATTTTCATGGGGCTTCAATCATTAATGTATTATTCACTTGTAACTTGGCTTCCGATGTTACTACAAGATTTTGGCATGCCAAATGAAGAAAGCGGTTGGGTTTTGTCTTTTATGCAGATGGCAATGTTACCTTTAACTTTTCTTGGACCAATTATTGCATCTAAGCTTTCTAATCAAAAAAGTTTAGTTTTAATTGTTGCTGCAGGAATGTTTATCAGTGTGTTACTAATAATATTTTTTAAGCTACAATATGTCTATGCCGCTGTTATACTCTTCGGAATGTCTTCAGGATTATCATTTAGTTTATCGATGATGTTTTTTGTACTTCGTACAACAGATAGTCATACTGCTACAAAAATATCAGGTATGGCACAATCGGTAGGGTATTTATTAGCTGCATTTGGACCTCCAATATTTGGGAAATTATATGAATATGGGAATACATGGAATCTCTCTTTATATTTTCTTTTAGTTGTAGTTATTATAATCTTGGTGGTAGGCTTAAAGGCGGCAAGAGATCGACTGATAAAATAATTGCTTGAACTATTATTCAGACATCCATAAAGCAAAACTATTTCAGATTTGAATTAATAATTGCAATATAAATTAAAAGCCATTTCATAGTAAAATGGCTTTTGGCTTATAATCTTATTTTACTCTTTTACTACTATAATGGTAGCTTTATAACCTGTACCCACATTCCATTGGCTTGCTTTAATAACGACTCCTTTATCGTCATAAACCTGAAATTCGGCAGTATTGGGCGAAGCAAAACCTTCATTTAAAGCTTCAAAATCAATTTTGTTAATTCCATCAACTAATGTTATTTTGAATTCTTGAAATTCTCCATTCAAACTAACTTCGGATACAATTATTTGATCATTTAAATATACTTTTATCTTATCGCCATCTACAAAAGCAGCATCTCTATAACGAATTGTAGAAGTAAGTGATTTTGTTTTAAAACTTCCTAAATATTGATTTCGTCTATAAAATATACCTTCAACATTGGCTTCTTTTTTGTATAAACTAGTATCTTTAAAAAGCTCATCAGGGTTTACTTGCAAAGAATCTGGCTTTTCTACAATAGCAGGTGGATCAATTTTTGTCGCAATTTCTTTAGGAGGAATCGGTTTAAATTTATTATTGAGCTCTTCCTGTGTGTATCCTTGTATAGAAACGCTAATCATGATAATTAAAAACAATATCCTTTTCATATCTTTTAAATATTAATATATAATATGAATTAATCTTAAAATTAAATCCAATACTATCTGTTTAATAAACATTTAATTATGTTATTTATTGCATTTATAGAGCATTAATAGTCAAATATAGGCAGAAGCTCAGTATAATACTACATTTGGTTATTGCCTTAATTTGTATATTTGGACCTTAGTTTTTTTAATTTCCTAAAGTCTATAATGTTCGAACATTTTTCATTAGATCCAAAAACTGTTTTCCTTCTTTATTTTTGGGCAAATTTGTTTATCTGTATGCTTATTTTTAGTTATTCGTTTTCATACGCTACTACTGACAATAGGAAAATATTAAAAAAATTTGGCTATGGAAAGTTATTACTCACCATCGGGTGGACATTAATTCTGTTAAGGGGTATAGTTTCAGATTTTATCTCTATTAATATTGCTAACACAATCATTATTGCATCCTGTTTTTATGAAACGATAGCAATGTTAGCAATGCTTAAGGCCAAATCAAAAAGACGGTATAGGTTACAAATAGCAATAACCATTATTGCAGTACTACTCTTTAATACGCTAGTGTTGTTAGGATGCACAATCAATACACGTATTTTAATAGTATCTCTTGGAGTATTTGCTATTTATTTACCTCCTACAATAAGTTATTTTACAGAAAAGGGACATAATTTTTTTCGAACTTTTTATGTACTTTGTTATGCTGCATTCGAAGTCTTAATTATTATGCGATTGATTTATAATTACTTGAATCCGCAAAAGGACTTTTTCTTCTATAGTGTTTTTGATACGTTGTATAGTATAAGTTTGTTTTTGCTTACACTCATTGGGACAGTTGGTTTTTTGTTACTGGTAAAAGAAAGACAGGATCATAAAATAAAAAAGCTTTTGGATGACAAAAACCAATTTTTTTCTATTATAGCTCATGATCTGAGAGGTCCATTAGGATCTTCGGCTAGCCTTTCTGAAATATTGACTCAAAATATTGAAGAATATAGTCGTGAAGAGATTAAAGAAATTATTGAAATGCTCCATGAGTCCAACAAGAATAGTTATAAATTACTAGAAAACCTTTTGGACTGGTCGAAAGTACAAACAGGAATGATTGAATTTAGCCCAAAAAGAATCATAATAAACACTTTGATTAACGAAAATGTTGAACTCAATAAAAGCGCAGCTTTAAATAAAAACATTAGTCTTTTGTTTGAATCATCTGAACTTATAGAGGTAGAGGCCGATAAAAATATGATTGATACTATTGTACGTAACTTATTAACTAACGCTATTAAATTTACAGATAAACATGGTGAGATTATTGTGAGGATCAAAAAAAAGCATCAAAAAATAGAAATCTCCATAACAGATAATGGAATTGGAATTCCAGATAATATAAAAGAAAAATTATTTAAAATTAACGGGAAAGTATCTCAAAGAGGAACCGAAAACGAAAGCGGTAGCGGACTTGGGTTATTACTTTGTAGTGAGTTTATAAAAATGCATCAAGGCAAAATTTGGACAGAAAGCGAACCAGGAAAAGGCAGTACATTCAAGTTTACTTTGCCATTGAAATCATGAAAAGCAAGTTGAAGTTTTATGTGTTTTAATATTATATAAATATACCACAAAAGTAATTTGATAGTATTAATGTATATTTTAGTATAATTTGATTTTAAAAAATCAATTATTAGTTGGTAAAGTGTAATTAAAATGTAAAAGATGTAAGTTTGTAATTCAATTATAAAATGTAATAAAGCATGATTTCAAAATTGCCTTTCCTTAGTTTGTTCAGTATCGTTGTTTTTTTTGTTAATACAACTGTTAATGCACAAACACAGCATACTTTTAGCGGATGGAGCGCTGCATTTTTTACTTATGAGCTAGATAATAAATTCAGTGTACATTTTGATGGACAGGCAAGAAGTACAGATAAATTAAAAGACGTTCAGTCTTTTATTATACGCACAGGATTGAATTATCATATAAAAAATAATATGATTGCCACAATTGGTTATGCATATATTGGAAATAATAGAACTGTTATGGATATTAATGGTTGGGTTCCTGAGCATAGAATATGGGAACAATTTATTTTTAATCAAAAGTTTACATTATATAATCGTCCTCTTAGTTTGCAACATCGTTTAAGACTAGAACAGCGTTTTATGGGGCAACCAATGATTGATCAAAACGAACTTGTAACTGATAGTTATGATTTTGCACAGCGATTGCGTTATTTTACTCGTTCTATTTTTCCACTGTCAGAAACATCAAGTTTTACCAATGGAGCTTTTGTGGCACTGCAAAACGAAGTATTTATGAATATAGAAAACAGTCCTAATGGTAAATTTTTTGATCAAAACAGGGCCTATCTGGCATTAGGATGGAGAGTAAGCACAAAATTTGATATTGAAGCGGGGTATATGAATCAATATATTGTGGGTAAGAATAATAACACTATGAATAATATTGTGCAATTGGCAGCTTATATAAGGTTGTAAATAAGCCTCTTGCATAAGATTTTGATATCGTTATCACATAAAAAATATTATTTTTTTAGATTAGATATTTAAAAATGCTTACATAATTATTTCGTTTTATTTAATTTTTATTTTTAAATTTTTTTATTTCAATAATAAGTTATATCTTGCGAAGAATTAATAGCATATTATAATAATGACTACTTCAAATTTTTATTTAGCAGATAATCACTTGATGTGCCTTATGGGTACGTTATTATACTTGCATGACGATACTTTCTTAAAAAGTTCAAAAGAGTTTATTAATTAAGCCCTGTCAAAACTCTAGACAGGGAATCTTTTTATTTCAGGCAGCTCATTTATTTTAATCTTCAATTTTATTTAAGGATTATGGTATCATTGAACACAAAACTATAGGAGCTATAACGTGTTTAATGATGAGTTTTATATATCATACCTAATGAGAAATGAAGCAAAGCAAGAAAGTTATGTCACAAAATATTATTTTAACAACAGGATTATACGATTTAATTAAGGATCATTTAAGAAGAAAGAAAGTAACAATAGAAGAAGAAAAATTATTACTAGCTGAACTTAAAGGTGCATCACAGGTTTTAAGAAAAGATTTACCAGAAGATATTGTTTCTGTAAATAGAAAAGTAACTTATAAAGACCACGTAAACAACGAAGAAAAAACAGTTGTATTTGTAGGTCCTCAAAAAGTAAAAACAAGCAAAAGTAAAATTTCTATTCTTTCTGACGAAGGTATTGCAATGGTAGGATATAAAGTAGGTAAACTTATAGAATGGCCTTCTAAAAAAGGTGATTTAAAACTAGAAATATTAAAAGTAGAAGAAGCAGAAATGGCTTAACACACTTTTTTAAAAAAAACATCCCAAAAGAAAACTTTCTTTAAGGGATGTTTTTTTTTACAAGATATTTTATTTCACCAACGGTAAAATAGGATTCTACATATTTTAAAAGCGCATAAAGCATTGCGAAAGGGGAGTACCTATTTTATAAGATTTTGTAAGTTGTAAAATATCCGTTATGATTTAATACGTTATTGCAGCAAAAATGGGATTGCCTTTGATTTTCTCTCTCCCGTTTAAAAAAGAGAGCTCCATCAAAAAGTTACATTGTACAATTTCGCCTCCTAATTCAGTTACTAAATCACACATAGCCTTGGCAGTTCCGCCTGTGGCTAAAACATCATCGTGAATTAATACTTTATCTCCTTTTTTAATAGCATCAATATGCATTTCTAATGAATCGGTACCATATTCTAAATCGAATTCTGCCGAAATAGTTTTAAAAGGAAGTTTTTTTGGCTTCCTTACTGGTACAAAACCAGCATTTAATTTTTGCGCGAGTAGCATTCCGAAGAAAAAACCGCGACTTTCTGCTCCAATTACCTTGTCTATTTTTTGACCTTCTAAAGATTCTAATAAAATTTTAAGCGATTCTTCTCTAGCAATTGGGTCATTTATGAGAGGAGTGATGTCTTTAAATAAAATTCCTTCTTTTGGAAAGTCTTGAATATCACGTATATAATTTTTTAACTGCATTTTTTTTAATTTTTCTGTTGTTTTTTGCTTGTATATCTCACATTTGTTCTTATATTTGCACCCGCAATGAGCACGCAACAAAGCTACAAAAAATAGCTGAATTGAAAAACAAAAAAGGCCTCGTGGCGCAACTGAATAGCGCACTTGATTACGGCTCAAGAGGTTACTGGTTTGAATCCAGTCGAGGTCACGAAAAAAGCTTAATTGCACTAAAAACTCCAGTATTTACTGGGGTTTTTTTATTTATAAATAATTTTATATTCCCACCATAGGTCCAACTCTTTGAACGGAAACAAATTATAATAATGATAAATAAACATTTAGTTTTATAGAATGAACTATGTTTATTCATGTCTTTTTAGGATCAACACGAAAAGGGAGGGAGTGGAGAAAAAATCGTCTTGAAGTGCTGTAAATCTAAGTTTTGCTATAGTTTTTATCACATTCTATTTTAAAGTTTGGATAAGGGATGTTTTATTCCGTTACAGGATCAATCGGATCTGTTTTCTTGATTTTCTCAATGCCCCTTTCTCTCATTAGTCCGACTGCATCGAGCATCTTGATTAAATGAATATAAGGCGTCGTTAAGTCAGAGGATGTATCTACGATATAAGGAGACAATGAAAGCTCTAGAATTAGACATAGAAATGATTCAAATTCCTCAAGAGTTTTTTTATCAAATGCTTTTTGAAATACAATAAAAGGATTGTGGTATTCTTCTTCTGTCAGGGAAGAAAGGTGAGATACTGTTTCGCAGCTCAAAGACGCTGTAACTTTCCATTTTTTGCTTTTCTTTTGCAGGCAGTAACACACTTTAAGAAAAGTATTTATAGCAGTATAAAACACAAAAGCATTAGAGGGATTGTTTGCTTCGTAGATTTCTTTCTTATAGCTGTAAATTGCCACTTCGGTTAAATTCAGTTTGTAATATTCCAGATCAGCATAGTCAAAAAAGGCTTTAACTGCTTTAAAAGGATTTCCCGCTACGTATCCTGGCCAAAAGCTAGTTTCGAAGGATATTTTATTCTTTTTCATACTAAGGATATTTTATGTTCATAAGCTAAATTCTATTTTTTCAAAAGGATAAACTATTCTAAAACGGATATAATATCTGACAAAAAGCATGTATTATGAGATATTTTTTTATCTTTGAAATTCAGGATTTTTAAGCCAAATGGCTTTATCTTTGAACTTTTAGAAAATTGACATTCATTATGGAACAGAAAATACATCAGGGAAGAAACGTAAAACGTTTTAGAGAAATGCTTAACATAAAGCAGGAAGCTTTAGCTTATGATCTGGGAGAAGATTGGAACCAGAAGAAAATTTCTATGCTGGAGCAAAAAGATGTAATAGAAGACAACCTGCTGAAACAAATTTCAGCTGTATTAAGAATTCCTGTAGAAGCTTTTCAGAATTTTGATGAAGAACAAGCAGTAAATTTAATTTCGTGTAGTTTCTCAGATAATGCAATGTTCAATAATAGAATTGAAACTTTTAACAACAATCCAATTGAGGAAATTAAAAAACTTCATGAAGAGAAAATTGTTTTGTTTGAGCGTATGTTGAAAGAGAAAGATGAAATGATGGCAAAACTTGAAAAATTATTCAATAAATAATTATTTATAAAGATATATTAATTGTAAAAAAGAGACTTTTGAAGTCTCTTTTTAGTTTTGGGGCATTATTTACGTGTACGAAGTCAGGAGACATTTGCCCACACAGCTTTTTAAGAGAACTCTTCGGTGAGTGGTTTTACTAACCAACTGTATATGTGATTTCAATTTTTCACACAGGTTGTGAATTGCTTTCAAAATTGTATTTTTACTTATAATTCCCAACAGAGCAACTTGAAATACGATCAAATTATGTGTTGTGAATTGCTTTCAAAATTGTATTTTTACTTATAATTCCCAACTATGAAGATTTAAAGAACGAATTACAACCTGTTGTGAATTGCTTTCAAAATTGTATTTTTACTTATAATTCCCAACATTTAATGATTTTATTTGCCCAGACGCACTGTTGTGAATTGCTTTCAAAATTGTATTTTTACTTATAATTCCCAACAGGTGATAGCTGAAACAAAACGACTATCAAGTTGTGAATTGCTTTCAAAATTGTATTTTTACTTATAATTCCCAACAAGATAATCAATATAGAAAAGACGGAACAAGTTGTGAATTGCTTTCAAAATTGTATTTTTACTTATAATTCCCAACTCTTTAAGTATTATTTGACTACCATTGTTCGTTGTGAATTGCTTTCAAAATTGTATTTTTACTTATAATTCCCAACTCAAATAGATTTAATTATAACGTCGTTATCGTTGTGAATTGCTTTCAAAATTGTATTTTTACTTATAATTCCCAACAAGAAAAATAAGCGCTGCTACGGCACAACAGTTGTGAATTGCTTTCAAAATTGTATTTTTACTTATAATTCCCAACACGATTCTTTAGTATTGTCAGCTGGTTCGTGTTGTGAATTGCTTTCAAAATTGTATTTTTACTTATAATTCCCAACAGGAGGCCTTTTGAGCGTGTTTAACCCGTGTTGTGAATTGCTTTCAAAATTGTATTTTTACTTATAATTCCCAACATACCACGAGTTAATCGTTTGATATGTTGGTAGTTATATGTTTGTTTTGAAAATGAAAAATAGATTATTCTAAGACCTGAGATACAGTTAATTAGATGTTTTTTTAATCCTAATTTTAGAAAAGTTCTAACTGTTGAGATGGTTTTTCGGGTTCTACTGGTTTTTTTCCATAAAAAAGTTCCATCATTCCAAATTGTTTATCTGTGATTTGCATCACGCCAATTTTTCCATGCTCAGGTAAGCTATTTTTTATTCTTTTAGAGTGTACCTCGGCATTTTCCCGACTAGCACAAAAGCGCATATATATCGAAAATTGGAACATAGAAAAACCATCGTCTAATAATCTCTTACGAAAATTACTAGCAATTTTACGCTCTTTGCGCGTTTCGGTGGGCAGATCAAAAAATACTAATATCCACAAACTCCTATATTGATTTAAACGTGTATAATGCTCCTCATACATAAATTGGGTATAAAATTCTTCTGAGACTTCCCGCAAAGCATTCCTGTAACGAGTTTGTTGTTCGACTCATGGCAACCATCAATGGACTATTTTTTCCGTTTATATTTACATCTATTGTAGCAATACTTAATAATTGCTTTTTTATTTCCGTTGTTAATTCATCATAAGAATCTTCCGTTTCCATAATATGACATACAATTAAATCAACATACGGCCGATAAGGCTCCATGATGTCATCAGCAAGGCAATAAGCATTATATTTATTACGATGAAAAATACCTAATGTTGGAAGCATTCCCGAACTTACTAATGCTCTTGCTGTAATAGCTCTCAAAATCGCATAACCGTAATTGAGTAAATTATTTGGAGGAATTCCTTTTTGTCCTCTTGTGAAATTCTCTATTTTTATAAGACTTTGCCAATAGTACACAGCAGCTCTAGATTCATGGTTTAAAGAATCACCAGAGGTTACTTCCTTTGCCCATAATTCCATTTTACGCATTGGGATTCCCTTTTCTTTTAATAGTCCTGCCTGATTGGTTATTTTAGAACTGATGGTTTGCTGCCACAAATTCTTTTTGAGCGGAACAGAAGCATTAATCTGGTTTTTGAAACGCTCACTTTGTTCTGTATGTCCGCTTAAAGGCATTAACAAACCAATTGGTAAATGTTGTTGGTCACAATTGATTAAAGCAACATTGTTATGAGTGAGTTTTTCTAATAAACCATTGGTTATTGTAATTTGTTGATTTTCTAAAACGATAACACCTATGTCTTCAATGGCGACGGTTTTGGTCTCTTGTTCTTTGTCAGGATAAGAGATTACAATTTGCTCATTTTTAGTGCTCAAATAAGCGGGATTGCCGAAGAAAAGGGTGCGTTTTATCATTTGATAATTTTTATTATTTTACCTAATCGATTAATTTCTATCTTCCAACAAACGGATTTAATTTGAACAGCGTTAATAGTATTTTGATTTTTAGATTGAGGACTTCCCAATCCATATTCATTTTGTATTGGATAATTTAATCCTATTTTTTGTTGGTCTTTTTTATTGATATTAAATATTAAACTTGAAGTGCTAGCTGGAATGAAATTACATGTTGTATCACTACTATCAGTAAATTTATATATTCTTTCAGTTTGCTCTTTTGTAAAGTTTTTAATGTTTACTTGACTAGGATTTTCAATTTCTTCAATAGTAGGGACAAATACTAAATCATTAGGATTTAAATAAAAAAGTAGTGGAGATAATTCTTTAGTTTTTTCATCTATATAATTTTTTGGAACAGAACATTCATTTAGTTTTAGTTTTTCAAAAGCACCTAATTTTTGACTTTCAATTATTTCATTCAGTGGAATAGTTTTGTAATTTCTTTTCCCATCATTACCTTTATAAATAGCAAAGAATAAATTAGTTCCTGATGCAGTTTCTACAAATTTGTCTTTTTTATTCCCTGTGTCTCCAAGAGAAAATCTTCCGCTTTCTTCAAAAACCCTAACCTTTTTAATTGGTTGATGTTTTTTACCATTATTTAATGCTGTAATATTTTTATTGAGTTCATCCAAACCATTTTCAGAAAAAGCAACTTCATTAGCGGGTATTTTTTTTCCATTTTCATCAGTAGCATTTTGATAGATTTCTTGTTGAAGATGATTTAATAGAATCTTTTGAATACCTGTATCAGTAATTTTCTCAATTCTTTTTTCATCAAAGGTAATATCAAGTGTTTTTCTTGTTGCTGTGGCTTCTATATTTTCATAAATTTGAACTTTGTCAATAACTTTTCCATCAACCATTACAGGAAAATCTTTGAGGTGTTTTTTTAATCCTTCACTATTGTTTGGGTGTCGCTTGATTTTTTCTTTCAGTTGTTTTTTAACTTCTGTATCAACAATAAGTTCTACTTGATCAGTTGCATTTATAATAGTAATATGACTTTGTTTGATTCGCTTTAAAAAGACTTTACCACTTACAGTTTCTGCGTGCATTGGTTTTCTAATTGCCCAATTGTTTCCTTTAGTTTGTTTAATAATGACTTTTTTCATCGTACTATCTTCTTCTTTCCAAACTTGGTATTTGTTTACCGTTTTATTGATAACTCTGGTGTTTTGCTTGAAACTGATTATGGTTTGATTTAATTGGTCTTCTGCTTTTTTTGTAAAATTATCCCAAGGTTTGTGAAAATCTTTTGCGATATTTTGTGTTTTTCCATTAATTTGAATTTCTTCAATTCTACGTAGCTTAGAAACTAATGAATAATTTGTTCTTTCTGAATTGATAGAGTTTAAATAATTGACATGATCTTTTGTTACACAGGCAATTACCAAAGCATCTAAAGCGTGATGGCGATGGTCAATTCTTTTTTTAGAAAACCCTTTTGTAATTGCATCTGGTACGGTGGTTTGAAAAACTTGTTTTCCACTGTTTCCAAATTCATCTTTTTTGAGTTCTAATTTACCAAAATCACTAGAATTAGTAATCGCATTCAAACGCTCAAAACGAGGTGTAATAATGTTATTCCAAACATCATTCAAACCCCAATCTTGTTTCATTTTTGAAGTGATTGATCCATTCAAAGAAACGATATGTTTTGAGGTTACTTCCTGTTCATCATCATCTCTAACAATTTTACTCAAAAGATTCTTTACAATTTTACTGATGTATTTAGTGTCATTTAATTGTCTTTCGATAAACTTTTCAGGAATTTCCTCACTTAATAATCTTTTTTGCTTGTTTTTATTTTTGCTGTAATAACTAGTGATATGTTGGCTATAGGCTTCTTTAGTGAAAATTTTAACTGTTTTTCCTCCAGTTAAGGTTACAATTCTGTCTTCATTTTTTAGAATGAATTCTAATGCAGTCTTATTTCCTTTCAAATCATTAACTTCAGATTCGCAGATAACTTTATTTGAAAACGAATCATCAAATAATCTTGATTGTGGAATAATATGTTCAATTTGATATTTGGTTGTAAAAAGTTCACTTAATGGAATTAACTTTCCAGTATATGGAGAAATATAACCTTGTTCTAACCACAGTTTGTATTTGATAATTTCAGAAGTAGTTGGTTTTGCAATTTTTCTAATTTTATCAATGTCCTCTAATTTTTCTTTTCTGATTTCACTACTATAAACTCCTTCTTCGTAAATTTTTAAAATCTCTTGCTGACTTGGTGAATAAGGACGAACATCATTTATGCCATCATTTTTCAATTCGGTTAAAATGGCTTTGATTCGTAAGTTTGTGTTTTCGTTTTGATTTATATTTTCTGTAATTCTTTTTCTATCTGCAGAATTGTTTTTCATTTCACGCCCCAATTCAATATGGATTTCATTAAAGAAATTTTCTTTTCCCTCTCCAAAATGTTGCCAAATATCTTTTACTACTCGCAACGTTTCTGTAATAACTTGCTCTACAATTGGATTGCGCAGGGAATGTTGTTTAAAATCATATTTTAAAAAGTGTTCAATATCTGCAGGGGTTTTCCATTTTGAAACATCACTAGCTTCACTATGTTTATCATATATTAAATAGGATGCTTGATAGGTATTTAAACCTTTATTGAATTCAGTACAATTTATAAAACTTTTTAAGACTTGTTTCGGAATATCGCTGTCAGATACTTTTTCAAGAATTGATGCGTCATAATTTATAGATTCCAATCTTTCTTTAATAGCACTTATTTTGGCTGTAACTTTGTCAGAAATTACATCTTTATTCCAAGTTTCATCTCTTCTCATTAAAGTCAATAATTTTTTCATCGCTTTTTCAGAATAAGAGCCATAATCTTTTTTATATGGTTTTAATTTCGAAAAGTTTGTTATAAATTCATTAGGCAAATTATGTCGTTTGGCAAAAGTTGTAATTGCTTTTGTGATTTCAATTTTATCAGTAACAGAATATAAAATATGCCATAAATCTTGGGTGTTTTTATTGTTAAAAAAGGATTTATCTACGTCAATTTTTGCGATTGCATTCAAAAATTGATTTCTTGTTTCGTTACAAGGATAGATTTTGTCTTCTACAAAATTCCATCTAAATTTGTCTTCTTTTAATTTGAATTTTGGGTACGCCAAAAATTGTTTTTGACTAATTTCAGCTTTATCGTTTAACCAATTAAATAGTTCTACCCAATTTTCCTCCGTTTTTAAATAATCATCCGTAACGTCGATTTCATTTATAATTTCTTTCTTGTAAATTTTTAGATTTTTTACAAATTGTAACAATCTGAACTCCTGAAAAATAGGATTTGATTTTGCAATGCATTTTAAAGGTTTTAAAACTTGTTTTCCGTTAGCATCTTTTACTAAAACACCTTTTTTATCTTTTATTGGAATAAATTCCAAACTACAATCACTAATCAATGAAGTCTTACTTTTAAGGGGACGTTGATAAAAGATAATATCATCTAAAAATAAATAGTCAAATCCTTTGTCTTTGATGTTATTTTTATGAGAATCATTATGTCTGTACAATTCATCAATACATTTTTTATAAAGATTTCTTTCGCCAAAAATATCATTATGAAATTCAATTTGGACTTTTAGAATTTTTGATAGTTCCTTTTTATAAAACTTTCTTTCAATGGTTCTGACTAATTCCCCTTTTATTTTTTGACTAGGATTTTTTAAAAGCTCATCATAGATAAAAGAACCAACTGATTTTTTACTTTGATTTATAGTTTGTTCTGTTCTAATTTTTACTAATCCCCAATCGTTTTCTTTTGGAGATCTAACACTTCTCTTTTCTTCATTGTCTTTATTGAGTTTAATAGTTCCATCATCATTCAATTCAGAAGTTATAATAAAATCCTTCTGTTTTCCAATCCAGTCAAATAATGTAATTTTGCTTTCACGTTTATAAATCCAACCGTTTTCTAAAATAACATTATACCAGATTCCTGATTTTCCTTTTTCTCTTTGAATTACATCAACAACAGAAAGTGTATGAAACTCTTCTAATTTATTTTTGTTTTCTTCTTGTTCCTCTCCGCGCAATTGATAATAACCTCTTTTTTGATTGAAATTTAAAATAATCCAAGCCAATTCTTCTTTGGAAATTTTTTCGGTTAATGCTTTTTTTCTCAAATAATAAATTGTCCAATCATAAGGAACTTGTTTTAATTCAGGATTTGTTAATTTAAATTCGGCAAGCATTTCTTGGTGACTATCCAAAAATAAAAATTGGTTTTTTCCACTTTCATTTTTATAAAAAGATAATTTCTCTTCTCTTTCAGGTTTGAATTGCCCAAACTTTTTGTCAAAATCAATCGCTTCGGAATAATGTTTAGGCAAGAAATCAAGAATATTTAAAACTCTATGAAGTCTTTCTCTTCTTAATAAAAAACGTTGCACTAATCTTCTAGCTCCTCGATATTTTGTTCTTTCGGCAGTTTGAGAAATAGATACACCACTATCAAACTTACCAAGAACATCTTGGCTCATGGGAATTATTCTACTTCCTAATCCCTCAATATTTCCAAGTTTGTTGTCGAAGTCATTATTTATCAGCGCCCACCCAATACTATTCGTTCCTAAGTCTAATCCTAATATTTTTTTCATCTCTAAAAAATTAATTTCTAAAAGTAAGTAAAAGATAATTAATTGATTTACGGATAACCATAATTAAGATTAGAGATTTTGTTGTATCATTGCAATACAATTTTGAAGCAATTCACAATAAGGATTATTCCGTTGTGAAAACATTCAAAGCGGCCTCAAAAGGGTCGCTTTTTTCAATTATTTAAGTGTCTATTTAGAGAGTTAATAGCGCTTAGGATTCTTTTTATTTTACATCAAACCATAATTTTGTAGTAAGCAAGCCCCGCTCCCCAAAGAGTTTTTATGTAAAGCGCTTTGCACACTCGCATAGAGAATAAACAAAGAGAAGTCTGTAAAAGTATAGTATCACATTATAGAATGTTGTAACGGGTATGAAGTGGAGTGACTTCGCAGAGCAGTAATTTCCTTAACAAATCAGCAACAACCGATATTCGCCTTCATTTTCTATTGGTGCTCTATGAATACAAGGCAGTACTTGTTGTTTAGGATGATCTACAGCTAGGCGCCAAAGATGTCCTAATCCTAAATTAATAGGTTTTGCATCGGGATGTAGCTGATAATGCAAATCAAAATAATTTTCTTCTAGAAAGTTTTCGAATTCTTCTTCTGGTCCGTTATGGAGTTCTTTTAGCTTGGCTCGGATTTCTGGAATTAGAATTTTTTGTTCTGCTTGCGAATTAGAAATAATATCGCTTGCGGCTCCGTGATAAGTGCATAAAAAAGTATCTGTTGCAATGGGCGAACGATCTACATGAAACGAATATACATCTGTCGATATGAAATCAAATTCAGCATCACGTTCATAACACTTCAGCAAGTTAAGAGAAGGCGAAGCTCCATAATCAGCTAATAATTGCAAATCATTTAAGATTGTTTCTCTTGCTATATTCCCCTTTTCTGATAATTGGAGTGCAATTAGATCTTCGGGATAAACTTCGGTTATGTTTTCTTTTATAGGTAGTTTGGTTACAATCTCATTAAAATCGCCTTCCAAATTTCTGTACCAACATAAGGCATTCATTTCTCCCTTGAAATCGGTCTGCACAAGCTCAGAGAAAATAGATATCATCTTAATTTGCTTGCTGTCAGAAAATGAATTGCTCATAGTGTACTATTACAAAGCTAGTTGCTTCGTGCTTTACAAAATTATATAATAGTAGTTAGTTATGGCATATTTATCTCTATAAACTTTAGGAGGTACTGTTTTTTTTGTGACAAAAAGTTAAGGATGTCGCTTTATAATAAAAAAGATGAAGTAATTGTACCCATAAGGGCATAGTTTTTAGGGGATTAAATGTCACTATTTTCAAAAGTTACTTTCCCATAATTTATTTTTTCTGTTTTATCACGGAAGCCGTCATAAAAATCAGGTACCCATTCACCTTTTCGATAGATAAATGATAAAAACTTTTGATTTGTATGCGGAGTATCAATTCGAAGATTATCTCCTTCGTTGGGTATATAATCGAAATCAAAACAATTTTTGCTATTAAGCGCTACGAGCATTTTTTTATTTGTTAAATCTTCTGATAATGCATCAAGAGGGAAAATTATCATTCCATCCATTGTAAAATCACTGTCACCGACATATTTTTTTAACGTCCAAGTAAATTCGTTACGTAATTTTTTAAATTTTCTAGATTTTTTATTATGTACAATTGAGTTTATACCATTTGGAACGCAAGTACAAAGTTTAATTTCTTTTCCGGTGTCGCACATGATTTTAGTATTATAAATTGTTTAATGAATCGCTGTATAGCTTAATTTTGAGGTAAAATATAGTGGTGTTTATTCTTGTATAATGTTTTGCATTATTTCTCGTATTGTTTTTAGCATTTGGGTTGAAGTTTCACGTATGATAATTTTATTTTTATTGTGTTTAATAAGCTCTGTAAATAAATTATCTTCTGTATTTATATCAACGATTGTTCCACCGTATTTTAATGTCGTTTCTGCAATTGTAATTGGCAAATTGGTAGCTCCTGATGTTCCAACAATAAAAAGAACGCCTGAGTTTTTAGCTATTTTTAAAGCACTAAATCTTTTGTTTGTTTTTTCATCATAGCGCTCATCAAACCATAAAATATTTGGCCTCATCCAGCTGTTACATTCTTTACACTTTAGTAATTCGATATCTTTCTCTGTTAAATCTTCGTCTATGTCTTTCCCTTTAATTTCAACAGAGAGTTTTTCAATTCCCTTACAGCCATTCGAACATTTAATCTCTCTGTTGTTTCCATGTATTTCATATATTCTTTTCGTACCAGCTCTTTTGTGTAAATTATCAATGTTTTGAGTAATTAAATGAAACTTATCTTGCATAAGGTTTTCAATTTCCAGTATTTCACGATGACTTTCATTTGGTTGAGCATCTTCAAACATCTTTTTTCTAAAAAGTGAATACTGCCAGACTTCTTCGGGATTTTCTTTAAAATATTTTAATGTCCCAAATTCCTCTGGCTTATGAAATTTAGTTCCTTTTATCCATATACCATCTACTCCTCTGTAGGTTGGAATACCACTTTCTGCAGAAATTCCGGCACCAGTCAAGAATGTAAAAAGATTTCTGCTTTTTTTATTATAAACGTGCTTTATGATTTCATTAAGTTGTTCTTTCATTATCTAATTTTCTACTTAATTTATGGGCTAATTTTGAAACAAAAAAATAAGTATAGTGATTTTTTTGTCGCAATTTTCTTTCAGTAAAACTAGTAAATTTTATTTGTCAATTTCAGTAAATTAAGATAAGAATAAAAATGATATTTTCTGATTACTGTGGTCTCTTGTGCTACTGGATGTGATAAAGAAATAAAATTTGTATCAGAATATAAAATTAAAATAGCATACGAAAAGTACATACAAGTGATTGATGATAGTGATCTTAAAAGAATTAAGTTGGAAAGGAACAGTTACTTCTGTCTAATATAATTTGGAGAGATTAGTTATCTGGAATTGTTTTTAGAAAAGTCATATTACGATTTAGTGTTGATAACAAATTATAGAAGGTCAAAAAGAACCTAAATCTAGGTTAATAAGTTAATTTTTCATCTCATTTTCCTGTTTATAAATAATGTATTATATTTCGTTTTTTATGTAAATTGTAGCGTTATTAATTTTTATATTTGGTAGTAAGTATTGATAGATCTATGTAATTTAAAAATATTTAAAATGGAAAAAGCTATAAAACTAAAAGTTCGAAAAGAGTTGAATGGGCAACAACAGTTGAATATAATTAAGTTAAAAGGCAGCTTAATTTCGAAGGGGTACACAGAAATTATACATATTCTGGATCAAGATGATGATTTTCACATTAATTCATTTGAAACTTCTTTAGAAAACACTAATGAAGTGCAAGATTTTATTACTGCATTCATTAATAGAGAAAACCTAGCAGACACGATATCACTTTATAAGTAGGAGTGAAGAGTGTTTAATATCTTATGATTCTGCCTTTATCAACAATTTAAAGAATAGAAAAATGAAGAATGATTTACTATTTGATTTTGCAGTTGACAAAACAATACAAACGGTTTATATAACTAAAGAATTTGCTGCTAATCTTTCGCTAGTATGGGATGCTTTTACCAAACAAGCAATTCTTGATCAATGGTGGGCACCAAAGCCGTGGTTATCCAAAACAAAATTTATGAATTTTGAAGTGGGTGGACGAAGATTTTATGCTATGGTAAGCCCTGAAGGTTTAGAGCGCTGGTCAATTCAGAAATATACCTCTATTACTCCAGAAACTAATTTTAAAATGTTTAATGCTTTTGCTGACAAAGAGGAGAATCCTGAGTTGCCTGGTTCTGAATGGGATTTCAATTTTAGTGAACAAAACGGAATAACAAAAGTTAGTATTAGTATTTATAATGAATCCCTTGATCGCTTAGAGAAGATGATTGAAATGGGATTTAAAGAAGGATTTACTATTACAATAAATAACTTAGAAAATCTATTAACAGTTTTATCGAAAAATTGATTTCATTTTTAATAACAGTTGTAAATAAACATAAAGGCCTCGAGGCTATTTATTAGTATTGTTATTTATTGAAGCGTTATTTTTTTCTGCAAATACAAAACTTATAAGCTCTCTCTGCTTATAATACCTTTACATCCTAATCCTAATCCTAATTCAGCAAAATCAGCAAATAACTTTTCTACACGAAAGCAATGTATTTAGTTGGTAGCTTATAAATTTTCTTCATCATCAGAATTTTTGGCTCCTCAATTTTTTATATGTGTAATCAACTGTAATTCGAGAGAACATTTGGAAAAAATTATTGGAGATAAAACTTACCGAGTTTGTACAAGTATTCTAACGGAATATTTATTCTAAAAAATTTTAAATCATTTCATTTTGAGGATAATAGTATCATTTTGATAGGTATTATATATTAAGTAGTAATTATTTATTTTAGTAACTATTTGTCATTTAGTTTGTTAGTTTATTGTAGCTGTTTTGGCATATCATTTGTTTTAAGTAGGTACGAATCAATATTACCATTTTGATAAAATAAATTTTTGAGACTATACAATAGTAACATAGACGTAAAACGTTGCGAATTAAAATAAAAAATATGAAAGTTAATAGAATAAGAAAAAAATATATTTCGAGACTAGATATATCACAAAAATCGATGAAGAGAAAAGATAGAATCGTCAACTCTATAGTTTTTGCTGTAGTTTCTTTTATTGCTGTTTTTATGATTTATCAAATTGTATAGCGATATTTAATTAAGACATTATGTAGGCTTGTGTAATTTTGTTGTCTTAATTTCATGATATTGAAAATAATCATTGGCTATTAATCACTTTTAGGGTTTTATTTTAGCCCCTTATAAGTTCGGAGTGATATTTTAAATTTCAAATAGTATATTTAGAAGGGCAGGATATGTTTTAAGAGAACAATTTTAATAAAAAGCTCAATTCGCATGAATTGAGCTTTTTATGGGTTTCTGACTTAAGTGTATTTTAAAATTCATTTATAAAGATTGTATTAATTCATCAATATCAAGTCTGTTTCTATAATCGGTATCTATGAATTTATAGATTACAGAACCATCAGTATCTATTACAAAGACTGCTGGAATTGGCAATGTATTTTCATCATTCTGATTAAATTCTTCTAAATTAATTCCTATTGCCTGATAAATTGGTAGAGCAAATTCTTGTAGTTTAAAACTAATACCTAATTGCTTGGCCAGCTTATTATTTTTATCGGTCAAAACTTCAAAAGTTAATTCGTGTTTTTCAGTAAGTGCCATGCTGTGATCTGAACTTTGTGGAGAAATAGCTAGAAGAGTTGCCTTTTTATCTGTTATTTTAGTTATATTATTTTGTAACTCTCGAAGTTCTAGATTGCAGTATGGACACCAGCTTCCTCGATAAAAAGCCAGTATTGTTTTGCCTTTTTTAAGGATGTCTTTGGAATGTATGAGTTGATTTTTTGTATTTAGTAATGAAAAAGGAGTTACGATATCGCCAATTTTGATACTTTTTTTATCAATATTTTGCATTTTTAAATCGTTGATTGATTTTTCAAATACTTCTAATACTTCCTGCGGAACTTGTTGTGATAATTGATTGTTGAGGTTTTTAATTTGCTTTGCTAAACTATTCATGCTTTTTTTATTTGATTATTTTGTAAAGATTTGAAATATAGTCTACATGGGCAATAACGCATATTATTGTCTCATAGAGTTAAAAAAGTCACTATTATGTAAATAAAGGGGAGAACAGATTAAAATAAAATTATTCATTTGAAATCACCATAAAAAGGATCTGTTTTATGAATTTAAATATCTTTAATTTTATTATATGTAGAATCAAGTTAAAGATTGGATATGGTCTTGGGAAGATTGTTTTTTGTTGAGTGGAATAACAATTTACATCAATTAGATATAGTTTTAGCTGCAATAAGTTTAGATAATTATTTTTATAAGTTGTAATACTGTATGTTTTTTGTTAATTTGGATAGCAAAAAGTAAGTTTTAGTTTATTTGTGTTTATGTAATGATAAAAGTTGTTTTCATGTAGCTATTGATAAGAATCATTTAGGTATAAAAGCTAAATTTGTGAAGTGAAAAAAAATATTATTTACATATTCATTTTTTTAATAGCTTGTAATATCGGGGTTTTTCAGCAATTTTATAAACTGCCGGTATTGTTTGAGCATTTTAAAGAACATAAAGAAATAAGTAAAGTAAGTTTTATTGATTTTTTAGCCATGCATTATTGGGGTGAGGATTTAGACGATGATGATGCTGATCGAGATATGCAGCTTCCTTTTAAAAATATAAGTGGTTATTCCTTACAGCTTGTATTTATACCCACAGACAAACATGCAATTTATATTCCTTTTTCTATTAGTCTAACCCAGACTAACAGTATTCCATATACATGCAATTTACATTCTAACCCCGCTTTATTTTCGGTATTCAGGCCTCCTGTAGCATAATTTAATTTTCAAATTTTTATTGTGGTTAGGGCATTTTATATGTTTTAGCCATCGCATTATTATTTCTAAAATTAAATCAAGTTATGCTTAATAAGATAATACAATTTTCAGTTAAGAATAAACTGGTAATTGGCGTTTTTACATTGCTATGGATTATTTATGGCGTGTACGAAGTGAGTCGTTTACCTATTGATGCTGTTCCGGACATCACAAACAATCAAGTGCAAATTATTACAACAGCTCCATCTCTGGGAGCAGAAGATGTAGAGCGTCTTATAACTTTTCCGATAGAACAGGCAATTAGCAATATTCCGCAGCTGAAAGAAAGCCGTAGTATTTCTCGCTTCGGACTTTCGTTGGTGACTATCGTTTTTGATGATGATACTGATGTGTATTGGGCGCGCCAGCAAGTTGCTGAACGCTTACAAAAAGTAGAGATAGACGAAAACGCCAGTAAACCCGAAATGGCACCTGCTACAACTGGACTTGGCGAAATATATCAATATGTTGTAAAACCACAACCAGGTTATGAAGCCAAGTATTCTCTAGAGGATTTAAGAACAATTCAGGACTGGACCATTAGAAGACAACTTTTAGGAACTCCCGGAATTGCTGATGTAGCTACTTTTGGAGGAAAATTAAAACAATATGAAATTGCAGTTAATCCAGCGCGACTAAAAGCTCAAAGTCTTACTATAAAAGAGGTTTTTACGGCATTAAGCAGCAATAACGAAAACACAGGGGGAGCCTATATTGAGAAAGGACCAACGGTACTTTATATTCGAAGCGTTGGACTTACTAAGAATATAAGTGATATTCAGAATATTATTGTAAAGAACACACAGGCAGGAACACCAATTCTTATAAAAGATATTGCCGATGTAAAAATGTCTTCGGCAATACGATACGGGGCATTAACAACAGACGATCTAGGAGAATCTGTAGGCGGGATAGTGATGATGCTTAAAGGAGAAAATGCGAATAATGTTATCGTAGATGTAAAGAAACGTGTTGCCGAAATAGAGAAAATCTTACCAGAAGGTTTAAAAATAGAGCCTTTTTTAGATCGTACGAAAATGGTAGATAATGCTATTGGTACCGTTCAAAAAAACCTTATTGAAGGGGCATTGATTGTTGTTTTGGTACTGGTATTGTTTTTAGGGAATTTAAGAGCAGGGTTTATTGTAGCATCAGTAATTCCGCTGGCGATGCTGTTTGCAATTATTATGATGAACACTTTTGGAGTAAGTGGCAATCTTATGAGCCTTGGAGCACTTGATTTTGGATTGATAGTAGATGGGGCAGTAATTATAGTCGAAGCGATATTGCACCATTTGCACAGTACCAAGAAATATAAGGGAATAGATAATCTTTCGCAAGAAGATATGGATAAAGAGGTTACAGGGTCAGCAGGGCGTATGATGAATGCAGCAGTATTTGGACAAATAATTATCCTTATCGTTTATCTGCCTATACTATCACTAGAAGGGATAGAGGGTAAAATGTTTAAACCAATGGCACAAACAGTTGCTTTTGCTATTCTAGGAGCATTCATACTATCACTTACCTATGTACCAATGGTTAGTTCGTTGTTTATAAGTAAGAATATGAATCATAAGCCAAATCTTTCAGATAGAATTATGGCTAGGCTAGAGTTCTATTATGAAAAGTGGTTGTCTAAAGCTTTACGCGTAAGAAAGGGTATCGTGATTTCGGCATTTGTTTTATTTGGAATCGCATTGCTTGTGTTTTCTAGGATGGGAGGAGAGTTCATTCCACAGCTAGAAGAAGGAGATTTTGCAGTAGAAACACGTTTACTATTGGGAACTAATCTTTCGACAACTACAGAAACAATTCAAAAAATATCAGTAGCCCTTAAAACCAACTATCCAGAAGTAGAAAAGGTAGTTTCAAGAATAGGAAGTGCTGAGATTCCCACAGATCCAATGCCTATTGAGGGAGGAGATATGATTATTGTTTTAAAAGACAAATCAGAATGGACAAGTGCTTCCTCATTTCCAGAATTAGCAGATAAAATGACCGAAACTGTAAAACAAGTTGCTCCGGGAGTTACCACAGGCTTTCAGTTTCCAGTTCAAATGCGTTTTAATGAATTGATGACAGGAGCAAAACAAGATGTTGTATGTAAAATTTATGGAGAAGATCTTGATAAACTTGCTGAATATGCAGAGAAATTAGGTGATATTGGTAAAACAGTAGATGGAGCTACAGATCTTTATGTAGAGAAAGTTACAGGAATGCCTCAAATTGTAATTGATTATGATTGGGCAGAAATGGCTAAATACGGCATCTATGTTTCAGATATAAATAAAACAGTAAATGCAGCTTTTGCAGGAGCAGTAGCAGGTAGTATTTATGAAGGAGAAAAACGCTTTGACATGGTTGTTAGGGTAGAGGATAGCGGACGAAAAGACATCTCAGATGTACGTAATTTATTGATAGCAACTCCTACGGGAATGCAAATTCCATTATATCAGGTAGCATCAGTAAAAGAAATAGAAGGTCCAAACCAGATACAACGTGAAAATGCTAAAAGAAGGATAATTGTAGGTTTTAATGTTAGAGGACGTGATGTAGAATCTATAGTAGAGGAATTACAGAAAAAAGTAAATAGCCAAATAAAATTTGATCCTGGTTACTATATTACTTATGGAGGTACATTCGAAAACTTGCAAGAAGCAAAATCACGTCTTGGTGTTGCAGTTCCGGCTGCATTATTAATGATTTTAGCACTACTATACTTTGCATTTAGATCTTTAAAAGAAGGAATTATAATTTTTACAGCAATTCCATTATCAGCTATAGGAGGAGTTTTTGGACTTGCTTTGCGTGATATGCCATTTAGTATATCAGCAGGTGTTGGATTTATTGCGCTCTTTGGAGTAGCGGTACTAAACGGAATTGTTTTAATATCAGAGTTTAACCGAATACAGAAGCTTGGCGAAATTACCGATGCCATACAAATTATTATTACAGGAACAAAAAACAGGTTGCGTCCAGTATTAATGACAGCTGCAGTGGCTTCATTAGGCTTCTTGCCAATGGCATTAAGTAATGGCGCAGGAGCAGAGGTACAACGCCCGCTTGCAACAGTAGTTATTGGAGGACTTTTAACAGCAACATTACTTACGCTATTTGTACTTCCTTCTATTTATTTAATGACTTATCATACCAAAGTGTTTACAAAAAAAATGAAAAAAAATAAAATTGATAAATTGGCATTATTACTTGTTGGTTTATTTATTACTACTTCAGTTCAGGCACAACAGTTGCCTATATCACTAGATCAATCTTTATCTATAGCGATTCAGAATAATAAAAAAGTAAAATCGGCACAGTTGAATGAAAAATCAAAAGAACAACTTCAGAAATCAGCTTTTGATATTCCGAAAACTTCGTTAGATGCAGATTATGGTCAGTTTAACAGCCGACTTAATGATAGCCGCTTCGGTATTAGTCAAACCTTTGCTTTTCCGACAGTGTATAGTAATCAGAAAAAAAACCTAACAGAAAATTACTATGCGGCTAAGGCAGAATCACAGTTAACAACACAGCAGATTAAATCAAATGTGAGAAATCTTTTTTACTCTTATATATGGTTAAACAGTAAAAAAGAATTGCTGACGTATGCTGATTCTATTTATAGGCTAATGGAGCAAAAGTCGGATTTGCGATATAAAACAGGAGAAACAAATGTACTTGAAAAAAGTGCTTCGCAATCTGCCAGACAATTTTATACCAACCAGCTTACAATGGTAAATAGAGATATCGATATTACAATTCGATCGTTTAATGCAGTTCTTCAGGATAGTATAACGTATATTCCAGTTTCAGAAAATATTAAGAATGATTTTAATACCTCGGTAAAGGATAAATCTAATATAACTGAATTACCACAGATAAAGCTTTCGAATCATATTGCAGCTGCAGCAAAATGGAAATGGAAAACGGAACAAGCTAAAATGTTACCCGATATTACAGTGGGATATAATAATTTAAGCATTATAGGTACGCAAACTAATAACACAGGACAGGATGTTTATTATGACAGTAATAACAGATTTAGCTACGTTAATTTAGGATTATCTATTCCGTTGTTTTATTCGAGTCAATCAGCACGTAATAAAGCCGCCAAAATTGAGTATGAGAATTACCAAACAATGGCAGAGGCGACAAAAATTGAAATAAAAACTGCGATTACCAATGCCTTAAGTGAAGTCGAAAAATATGAAGAGAGTCTCTACTACTATGAAAGTGATGGGCTTAAAAATGCAGCAATTATCATAGATGCAGCCAATAGTCAATTAGAAAATGGAGATATTGATTACCTCCAGTGGGTGTTGGTAGTAAACCAGGCAATAACAATAAAAAACGAATATCTCGATAGGATTAATAATTATAATCAAGCAATAGTTAATCTTCAAACCCTTACTAATTTATAATATAATGAGAGCATATATAACCGCAATTTTAGGGATGTTATTTATAGTATCCTGTAAAAGTGATAAAAAAGAGCAACAAAATAATGCAGAAGCTAACAAGCAGGAAAGCAGCATACAATTAACTGACGAGCAAGTAAAGAATGCTGGGTTGATAACAGGTAATCCTCAAGAAAAAAATGTAAAAGGAATATTAAATCTTCAGGGAACTGTTACTGTACCGCCTAAAAGCGTTGTGAGTATTAGTATTCCATTAGGAGGATATATTAAAAAGACTGATTTAATGGCAGGAATGCAGGTTAAAAAAGGGCAATTGTTAGCAGTAGTAGAAGACATGCAATACATACAACTTCAGCAGGATTATCTTACTGCCAAAGAAAAGTTTCAATTATCTCAAAGTGAATTCAACAGACAAAAAGAACTAAATGCTAAGAAAGCAAGCAGCGATAAACTGTTAGAGCAAACTGTTACAGAAATGCAGACGCAACGTATAAATATGGCAGCATTAGCACAAAAGTTAACATTGTTAGGTATTCATGTAAAAACACTTACAGCATCAAACATTAGCAAAACAGTAGCCATCCTTTCACCAATAAATGGCTTGGTATCAAAGGTAAATGTAAACGTAGGTAAATATATTTCTCCAACAGATATGCTCTTTGAATTAATGGAAATAAGTGATATTGTTCTTGTGATGAATGCTTTTGAAAAAGACGTACACTTGCTCTCGGTAGGACAATCAGTAACGGCTTTTACGAATAGTAATCCATCAAAGAAATATACTGCAAAAATCGCATATATAAATCAAAGTCTTAATGATGACAGGGCTGCTGAGGTAGTTTGTAAAATTAACCAATATGATAGTTCGTTACTTCCGGGACTTTTTATTAATGCCGAGGTGGAATTTGAAAACGAAAAAGCACTTACAGTACCAGAAGATGCAGTGGTGAGATGGCAGGGTGAGTTTTTTGTTTTTACACATACAGGAAATAATAATTATAAGATGATTGCTGTAACACCTGGAGCGACTAATGATGGGTATCGTCAAATTAAATCAGCACTAATAAATTCATCATCTAAAATCGTTACTAAAAATGCATATACACTTTTAATGACTTTTATGAATAGCGCAGAATAATAATGTTATTAAACTTTAAAAGGGCCGTTCATGAGCTGGCCCTTTTTTATTTAATAGTGATTTATTAAGTAAAATCCGGTGGATGTAATTCTACATATTCAAACCAAATAGATTCCTTCGGCTGACGGTGAAATAGACAAAAAACGGGTAAATTAGTTGTGCTCTTTGCAAGGTCGATTTTTTAACTGTTGGACAATTCCCTCGCATTAATAGACATGAATTTAGCCGTTAGACTTGATGAAACTACTACTAAATTAGACGTTTTTTGCTTTCTTTCAACATCCAATTTGCTCTCTATTTTAAAACTTATAGGACTTATGACTTCTAAAACTCTAAAATAATTGTTCAATATATTTGACAAAGACATTAGTTTTTTGGATAACTTCAATATGTTGAATTTTAATATATTGACTAATTTGTGGTCGTTTTTTTTACTACAAATTATCACACTTAATGGATGAAATGTTAATTTTATTGACTATTTTAAAATTCATTTCTGTGATTTTTCTATTTTTTTTTATTATATTTACTTTATAATTAAATACGGCTTTAGCATATTTTATAAGTGTTGTAAGCATATTATTTCATTTAAACTTTCTGTGTTTTAAGGATAAAATGAAGCAACTCAGTTTTAAAATCATGTCTTTTGATTTTTAATGATAACTATTCTATAAGATACAATTTTATTGAACTACACATTAATTATGAAAGTTTTTTTTGAAATTATATTATTGCAAAACGAGTTTAGTTTTGTGAAAATATTTAAAGAAATACAATGAAAAAAATTACGCATCATTATGGAGTAGAGCTTGATTGGGTTGAACCACTTGCAAAAGAACTTGAAGGAAAGGTTGAGGGTAATTTTATTTTAGTGCCAGATTATATTCATACAGGAGATCGGTATGTTTTAAATTGTGATCCTAATATTTCAGCACTTTATTTAGATGTAGTATATCATTCAGAAATTCATTTAAGACAAGTAAATAAAACAGATGATTTTATAGGAGTTTATTATAATCTTACAGAAGGTAGAGCAGCTCTATTATCAGATGATATTGTAAACCGTATCGGAAGGTGGAGTTATAATATGGCTATTATTGATAGCACGCTGCATTCAGACTATATTGTCAAACGCGGAAGCGAAACTTTTGCGCTTTGTATTTTTATAAAAAAAGATACAATTAAAGAATATTTTCAAAATAATCATGCACTAAAAAAGCACATAGATAATATACTTGACTCTAAAAAGAATACGATAGTTAAATTTACAAGAATGAGTAATAAAAGCTATAATCTTCTGGTAAATTTAAGATCTAAAAAAATACAGGAAAAATCTTTTGAATTTCATTTAAAAGGAACAGTACTAAATCTTATAGCAGAGTTTATAGAAAAAATAACCTTTGATGAAATTGTAATTGATACTGTTAATGAGGATGATTTGGCTAATATTATGAGATCTAAAATGTATTTAACAGAAAATATAAAGTATGCCTTTCCAGGTATTCCTTTCTTGGCTCAAGAAGTAAATATGTCAGTGTCAAAATATAAAAAACTTTTCAAAAAAATCACAGGAATGACCCCAAATTATTTTTTCATGAATAGTAAATTGTTGGAATCTAAGAGGCTTTTAGAAGAAAAACAATTAACAATTAAACAAGTTTCTGAAGAATTGAATTTTGCTGGGAGCTCCTATTTTATTATAAAATTTAAGGAATTATTCGGGATGTCTCCAAAGAATTTTATTAGACTACTGCAATAATGATACAAGTAAGTCATACTTATACTTTAACTGCAGATTGGCAAAAACAATTTACCCAGCTACTTGTTCAGCAGCTAGGAGCAGAGTTAAAAGGAGATAAGCTATTATTAATGCCTAAAAATATTGCTGATGGAGGTTTTTATTTTACTGGAATTATTCCTGGGCTATCAGTTGTAATTTGGGATTTAAAATTTAAAAAATCAATCAATATAAAAAGTCTTAAATCAGATGATGATCTGTATATAATTCATTATGATCTTAGTGATGGGATGAATTTGATTAATATTCAGGGTGATAAGACCGGATGTAAAACAAATTTGGGATTAGGAGTCTTTGATAATGTTGTTGACAAAGTTTTTCAGCCAATTATAGGTGAACGCATTTTTGCAATACGATTATTGGTTGCTAAAGACCTATTAAATTTTTCGGTTATTAACGGAGTGCAAAGAGAACGTAACAAACGAAAAGCAAAAAAAAATACAAATAATGTTTTCTTCTACGATCATATCGATAGCGAAAGTATGCTAATTATACATGATATTAAAAATAAATCCTTTCAGGATCCTACTTTTGATATTTATTTAAAAGGAGTTGTGCTTAGGTTATTGGGGACGTTTATTGATCGCTATTCTGATCAAGCTTCCATACTTCATTATATTCCTGAAAAAGAAATAGAGTTCTTAAATATTACTAAAGAATATTTATTAGACAATTTGTCTGCAAATTTTCCAGGAATCCAATTTTTGGCTAATATGGCTAATATGTCTGTTTCAAAATACACTTCTTCATTTAAGAAAATGTTTGTTAATACTCCGAATCATTTTTTTATGAGAGAAAAATTGTTTCGGGCTAATAAACTTCTTAAAAGTGGAAGCTTTGATTCATTAATGGATGTATCGAAAGAATTAAATTTTTGTACATTGAGTTATTTCTCTTTAAAGTATTTTAAACAATTTGAAAGAAAGCCTTCTGAAGATTTTGTAAAAAATACTCATTAAACTCCTGCCGATGTTACTGTTTTGTTGAATATTGCTTTGTTTTTTTAATATCTATCTTCTTTATAAATAGGATTATAAAAAAAGACTTATTGTGATATTTTTTTACCGTATTGTATGGTTTAAAATGCATTATTTTGCAAACAGAAAATTAAAAGAATGGAAAACAAAAGACTAGGGTTACTACTACTACTTCTGTCAATGTGTAATGTTACTTGGGCACAACGAGAATCTCAATTTACACAATATATGTACAATACCACAAGTATTAATCCAGCTTATGCAGGCTCACGCGAAGTAATGAGTATTTTTGCTACACATAGAAATCAGTGGGTAGGTTTAGACGGAGCTCCTGTTACAAATGTAGTTTCGATTAATGCACCTATAGAATTCAGCAATGTTGGGTTGGGAGTATCAATTATTAATGATAAAATTGGCCCCATGACTGAGAATTCTATTTCAGGTGATTTATCTTACACTATTAATACTTCGGATATATATAAACTATCCTTTGGATTAAAAGCTACGGCTAATTTACTAAATGTAGATTTTACAAAACTAGATATATATAGTCCTTCAGATCCAAGATTTCAGGAAAATATCGATAATAAATTTTCTCCAAATATAGGAGCAGGGGTTTATTGGTATTCAGACGTGTCGTATATAGGACTCTCGGTTCCTAAAATGCTGGAGACAAGTTATTACGATAAAAGCGCAAATAATACCGCTTCAAGTTTTGTAGTTAAAGAGCGTATGAGTTATTATTTAATGGCGGGTTATGTTTTTGATTTAGATTATAATTTAAAGTTTAAACCTTCGATGTTGACAAAAATTGTTAGAGGTACTCCTTTGCAAATGGATTTATCTGCTAATTTTATATTCGATGAAATATTTACTGCTGGAATAGCTTACAGATGGAGTGCAGCTGTAAGCGGAATGGTAGGGTTTCAGGTATCAGAAGGAATGTTAATTGGTTATTCTTATGATGCCGAAACAACGAAGTTAGCCAATTATAATTCAGGTTCACATGAGATTTTCTTTCGTTATGAGCTTTCTAAAAAACGAAAAATTACTCGTTATAGATGTTTTTAATTCGATTGCAATAGTTAAGCTTAGGGATAACTCATAACAAAGCTTATTTTCTTCCAAGTGTTGAAAATAGGCTTTGTTGTTTATATTAAGTTATATTCTGACGAATGTAAATGGCTTTGTGGTAATGAATTTCTGAGAGCTTTATTCTGTATAGGTTTTATTTTAAAGCTTATTTAAATAATAATT
The DNA here is from genome assembly GCF_015594725.1 of Flavobacterium sp. ALJ2. GTDB lineage: Bacteria > Bacteroidota > Bacteroidia > Flavobacteriales > Flavobacteriaceae > Flavobacterium. The sequence continues at coordinate 23,676 of NZ_JADNRC010000005.1, read as the reverse complement.
AAAGATCGGGGTAAAGAGGTATTTTTAGTTACCTCTAAAAATGGTTCTTAAATCATTTTTGTTTTCATTTCATCCATATTCTACACTTTGAATGTATTCAGTTACTTGATGAGATGTCTATGTATTTATTTTTAGTAATTCCTTTGATATTTTTACATCTTATTTTATATCTAAATTCGGGAGTTTATTCATTGGTGAATATTTAGTTTATAATAGTAGCTAATTTAATAAACATATGATTTTTTACAAGATGTAAATATTTCCTAATCAAGTATAAACTCAAAAAAAAAACTTGAGTCAGACTTTAATTAAAAAATCTAACCCAAGTTTATATCTTATTTAAATAGAAATTATTTTAAGTATTCTTTTAGTTTATCAATAAAGCCTTCAATAATTTAGATTTTTAAACCAATTCGCAGTGCATTTTGATTGGAGTTGTTTGTTGTAAATGCTTCTCTATTTGGTATTTATTAAAGTTATCCCATTTTGGTGCAGTGCTTGTTTTTTGTCCGTACATAGAATCTAAACAAACATTATTGTCTTTATATTTATGATGTAAAACATCTAAAATTTTAAAGAAAAACTGATCTAGCATTACAATAGCTTCAAATTCAGATTTTAAGGTATTGTAGTTACTGTCTGATGGATTTAACAGCTGTAATAAGTTGAGCACTTCGTTCTTTTCTTCTTCATTAATTTCAGTTAAGTATCCAGTTGTTAAAGTTTTATAAACCAAACTGTTCCAAGCAGCACTGTCATGTCCCCATTGTACATCTGGCAGATTTAAAGAATGCTCACATATTAGAATAATCGATAAAAGAACATCATCTAAATATTCAGTTGGAAACTCATCAAAGCTTCTGAATTCAAAACCACTTTGGTACATTTTTTCCTGATTAAAATCAAGTCCCAGTTCTGAAAGCAATTCATATTGCATGTCAGCTTCAATTTGATCTCTCCACCAGATATTTTCTTCTTTTTTAAATTTCAGTAGCTTTCTAAAATCATCTACGTTATACGTTAGTATTTTACCTTTTGGCATGGCTTTGTTATATGTTCCTACGCCTATGTAACGTGACATGGCATTTCTCATAGAGCCTAAAGTGAATTTATTGTCTAAATTATATTTATTACTGATTACTCCCATAATGTCAGGACTTCCTAGAGTTGCTATAAAGAATGGCTCAAACCATTGTAAGAGATAAATTGCATTAGCATGTGTTTTTTCAAAATCACTATAATTAATAATTCTACTATCTTCTGTTAATGTTGGTAAAGTTATATGGAAATGATATGTTCCAGTATTAAATAAAACCAGATTTTCCTGATTAGTCATAAACATATTAAGACCATTATTGTATTTAGGAAAGTTTAATTTCTCTTTTAGCACAGCTGATTCATTAATTTTATCAATAAATAGCTTTTTAGTAGCCTTTAACTCTTTGCAGGAGTCTACGATTGTTCTATTTTCGAAATATTTAGTTACAAACTCGATTGAATCTCCATCAAAATGTACAGAACCCATTGTTTTATTTCTTTGGGTAATCATACTTTGAATATTATACGGTTGATCCTCGAGGAAAAGCTCCATGATTGATTTTCCAAGATATTCAGGATTTTCAATTGGTTCAACTATTTCTGCAGTATTAAGTAATGGAATTACTTCTGCTAATGTTTTATGCTGATAGTTTATATCTAGTTTTTCTAACGAATGACTATTCATCATTCTGCTTACTAAATAGTTTTCATTTAAGCCAAATGCTTTTTTCAACAAAGGATTCAAGCTATCTGGTTTGTAGCATTTTCTATAATCAATACTGTATCTCTCAAAACCAATTTTTTCTTGTATAAACTCACCAGAGACTATTAAGGGGTCTTCAAATTGCAAGTAGGTTTCATTTTCTAATCCTATGCCCCAATAATATTTTTTTGTCTGTGTGTTTTTCATTTATACTAATTGTCTTTTTTTGTGATTAATTAAAATTTTTAAAGCCTTTATTTGAATATATGAGCTTAATCTGTTTAAAATAGGGACAAAACAATTTGTGATGGATTAACATAATAGTTGCATCCATTAAAAACGTTTAATTTTATTTTTAAAATTATAGAAATTTATATTTTGTCCTCAGAAACTTGCATTTGTATCGACTGAAAGATTGATAAAAAGGTAAAATTTTATAATGAAGTTATAAAATTACGATTGTCATTAATTGCTTTTATATCAATAATTTAAGCGGATGAATAGTTCAATTATAACTTTGGCTATTCATGTTTTTTCCAAGTAGCGAATGTAGTTCTTTTTTACGTGATTTCCAATTGTGTAACACATTGATAATCAGTAATTATTTTTGTTTTAAACAGTCAAGATGATTGTTTTTATTTATTCATGGTAATAAAGTACATAAGAAGAATACAATTCATCATTCCACCAATCTTTTCTAATCTCTGAAAAGTAATTATAATTTAGTTTTCCTGCTTGTGATTGGAGCGGATAGACTACTACACCATTTTCACGGTAGGCTTTGTTTGTGTCTGTTTCGGGAACAACAGGAACAATATGTCCAGAGAGCCCTTTTTGTTTTCTTTTTGCGCAGATTATCCCAATTCCACCATTGGCATTTACCTTGTTTTGAATTTCATCAACAGTATGCATTCTTTCCCAGCCAAAACTAGCTCCCCATTCTAGAAACCAATCGTGTAAAGCACTAGAATAAATGCGATCAACAGTTTGTTTAAAAACGGCTTTTTCTTCTTGTCCTTGCAATATTCTTTCCAGCGCTTTTCTTGTCCACCAAACAGTTGGGAGGTACACTTTACTGAAATAACAATAATCGTATGAGTACACATTACAATAAGTATCTTCTGTAGTTATTTGATACCTAATATTAGTTTCAACATTTAGTTTTTTAATGAGTTGGCCAATACTTTCTTTTTTACTAGCAACATTTGTCAAATCCCTATATGGGATACTAGAATCTTGAATAGGTCTTTCCTTCTTTTTAATAGAATCTAACTGAGATTCTGAATCAGGTAATAAATCAGCTTTTTTTATTAGCTTATTGGCTATTGGATTGTCTTCTAATAATACTATTTCTTCTGTTATGGTATGTTTTCCCATCTTAACTGCTTAAAATTAATTGGCTTTACGTTATAGATATTGACTATTGGTTCAACGTAATTTTGTGCACTAAAAAGTAAATATAGGTATTTTAACTTTTCTAAAGGGTCTGATAAAAGACAAATTATAGAAAAATTATGATTCATTTCATTAATCTATAGCTTTTAAAAAGCTTTATTCTCAGTGGATTTGCTTATTATTTGTGTAGTTCTATTTTTTAATAATTCAGTTGTAAAATGGTGTATTTCAGTACGCTTAGTTGATTGTTTTCTTTTTAAGAGCTGTTTAATTAGAGATTCAAAAATCATATAAAAATAGATGATATTTCTAATAGTTTTTTTGAAAATTAGCGGGTTATTTATTCGTATTCTTTGAAATTTTTTAAATTTATTTTATTATAACTGTTTGAGTGCGCTCAAAATAAATTTATTATCAAAATTTACTATAAATTATATAGATAGTCTATTGCCTAAATTTTAGCATATTTATACCTTGTTAAAAAAAATCCAAACTGATACTATGATTAGTTTTTTAAATTTTTATTCTTAAGTCTATTTAGGTTGAAAAGGTTAGTCCTTTATTTTTAAAATTACTAAATAGTGCCTGACGAGCACTACTGATTGTTTCTTCGGTACGGTAAATACTGCACCAAAATTTTACTAATAATTTATAATTTCCATCGGATATGGCAGTGTAATAAATTTGTGGAGTTCTAGAATCATTTATCAACGACTGACTCTTTAATGCTTCTAATACGATTAGGTTAATGTTTTCTGGAATTATATCACCTATTACTTCAAAGGAAATTTCTACAAGTTTAAAATTATCTGTGTAGGTCCAGTTGGTTATATTTTGAGATAATAAATTACCATTTGGAATAATTATTTCAGCACCATTTGGAGCATTAATTTTGGTAGTACGGAGTCCCATTGCTTTTACACGACCCGATTGAGAGCTAATCTCGATAACATCACCAATTTGTATCGGTTTATCAAAGATCAAAATAATACCAGATACAAAGTTACTTACAATGTTTTGCAAACCGAGTCCAACACCAACTCCTAAAGCACCTAATAAGATGCTAAGTTTGTCTAATGGCATTCCAGATGCTGCTACAGCCAATAAATAGCCGCCAATTAACACAACAAGACGTGTGATTAATAATTTAGAATGCTGACGTTTATTTACGTTCTCTTCATTTTCTTCATCAACTTCACCAAAAAAGTAAGCAACATATTTTTGCAGAAGATGGGCTATCCAGATTATAATAAAAAATAAAACAATATTTTCTAGAGTAAAAGTGATGCTTCCGATAGTATTAGGATGGGTAAGAATTGATTTAAATGAAGTACGCAGCGACTCCCAAATATTTAAATTAGATGCAATTACAACCAACCACATATAACTAATTACTATTATGAATGGTTTTTTTAGATTATCTGATAAGCTTTCATGATCAAAAATAGTTTCGATACCACGTTTAATTCTTGTAGTATATATTTGTAAAAGGATAATTTCTAAAATTATTTTTAAAAGCACACTAAGAGCAATAATTTGGGTAATTGCAATAAAGGCAGTAAGGCTAAGCATATTTGAAAGGGAAACTCTTCCGAAAACATTAAAAATTATAGCCAAAATAGTTAGGGTAATGAATATTATACTAGCTAACTTAAAGAAAGCCTTTATGTATAATTGATCTTTTATACTCTTTAGTTGTACTAAACCATATCGTATTCCTAAGACATTAATCACGATAAAAGCACAACGCTGAAACAAGCTAATCCCGATAAACAAATCTAAAAAACAAAGTATCGAAAATAGTCCTACTAAGAGAAACAAGTTTCGCATAGATTCTTTAGACCAATGATTTTTAAAAAGAATAGTAAGGGCCACAAGTAGAATCAGTTGCAATAATTCTATAAATAATGCGGGAGCATATAAGTTACTTACTATAGCAATATTGAGACCAATTACAATTATAGGAACGATGATACTACTGTTTAGGTATTTAAAATTAAGAAGAGAAAGGTTATCAAAGTGATTGTTATTTTTTAGGTATTTAAGATTGCGTGATATATACCATGCTAATAATCCCATAAAAAAAGCCAAAGTGATTAATCCACTCATACTGTAGTTTAAGTAATAATTGACTACACTATTTTCTATAGCAACTTTTCCTTTGATGTTTTTAGAGATCTCTTTTTTAGCAATAGTATCATTAGTATTCCATAAAAAAGGATATTCTTTGCCAAGAATGCTTATACTCGATTTTTCAAGTTTCTTTTCAACTGTTAGAAGGGCACTTGACACGGCAATCTTTCTTTGTACAGTTAGCCTGTTTTTGGTATTTAAAATCTCTAGATTGTGGTTCATAAGACTATCTGTACTCAAATAGCTTTTTTTCAGATTAAGAAATTCATTCTTAAACTGTTTACGAAGAATTGTATCTTTTAAAAGAGTAATTAAAGCTTTGTCTTTACGTAAGTCGACAAATCGGCTTTTGATTTTATCAAGGTTTTTGTTGCGCAAATTAATAGCAGCATTTTGTTCATCTAGTTCCTGACGAATTTCTTGTAGAACAATACGATACATTTGCTGATTACGTACATTGGGGTTTGCACCTTTTAAATTAGTTAGTATAAGATCTAATTTATGTTGGGTTCTGTCGATTTCTGCAAACAGATGAAATGTGTTTGTTTCAAAATCAGCATCATTATATGCAGATTGGACAACTTCTCCAGCCTTTTCGATTGCCATAAGATAATCGCTATCGGTATTGGAGGTACTTTCGAATAATTTTCCGCTACCTTCATTTTTTGGTGTAGGAGTAGAGGATTGCGAGTATGCTAGTGGAGAGAATAAGAATATTGTTAGTAACGATAATAGACAAATAATCTTGTTTTTGAGAAGCATCATATAACTCATGTTTAGCCTTCAAATTTAGAAAATAGATGGGTATAATGCTTATGAAATACAAACTTTAAGTATTGTTTACTAAAAAGCAACCATGTAATATGTGCTAAGTTGGTTTAAGCAAAGCGTTTAAAAATTTATATTTCCTTAAATGACTTATATTGTTTTAAAAATTAAGGTAATTTGTTTGGTCAAAAAACATCCACCATATAAGTAATGTAAGTTCATAAAAGCTAAGTGTTTGGAAACTTATATTTTTTAAATGACTTATATGGTTTAAATAGTTTTATAGCCAAACTATATAAAAACTTATTTCTTCATTATCAATGCTTTATTGTACTCATAGTTCATTTTTGCAATAGATAATACCGATATGCCTTGTGGACATTCGACTTCACAGGCTTCGGTGTTAGAACAAGCTCCAAAACCTTCTGAATCCATTTGGTTAACCATTGTTAGCACCCTTTTTGAAGCTTCTATTTTTCCTTGAGGAAGTAATGCTAAGTGTGTTATTTTGGCACCAACAAATAGGGCAGCACTAGAATTTTTGCAAGTTGCAACACAGGCACCACAACCTATGCATGCAGCAGCATCAAATGAAGCTTCGACTGTTTCGTATGAAATAGGAATGCTATTTGCCTCAGGAGCTTGACCCGTTGAAGCTCCGATGTAACCGCCAGCAGCAATGATAGAGTCAAAAGATGTTCTGTCAATTTTTAAATCCCGAATTATAGGAAAAGCTGTTGCGCGAAAAGGTTCAATATATATAGTATCACCATCCTTAAAACTTCTCATATGTAGCTGGCAAGTAGTAGTCTGTTTTAAAGGGCCATGCGCTCTTCCATTAATCATAACGCCACATTGTCCACAGATACCTTCTCTACAATCATGGTCAAATTCAATAACACGCTCTCGGAGTTGGATAAGTGATTCATTTAAAAGATCAAGCATTTCCAGAAAAGACATATGTTCGGTAACGCCATCTATTTCGTAATCTACCATTTTTCCTTTGGAATCGGCATTTAATTGACGCCATATTTTAAGATATAGTTTCATATTTTATAATTTAAATTATTTGTAGCTGCGTACGGCAAGTTCAACATTTTCGAATACCAAAGGTTCTTTGTGTAGTTCAGGAGGATTAGTTACCCCTTTCCATTCCCAAGCCGAAACATAACAATAATCGGCATCATTGCGTACCGCTTCACCTTCATTAGTCTGATATTCCTCTCTAAAGTGTGCACCGCAAGATTCTTCTCTTTGCAAAGCATCATGACACATTAGCTCTGCCAATTCTATATAATCGGCTACACGTCCAGCTTTTTCTAATTCGCTATTTAAAGTGTCGTCACCTGTAATTAGTAAATCCTTTTCAAAAGAAGCTTTCAATGTTTTGATAGCCACAAGAGCTTCTTCAAGATTTTGTTTGCTTCTGGATAATCCACATTTTTCATAAAGCAATCTCCCTATAGTTTTATGGAAATAATCGGTAGATAGGTTTCCTTTGCTTTGCAAAAATTGGTTTAATTGATCTCTGACTGATTTTTCTGCTTCTGCAAAAGCGGGATGGTCAATGCTAATTTTAGAAGTATTTAATTCTCCAGACAAATAATTCGGAATAGTATAGGGCGCTATAAAATAGCCATCGACACAAGCCTGAAGCAGCGAATTAGCACCAAGTCTATTCGCACCATGATCGGCAAAATTAGCTTCTCCAAGTGCAAATAGCCCTGGAATTGTTGTCATCAGTTCGTAATCTACCCAAAGACCTCCCATAGTAAAATGTGCAGCAGGGGATATCAGCATCGGTTCTTTGTAAGCATCAATTCCGTTTATTTTTTCATACATAGCAAAGAGATTGCTGTATTTGGCTTCGATAGTTTTTTTGCCTTGAGCGGCTATAGCATCTGAGAAATCAAGATATACTGCATTTTTCATTGGTCCAGCACCATGTCCGGAATCAATACGTTCTTTGGCTGCGCGAGAAGAGATATCTCTAGGGGCGAGGTTTCCAAAGGCAGGATATTTGCGTTCTAGATAATAATCTCGTTCTTCTTCGGGAATAGAATTAGGAAGTCTGTCGTCACCAGCTTTTTTAGGTACCCAAATACGTCCATCATTTCGTAATGATTCAGACATAAGAGTAAGCTTTGATTGATTTGCTCCATGTTGTGGAAGGCAAGTAGGGTGAAACTGAATCCAACTTACACCAGCCATATAAGCGCCTTTTTTATGAGCTCTCCATATTGCCGAACTATTACAGCCCATAGCAAGTGTAGACAGGTAATAGACTTTGCCATATCCACCAGTTGCAAGTACGACAGCGTCGGCAGCATGACGTTCTATAGTTCCTGTTTCAAGGTTTCTGGCTATAATTCCTTTGGCTTTGCCATCTACCAAAACCAATTCTAGCATTTCATGGCGCGTATGCATCGTAACTTTTCCGGTGTTTACTTGGCGTAGCAGTGATTGGTAAGCTCCTAGCAAAAGTTGTTGCCCTGTTTGTCCACGCGCATAAAACGTTCTCGAAACCTGTACTCCTCCAAAGGATCTATTATTAAGATAACCTCCATATTCTCTTGCAAAAGGTACACCTTGAGCCACCGATTGATCGATTAAACTAGCAGAACATTCTGCTAATCTGTACACATTGGCTTCACGTGATCTAAAATCTCCACCTTTTATAGTATCATAAAACATCCTAAAAACGCTGTCACCATCATTTTTATAATTCTTAACAGCATTTACACCTCCTTGTGCAGCAACTGAATGGGCTCTTCTGGGAGAGTCCTGAAAGCAAAATGATTGAATGTTATAACCTTGTTCAGCAAGTGATGCCGCACAAGAAGATCCCGCAAGTCCTGTTCCCACAACTATAACAGTAAGTTTTTTTCTGTTGGCAGGGTTTACAAGTTTAGCTTTGGCTTTATAAGTATTCCATTTATCAGCAAGAGGGCCGTCAGGTATTTTTGAATCTATCATTTTCTTACTATTTTAAATAAATATAAAGAGGAATTGCCATGAAACCTCCTGTAATGATTAGGGTATATCCCCATCCGAATATTTTTATAGCCTTTACATATTTTGGGTGGTAAAGCCCTAGTGTTCTTGATGCACTAAAAAAACCATGCAACAAATGAAATCCTAATGCTACAAAAGATATTTCGTAAATTATAACATACCATAGTTGTGAGTAGGATTGTACAACAATCTCATAAAGGTCTTTGTTTCCAGCGGCATCTACTGGCAGATCTGTAAATTTATATACATACCAAAAATCCTTAAAATGAATGATAAGAAATAAGAGTAGGATAGTTCCTAATATTCCCATGTTTCGGCTATTCCACGCACTGGCAAAATTTCTTTTGTCATAATGATAGTTTTGCTTACTTGCAGTATTGTTTTTTATTGTGACTATTATAGCGTAAAGAGCATGAGATAGTAAAGACAAATAGAGAACCCATGAAATGATTTTGATAAACATATTGCCAGACAATAGTTTAGAGTACCAATTAAATTGTTCTCTTGCCTGATCTTCGGGTAAAAAGAGCTGTAGGTTACCTAGTAAATGGATTACAAGGAAAAAGCATAGAAAGAGACCAGTGGTTGCGATAATGATCTTGTTTTTTAAAGTAGTAGAATTCATTTATTTGCAAGATTATTTAATAACTTATTCATTTAGAGAGCCTAATTTACTATTTATGATTGAGTTCTAAGGAGAATCTTTTAATTAAAATTATTAATTGTAATGGGTTTAAATAACCCAGTTGTATCCTTGTTGAGATAATTATTTTAATAAATACAGGTTGTTATTTTGAACTTATATTATAAGCTTTAAGCATCTTTAGATTATTATATCTAAACGAATTAGAAATACTTCAAAAAAAGGACTAGAAATCTGATTATTGTTTAATTTTTAGGTATGCTTATTAATAAATGAATTATTGAAAATAAAATAACAATTTTAATATAAAGTACGTAATTATTTAAGGGAAAATAAATGTATTTTTGTAGGATTTTGCAGTATTTTTTTTATATTTGTGGACATCACATGCTTTATATAAAATTGAATATTTGAAATTGTATAAGAAAAATATCTTCTTATTTATTAACTTGAGTTACAAATTTTGATAGGAAGGGATACTTGAATAGATTAAATATTTGAGGGTGATTTTAAAGACTATTGAGATATTTACAATACACCAATCTAGTTAATTATCTAGAGAAACATTTACTATTATTTTGCAGTATAATTAACTATACCTGTAAAGCTATAATTGAATAAACTATTCCCCAAACTACATAATAAGAGTATCATTATTCCCATAAATTTTATAAATTATGAAACAAAACAAACTTTTTTTAGTAGTCATTTTTTGTTCTTTTATCTTGTTAAGTAGCTCATTAAGTGCACAGTTGATGACAGTAGAATCAAAAGATATTTTAAACGGAAAACCTAAAATTACAGCAAGATTCATAGGTAAACTGAAGTTAAATGGTATTTATGATATTAAGGGCAATCTTGATGGAAATAGCTCTTTTTTTATTCACAAAAATGATGTTTCAGGTTTGAATATACCTGCTTTTTGTATGGATATGAAAGAGTAGCAGTTGCGTTTTGTAAGTATGATTCAACTCAATAATGATAAAGAATTAAAATACAGTGATGGTAGTAAAGTAGGTGCCAACGCTGTACGCATTAATTTGGGAATGTTATTTACTTTATAATAAGATGATTAACCCAATAAATATTAAAAAAATGAAGAAATTAGTACTTGTGTTTTTGTTGTTTTTAGCAACATCTATGGCTTTTGCACAACAAAAGCCAAGAATTATAATTCTTGCTACCGGAGGAACTATTGCAGGTGAAGGGAAATCTTCAGATAGAGCAGGGTATACTGCGGGTAAAGTTCCTGTATCAGATCTTATAGGGAGCATCCCAAGTGTAAATGCTATTGCAGCTATTAGTGGCGAGCAAATATCGTCTGTAGGAAGTCAAGATATGAGTATAGAAATTTGGAAAAAGTTAGCAGTACGTATTAATGAAATAGCTAGTAAAAATGAGGCTGATGGTATTGTTATTACACATGGTACCGATACTCAGGAGGAAACGGCTTATTTCCTGAACTTAGTTTTACCAAATGATTTGCCAGTTGTAATTACAGGTTCTATGCGCCCAGCAACAGCTATTAGTGCAGATGGGCCTAAGAATCTTTTTGACGCTATTACAGTTGCAGCAGATCCTAAAAGTAAAGGGCGAGGAGTATTAGTTTGTTTTAACGAATCAATATACGATTCAAGAGAAGTAACTAAAACGAGTACTACCAAAGTTAATGCTTTTAAATCTCCAGATTCAGGTCCGCTTGGAGAAGTATATGACGGCCGTGTTGAATATTATAAGACATCAGTAAGAGGAAATTCGAAAGAAAAATCTTTTGAAGTAAATAAAAACACAAAGTTGCCTAAAGTTGAAATTGTATATATGTATGCAGATGCATCCCCAGGTTATATTGATTATCTGGTAAATCAAAAAGTAGATGGAATTGTAATTGCAGGAGTTGGAAATGGAAATTTCTCTAAGGCTTTTACTGATGCTATAAAAAAAGCAACTAAGGCTAATATTGCCGTATGCCGTGCAAGTCGTTGCAGCGAGGGCAGAGTAGTCCTAGATGGAGAAACAAATGATAATGAACTTGGTACAGTAGTATCGGATAATCTTAGCCCACAAAAAGCTAGAATATTGCTGATGCTTGGGCTTACAAAAACAAAAAATAAAAAAGAACTGCAGGAATATTTCTTCCGTTTTTAATTTCCTTTAATTAATTTAATAAATAACATTATGAGCAACTTTCGTACAGAGCACGATTTTCTTGGAGAAAAAGAAATACCAAACAATTGTTATTATGGAGTACAAACAGTACGTGCCAAAGAAAATTTTGATATAACAGGAATTCCAATAGGATCAGAACCTTTATTTATTAAGGCCTTTGGTCATGTAAAAAAAGCTGCAGCAATGGCCAACAGAGATCTTGGTGTATTAGATGCAAAAAAGGCAGAAGCAATTATTTATGCATGTGATAGACTAATTGCAGGAGAATTTGCTGATCAGTTTATAAGTGATCTAATACAAGGAGGAGCAGGTACATCTACCAATATGAATGCAAATGAAGTGATTGCCAATCTGGGACTGGAATATATGGGGCATAAAAAAGGAGAGTATCAGTACCTTCATCCTAATAATGATGTAAATCTTTCGCAAAGTACAAACGATGCTTATCCATCAGCTTTTAGAATAGCAATATATCTTAAAATAGAATATTTTACCGAAGCATTGGCGCAACTACAAGAAGCCTTTTTTCAAAAAGGGAAAGAATTCGCTAATGTTATTAAAATGGGACGTACACAGTTACAAGATGCGGTACCAATGACGTTAGGACAGGAGTTTAATGCTTTTGCAACAACTATAGGCGAAGACGTAATACGTTTGCGTCAATCAGAAAGATTGATTAGCGAAGTAAATATGGGAGCTACCGCCATTGGTAGTAAAGTAAATGCACCTGAGGGTTACCCAGAACTTTGTGTAAAATACCTTGCCGAAGTAAGTGGTGTTCCAGTTACTCTTGCAGGCGATTTATTTGAAGCTACTTATGACCCTAGTGCCTTTGTAGAAGTAAGTGGAACGTTAAAAAGAAGTGCAATTAAATTGAGTAAAGTTTGTAATGATCTTCGTTTATTAAGTAGCGGACCTCGATGTGGTTTTAATGAGATTAACTTGCCAGCGCTTCAGCCAGGATCTTCGATTATGCCTGGAAAAGTAAATCCTGTTATACCAGAAGTAGTAAACCAGACTTGTTTTTATGTTATCGGAGCCGATTTAACGGTTACTATGGCAGCAGAAGCAGGACAATTACAACTAAATGTAATGGAGCCTGTAATTGGGTTTGCCTTGTTTACATCACTTGAATATCTTACCAAAGCTTGTAATACTTTAAAAGACAAATGTATTGTAGGAATCACAGCTAATGCTGAACATGCTAAAGATTTAGTTATGAATAGTATTGGTATTGTTACACAACTGAACCCAATTCTAGGATATGAATCTTCAGCAAGTATAGCCAAAGAAGCGCTTAAAACAGGTAAATCGATACATGATATTGTTGTAAACGAAAGAAAACTGATCACTCAAGAAAAATGGGATGAGATATACTCAATAGAAAACCTGATTAATCCTAAATTTATTACTTCATGATAGTAGTACAATTCGCTATACTTATGGCCATGATCCTTATTGGGTCACGGCTTAAGGGAATAGGTCTTGGAGTTATGGGAATGATAGGGCTACTTATATTTGTCCTGTTTTTTCATATGCGCCCAGCCGATCCGCCTATAGCGGTACTGCTTATCATTCTAGCCATTGTAACCACAGCTGCCACATTGCAAGCAGCAGGTGGTTTGGACTATTTGGTAAGTATTGCTGAAAGAATTATTAGAGGTAATCCCAAGTATATTACGTTTATTGCGCCATTTACAGTTTTTTTCTTGTGTTTATTTGCAGGTACAGCACATATAGTATATTCACTACTTCCTATCATAGCCGAAGTATCTGCCAAGAAAAGAATACGACCAGAACGACCACTGAGTATATCAGTTATTGCATCACATATGGCACTTACAGGTAGCCCAATGAGCGCGGCAACAGCTTCATTGGCAGCGATACTGGCATATTCTACAGCAGTTGTAGATATAATGAAAGTATGTATCCCTGCTTGTATGATAGGAATTGTAGCTGGAGTTATTTCAGTATGGAAAAAGGGTAAAGAACTTAGCGAAGATCCAGAGTTTATCGAAAAAATGAAAGATCCTGAATTTGCAGAGAGTATAGACAAAACATCAGAATCGAACAGAGAGTTAAAACCTGGTGCTAAAACGGCAGTTTATATCTTTGGAAGCGCCATATTACTCATCATATTTTTTGGTGCATTTCCGCAATTTCTTCCAAATGTAGGAGCGGGAGAGGCAGGATTTGCAGTAGGGGCAGATGGAGCTATTAATCTTACGGGATTAATAATCATGATTACACTATCAGCTTCGGCATTGATAATGATAATAACAAAAACACCTCCTGTATTAATATCAAAAATGAGTTTATTTACCTCGATGGCTACCGCAGTTGTATCAGTACTTGGTGTAGTATGGATGAGTGCTACTTTTATGGGAGCTAATAAAGTTTTAATAGAAAGTACTTTTAGAGACATAACCACAGAGTATCCTTTTACTTTTACTTTCGCATTGGTCATCATGGGAGCACTAACTTTTAGCCAAGCTGCTACTACAAAAATCATGATGCCAATAGGATTGTCTTTAGGAATTGGTCAGCCACATCTTATAGCTATGTTTCCTGCTGTAAATGCCGACTTTATACTTCCAGGTTACCCTACATTGGTCGCTGCAATGGATTTTGACCGTACCGGTACAACCCGTATTGGTAAATATGTAGTTAATCATAGTTTTATGCTTCCCGGACTTGTTACGATTGCCGTAACGATTGCTTCAGGTTTTTTATTAAGTATGTTTTTGTAGTATTGATTTTGAGTAAAAGCGGTACATAATAATAAAACATGTTATTAAAAACAGCATTCTGATTGCATTTTTTAAATAATAAAGCCCGATTCTTTATAGAATTGGGCTTTATGTTTCTTATTGATAGAATTATTTTTGAAAAAACAATAAGCATAAGTTCCTTGAATAACAGTAAATTAAGTAGTGTACTTAGTTTAATACTTAATTTTATTTAAAAATAATTCATTTTTTGTATTGTTTAACTGTATAAACTACCTATCTTTGCACCCGAAACAACGCGGGATAGAGCAGTAGGCAGCTCGTCGGGCTCATAACCCGAAGGTCACAGGTTCGAGTCCTGTTCCCGCTACTAAGACAAAAGCTTCAGAGAAATCTGGAGCTTTTTTATGCAGTAAAGTATTTTGGAGTTTAATGGATCAACACGAAAAGCTGCGGAGCAGTAAAATCATCCCAAATAAAAAATCAACTTTCCCTTAAGTCAATTGTTCAAATTCGTTGTAGCAGTTAGTAGTTGGTATTTATAAGAAGTCTTTATGTAGTTGTTGGCTTGACGTTTCACTATCAATGACTAAATTTTCCACTTCCTTATTTTTTTTTCAGTGATTTAAAAGGAGAATGTTATTTCGATACATGTTATTGTATAATTCAACTCCATCTTTTGAAATAATCCAAAGACTCCCTAAAGTTTTTTATATTAATTTCTCTTCATAAGTTCTTCAAAATTTAGAATTTTTGATAAATTGATCTACAAGCCAGCTTTCTTCCAAGCTAATTTAAGAAATATTTTTACTAGAATTTATTAGCTTTTTTATTATCCGATAACTTTACATTTTTTCTATTTTTAATTAAACTTTAACAGTATGAAGCATATTACCATCGAAGAACTTGCCAGGCATTTATATTTATCAAAATCAACTGTTTCAAGAGCACTTCGAAATGCTAAAGATGTAAACAGCTTTACTAAAGAAAGAGTACTGTATGCGGCTGAACAATTAGGTTATAAAACTGTTTCGTCTGTTGTAGGTTTAAAACCAGAAATCAAAACCATAGGATTTATTGTTCCTAAAATAATATCACCATTTTTCACAAAAGTACTTCAAGGAGTGCGTAATGTTTTATATCCACTGGGCTATAAACTTATAATACTAGAGTCAGATCATAATCAGGAACGTGAAAGAGAGAACCTTTTGCATCTTGAAGCTTTTAATGTTAACGGAATCATTATCAGTATCTATAGTGATTACAACCTATATACCTGTGAAGGAATCGTAAAAAGAGGTACTCCTGTTATTTTATTTGGAAAAAAGCAATCAAATAGATCAGAAAGTTCGTTTCCAATTGCCAATGATTATATCGCAGCTTCATTAACAATAGAAAATCTCATTAATAGTGGACGCAAGCGAATAGCATGTATTATTGGTCCTAATGAACTCAGAAAAACATCTGAACTTGCTCGCGGATATGACCGGATTTTGGAAAAACACCAAATAAATAACCCCGAACTCCTAATAGAAACAAAAGGAGAATCGTTAAGTGATGGAGAATTTGCAATAAATAAACTTTTGGAAGCAAATATTAAATTCGACAGTATTTTTGTCCTTACAAGCTTGATGGCGCTTGGAGCTGCATCGTATCTGCAAAGTAAAAATATTGATATCGTTAAAGAGGTTAAGATTTTTAGTTACTCCGGAGAAAATTTTACTAGTTCAAATTTTATCAGACCAGAACATCGAGAACCACTTCAGGAACCATCAAAAATAGGAGAAACTGCAGCGGAAATTGTACTCGAAAAAATAAAAGATAATCTAGATCCAAATAATATAATATCATTTTATCCGGGTTTTATCGATATGCGTCCTTCTGAACATCAGGAATTATGCGCAGGAATTGAATATCTTCATTTCTCACAAAAGAAAAAAAAGAAATTAGTTACCAGAACAAGCTTCATTTTTGATTAATTATAGTCCAATAAGCTGATCTTAACAGGGGCATTTTTTACTTTTCTTTTAGTGCGTATTTGTCGCTTGTTAATTTATAAACTGTCATATTTTAATGATGTTGTTTTGTTTAAAGTGAATTTATTTTTTATACGAAAGTTTTTATAAACTAGCCCATAACGTTTCGGAGCTACCCGAAGATCGGGATTTTTACCACAAAACTCGATTAGAAGAACTAAAGCTTGATTAACCACTAAATTGCCTTTGGAACACGAAACCCCGCCTTTTTGGTAGGTGCTGTTATAGGGCGTTTTTATTTGCATCTGTCGAGTTTTAGTGTCAACATTTTTCCAACGTCTTCTTGTTTTTCATAACTGTCTTGCGAATAGTCTTTGTAAACCCATTTGCCATTTTGCTTTTCTAGAAAATCTTTAATGTTGTCAAACAATGGAGCTTTGTCTGAAGCGAAATTAAAAGCATCTTCGTGAATTCCGAATTGCTTCAATAGCGTCCATTTGTCTTTACATAAAGAATATATTTTACAACTGTTCACTCTACTATAGTCTAAATAGTCAATAACAAGGGCAATTTCGTCTTTGCCGTCAGCATTGTTGTCACCTATGTTTATTAGGCAATAAAGTCCTTGTGCTGTTCCTAAACGTAGTGTGTCTTGGTTACTTTTATTTATTGTCAAATACAAGTCTGCGTCTTGGTCGTAAAACCATTTCACAACTGTGTCCCACTCATTTTGAAAAGGGTCAGCTGAATTTTCAATTTCGGCTCTTAAAACTCTTGAATAATTGTGCTGAAAAATTGTATCTTGTTTATTGTCTCCGTCAAAGTCGCCAAGCACAAACAGTTTCTCCAATTTATGAAGTTTGACTTTATCGTCAGCAGTTTTAGTGACAGTTGAATTGTCAATCGTTTTTTTTATCTGGTTGTTACAACTTAAAAGTCCTAAAGTTAAAATCAATATGTAAAATGTCTGTTTCACGGTCGTCTTTTAAAATGCCCTATAACATGTATATATATATCTGACAAATGTCTGGGTTTATTTGTTTTTAAAAATCGGATTTTTATTTCATATCTCAAATATACTATTTGAAATTTAAAATATCACCCCCCGAATTTATAAGGGACTAAAATATTTAGAATAAGAAGAAATTGCTTCTTTAAAGGGATTGCTTTTTAACTTACACAACTGCCTTCAAGCCCAACGAAACTTTAGCTACTAGCCGTTGTTATTTAATTAGATTTCCATTTTCGTCCCATTGAGTAAATTTGTTTTTTATTCCATCTCGAATAAAATTTACTTTTCCATTTTCATAATAAGATTTATAATAGATTTCTCTTCTATTCTTTACTTCACTTTCGTATTTTAAATTCCCATTTCCATAAGAACTATAAAATTTTCCATTTGGAATTCCGTTAACAATATTTTGAAAAAGTGATATTTTTCCATTGCTGAAATAGCAAATGATTTTTCCATTATATTTTAAATTTTCTTTGAAAAGAATATTTTTTTCATAACGGCCTTCAAATACCAACTTTCCGTTTTCATTAAAATATTCTACATCATATTCATCTTTTAATTTATTCGTGTATTTTTCCATAAAATTGCCATTAAAATAATGATAACTACTTGATACATTTTCAATGAATTTGACTTTTGTTTTTCCATTTTCCCAACATTCTGTTGTTTCATTTTTTTTGTTATCAAATTGTTGCTTCAAATTTCCATTTTTTTGGTATTCAATATTTTTACCAATTTGATTCCCGTAATTATATTCTCTTGTCCATTTAAGTTTTCCATTTTCATACCAGTCAATATATTTGTCGTGACACTGATTGTTTTTTACTGAACCAATTGATTTTTTCTTACCAGATTCATAAAAAGAAAGATTTACATATTCTGTTTTAGTTACAATAAATCTCAAAGATTTGATTTTATTAGTTGCATAGAATATAGTATCAGCAGAACTGAAATTTGTAGGTTTAATTTCTAAACTTTCTATTTCTCTATCAATAACAGTTTTTTTTTCACAAGAAGTAAATGAAATGGTCACAAAGAAGATTAAAAGTATATTTTTTTTCATGTTATTTAGTTATTATAGTTTGGTATTGTACAAAACCAACCTCACATTAAGTTTATTACCTAAATCCGTTGAAGCTGTTAGAAAGTAGCTTTTTTTCTTTATGTTTTTATTTCAAAAACTTTTTCAAAATCAGTTACAAGTTTCTTTTTTTTCCGCAACAAATAAAAGCGACTAATAATGGCAAAACCAAAAATAATTGGATTTATTATTATGTATACTTTGGAAGGCTCCGATTGTGTGTAAAGCACTAAATTAAACATAAGAATTCCAATTGTAGGCATATATTTTAACCAATAATATCCAAATCCAATAGGTTTAACTTCGTAAGTTATTTCAGTTTGAGTATTGTTTTTTGAATTAATTTTTCCAGAAATAATAAATGGTGCTGGAAATAAAGTTGAGTTTTTTGTTAGTTCAAATTTTGCTTTATCGTATGTTCCATAAAAACTTTTATTTGACTCTCCAGATATTGAAAAGACAGCGAATGGAGTTCCTTTAATTCTCGGATTTCCATATTTTGTATTTTTATTTAAACGTTCTCTAAATTGTGCAATATTAATTTTTGAAACCATTTTGTTATATTCAAATTTTTTTTATGATTTTCTATTTGTTTTGAACAGTTATTTTTTAAGAAGGTTTTTGTTAACTTATTTATAGGTGTAACAAACCACAAAACTACCCAAATTAGGGTAAATATATGTGATAAGTATTATATTTTCATTATAAGTGATTAAAATGATATTGAGATAAAAACCGAAAGTAAAAGAATCTGGAATGCTTCCAGCTACTAAGACAAAGCTTCAGAGAAATCTGGAGCTTTTTTGTTTTAATACTTTGCGTTCACGAGCGGGACGATCGCGCCAGCAAACCCATGTTGGTGGCCATTTTTATTCTTCGTCTGTCAATATTTTGTTTATCTCGTTCGTAAAAAAAAAGTCAATTGTTGCATTGTCAATATTTGGGCTAATGTTTGTCGTGATATGAGCAAACTCGTCTCCAATGTCATAGCCCCAAGCAATATTCCAAACAGAAATTAGTCTGCCGTTTTTCAATTCAACTTTTGTTTCATGTCCATCACGACTTTTGAAAATGTCAATTATATTTTTGTCTTTATGTTCTGTCTGTTTCAAACTTATTTATGTTGTTGGAATTAATAAACTACAGTCTTTGTATTCAATTATTCTATTTCCTGTTTTCGTTTGGATTTCAATTTTTATCCTCGTAGCTTGAATGTGATCTCTTTCCGTACCCCAACTTTTATTTACCTGTCCAAAATTTATGATTTCTAAAATAGTAGGTTATTCAAAAAAGGGTATTTCGTCAATGCGATAAAAAATGACCTCAGTAAATCTTAAAATTCTTTGTTCAAAAACATTGTCTTCCCAATTAATCGGGAAGTCTAACAGAAAGCCAAGATAATGATCTTGTGTATTTTCTGTTACTCTTAATATTCGTGAGTTGTGAAACGAGTAATCGTCAATATTCATAAGGTGTCTGTTAAAATCGCTATCAACGTAAGACTATGAAAAAACTAAAATCAACCTCTGGAGAATTTTATATTTGAGTTTTTTCTTTGGTAGCCCTCCGAATACTTTCTAAATTTAAATTAGTTTTTTCACAACCTGATGTCCAGTTATTACAGCGGGTTTGGTACTAAATTAAGCCTATTTTGGATTTGCCTAATCATCCCAAATGCAAACCATTTTTCCATCGAGTAAATTGCTCAAATCCGTTGTAGTTGTTGTATGCCACCAATTTTATTGCAGGGTTTTAATTAATACTTTAGTAGTTTTGATAAAATATCTCATAGAGGTATCATAATCTCTTAATGATCTTTGTATACTTTCATTTATTCTTACGATGTTACCATACCAATAAGACGCAAGTACTGAATGTTCTTTTAATTTTTTTGCAGATTGTATCTTTTCATATTTACTAGATAGAGAAATAAATTTTTTTGATAAAAATTCATTAACAGTGTATCCGTGATCTATATTCTCTTGAGTTAACCAAGCATCAATTATTGATTTTACTTCAATTAGAAATTCTTTTTCTAAAGATATTATTGCTGGATTATCCATATTAGATAGTAGTTCTGTATATAAAACTCGCATTTCAGTAAGTGGCTTTGTCAATATTTCGTTTAATCTATTTATCTCATCTTGTGCTGGCTTCATTTGTTCATACATATTATTTTCCCAGAATTCAATATTGGACATATTTTCCCAAACTTTTATAAAACATTTGCTTCTTAATTTACTTGTTTTACTGCTGTATAAAATGTTTTCAATTCCAGTAAAAAAGCATTCAAATGTTTCTTTATAAGTCATTGAATTGAGAATGGAAATTTGAAAAAATTGAATTTTACTGATTGGAACGACAGTGAATGTTTTAACATTTAAATGCATCAATTGTAACTTTATAACTTCACGTCTTTTATTTAGGGAAGTAATCAATGATTCAAGGTTATTGATAAAAATCTTTCTATTTGCCTTTCTAATGGAGTGTTTACTAATAGTTTTCCCTACAGAAGTGAAAATATAACCTAATGCAAAAACAATAACTGTTATTATTATTGTTGCTGAAGTATTACTATCTATATTAAATAATTGTTCAATAATTTTTTGAATATTCATTTCAGCTTCTATTTTTGAATGTTTAATTGATTTCTGTGCTTTGGCTGTAAACAACGTTCTGGTACTAAATTAAGCCTATTTTCGGATTTGCCAAATCTTCCAAATACAAGACCATCTTTCCATTAAGCAAATTGACCAAATCCGCTATAGTGGCTGTTATGTGTAGTGTTTTTATTCTTCAACAAAGAAATCCTCGTCAAGATGTTTTACCTCATAAACTGATTTTATTTGAACTCCAACAGTATATTCATACATCAAATCTACAAGTTTGTTGCCATCAATAAGTATAATTTTATGATGAGCATTTTTTGCTTTTTCTTCGGCACCTTTGTCAAATTGAGATGTTGTTACAAAAACACCTTTATTTGTATCACCACTCATAGCACCAATAAAATTTCGGATATCCTTTTCTCTAACTTTATTTTCTGCAAATCTTTTTGCTTGAATGTAAATTTTATCCAATCCAAGTTTATCTTCATTAATTATTCCATCGATTCCACCATCTGCAGATTTAGATGTTTCAATAAAATCTCCATATCCCATTTTTTTCAGAAGTATTAAAATTACTTTCTCAAAATAATATGGATCCATAGTTTTTAACTTATCAAGTAAATCGTTTTTTACTTCATTTTCAATTTGACTAAATCCTTCATTAATTAAATCTTCTGGAGTTTCTGTTTTTATTTCATCAACACCTGAAGTTTCAACTTTTTCTTTATATGGATTTAAAGAATAGATGTCTGATTTTATTTGATTTAAGCTTATTTCAGTTGAAGCTTTATTACCTTTTTCAGTTAATTGTACATAGCCTCTTTTGGGATGTAACAAATAGCCTGCTTGTTTTAAATATGAAATTCCCCAATTTAGTCTATTGTGAATAAGTATGTCTCCAGATTTGATTCTCTGAGCCAAAAGTTCTTTTGGAATTTCACCATAATATTTTTCAATTACTTTTTCACGAAGTTTTGCACGTGATATATTATCTTCTATTCTTAAAGTTTCTAAAATTGGTTTAAAAGTTTCGTAAAACTTTGGTATTTCTTTGGTCATTTAATTTTGAGTAATTTAGGTTAACATTACATATAACTTATATATATATCTGAGGATATTAAACTTATCTACCCTATATTGGAGCGCTATGTCTGACAATTGGCAGTGTTTATCTCTTCTCAAAAATAGGATTTTTATTTCAGAAATTATCCAATAGACTTTTTATTTGTTGAATACTTTTCGTACTTAAATAAATATAAATTGGAATAGTTTTCTACTACCAAAAAAAAATCTTGTATGTAACGTAAATCAGTTCCGCTTTCTGATCATAAAAACAAGAACGAAACAGACATACCTTGATTCAACTGAGGTTTTAACTTTTTGGTTATTAGAATTCATCCCAAAGCAGAACAAAATCGGATATAATATCTGACAAAAGAATATTTTATGAGATATTTTTTTATCTTTGAAACTCAGGATTTTTAAGCCAAATGGCTTTATCTTTGAGCCTTTAGAAAAATTGATATTCATTATGGAACAGAAAATACATCAGGGAAGAAACGTAAAACGCTTCAGAGAAATGCTTAACATAAAACAGGAAGCATTAGCTTATGATCTAGGAGAAGACTGGAATCAGAAGAAAATTTCTATGCTGGAGCAGAAAGATGTAATTGAAGACAATTTACTTAAACAAATAGCAGCAGTATTAAAAATTCCTGTAGAAGCTTTTCAGAATTTTGATGAAGAGCAAGCAATAAATATTATTTCGAATATTTTTCATGATACTCAAGGTTTGATAAATTATAGTCCAACTTTCAATAATAACCCAATTGATAAATTGACCCAACTTCACGAAGAAAAAATTGAATTATACGAGCGTATGCTTAAAGAGAAAGATGAAATGATGGCAAGGCTTGAAAAGCTAATCACTAAATAATCTTTTATAAAAATATATTAATTCTGTAAAGAGACTTTCGAGTCTCTTTTTTGTTTTTCGATCTAAAATATATGCACATCAGTTAGTTTTTAATCATCCTATAAATAATGAACAACTAATCATGAATGTAAAGATTAATGAAGAATTCAGCAGAGTAGGGGCTATTCTTAATCTAGATTTGAGTAAGTATGAATAAGAATGCTAATTCGTAAAAAAATGGTTAGCTATTTGAATACTTCCCAGTACTAAGACAAAGCTTCAGAGAAATCTGGAGTTTTTTTGTGTCAATTTTGGATTCAGTTTGTTAGCAAACTTTAGATTTTATTAAATCAACACAGAAATAGTGGTTAGACTAAAATATTTTTTTTAAATAATCTTAAAACTAGATATTTTAGAAGCTACTATCCTATGTATATCAGTACTTTTCTACTTTGTGTTTAATTTTTTTATAAAAAATCTTACTAATTTA
>NZ_JADNRC010000004.1 GCF_015594725.1 Flavobacterium sp. ALJ2 | reverse complement strand
CCACTTGTCAGTATTTAAAAGAACGTCGTGTTTGTTGCGGGTGCAAAACTAACACCTTTTTACAGATAAACAAGGCTTTTTAAACCCATTTTTAAGTTTATTTCTTAATCTTTTATTAACAGGTTGATAACAACACATTTACAACTTATTTCTTTTTATGTTTTATAGGTAATTTCTGTAGCACAACATCCTCTCCCCCTGTTTTCTTTGGGTTTCGCGCATTTTTGTATCTCCCAGATTTAGCCAATTGAGCAGATTTAAAAATACCTAGCCCTATCCCGATAGCTATCGGGAGAAGCGAAAATCCTTGCCCTTTTTCTTTTAAAAAAGCAAGATTGGAGCGGATAGCAGGTAATAGCTCCTAGAAACTAATCAAATCGTATTGCTTTGACCGGAGAAATCTTTGTTATTATATAGGAAGGAATTAATAACACTAGAAAACAAACTGTTATAGTAAGCAGGTTCAATAACAATACATATCCCCAATTGAGATAAACGGGCGCTTGATTAACATAGTAGTTTTCTGGATTAAGCTGTACTACTCCAAAATGCTGTTGAATTAACAAAAGTGAAATCCCAATAAGATTCCCCCAAAACAATCCTCGCAATATAAGGTAAAGAGCATTATAAAGGAATATTTTACGAATGACCCAATTATTAGCACCTAACGCTTTTAAAATACCGATCATTTGTGTACGCTCCAATATTAAAACCAGCAATGCAACTACCATATTTATTGTCGCTACAATAATCATGATACCTAGAATAACCACTATATTAAAATCAAAGAGTTCTAACCAATCAAAAATATAACTATATTTCTCAATTATAGTTTTAGTATCAAGGGTTGATGATGTTTGTTGATAGATTTCCTCTCCTGTTGTCTTTATATTCTTAAAGTCTTTCAAGAAAACTTCAAAAGCTCCAACCTGATCTGGAGCCCACTTATTAATACGTTGTATATGTCGAATATCTCCTATTATATAGGTAGCATCAAAATCCTGAAATCCTGAATTGAAAATTCCAGTAATTTTAAACCTACGTACATTTGGTAATTTATTCTGATCTTCTTTTACAAAGAATGTATTAAACTGATCCCCTACCTTTAAATTTAATCTGTCAGCAAGAAATCTAGACAGTAATACTTCTTCATTAATCGTTTTGGAAAAATCTGGTAGTCTTCCATCAACTAAATACTCCTTTATATTATTCCAATCATAATCGGCACCAACTCCTTTAAATATGATTCCTTCAAAAGCTGCTTCGGTTCTTATAATTCCTGCCTTACTTGCTATTGCCTGAATATGACTTACCTCAGGAACTGAAGTGAATTTAGGATAAAAATCTTGCTTTATAGAAATTGGACTTATAGTTACCTCAGATTGGTTATTATCGTAATTCGAAATAATTACCTGTCCATTAAAAGCAGAAACTTTTTCGCGAATTTTTTGTTGCAATCCAATTCCTGTTGCTACCGAAACCAACATCATAATTATCCCGATTGCAATAGCCGAGATTGCAATTTTTATAATTGGTGCAGAGATACTACTTTTATAATCTTTAGCAGTGATAAGTCTTTTGGCTATAAAATATTCTAAATTCAAATTGATCGGTGTCGTGTTATAGGTTCAAAAATACGGTTTAATAAGCAAACTTAAATTGCTCATGAAAACAATTACAAAATATTTAATGCAAAAGCCTTCTTATAAAGGCAATCGCTTTTTCATTGCTTCGACAATATTAAATGCCGCTGGACACATTGCAACATTTTTAAGCGTTAAGTCTGAAATTTGCTGAAACTTCTTTCGATCAGTATGCGGGAATTCACGACAGGCTTTGGGACGCACATCGTAAATCATACAATAATTTTCATTATCTAGGAATGTACATGGAACATTTTGCAAAACATAATCTTTATCTTCATCTATACGTAAGTATTGCTCAATGAACTGCTGCGGCTTTTGTCGCAAATGTTTTGAGATACGTTCGATATCAGCATCTGTAAATAAAGGACCCGTCGTTTTACAACAGTTAGCACATTTTAAGCAATCTGTTTTTTTGAATTCTGCATCATGCAATTCCTGCATTACATAATCTAAATTTTTAGGTTGTTTCTTTTTAAGCTTATCGAAATACTTTTTGTTTTCGATATGCTTATCTTTGGCTAACTTATTTAGGTTGTTTAAAATTTCTTGCAAGTTTAATTTTTAAAGTTGATTTGCAAAATTAAACAACTTTGAACTTGAAACCTTAAACTTTGAACTAAAATACAATGAAAGATCTTTTTGGGAAAGCAATGCTAGATTTCCAGACCAACAATTCGCCTGAGGATTTAATTACTGAGACTACAATTTCTGAAGCTGACGAAATGAGTGTTGCTTATTTATTTCGCTCTTTTAAAGAAATGCCTAAACTGGAGCAAAAAGCTTTAGAACTTGCAAAAGGAAAAACATTAGATGTAGGTTGTGGAGCTGGAAGCCATAGTTTGTATTTACAGAATGAAAGAAAACTTGATATAACCTCTATAGATATTTCTAAAAAAGCGATTGAAACCTGCAATCTTCGTGGTCTGAAAAATGCCAAAATGCAAGATGTATTAACTTTTGAAGGAGAAAAATACGATACAATCCTATCTTTAATGAATGGAGTTGGGATTTTTGGGAAGCTAGAAAATTGTAATAAATTTTTATCTAAGCTAAAATCACTCTTAAATCCTGGTGGACAAATCTTACTGGATAGTTCAGATATAATATATATGTTTGACGAAGATGAGGATGGTGGAAAATGGATTCCATCAGACACTGAATATTATGGAGAAGTTATTTTTAATATCTCTTATAAAGGAGAAAAAGAATCTGCTTTTGAATGGCTATATCTTGATTATAATACACTCCAAAATGCTGCTGTTGCAAATGGTTTTAAATGTGAACTTGCGCTAGAAGGTGAGCATTATGATTATTTGGCCAGACTTTCTATTTAAAAGACAAAACACACAGTATGGAAAATTTAGATTTAGAGAAATTAAAATATCCGATCGGAAAATTTATAGCGCCTGAAAATTATTCTCCTGATTATATTTCGAATAAAATCGAAGAGATTTCTTCTTTTCCTGAAAGACTAAAAAAAGAAGTCATTAATTTATCTGACGAGCAGCTTAACACCACATACCGACCAGACGGCTGGACAGTAAGACAACTCATTCATCATTGTGCCGAAAGTCATATGAATTGTTTTATAAGAATAAAATGGACTTTAACTGAAGACAATCCAACAATAAAAGCATATCACGAAGATTTATGGGCCGAGCTACCGGATAATTTAACAATGCCTATACAACCAACATTATCTTTACTAGAGGGTTTGCATTTTCGTCTAGGTTACATCTTGAAAAATCTTTCTAAGGCTGATCTTAAGAAAACTTTTATTCATCCTGAAAATAACTCAATAGTCTCTCTTAAACAAATGATCGGAACTTATGCTTGGCACGGAAATCATCACCTAGCTCACATCACAACTTTAAAAAAACAAAAAGAGTGGTAATTCTAAAGGCATTACTAACTGAATACAATTTGAAACTTTTTTACTCAATACGTATACTTTTTACCCATATTGACATTTATATAACTCCATAAAAAACAAAAAGCCTTTTCGTACTTGAAAAGGCTTTTGTTTTATAATCATCCCTTTTATTAAGGAATATTTAAATATTTATGAGTCTGAAGTGACACTCTCCATTTTGGATTATTCATCACATATTCAACAATAAGCGGCGTCATTTCTTCTTTCTTACTCCATTCTGGCTGAAGAAATAATATTGCATTTCCATTTACCAATTCAGCTTGCTCTTCGGCAAAGATAAAATCATGTTTATTATAAATAATCACCTTTAATTCATGGGCATTATCATAAACTGTCTGTGTAGGCAATTTGTTCTTTTTTGGCGAAAGACAGATCCAATCCCACGTTCCTGTAAGCGGATAAGCCCCTGAGGTTTCGATGTGGAGTTTCAAGTTTTTATTTTTTAACTCCTTCGTAAGTACTGTCATATCCCATGTTAATGGCTCACCTCCTGTAACAACGACTGTATCAGCATATTTACTTGCATTCCCTACTATTAGATCAACACTTGTTGGTGGATGCAATTCTGCATTCCAACTTTCTTTAACATCGCACCAATGACAACCTACATCACACCCTCCAATACGGATAAAATAAGCTGCTGTTCCCGTATGAAATCCTTCTCCTTGAATCGTATAAAATTCTTCCATCAAGGGTAACATTCTACCTTTATTTACTTCTAATTGTATTTCTTTTGATAACATTACTAAAATTTAAAGTGCAAAGATAGTCAATAAAAAATGGAACAATAAAAAAACCGATAACTCAAAGAGCTATCGGTTTTAAAATAGTGTTAATCTTTAAATTATTTTAAAGTATTCAAAGACTGTGTTGCGTATGCATTAGTAGGATCCAATGCTAATGTTTTATTGAAATACTCGATTGCTTTTGCTTTGTCTGTATTAGCATAACTTGCTGCCATATTATTATAAGCTTCTACAAATTTAGTCTTAACCGCTGGTTTAGCAAGCTCTTCGGCTCCCTTTTCAGTAGATTTAGCAATATACTCTTCATAGTTCTGAGTCATCACTTCATCATTTTCAAGCAATCTGTTTGTTCTTGCTCTATAAAGATAAGCCTCTTGATATGTTGGTGAAGCCGTAAGTACATTTACAAACGCAGCATCTGCTTTTTGTAAAGCAATTGGATCTGGCTTAACATTAGCTTTATTATTATCGTAGAAAACAGACAATCCATAATAAACATTATCATCTAAATAAGTTGTAGATTCTGGAACTTTAGTTCCAAATTCAAAAAGTATAGCTGCTTCTTTATATAGTTTTTTACCAAACAATACTTTTCCAAGATCTCCTAAATCCTGAACTGCCAAAGGCTCCATTGTAATAGCTTTTCTGATTTCTACTAAACCCGCTTCGAATGCAGCTGGATCAATTGAAGCTCCATCAGCACTTGTACCTTTTTTAATTTTTGCAAAACCTAAGTACAAGTAATCTTTAGCGATAATTTTATTATTCGGGTTTTTAGTATAATCCTCCAAAGATTTAATAGCAACATCTACATTATCATTTTCATATGCTGCATATCCTAAATATCTAAAAATTCTAGGGTTAACTTTATCTAATTTAACCATTTCATTAGCTTCTTTTTCTAAGGCTTTATAGTCCTCAACTAAGATTAAGAAATCTGCATGACGCATTCTTGAATGAATAGAATAATCTGTAAGACTTAAATATTTCTCATAATTAGTAATTGCTTTTTGATAATTAGCCTCTCTTGTAGAAGGTTTATTTCTAGCCCATTTGTAATATGTTTCAGCTAACTCTCTGTAAACAGGACCATAATTAGCTTCTAAAGCGATAACCTCGTTAAAAGATTTAATAGCTTCATCATATGATTTTGCTCCTTTTAACAATACACCTAGTTGCATTTTTGCTCTCAACAAAGTAGGATCTGCTTGGAATGCATTACGATATGATTTGTAAGCTTCATTCTGATTATTATCTCCATAATATGCATCACCTAGTGCCAAAAGCACTTGAGCATTTTGTGAATCTAACGCTAAAGCACGGTTTAAAGTAGTAATAGCATTTTTATAATCTGGATTAACAGAATTTATATATGCTCTACCTATATAGATAAACTCTTCTACATCTTTTCTTTTCATTGGCTTTATAGCTGAAGCAAAATTAGCCTGAGCTGCAGCTACATTTTTATTATCTAAATCTAATTGACCTAAACCAATATAACCAAGATTAGCACGGCTTGAGGCCGCTACACTATTAAGATAATATATCTTAGCTGAGTCAGCAACTTGTTGACTTAAGTATACATTACCCAATATAAATGGAGCCTCACCATCTGTTGGTTTAGCTTTAATAATTGATTGTAGAACTGTTTTTGCCTTTTCAAATTGCTCTGCATCGATAGCTTTTTTAGCCTGGCTTATATCTTGCGCATAAGCTCCCGCAGCAGTGGCCATTAATGCAACACTAAAAATTTTAAATTTATTCATCTCTATTATAATTAATTTATTCTTTTTCTTTAATAATTTCACTCCTAATATTAAGTTTTCTTCCAGGAATTCGCACTGGCAATAATCCAGATTTGAGAATTATTCTTTGTCCAATATCTCCTCCTACAAAAGAAGCAAACCCAATACCTAATCCAGAATATCCCTGACAGTTTATAATATACAAATCACGTGCCAAAGGATAAGTCTCTTCTGCTATGTTATTTTGAGTTGGAGCAATAAACTTATCACTTGTAAGGCCTTTTACGCTCAACACATTTATTTTAGCTACAAACTCTTTTAACTCCGGAGATGGTTGTGATAACCAATTTACTCCAACAACCCCGATCATTCCTTTATTTTCGGACACGAATTTAATTACTTCTTCATTCGTTTTAAATGAAAAAACACCTTCTTTGG
The DNA here is from genome assembly GCF_015594725.1 of Flavobacterium sp. ALJ2. Classification (GTDB taxonomy): domain Bacteria; phylum Bacteroidota; class Bacteroidia; order Flavobacteriales; family Flavobacteriaceae; genus Flavobacterium. The sequence continues at coordinate 288,029 of NZ_JADNRC010000004.1, read as the reverse complement.
GAATATCTTTAACTCCTGCCAATGTTTTTAAATATCGTACTGTACTCGAGTTTGGATTATCAAAGACTAATCCTTTGATATTTGCTTCAGGTTTACCTTGCATAAAATTAATTACACTTTTCAACGCAATTAAAGTATCATTATTGCCTTTGTTTGAAATAAATGCAATTGCATCTATAGCAACTGCTGTTACTTTAGGTACTATTTTCTTATTATTAAAAACGTCTCTCTCTTCTTTAGTTAAATCTCTTGCAGTAAAAGCAACAGTAGATTTCTGATTTAATAAATCATTAATAATTTCGGCTTCAGATTTTGGCTTAATAGTAATTTTCGCATCGTAAGTACCTTCAAAAACAGCTACCTGATCCTCGACAATGGGAACTAATGTTTCATCCACGGCAATATCCATAGTTCCTTTAAGTATAGTTTCTTTTTCATCTTTACTCTTATCTTTCTGATTACAAGTAATGAACAAGAAACCAAATATTACTAATAACAAAATTTTACTATTCTTAAGCATGTTTAATCTGTATTTGAATTAAAAAATCTAACAAATCTTATAAACGAATATACAATTAATAATATACCAAAAGCAACTCTGTACTTATATTCCATCGCGATTGGTAAGGTTTTCCAAAAAATAATTGCTAAACCTATCACAAAATACATTAGGAAGAAGAACATTCCTAAAACAAGAAGAAATCGCTCTTTTAGCGATTTCTTCTTAATATTATCAAGCAGTTGTTTCAACATTAGTCTGCAGATTGGATAGTAATAGGAAGAGAGTACAATACTCTAACTTTCTTACCATTTTGCTCACCTGGGTTCCATTTTGGACATTTCTTTAAAACTCTAATCGCCTCGGTTCCTGTTCCATAACCTATATCTCTTAAAACTTTAATGTCGGTTAACGAACCGTCTTTTTCAACTACGAAAGTAACATATACTTTACCTTTTAATCCTTCTTCTTCTGGAGTTCTATAATTATTTCCTACGAATTTGTAGAATTTTTCAATTCCTCCAGGGAATTCAGGTTTAACTTCGATACCAGCGGTGTTATACACTTGATTATCCTCTTCAACTACTGCAGCTGTTCCTGTACCTACTGGTTCTACATGTAATATTGCATCTGGATCTCCTTTAATAGTTTCAGCACCAATTTTTTTCTCTTTAAGCTCCACTAATTTTGGTGGCTCTTCAGTTACTTCATTAGCTTTTGCTACAACCGGCTTCACAAACTTCACTTGATCCACTTTTGGAGGTGGCGGTGGTGGAGGCGGAAGATTCGGTTTAATTTCCTCTTTCTTAGGAGGTAATTTTACAGTGGTAATCTTAATATCTTTAGGACCTTCTTCTGTTTTAGAATCTGGCAAAAGGTTCGCGATAACTGGAGCTGCAATAAGAAGTGAAAAAATAACAGACCCTATGATAAGTGCTCTTACCGTAGTTTTCTGATTAGATTTTCTTAGCTCATATGCACCATATATCTTGTTACGCCCTTCGAATACGATATCAAGCCACTGGTTTTTTATAATATCTAATTTCATTTCTATTGATTATTAGGGTGTTAAAAGATAAGATTGCTCTTATTTTTTATCTACCAGTTTTGTTTCCTCTGGTGAAAACTCATTAACGATTGCATAGGTTTCTACACCAGTAATAGCCATCTCATCCAAGATATCAACCAAATTTTTGTAAGTAGATTTTTTAGTCGGTTTAATGATTACAATAATTCCGTTTTTCGGTTTACCAATTCCAGCAGAATATTCTAAAACAGATTTTTTTCTGCTTAACAATTCTTTACGAATCCCGTCTTTACCATAAGCAATATCTTTAGGCCCAGTGATAGGAGTTGCTAACAATCCCATATAATAAGTTAATTTATTATCGTCTCCTAACAATAAAGTCATTGTACGATTCTCATCAACTTTTATATCATTCTTCTCTTTAGGATCTTTCTCTTTATCTGGCAACCCCAAACTCATCGATTGAGGCTTTGACAACGTTGTGGTAAGCATAAAGAATGTGATCAATAAGAAAGCTAAATCCACCATCGCAGTTAAATCTACTTTTGCGTTTTGCTTTTTACTTCTTACTTTACCACCTTTCTCGCCTCCACCGTCGCCGGTATTTAATTCAGCCATTTTAGTGTATGTTTTTTAATTAAAAGTCTTTTCCTCTCAAACCAGTAACCAAGTTAAAGGTATTGATTTTTTGATCTTGCAGGATATCCATCACTTTACGAATCGCAGGATATTCTTCCTTTGCATCTCCTTTTATAGCAAATTGCAATTCTTTATCAGCAACTTCAATATTTGCAATACGTGCATTGTAAACCCATTCTTTTAACTGATTATCTAAAGAATCTTTTGGAATACCAGGTTGACCAGCTTTACTTCTATCAGCCGCTTTCATTTCAATGATTTGTTTCAAACTTGTAATCGGAACTCCAAATCCTTCCATCAAAGAGAATTCAGTTTTATCATCATCAGTAAAAGCAACACCATATTTCTCTGACATTAGCTCCAAAGTTCTTTTACGAACTTCTCTTCCTTTCAAATCAAAAAATATTTTTCCTTTTCCTATTGTAATTGTAGCTAAATCCGTTTCAGGCAATTTAGTTTGTACAGTAGATGAAGGCGTGTCTACAGGAAGTGCCTCAGGCACTTTTGCAGTAGCAGTCAAAATAAAGAATGTCAACAAAAGAAACGCAACATCACACATGGCAGTCATGTCTGTAGACATTGACTTTTTTTTCATTTTTATTTTTGCCATTATCTTTTATTTTTAAATTTAGCAATAATCATGCTAAAAAATTATTTATTGTCTTAAACTTCCTCTGAAATGTCTGTAAGTATTTACGATAGTCGTACCTGCTTCATCAATAGAGTAAGTCAAATCATCAATTTTAGATGTAAAGAAGTTGTAAGCAATAATTGCAAAGATAGATGTACTAATACCAGTTGCAGTATTTACAAGTGCCTCAGAAATACCATTTGCAAGTGCAGCTTGATCAGGAGTACCTGTAGATGCTAATGCGCTAAATGCTTTAATCATACCAGATACTGTTCCTAACAATCCTCCTAATGTACCTAAAGATACTAAAGCTGAGATAATTGTCATGTTTTTCTCTAACATTGGCATTTCTAATGAAGTTACTTCTTCGATTTCTTTGTGAATAGTTTCTGAAGCTTCTTCACTGTTGAATCCTTCTTTTTTAACTTCTTGGTATTTAATTAAAGCTGATTTAATTGCATTTGCAACTGAACCTTGTTGTTTGTCACATGAAGCGATAGCTGCATCAATGTTTCCTTCTTTAATACTTCCTTGAACACTTTTCATAAATTTATCCAAGTTTACTTTTCCAGCTGCTTTAGTGATAACTGTATATCTTTCGATAGAAAACACAAGAACCATTAATAACATACCTAACAAAATTGGAACGATAATACCTCCATGATAAACCATTCCTAATATATTTAATGGATGCCCTTCAACATTACCACCTTCAAAATTTGAAGGAGATCCCATTAGGAAATTCCAAATACACCAACCCACAAAAATACATGCTGCAATAATCAATCCTGACACCATTCCTCCGCCATTTGAAGTACTTTCTTTTTTAACTTTAACGTTTGCCATTTTTTTTAATTTTAATAGTTTTAAATAATTTTATTTTTTAGTTATAATAAACTTGTAGTGGAGCAAATTTATATTTTTAGTTTAAATAAAAAAACTTTTTTCAGTTTAATTCCAATTAATTTAACCTAATCACAAAATTATCTAATCGTATTAATTGAATTTTAAATAAAATCGAAGTTAAAAAATAATTATTTATAATAAAATTTACAACAATTTAATAAAAAGAAACACAATCTGCCAAAATCCTCCTGATATGTTAAGAAAATAATTTTTATTTTTATTTTTAACAAAAATAGATTTTTTTTACGCTAACATCTCTGAATTAAACGATTTAAGAAAAAAATAATATCTTGCAACTGAATTAATGTTACATAAAATATGAGCCAAAAAGACGAATTTATTCAAAGTATAAATGATGGTTATCAAACCAAAGGAGAGAGTATTATTCTTGGTGGAGCACTCTATAATGGTGAGCCTCTGAATGCACATGTAAAAATACCATTAAAGACATTAAATCGTCACGGATTAATTGCTGGGGCTACCGGAACTGGAAAAACAAAGACAATTCAGGTATTATCTGAGCAACTTTCTCTAGCTGGAATTCCTGTCTTAATGATGGATATAAAGGGTGATTTTAGTGGTATTGCAAAAGAAGGGGAAGAAAAATCCTTTATTACTGAGCGTCATGCTAAAATTGACATTCCTTATAAAACATCACAATTCCCTGTAGAATTAATGACTCTTTCTGAGCAAAGCGGAGTGAGATTACGCGCTACTGTTTCGGAATTTGGGCCTGTTTTATTTTCTAGAATACTAGGATTAAACGACACGCAATCGGGTGTTATTTCTGTGATTTTTAAATATTGTGATGATAACAAAATGCCTTTACTAGACTTAAAAGACATTAAAAAGGTTATTAACTATATTACTGAGGAAGGAAAAGATGAAATTGCAGCTAGTTATGGCAAAATATCTACTGCTACAACTGGAACCATACTTAGAAAAATAATCGAACTTGAACAACAAGGAGCTGATATCTTTTTTGGCGAATTATCATTTGAAATTGATGATTTAATGCGTATCGATGAGAATGGAAAAGGTTATGTGAATATCATTCGTTTAACAGATATTCAGGATAAACCTAAACTATTCTCCACTTTTATGCTGAGCCTTCTTGCTGAGATATACCAACAAATGCCAGAGAAGGGTGATGTCGACCAGCCTGAATTAGTCATTTTTATAGACGAAGCGCATTTAATCTTTAATGAAGCCAGCAAAGTATTATTAGAGCAGATTGAGACTATTGTAAAACTTATTCGTTCAAAGGGTGTTGGAGTTTATTTTGTAACTCAAAACCCGATGGATGTTCCAAGTGGTGTTTTAGCTCAATTGGGATTAAAAATCCAGCATGCTCTGAGAGCTTTTACTGCTAACGATAGACAAGCTATTAAAAAAACTGCTGATAACTACCCTACATCTAAATATTACAAAACTGACGAACTGCTTACAAGTTTAGGTATTGGAGAGGCATTGGTAACTGCATTAAACGAAAAGGGTATCCCTACGCCGTTAGTAGCAACCATGATGAGAGCTCCAATGAGTAGAATGGACGTGCTAACGGAAAGTGAAATCCAGGAAATCAATCAGAAATCTAAATTAGTTAAGAAATACAGTGAGATAATCGACCGTGAAAGCGCTTACGAGATACTAACCAAAAAAATTAGCGATGCTGAACAAGCTACCTCCTCACAAGAAGAGAAGAAATCTTCGAAGAAAATAAGCAATGAACCTAGTACTGCAAGTGTCGTTGGCAAATCAGTATTAAAAGTAGTAACAAGTGCTACCTTTATAAGAGGTGTATTTGGTGTTTTATCAAAAATGTTCAAGAAATAAATTCTAAAAAACAAGAAACCCTTTTAATATAACATCAAAAGGGTTTCTTATTTTATGGATATCTATGTAAATGTTCTTATTTTAATAATTCTAGAATTTTATTTTCAACAACAGGACTATCCCAAATTGCCTCTATATTTTCTATTCTTAAAATCTCTTCCATAATTGTATTTTGAAAATCACCAATGGCTAATGCTTCAGCATAAGGACGATCACTAAAAGTAACACGGCTATAAAGCGGAATCCATTTATCTGGATACTTATCTGAAAAAGCTTTTTCTATCTTTTTTTGTAATAAGAATTTTTCATCGGCTGTTTTGGTACTCATTTCCATAAAATTGCGATACGATAGTTCAGCTATTGCATCTGCATTGGGTTTACGTGAAATTTCATATTCAGAGAAAACAGTCTTCCAATCATCTCCGTATTTAAGCATCATCTCATATAAAACCGTTATATCTTCAAAACCTGCATTCATTCCTTGTCCATAAAACGGAACAATAGCATGACAAGCATCTCCTATTAAAGCTATTTTATCACTATATGTCCAAGGAAAACATTTCATTGTCACCAATGTACTTGTAGGGTTATTAAAGAAATCTTCGGCTAATTTTGGTATAACCTCAATAGAGTCTGGGAAATTTTCCTCAAAAAAGCCTTCCACCTGTTTTCTATCTGTTAACGAGGCAAAAGAATTTACTCCTTCAAAAGGCATAAATAAAGTACATGTAAAGCTACCATCTAAATTAGGCAATGCAATAAGCATATATTCCCCTCGTGGCCAAATATGAAAAGAATTTTTATCTAATTTATGTGTTGCATCGGGATTTGCAGGAATATTTAATTCTTTATATCCTATATTCAAAAATTCTTGCGAATAATTAAACATACTTTGACGTTGCATACGATGGCGAATTCTAGAAAAAGCTCCATCGGCTCCAAAAACCATATCGTATTTTTTTTCTTCCCACTCCCCTCTTTCTGTTTCTCCAATATGTAGTGTAGCTTCACTTAACGTGACATCCCATATTTTTTGTTCAAAGAAAAACTCGGCTCCAGCATTTTCTGCTAAATCAATCATTTTACGATTTAGCATTCCTCTTGAAATTGAATAAATACTTTCACCTTCCTGTCCGTAATTCTGAAAATTAAGTTTATCTACTAAATGTATGGCTCGTTTATCCATCGGAATTGCAATTTCACGTACTGCATCTCCAACACCAACACCATCTAATGCTTTCCAACCTCGATTAGACATGGCTAAATTTATCGATCGTCCCGAAAAATTAATTTTACGAATATCTGGACTTCGATCATAAACATGAACTTCATGCCCTTCCTTTTTAAGATAAATTGCCAACAATGAGCCAACTAATCCAGAACCTACAACAGCAATTTTAAGTGGAGTTTGCATTAAAAAAAAATGTAATTATACGAATCGTAAAAATAACTATATAATGTATAGAATAGACTATAAATCAAAGAAAAATTTGGTCGTGCTCCTCCCAAAAGATCAGGCAAGGCTTTCATTTCTCTGAATAGGTTTTCTAGTTCAATCCCTCACGCAATCAATTACATAATGAAATCGAATCTCAAACCCTTTCAGCTTTTCTATTTAGGTTTAAAAATCAACTTTGTAGATGTTTTTATAATCTCTTTTTTATTTAATTTCATTTTTCGGAACTTTCCTGCATTATAGAGTTCTGCCTGATCGGTATAATGTTTACTAAATGGATTTCCTGATTGCCCAGTAGGCAAAATACTCCAACTATTTTCTATATCTGAAAAATCAATAATTCTTCTTGTCGATGGACCGCCCTTTACATCATAAATCCCTTTGTCTGTAAAATCAAAAAACTGATTATTAATCACTTCCGACGATCCCGAAACTGCAAAAGGCCCTGCATTAAATATACCTCGTAAAGCTGCTACTTGCCCTAATGGATGATGATACTCTACTGTATGTACCTTTTCCCATTTCCAATCTTGAACATTCGTTCCCAATTGTTTTTCAAGTCCCGTTATTGCTTCATGAAATGATTTTATCAAAATGTCTTTCTTCGTTTCTTTTACATTTTTAGTCAATATATTATCCCACCAAACTGAATTTTCATTTTGTATTTGTTTTGCTATAATTTGTTTTACAAGATGAGTCTCCAATAAATTTTTAAAATTCTCTTCTCCCAATTCATCTTCAAAAGTGTTTTTTAAATATACATACACCCATTTATTATAAATCGTAGGCGCTACATCTTGCACATTATTCGTTCCTTTCCAATCTTTAAGAATTGATAATGCCTTTTTTTCATTTGCTGTAAGCGATCCATTTTTTACATTCAAAATTAAATTCTCAACTACTGTTGGAGCAACTATTGTAGTATTGTCAAAAATCATTTTACTAACCGCTTCTTTATCCCAATCCGATTTTGAATCGAGTAATTGCATAATTCTTTTAGCACGATCTTCTGGCAAATAATATCCTGGATATAGAAATCCATCAATAGCTTCTGGCTGGTTATTTGCCGAATACACATATCCCCATTTTGGATTCTCAGCTGATGGGTTTTTGGAGAAATCCAAATATTCAGTAATATCATCTTTACCACTTGCACCATCTAGGATAAAATTAGGGTTTACTCCTTTATTGTGTTTGTATAAAGTTCCTGTTGCCCACCATCCTATATTACCCTTTGCATCGCCATACATTAAATTTAATCCTGGAGCCGCAATAAGTCCGACTGCTTTCTTAAAATCATTTTTATTTTTAGCATGCGAAATACCATAAACCGCTTCTAGAGTTTTTATAGGTTGCTGCGTATAAACCCAAGACATTGTTATTGGTTTATTACTGCTCTTTAAATCTTCTAATAAGCCATTCATAACTGGACCATGTCGGCTTATTTTGATATTTACAACAACATCTGATGAATCTTTAACTTTTATAATTTTCTTTCTAGTCTCGTATTTTTCATACCCATTTGGTGTCTTATACTGATTAGTGTCCCCTTGTTTATTTTCTTCTTGATAAAAATCAATATCATCGTTTTCAAACATTGTCAATCCGTAGGCATAATCTCTATTATGTCCTAATAAAGGATATGGTGTTCCTGCCAAATAACATCCATACAATTCAAAATCCGGAGTTACTATATGGGCCTCGTACCATGTTCCTGGTTGTGAAAATCCAATATGCGGATCATTGGCAAAAATAACTTTACCCTTTTTTGTTTTCTGAGGAGCTATTACCCAACTATTACTTCCTACAAAAGGAGGAATTGGTGATTTTTCAAGAAGCTGAGTAACCGATTTTGAAATAGCAGCAAATTCTTCAGGATTCTCTTTTGAACTTCTTATTTGTGTGGTATTAAATTCGCCATTTAAACCTAAATCTTTTAAATATTCATTCCCATATTTATTACGAATATCAGTCATTAAAGGATCAGTCTTTTGAGCTATTGCAAAACTAAATGACATATATCCAAAAATATTATACACATCTTTTATAGTAAATTTTTGTTTTTTCACTCCAACCAATTGAAACTCTATTGGGGTTACTCCTTCATCCATATATTGGTTAATCCCATCTAGATAAGCCATTGTTAGTTGGTAACTTGGACTATTTTTATCTAATTGAGCTATTGCTTTAGCCGAAGCTTCTTCAATTCCTAAACCCGAAAAAAACTTATCGTTTTTCAGCATTACTGATCCAAAGATTTCTGATAATCGTCCTGATGCAATACGACGCATTAGCTCCATTTGCCACAAACGATCCTGAGCATGTACATAACCTAAAACGGTCATAGCATCTTTTTGAGTGTTTGCATAAACATGTGGCACTCCAAAATCATCAAAATATACCGTTGTCTCTTTTTGAATATTTTTCAGTTTTACTTCTCCTTCATATTTTGGTTTTAAATGAAAAATATAAGTACATAAACCAATTCCTAAAACAACCAGTAATAAGAACAAAACAAACAGTATTTTTTTGATTTTTTTCATGTTTCTAAATTGTATAAATAAATATTTTAATGAAATGTAGTCGTGTTAAAATCACAATTGTATCTAAAAGGTATTCTTTTTAAGTCTTTAAATTTATATATTTAAAATAAAATACACACTAAATGTCTTTAAATAAAAAAATAATTACAGGAATCCTTTCGCTTCTAGCTCTCTTGTTTTTAATAAATTCAGGATTAAATTTTTGGGTAAAAAAACAACTTCCTAAAATCATTCAAGACAATAATAAAACACCTTATCAAATTACTTATGCAGATATTAAAATAGATCTTTGGTCAGCTGACATCTACGCTTCTAACATTGTTATCAATCCTAAAAATGCTCCTAAAGATAGTGCAACCAAAATTGGAATTTATTCTAAAATCGGAACAGTTGCCATAAATGATTTTAGTATTTGGAATCTTTTATTTAATGATGTTTTACGTGCCAAAAGCATCACGATTGATCATGCTCGAGTAATCTTATACAAAAACGATGAGAAAGTAATCGACAATAGCAATAGCATCCGTACACAAGTAATCGAACCTTTTCAAAAAATTATTATTGTTTCTAATATTTATCTCAATAAAACGAGTTTAGATATTATGTCTACCAAAACAAATAAACCCATTTTATACACGCGAAATATCGCCATTGTATTAGAAGGAATTATTATCAATGATGAAACTCTTAAACAGAAAATTCCTTTTTCATATCAAAAATACGCTCTAAATTGTGATAGCATATATTACAAACCCAACCCGTTTTATACCATTAACGCTTCGCAAATAACAACTAATAATCATTCTTTAAAAGTAAAAAAATTCAGTTATATTCCTTTATTTTCTCGCCATCAATTTGTACAGAAAATAACAAAGGAAAAAGACTTTTTTACAATAAAAGCTACTGATTTGAGTATAAATTCTATGGACTGGGGATTTAAAAATGATTTGTTTTTCTTTAATGCAAACTCTATTGTTTTTGATGATTTAGATGCAAATATCTATCGGAATAAACTACCCGAAGATGATTTAAGCAAAAAACCACTATATAATGCTTTACTCCGAAAAATTCCGTTTCCACTAAAAATTGACACCCTTTCTATCCGAAATTCAAAATTAGTATATGAAGAAGAAATCAATTTTCAGAAAGGCCCAGCCATATTAACTTTCAGTCGTTTTAATTTAATCGCAACAAACATTCAGAGTGGTTTTGGTTTAAAAAAAGTAGCTGACTTAAATATTAACGTCAATTGTCTTTTTATGAAAAACTCTCCTTTAAAAATACATTGGTCATTAAACGTATTAGATAAAAAGGATGGTTTTCGTATAAAAGGTAATATTGCAAAATTTGACGTTCAGGCAATGTATGCTTTTACAAAACCATATACTAATACTTCATTCAAAGGCACTTTTGATGATTACCATTTTGACATTACTGGAAATGACAAAAAAGCCACCGGAAATGCGAGCTTAAAATACAAAGACTTAAAAGTTACTTTATACAAAAAGAAAAATCCTGAAAAAGAAGCAAAATTAAAAAGTTCTCTAGCTAATTTAATCCTTAAAAAAGACTCTGATAATGAAGCTAAAAAGACCAAAATAGAATTAGATCGAATTCAAGAAAAGTCTTTTTATAATTTTTTATGGAGATGCATCGCAGAATCTTTCAAAAAGATTTTGATTTAATTACCTAAAAAAACAAACTTAATCTGCTATAAACATGACATATATCAGTTTTTAAATAAATTTATTTCACAACATTTGTTACTTATTAAATTTTATAATAATAGCAAATGACAAAAACCCCTATACACTCTTTTCATATTCCTGTAATGGGACTCGCTTATACTATTGATAGTCCGATTCGAGTGGCTAAATATGGTATTTCATCGGTGATTTCGATTGCTGATGATGAGTTAATTGAAAAGATGACCGCTTTTTATTCTGAGAAGTTCAATTCTTCTTATCAGGAAATAAGTCAAAAAATTCATGATTACAGAGCCAAACGTATTACAACCTACTTAAACTTAGTAGATAAAATCGTAAAACAAAAATTTGAAAGTTTTAAAACTGAATTATCTGAGAGCAAACAAGCTCTAGAAAACTACATCTCGATGTTACCTAATAGTTCGGAGATAAAAAAAGGTTTTTTAAACTTAATGGAAGATGGCATTTCTTTTAAAGAAAACATCCGAAATTATATCGAATCACATCTTTCTGCAGGTGCTATCGATGTAAACATAATGACAAAACTGGATAAAGATAATTTTATCAAGGATAAACAATTACCTATTGAATTTAATGATGCTCATGCAGCTCTTCGTGGTTTTGCCAACAGCAATCTGGAATCTTCATTAGTTCTTTCTGCTGGTATGAATCCTAGATTATATAGTTACTTCGAGAATTTTCCAGATTTTTTTCCAAATAGTAATAATGAGCTTAAAAAGAAAATTATACTAAAAGTAAGTGACTTTAGATCAGCTATGATTCAAGGTAACTTTTTGGCAAAAAAAGGACTATGGGTTTCTGAGTATCGCATTGAATCTGGATTAAATTGTGGCGGGCATGCATTTGCTACCGAAGGATTATTACTAGGTCCTATCCTGGAAGAATTTAAACAGAAAAAGGACCAATTAATCCAATCTGCTCATGATTTAATGGTGAAGGCTTTAGTGCAAAAACAATTTCTAGTTCCCGAAAAACCTTTACCGCTAAAAATTACGGTACAAGGAGGTGTAGGAACTGCTGAAGAACACGAATTTTTGTTAGATAATTACAGCGTAGATTCTGTAGGCTGGGGAACTCCTTTTTTACTAGTTCCAGAAGCAACATCTGTCGATCAGCCTACCCGAAATTTATTAATGAAAGCAAAAGAAGCCGATTTATATTTAAGTCATATCTCTCCGTTAGGTGTACCATTTAATACACTAAGAGGAACTTCTAACGAAATTCTTAAACAAAAACGCATTCACGATAATAAAGCAGGAAGTTCATGTCCGAAAAAATTCTTAGCATTGAGCAAAGAATATGACCCTAAAGGAACTTGTTCGGCTTCAAAAAAATATCAGGATTTAAAATTGGCCGAATTAGAAACTATAAAAGATACTATTTCTCCTGAATCTTTTGAAAAATCTAAAACTGCTATTACTGAGAAATCATGCTTATGTGTAGGTTTAGCAAATGCTTCTTATATAGAGAACGATATTAAAATAAAAGGACAAGCTCAAGGTGTTGTTATATGCCCTGGTCCAAATATGGCCTATTTTGACCAAGAAGTATCTTTGAATGATATGGTACAGCATATTTACGGAAATAAGTCGGTTATACGCGTTGAAAATCGTCCAAATTTATTCGTGAAGGAATTGAAGATGTATCTTGATTATTTTAAGAAAGATATTGAAAATATTTCAGCAGAAATAACAGCTGCGCAAACTAAAAAAATTCAAGCTTTTAAAGACAATCTCTTAAGTGGCATTTCTTATTATGAAAATCTGCTTGCTTCTTCTTCTTACTTTAAGAATGAGAAAGCAAAAATTAAAGAACAATTTAATGATTATAGAACAAAGCTTATTGCTATAACTATTCCGGCATAAAGCGATTAACACTATTTCTTCTGATACAAAAAACCACCTCTAAAATTAATTTGAGGTGGTTTTTCTATTTGAATATAACTAACACTTATTCTAAGAATAGTGGTCTCTCTATTCTTTTTTCTTCTTTCCGTCTATAATTGCTCCAGTTCCTGCACCTACACCAGCACCTGCTAATCCTCCTATTATTGCACCTTCGCCTTTTTTCTTACTGATAATTGCTCCAGTAACTGCTCCTACTCCAGCACCAATTACAGCTCCTTTTGCAGTCGAACTCCATCCTTTTTTCTTTGGTGTAGCCGCAGCAGCTGGTGCTTGCTGATTTACAACAACTACCTTTTGAGGTACTGCCTCTGCTTTCTCTTTTTCTTCTTGAACTTTTGCCATCTCTGTTTTCATTGAATCAATAACTTTTTGCTTATTAATTTCAACTTTCATAGAGTCAATACTCGCTTGTTTGGCTTTTTGAATATCCATCTTCCCTTGATTCTGACACGAGATAATCGCAAAAGAGAATACTATTAAATATAATGTTTTCATGATTCTAAATTTTAGGTTTTTATAACATAGCAAAGTAAAGTTTAAACTTTTTGTATGCAATTACATAATTTCAAGAGATCGTTATAAAATTAAACTATGCAAAAAAGTCAGCTAACTCAGAACGATCTGAATTAGCTGACTTTAAATATTTTATTTAAATTTAGATTATTCTAAAATTCCTCTTTTTAAAACTTGTCCAAATTCATACATATCTTCAAAAGAGCAATACAAAGGAACTGGAGCCAAACGAATAACGTTAGGTTCGCGCCAATCGGTAATAACACCATTTTTCATCAAATAATCAAATAAACTACGTCCTTCTCCATGCAACAACACAGATAATTGTGATGCTCTTTCTTTAGGGTCAGCTGGAGTAATAACCTCAAAATTCCCTTTTACCTCTTTATCTATTTCATGCAAAATAAACTCTAGATAAGCTGTTATTTTATCTCTTTTGGTAATCAAAGCATCCATTCCTACTTCTTCAAACATTTCTACTGATGCTAAATAAGGCGCTAAAGAAAGTATCGGTAAATTACTTATTTGCCAACCATCTGCTCCATGTACTGGATCAAAATTAGGTTCCATTTTAAAACGGCGTTCTTTATTATGCCCCCACCAACCTGCAAAACGAGGTAAATCTGGATTATTATGATGCTTTTCGTGTACAAAACAACCAGATGCATTTCCTGGTCCTGAATTCATGTACTTATAACTACACCAAGCTGCAAAATCTACATTCCAATCGTGCAATTCTAATTTTATATTTCCTGCTGCATGTGCTAGATCCCAACCTACTTTAGCTCCTGCTTTTTGTCCAGCTGCAGTAATGGTTTTGATATCAAAAACTTGTCCTGTGTAATAATTTACTCCTCCTATTAATACCAAAGCCAATTGGTCTCCTACTTCTTCAATTTTCGCTAAAACATCTTCTAATCGGATATTGTGTTCTCCATCACGGCGCTTAATTTCAACAATTGCATCTTCTGTTTTATAACCATGAAAATGTACCTGACTCTGAAACATATATTGATCTGACGGAAATGCTTTTTCTTCGCAAATAATCTTATATCTGGTTGCAGTTGGTTTATAAAAAGAAACCATCAATAAGTGAAGATTAACTGTTAATGTATTCATCACAGTAACTTCGCTTGGCAAAGCGCCTACAATTTTACTAAGCGGATTAGCGAAACGTTCATGGTAATCCCACCACGGTTTTTTGGCGTAAAAATGCCCTTCAACTGCTAGATTAGCCCAATCTGTCATTACCTCATCAACGTATGATTTTGTGCGTTTAGGTTGTAATCCTAAAGAATTTCCAGTAAAATAAATAACCTTTTTATTATTCACTTCAGGAAAAATAAATTCGTCTTGGTATTTACGCAATATGTCTTGTGAATCAAGTTTTTGTGCAAATTCACGGGTGTTTTCGAAAGTCATTGTTAAATTTTTGTTTGGTAAATGTAGAAAAAAATTAGGACTCAGGCAAAAGGAAAAAGACACAAACCTATATTAAAATAAATACAATAAAATATATTTTAACAAAATTAGTTTGATATATTGTAATTCAATTTAAAATTATAAGCTATGTTGAAACAAAATTTAAACATCATTATCCTTTCTTTAGCAGTAATTATCTCTGCCTATTTATTTTCAAATGCATTTCAAAATAGAAATAAAGACAACGACACTATTAGTGTTACTGGTTTAGGTAAAACAGATTTTGTTTCTGATTTAATTGTTTGGAGTGGCTCGTTTTCTAAAAAGAGTCTTACCCTAAAAGAAGCATATGCCTCATTAGATAGTGATCGAGATAAAATAAAAAACTACTTAAATAGTAACGGAATCCAAAATTCTGAAATGGTTTTTTCGGCTGTAGATTTCAATAAGGATTTTGATACTTCTTATAATGAAAATGGAACTCCAAAACAGCAAGTTTTTACCGGATTTACATTAACACAAAATGTAACTATCCAGTCTAAAGAAGTAAATAAAATTGAGGAAATTTCCAGACAATCTAGTGAACTAATAAATTCCGGGATTGAATTTTATTCTAATGCTCCTGAATATTATTATACTAAACTAGCTGAACTTAAAATAAAAATGATTGCAGAAGCAACCAAAGACGCTAGCTCCAGGGCCAAAAGTATTTCCGAAAATGCAGATGCTACTTTAGGAAGATTAAAAAAATCTGATATGGGCGTTTTCCAAATTACTGGACAAAATTCATCTGAAGATTTTTCTTATGGAGGCTCATTCAATACGTCTTCTAAAAACAAAACTGCTAATATTACAGTAAGACTAGTATATCAGGTCAATTAAATTTAAAAAAAAATCTCGCTATTAAAATAATAGCGAGATTTATGAATTAACCTTATTATATATTTCTTAGATAATAAGCATTGCATCACCATAAGAGTAGAATTTATATTCTTCTTTTATAGCTTCGTCATAGGCTCTTTTCATTAAATCATGTCCACAAAATGCAGAAATCATCATTAATAATGTTGATTTTGGTGTGTGGAAATTTGTAATCATACA
This sequence comes from Flavobacterium sp. ALJ2, assembly GCF_015594725.1. Classification (GTDB taxonomy): domain Bacteria; phylum Bacteroidota; class Bacteroidia; order Flavobacteriales; family Flavobacteriaceae; genus Flavobacterium. The sequence continues at coordinate 271,825 of NZ_JADNRC010000004.1, read as the reverse complement.
GTTTGCAATACTAAAATCATGAGGAGGGAAAATAAATTTATTTGTCCAACCTTCAAAAGGATTTAATGTATTTTGCGATGAAACAGAACTTTCAATAGCACGCATTGAAGTTGTTCCTACTGCACAAATACGTTTCTTGTTTATTTTTGCATTATTAACAATTTCACAAGCTTCCGGAGTAATGATTAACTCTTCAGAATCCATTTTATGTTTTGATAAATCTTCAACTTCAACTGGATTAAAAGTCCCTAAACCTACGTGAAGTGTTACTTCTGCAAAGTTTATTCCTTTTATTTCTAATTTTTTCAAAAGGTGCTTCGAGAAATGCAATCCTGCAGTTGGTGCCGCAACAGCTCCTTCTTCTTTAGCATATATCGTTTGGTACCTTTCAGCATCTTCTGGAGTTACATCTCTACTGATGTATTTAGGAATTGGAGTTTCTCCAAGTTCTGTTAATTTATTTCTGAATTCTTCGTAAGAGCCATCATAAAGGAAACGTAATGTTCTACCACGAGAAGTAGTATTATCTATAACCTCAGCAACCAACGAATCGTCATCACCAAAGTATAATTTATTTCCGATACGGATTTTACGAGCTGGATCAACCAAAACGTCCCAAAGACGTTGTTCTGAATTAAGTTCTCTTAATAAGAAAACTTCAATTCTTGCTCCAGTTTTTTCTTTGTTTCCATACAAACGAGCAGGGAAAACTTTGGTATTATTTAAAATAAGAACATCACCATCATCAAAGTAATTGATTACATCTTTGAACATTTTGTGCTCTATCGTTTGTTTTTTACGATCAATTACCATCAAACGAGACTCATCTCTGTTTTCAGCTGGAAATTCAGCTAAAAGTTCTTTTGGTAAATTAAATTGAAAATGAGATAATTTCATGTAGTCTATTTATTTAGAGTGCAAATATACGATTGTGAGATAGGCGTTGTCAAGTCTTTTGGCTTTTATTTAGTTTAAAATTGCAAACTTCAAGCTATTTTGATGCTTTTAGCCGTAAACATTGCTTATTACGCAACTATTTCTGTTGTCTCAAACCCTAAATTTGTTAAATCTTTCCAAAAATCTGGGTAAGACTTAGAAACTACCCCTGCATCTTCTATGATTATTGGCACTTTTAAGGCTAGCGGAGCAAATGCCATCGCCATACGATGGTCATTATATGTAGCAATTTTTACATTTGGTTTTATTGTATTCGTAGCAACAAGTGTCAAACTATCATTCGTTACCGAAATAGCAGCTCCCAATTTGGTTAGTTCAATTCTTAAGGCTTCTAATCTATCTGTTTCTTTAATTTTTAAAGTATGTAAACCCGTTAAATGACAACCTATTCCTAAACCTAGGCAAGTAACTACAATAGTTTGCGCAATATCTGGAGTATTATTTAATTCAAAGTTTACAGTTTCAAATTTAAAATCTGGTAATTTAACCAAAGTCATCTTATTATCCTGAAAGGTAGTTTGAACTCCCATTCTCTCATAAAGTGATACCAATGCTGAATCTCCTTGTAAACTATTTTCTTTATAACTACTGAGTGTGATTGAAGCTGTGTCGGCAAGAGCTACCAAGCTAAAAAAGTAGGAGGCTGAGCTCCAATCTGACTCTACAACCATTTCTTTTGTAACCACCTCAGTTTTTGGATACACTTTGATTACGTTTCCTTCAAAACTAGTTTGAATTTCTAAATCATTAAGTAAAGCCAAAGTCATTTTAATATAAGGTATAGAAGTAATTTCTCCTTCTAATGTAAGTTCTAAACCATTTTCTAATTTAGGTGCTACAAGCAATAATGCTGAGATATATTGACTGCTCACATTGGCAGCTAATGTAACTTTTGAAGCTGTTATTTTCTTTCCTTTGATACGAATTGGAGGATAGCCTTCGTCTTTTTGGTATGAGATCTGCACTCCTAGCTGAGCCAGAGCTTCAACAAGAATTTTTATAGGACGTTCTTGCATTCTGCTTGAACCCGTGATTACTACTTCTCTACCTTCGTTAATAGCAAAATATGCTGTTAAAAAACGCATTGCTGTTCCTGCATGATGGATATCTACTATTTCTTCATTACCTACTAATGCTTTTTGCATTACTTCACTATCATCTGAATTTGATGTGTTTGCCAAACTAATATTCGGAAACAACGCTTTTAGCAATAACAGTCGATTGGTTTCACTTTTTGAGCCAGTTACTGCAATTTGTCCTTGTAAATTAGCTTGTGATGTTTTTAATAGTAAATTCATTGTAGGGTAGTTATTTTATGCGTTTCGGTAAATTTATTTTAAAAAAAGGATACTCCAAAGCTTTGCTCTAACTTATCACATTATTTTAGTTTATCGTTGTTTTTATGACGGTCTTTGTCTCGAATAGATTTCAAATCCATTTTCTTATCAAAAGCTGCCTGAAGATCAATTCCTGTTTGATTCGCTAAACATAAAACTACAAAAACCACATCGGCTAATTCTTCACCAAGGTCTTTATTCTTATCACTTTCTTTTTCTGATTGTTCTCCGTAACGACGCGCAATAATTCTGGCTACTTCTCCTACTTCTTCTGTAAGCTGAGCCATATTTGTTAATTCGTTAAAATAGCGAACTCCGTGTTCTTTTATCCAAGTATCAACGTCTAGTTGGGCATTTTTTAAATCCATTTTTATATTCTTTTAAGAAGTAAATTTTACTCTCTATTCTTACTATCCATTATTATTGTTACAGGACCGTCATTTAACAGACTGATTTTCATATCTGCACCAAAAATTCCTGTCTGAATTTTATTTCCAAATTCCTTTTCCAAAGTAGCTACAAAATTTTCATATAGCGGAATCGCAATATCGGGTTTTGACGCTTTTATGTAAGATGGTCGATTCCCTTTTTTAGTACCTGCATGAAGTGTAAACTGGCTAACAACTATGATTTCGCCATTAATATCCTGAACAGAACAGTTCATGACATCATTTTCATCGTTAAAAATTCTGATTTTGGTTATTTTTCCAGCTAACCAATCAATATCTTCCTGTATATCGGCATCTTCAATACCAACAAAAACAAGTAACCCTTTTTGGATATCGGCTACTTTATTACCATCAACCACTACCGAAGCTGAAGAAACTCTTTGAAGGACAACTCTCAAAATAATGGTGGATTATGAATAGTTAATTGTGAATTCATTTCGTAGAAATATTTATAATAAACTTAAAGTCCAGATAAATTTTACTTTAGACTATTTTACTTTCTTGTTTCATCGCTGGCGGCACGATCATCATTATAAATATCTGTACGATAATGTTCGTCTTCGCCTTCTAGAATTTTAAGATAACTATTGTAACGTGACCAAGCAATCTCATCTCTCTCCAGAGCTGCTTTTATAGCACAATGAGGTTCGTCTTTATGCAAGCAGTTATTAAATTTACACTGATCCTTTAATTTAAAAAATTCAGGGAAATAACCACTAACTTCTTCTTTTTCCATATCAACAATACCAAAGCCTTTAATTCCTGGTGTATCAATAATACGTGCACCAAAAGACAAGTCAAACATTTCTGCAAATGTTGTTGTATGTTGTCCTTGTTTACTTGCAGTCGAAATCATTTTTGTTTTAAGATGCAAACTAGGCTCCATCGCATTTACTAGAGTTGATTTACCAACTCCTGAATGCCCAGAGAACATCGTTACCTTACCAATCATCATTCCCTTTAATTCCTCAACACCTTTCCCTTCTGTCGATGAAATACGCAAACATTTGTATCCTACTTGCTCGTATACATACTGCATATACAATTGCTCATCAAGCGTAGCTTCATCAAAAGTATCAATTTTATTAAAAATCAAAACAGTTTCAATACCATATGCCTCGGCAGTAACCAAAAAGCGGTCGATAAAATTAAATGTTGTTGGTGGATTATTAATTGTTACTAATAAAAATACACAATCAATATTAGATGCAATAATATGCATCTGATGAGATAAATTCACGGATTTACGAACGATATAATTCTTTCTTTCGTGAATATTATGAATCGTTCCTGTTACAGTATCTGAACTTTCTTCGAGTTCATAATCCACAACATCACCTACAGCTATAGGATTGGTACTCTTAATACCTTTCATCCTAAACTTTCCTTTCATTCTACACTCTATAAAATCACCACTTTCGGATTTTACGGTGTACCAACTCCCTGTAGATTTGTAAACGGTTCCTGTCATTTTTTAATTTTAGATATTCAGATTTCAGCTTTTGGATTCAAAACTAAATTCTTTGCAAAGATAAATGATTGTTTTTCGTTTAAAGTTTAAAGTTCAAAGTTTTTGATCTTAAGTATAAATTAAAAAAATCTCCACCACTTTCTTAAAAGTGATGAAGATTCTATTTTCGAGAATTATTAACCATTTAAGTAATATAAAACCATTTAAGTTTAGTGCTTACAAATCCTTAATATGAACTTATACCTCTTATATGGTTTAAACCGAATTATGCATTAAGAATTCTCTCTTGGTGACTGATACTTTCTTGGTGAATAGCTTTAAACATTTTAAGCACAAACTCTTCCGACAATCCTTTTTTCTCCCCTTCCAGAATCATTTTTCCTAAAATTTCGTTCCAACGGTTATTTTGAAGAATAGCAACGTTTGCATTTTTTTTCACCTGACCAATTTCGTCTGCAACTTTCATACGTTTCCCTAATAAATCTAATAAATTAGCATCTAGAACATCGATATTAGCTCTTAATTTCGACATTTTTTGGCTATACTCATCTGTTTTATCATCCGTTTTTCTTACTCTCAAATCTTTGAAAATTTGTTTCAAAGTATCTGGTGTAACTTGTTGTGCAGCATCACTCCAAGCATTATCAGGATCAGTATGAGTTTCGATAATCATACCGTCATAATTTAAATCCAAAGCCTCTTGAGTAACTTCAAGAATCATTTTGCGGTCTCCTGTAATATGAGATGGGTCAATAATTAAAGGCAAATCAGGGAATTTATTTTGTAATTCGATAGCAATCTGCCATTCTGGAATATTTCTGTATTTTGTTTTTTCGTAAGTCGAAAACCCTCTGTGTATAACTCCTAGTTTTTCGATTCCCGCCATATGTAAACGTTCAACACCACCTAACCACAAAGATAAATCTGGGTTAACAGGGTTTTTAATCAAAACGATTTTATCTGTTCCTTTAAGAGTATCTGCAATTTCCTGAACTGCAAATGGATTTGCTGTTGTACGAGCTCCAACCCATAAAACATCAATATCATGTTCCAAAGCCAATTTACAATGTGCAGCAGTCGCAACTTCAGTTCCCATTAGTAAACCAGTTTCTGCTTTAGCTTTTTGTAACCATTTCAAACCAATTTCTCCTACACCTTCAAATCCTCCTGGACGTGTTCTTGGTTTCCAGATTCCAGCTCTGAATATACTCACATCAGAGTTTTTTAATTCATGTGCAATTTTCAACACCTGCTCTTCAGTTTCAGCACTACAAGGTCCTGCTATTACTAGTGGATGATCTAATTTGAATGCCTCTAACCAATTTCTCATTTCTTTCTTATTTTCCATCTTTTCTTTAGTTTATTTTTTAATAGTAATTCCGTTTAATATTTCTTTTATTTTATTCACGCTTTCCATTTCTTCATAAATGGCATTATAATCATCTGCAACCAGTAGATCTTTAAACTGGGTAAGATTTGATATATATTCTTCCAGGGTTTCAATTACCTGTTTTTTATTTTGTTTAAAAATTGGCGTCCACATTGCTGGTGAACTTTTTGCCAACCGTACGGTACTTTCAAATCCACTTCCCGCCATATCAAAAATATCTTGTTCGTCTTTCTCTTTATTGATAACTGTCTTTCCTAGCATAAACGAACTGATGTGAGACAAATGCGACACATATGCAATATGCTTATCATGCGATGTTGGATCCATATATCGTATCCGCATTCCTATTGCTGTAAAAAGCTGTAAAGCCTTTTCTTGTAATTTAAAAGTAGTTTTTTCTACCTCGCAAATAATATTCGTTTTCCCTTTGAAAAGTCCTTTTATTGCTGCTGAAGGCCCAGAGAATTCTGTTCCTGCAATTGGATGTGTTGCTATAAAATTTCTTCTTCTAGGATGATTTACTACTGCTTCGCAAATTGGTTTTTTGGTAGAACCTACTTCAAAAACTATTGTCTTTTCGCCAATTACATCTAGAACTTTAGGTAAAACGGAAAGCGCAACATCTACCGGAACTGAAACAATCACAAAATCGGCAGTTCCCAAATCATCAAAAGTCGACGCTTTATCAATAACTCCTAATGCAATTGCTTCTTGCAGATGCTCCTCGTTATTATCAATTCCGTAAATAGTAGCATTTGGATATAATTCTTTGATATCTAAAACCATTGAACCACCTATTAACCCTATTCCTATTACGTGTATATTCATTTTTTATTTTTTATTTGAAGCTTCCCGATAACTATCGAAACCTGCTGTCCAACTGTGTCTTTTTCATTTCTAACAACTTTTAGTTTTAAAATCTATCTATTGCTTCTTGTATTTTTTCTTCTTTTACGCAAAGTGAAAACCTTATGTATCCTTCTCCGTTACTACCAAAAATAGTTCCTGGTGTAATAAAAATATGCTTCTCATATAATATCTGATTGATAAAATCTTCTGCTGATGCTATACCTTCTGGTAATTTTGCCCAAACAAATAATCCAACTCCTTCAGCATATACTTTACAACCCAATTTTTCGGCTAGCTTATCGGTCAGTTCACGACGACGTCTGTAAATCACATTCTGCTCTTCAAACCATGATTCATCACAATTTAATGCTGCAATAGCTCCTTTCTGGATTCCGTAAAACATCCCGCTATCCATGTTACTTTTCACTTTCAAAACTGCATCAATCACCGCAGCGTTACCTAAAACCATTCCAACTCTCCATCCTGCCATATTAAAGGTCTTACTCAATGAATTCAGTTCTAATGCTACATCCTTTGCTCCTTCTACTTGTAATAAACTCATCGGTTTATCATTCAAAACAAAACTATACGGATTATCATTAATCAATAAAATGTTGTGTTTTTTAGCAAAAGCAACCAATTTTTCAAATAACTCTAAACTTCCTCTTGCTCCTGTAGGCATGTGAGGATAACCCAACCACATAATCTTTACTTTCGACAGATCTAATTTTTCTAAAGCTTCAAAATTTGGCTCCCAATTAGTATTTTCTTTCAAATCATAATAAACCGGAACTGCTCCAACCAAATTGGTTACCGAAGTATACGTTGGATATCCTGGATTTGGAATTAAAACATGATCTCCTTCATTCAGAAAAGCCAATGAAATATGCATAATCCCTTCTTTAGATCCCATTAATGGCAAAATCTCATTAGCGGGATTTAAAGCAACACCGTAATTATTCTGGTAAAAATCGGCCATTCCTTTTCTTAATTCTGGCAATCCCTGATAACTTTGGTATTGATGTGCATTTTCATCTTGCATTGCCGAAACTATTGCTTCGATAACTGCTTTAGAAGGATTTAAATCTGGACTTCCAATTCCCATATTGATAATTGGCTTGCCTTCTGATTGTAGCTGTCTTACTTCTCTAAGTTTTGAAGAAAAGTAGTATTCCTCTACGACATCTAATCTTTTTGCTGTTGTGATCATGGTTCTGTTTTATATTTTTTCAGCTTTGGCTTTTAGCTGTATGCTTTCTCTATTGACTTTCTAACTTTCTATTTTCTGATCTTATGCCCCGCTTAAAGGTTTTGTATTTTTATATTCTCCTAAAACTTTAAAATACTCTGCCATTATCTCTGTTAATCGTTTTGCTTTTGCGTAATCTTCGTAATCTTCAAAAGTTACATCTACGAAAAAAGAATATTTCCAAGGTGTTTCTATTTTTGGCAACGATTGAATCTTTGTTAAATTCAGTTTGCAATCGCTCATTACGTTTAAAACTGCTGCCAGACTTCCTCTTTTATGATTTAATTCGAATTTAATTGAGGCTCTGTTGATTTCATTTTTTGGTAAAAAAGAATTTTCTTTCTTAATAATCACAAAACGAGTCATATTGTTTTTGATTGTCTGAATTTCTGGCGCCAGAATCTCTAAATCATACATCACCGAAGCTGTTTTACTTGCTATTGCAGCAATACCTCTTAATTGTTTCTGTTGGATTCTTCTTGCTGTTTCAGCAGTATCTTTATCCTCTACTAATTTAATATTTGGATATTTTTTCAGGAAATCCATACATTGTAATAATGCCATTGGGTGCGAATGAACTTCTGTAATATCCTCTATTTTTTGACCTTTTAGCGCCATTAAATTTTGACTAATATTTAAATAATGCTCTCCAATTATGTGTAAATTATTTTTATCTATCAACGCATAATTCGGAATAATTGGCCCCGCAATTGAGTTTTCGATAGCCATTACAGCCTGATCTGATTTTCCAGAAAGTACGCTATCAATTAATTCTTCGAATGACAAACACTCGTCAATATCCACGTTTTCAACGAAATACTCATTCACTACCTGATGATGAAATGAACCTTTAATACCTTGTATTGCAATTTTTGTTGTCATATACTCAAAAAAAAATCCTGATTTTCATCAGGATTGTATATTAGTTTTATTTGTCTTTTTAAATTTTCTCAAATAACCATAGCACAATCCTCTCTTCTACTAAAGAAGAAATAAAAAGAGTTGCTAAAATAAAAACGGTTGCTTGACATTTTGTTTGTGTTTTTCAATAAATACTCTGCGAATGTATAAATTATTTTTACCGCACCAAAAAAAATAATGCTTTTTATTGAACAAAAAAGGATTTCCTAACAAATAAGCTCAATTTTGTAAGATATCTAAATAAATTGACCTTAAAATGCGATTTAACCAATTGCTAATTAGTAATTATAGATGTATCCCCTTTTCTTTTCCAAGAATATTATATAAAAAATATACTGATTTCTTAAATCTAAAAAAGTCTGTTATCTCTATTTACTCTAAAAACTATTAAATCTGTTACATCTGGCGAAACAAATTCAGGTAATTATTATCTACCATATATTGAGCTTAATTACTTCAGATAAATTATCTATGCAAAACGATATCCTAAAAAAAACATCTTAATGATGGCTTTTTTAAATTATCTCCTGCTTTAGCACAAGGAATAAAATGATGTCTAATTCTCCTTTCACTTTATCAGAAACAAGTAAACCAGTTTGACTATTTTGCACTTTAAGAAAACAATCCCACAACAGGTTTATTATTTATTCCAATTTTAGAATAATCAAAATTCATTTTTTGTTGTAATAAAGAGGCGTAAACACTTCTGAAATCAATTTCATATTTTAAATCTCCGTTATCGAGATTGGTCAAATCAGGATTTTTTCCTAAAATTGTTCCTTTATTGTTCCCTCCTATAATAAACATTGGTGCTGCCGTTCCGTGGTCTGTTCCGTTTCCATTGTCTTTTACTCTTCTTCCAAACTCCGAGAAGACAACTACAGTAACATTTTGAAGCATCTTAGACTGCTTTATATCCTTATAAAAGCTATAAAGTGCATCGTTTAATTCAGTTAATTTTCTCCCGTGAATTGCAAGCTGATTATCATGCGTATCAAAACCTCCTAATGATGTATAATACACTTTTGAGTTTAAATTTCCTTTTATCAATCTTGCAATCCATTCCAGATTTTTAGACAAGCCTGTTTTAGGATAACCTATTTCGGCTTTTGATTTTGCCAATGCTTTCTGGATTTCATTGGAACCTTCGGTAACCGAGTTGGCTATTTTTCGAACAAAATCCAATTGCGGATTATCCGATAACATTACATTCTCCTCTTTATCTGATTTCACTTTAAATCGGTTTGGATCTTTTACCGTGATTGAATTTGGCTCAAATCCTTTCAAAGCCAAATTATCTATAGTATCTAGATTTATTCCTGCCGTAGCCTGATGCTCTTTACACTGCAAGTCTAAGTAGCGCCCAAGCCAGCCTTCATTTATATATTTGTTCGAATCTGTTGCTGTTTGCCAAATCTCCTGACTGCGAAAATGTGAACGAATAGGCTCTGGATAACCAACATTTTGAATTACAGTTAAATCTCCATTCTGTTGCATTTGAGCAAAATCTTTTAAAGAGGGATGAAATGCCATTCCTTTATTTTTTCCTACCATAACATCTTTATCCAAAGCAATTTTTGTCCTCAAATCATAATACAACGGATTATCGTACGGAATAAAAGTATTCAATCCATCATTCCCACCGTTAAGTTGAACAAATACAACACATTGTTCCCCAACTACCAAACTATTTTGAGAACCATAAGCGTGCAAAAAATCAGGAAGTAAAAGCACCCCACCAGTAAACGTTCCTGTTATCGATATAAAATTCCTTCTGTTCATAACCTTAAACTTCTAGATTAATTGATATTCTGGTAATTTTGAAATGTAATTAAACAATCGAATCACTGCAAAATCAGCATGAGAATCCTTAGGGGAAAAATCATATTTCTGTAAGTTTTCCATATCTTTTTGCATAGAGTCACTTACATTAAATAATAACCTATTCGACAATTCTGTAATAATTGTTTTATTATTTCCGTTGGAATTAAAATCGATTTTTACATCAATTTTCTCGTATTCGGTCTTTTGTTTTTCACTTTCACTACTCATAGTATTCAGTACTTTTCTTGTAATGCTTCTTCCGCTGCAAAGTATATCCGAGGTATTATTTCGTTGTAAATAAATCTGAGAAGTCAGCCATGAATTCCCCCCATCCCATCCTTTTACATTAACTTGATTATACAAATCCATTCCTTGCTGTTTCAAAAAGAATACAATCACACCATCATCCAAATCGTCAATATGCAATTCTTCTAAAAGTTGTAAAATATACACCAACGGATTTTTAATTTTAGTTCCGGAAACATCTTTGGTATATTCCTCTGTGAAAATTTTAGTTAGTAAGGGTTGCATTTCAAACTTCACTTTCCTGAAATAATCTCCATAATAGGTCACTAATTCTTTGGATGGATTATCATAAACAAACCATTTCAGAATTTTTCGAGTAATTAAATACGGAATATTCTTTTGTTCAAAAATAATATCGACTAAATCATCGGCTTTCCAATTTCCAGTTTTTCCAAAATAAGTTTTATCAGTATTGTCTTCAGCAAATTTTCTATAAACCGCATTATCATCACCATAATTTAATCCTGCCAAAGCCCTAGCGCCATTTTTAATATCGCTTTCGGTATAATTTCCAATTCCGATTGTGAATAATTCCAGTAATTCCCTACTTAGATTTTCGTTGTATTTACCTTTTTTATTATCAACGTTATCTAAGTATTTCACCATCGCATTCGATTTTATAATCTGCTTGGTTAGTTCTTTGAAATTTCCAAAAGCATGTTCTCGTAAAATCATATTGTGCTGATAAATCCAATAATTGACTTTTACTTTTTGGGAAGTTGAAACAAAATGATTGTGCCAGAAACAAACCATATTTTCTCGCAATGGAAATTCATCATTTTGCATTTTGGCAATCCACCATTTTTTTAATTCAACTGATGAATAAATCTCTTGCTTGAGAATCTTCCTTTTAGCATCTGTATCTGCTGTTTTTATAGATTCACGTAGCTCTTTAAGTTCAATAAGTGTTTTGGGACCATCGTCTAAAAAAGCTGGAAGTTGTTTGTCGAAATTTGAGTCATAGGAATGTTTTAGAAATTTTTCTAATCCTAGTTTTTCAATCTTATCGAATTCTTTACCTGAAAAACCCAATCGTAACGACCAAACATTGCTTTTTTTCATAATAACTAGAATTATATTGAAAATAGGACTCAACTATTTTTTAAAGGTTTAACTTAGAGATATCTTATAAACTACTTAGATATTACGTTTTAAAACTCTTTGATACCATTTAAAACGGATATTTTTTAGGTATATTGCCAAAAAAAGCAGCTATCATTATGATAACTGCTTCCTATTAAATTAAGAGCAAATACTATTCTCTCTGCTCAATTTTATTTCTTCTAAATTAAGACCCACACATTTCGCAATCATCTGGATCTCCGGCTTGTGCCTTTAATAGCATTGCTTTATAATCCTCTACGTTTATTGGCTCTACTTCTGGAGTTAAAACTGAAACCGATGCTTTAGCTACTGGTGCAATTTCTTCTTTCTTATCGTTGTTTAATGTAAATTTAATTGCATCTACAGCCGATTTTGTTCTCAAGTAATACATTCCTGTTTTTAAACCTGATTGCCATGCATAGAAGTGCATTGATGTAAGTTTAGAATAGTTCGCATCTTGCATAAACAAGTTTAATGATTGCGACTGGTCAATAAAATAACCTCTTTGACGTGACATATCCAAGATATCTTTCATAGACATTTCCCAAACTGTTTTATACAATTCTTTAAGATCAGCTGGAATTCCATCAATATTTTGAACTGATCCGTTATGACGCATGATCTCTTGTTTCAGAGTTTCATTCCATAAACCTCTTTCTACCAAATCATGAAGTAAATGCTTGTTTACCACAATGAATTCTCCTGAAAGCGTTCTTCTTGTATAAATATTTGATGTATATGGCTCAAAAGCCTCATTGTTTCCTAAAATCTGAGAAGTAGATGCTGTAGGCATTGGTGCAACTAATAAAGAGTTACGAACACCGTGTTCTACAACTTCCTTACGCAATGAAGCCCAATCCCAACGTCCTGACAATTCTTCGTCTTTCATTCCCCACATATTGTATTGAAATTCTCCTTTTGACATTGGAGATCCTTCAAATGTAGAATATGGTCCTTCAATTTTAGCTAATTCCATAGATGAAGTTACGGCAGCAAAATACAATGTTTCAAAAATTTCTTGATTTAATTGTTTTGCTTCATCGCTTGTAAATGGCATTCTTAACATGATAAAAGCATCAGCAAGTCCTTGAACACCTAAACCAATTGGTCTATGACGTACATTAGAATTTTCTGCTTCTTTTACTGGATAATAATTTCTATCAATTACTTTATTTAAGTTGAATGTTACACGTTTAGTAACATCAAATAATTTTTGGTGATTAAATTGTCCATTCTCAACAAACATTGGTAATGATATTGAAGCCAAGTTACAAACTGCAACTTCATCCGGAGATGTAAACTCAATAATTTCAGTACATAAATTTGATGAACGGATTGTTCCTAAATTCTTTTGGTTTGATTTACGGTTTGCTGCATCTTTATACAACATGTACGGAAGTCCAGTTTCTACTTGAGATTCAAGGATTTTTTCCCATATTTCTCTTGCTTTAATTGTTTTTCTTCCTTTTCCAGCTGCCTCATAACTTAAATACAAAGCGTCAAATTCTTCACTGTGTACATCCGATAATCCTGGACATTCATTAGGACACATTAATGTCCAAGTTGTATCTTCCTGAACTCTTCTCATGAATAAATCTGGAATCCACATTCCAAGAAATAAATCACGGGTTCTCATTTCTTCTTTACCATGGTTTTTTCTCAAATCAAGGAAATCAAAAATATCAGCATGCCAAGGCTCAATATACATAGCAAAACTTCCTTTACGTTTTCCTCCACCTTGATCAACATAACGAGCTGTCATATCATATACACGAAGCATCGGAACAATTCCATTAGAAGTTCCATTAGTTCCGCTAATATAAGATCCAGTTGCTCTAACGTTGTGTATTGCTAAACCGATACCTCCTGCTGACTGTGAGATTTTAGCTGTTTGTTTTAATGTATCATAGATCCCATCAATACTATCGTCTTTCATTGTTAATAAGAAACAAGATGACATTTGAGGTTTTGGTGTTCCTGAATTAAATAATGTTGGCGTAGCGTGAGTAAAGAATTTTTTAGACATTAATTCATACGTTTCGATCGCAGACTCAATATCATCTTTATGAATTCCTATTGAAACACGCATCAACATATGTTGTGGTCTCTCAACAATTTTTCCGTTTATTTTTAATAAATAAGAGCGTTCTAATGTTTTAAATCCAAAATAATCGTAATTAAAATCACGGTTATAAATAATTGTTGAATCCAGAACCTGTGAGTTTTTCTTAATTATTTCGTAAACATCATCTGCCAGCAAAGGCGCTTCTTTACCTGTTCTTGGGTTAACATAATTATACATATCTGACATCGTCTCTGAGAAAGATTTTGTCGTATTAGAATGTAAATTAGAAACGGCGATACGAGCAGCTAATTGTGCATAATCTGGATGCGCAATAGTCATAGATGCAGCAGTTTCGGCAGCAAGATTATCCAATTCTGAAGTCGAAACTCCATCATACAATCCTTCAATAACACGCATAGCTACTTTAACAGGATCTACAAGTTCATTTAACCCGTAACACAACTTTTTGATTCTGTCTGTAATCTTATCAAACATTACTGGCTCTTTACGTCCATCTCTCTTTATTACATACATAAGCTTACTTTTTATTGTTATTGAAAAAATGAAAGACACTGAAATAACGAATCCCAGTACTTAAACATTGTGTGTTTTATTTTTAATATTAGAAATTACTTCCCAATAGTTTGCCTCTCCTCAATCTAATATATAGATCAAAAATTAGTCAGTAATACTATTGAATCTTCGATTTAGGAGAAAAATTCAATCTTTAAATTGTCTAGTTATAAGAACCTTCGTTCATTAATTTTATTATTTCTAGTGCGTGGTAATCACTAAAAATTACTGATGTCTAAAAATCTGCATCAAAGCTAATTTTCTGAGAATCGCTATCTCCACCAGAGCTACTATTCATAACTCCTGCTTTTTGATATTCTGAAACTCTTTTTTCAAAGAAATTAGTTTTCCCTTGAAGCGAAATCATATCCATAAAGTCAAATGGATTTGATGAGCCATAAACACGGTCGCAACCTAACTCAACAAGTAATCTATCTGCAACAAATTCTAAATACTGCGTCATTAAAACTGCATTCATACCAATTAAACTTACTGGAAGAGATTCTGTAACAAATTCTCTTTCTATATCTAAAGCATCAACGATAATTTCTTTAATTCTATCTTTTGGAACTTTATTTATTAAATGGTGATTGTGTAAATGCACTGCGAAATCACAATGAACTCCTTCGTCACGAGAGATTAATTCGTTTGAGAATGTTAAACCTGGCATTAAACCACGTTTTTTCAACCAGAAAATAGAACAAAAAGCACCTGAGAAAAATATTCCTTCTACTGCAGCAAATGCTATTAAACGCTCAGCAAACGAGTCAGATTCAATCCATTTTAATGCCCAATTTGCTTTCTTTGCAATTGCAGGAAAAACATCTAATGCATTAAACAACTGATCTTTTTCAGCTTCATCTTTTACATAAGTATCGATAAGAAGTGAATACGTTTCGCTATGAATATTTTCCATCATGATTTGAAAACCATAGAAAAATTTAGCTTCAGCATATTGTACTTCGTTTACAAAGTTCTCAGCTAGATTTTCATTTACAATTCCATCAGATGCAGCAAAGAATGCTAATATATGTTTAACGAAATATCTTTCATCATCTGACAACTTATTATTCCAATCATTCAAGTCTTGATGTAAATCAATTTCTTCAGCAGTCCAAAAACTCGCTTCCATCTTCTTATACCAATCCCAAATATCATGGTGCTTGATTGGAAAAATTACGAAACGGTTCTTATTTTCTTGTAAAATTGGTTCGACTTGTGACATTATTGTTGTGTTTTATTTTAAAAAATTTCAATGAATTTTCATCCATTTCTGTAGACTACAAAGATTGTCATTTGTTGGCTAAAATAAAAGCCAAACTTATTCACAATCGGCTCTAGTTTTTAACAAAGCGACAAAAACAGAATAATTTTCATACAATTATTAACTTTCTGTAAATGAATAAGTTAAATCTAACTAAATAGACTCTAGCAACCGTGAGATATAGGATTTTTAAAATAAAAAGCAAGACTTTTTTATAAATTTTAAAAATATTTTTTATGAATCATTTGGAAGATTCTTTATTATAATCTCAGCTTTATTCAATTATGAAAATAGATTTTTTTTTAAGAGCGCTTCAGATCTTCCGCAATTTTATCAAGCTCCATATACCAATCTTCGCCAAACTTACGAATTAACGCTTCTTTGACAAATTTATAAACTGGAACTTCAAGCTCCTGACCCAAAGAACAGGCTGCGTCGCAAATGTCCCATTTATCATAATTAACTGCTGCAAACTCAGTGAAGTCTTTTACTCTAATTGGATACAAATGACATGATACAGGTTTTTTCCAGCTCACGATACCTTGATTGTATGCTTGCTCGATACCACAAAGCGCAGTTTTTCCATCGAAAATCACATATGCACAATCCTTATTATCTATTAATGGTGTTTCAAAATCACCATCAATACCTTTAATCCAAGCTCCTTGTGCTTCAATTGCCGCAATTCCTTCTTTTCGCAAAAAGGGCTTTACTTTTGGATAAATTTCTTCCAAAATTTTTGTCTCCTCTTCACTTAAGGGAGCCCCAGCGTCTCCATCAACACAACAAGCGCCTTTACAAGCAGATAAATTACAAACAAATTCTTTTTCAAGAATATCCTCAGAAATAATAGTTTTCCCTAATTGAAACATGATAATAGTGTACTGAATTATAAAAATGCAAAGATAGTCAAACTATCTCGATGCCCGCTAGATAAATTGAATCAAAAAAAAAAATAGACATCAATTCTACTTAATAGATTAACCAAATAAAGCTCATTTTTGTTACAAAAATCACGCAAGAGCCGCTAAAACATATTTTTATAACAAAAAATTACAGATTAATGCCGAAATGTTAAAAAAAGCCATTTATTTTTTACCTTTACACACGTTTAACTCTTAAATAAAAACACATGTTAGAAATAGACTTAAAAGAAATAATTACTGTTGGAATGGTACTCTTTGCCGTAATTGACATCGTTGGTTCTATTCCTATTATTGTTAACCTAAGATCTAAGGTTGGACACATTGAATCTGAAAAGGCTTCGATAGTAGCCGGACTAATAATGATTATCTTTCTTTTTATTGGAGAAGGTTTCCTGAAGATAATTGGTATCGACGTACATTCTTTTGCTGTCGCTGGATCTTTTGTATTGTTTTTTCTAGCCTTAGAAATGATACTCGGAATCCATATATATCGTGATGAAGAAGCAAGCTCTGCTTCTATAGTACCATTAGCTTTTCCTTTAATTGCAGGAGCTGGAACTATGACCACATTACTTTCACTACGTTCACAATTTCATACTATAAATATTGTTATTGCTATTATTCTCAACATAACCCTTGTATATATTGTTTTAAAATCATCCTCGAAAATTGAAAAAATGCTGGGAAAAAACGGACTTGGCGTAGTTAGAAAGACTTTTGGAGTTGTACTTTTGGCTATTGCTGTTAAATTATTCGCAGCTAATGTTAAAGGTTTGTTTGTCTAAAATTAATTTTCATAAATTTACCCACTAGTAATACTTAAAAGTCGAAATACTCGTTTACGGAACTACCAAAAGCAATATTTCTTTTTTAATTATTTCTTTTAATCATTTAGAAATAAATAGTTATCCTATGAAAATTTTTACTTCCATATTAGTGCTTTTAGCATTAGCTTTGATTATTTTCAATATTACTTTGCTTGACTTTCAAAATCCTTTACAAGGAGATAGCATGGTAGCATTTATTGGAATAGCAGCTGCATTTTGCGCCGTACTAATTCTTTTAATTTTTAGAATTTCTAAAAAGATAGAAGAAAAAATGAATGATCAATAATAATATGTTTGATATTTTAATTATTGGCGGAGGCGTATCAAGTATGTCCTGTGCACTTGTTTTAGGATCTGCACAAAATAAACCTTTTGTCATTGATAAAAAAATTGGGGTTTTTACGCATCAAAAAAGTTCTTCTCTCCAAGATGCTCTTTTCAACAATGCTTACGGTATTATACCTGGGAAATTAGGTTCTGAATTATTATCAGAAAGTACCGAACATTTAAATCAGGAATACCCACATATTACACAAATTCCCAACGAGAAAGTAATAAAGATTGAAGGTGAATATCCTGAATTTTTAATTACTACCAACAAAAACACGTACAAAACTAAAATAATAGTTATTGGAATTGGTTCTGCAAATACTTTTGCTATCGAAGGCTTAACAGAATACATTGAGCCTCACAAAAAAGCACTCCCCGAAAAACAACGAATTCAGTTAAAAAACAGTGATCATAAAGTTGCCGAAGGCATTTATGTTATTGGTACTCTCGCTGGTTGGAGAAGCCAACTGGCAATTGCAGCAGGAAGCGGTGCAGCCGTTGCAACTGATATATTAACACTATGGAATAATGGCGTACAAACTCATGCGCACGATAGTATTCGATAATTTCTTAAAACATTAGTTTTTTTATTTTACAGAAATAATTTCTTTTACTTTTATATGTTTCTCTGTGTTGGTTTTCCATATATCTCCTTTTAAAGAAACCTCATCTCCCTCTTTTAATTTCTTGTAGTTTTCAGGACCGCCCATATTTACAATACTTATTATAGCATAATAAATTTCGTTTTTCTCGGTCTTAACTTTTGCAGTATATCCGTCTTTACCAAACTCAATCGATTCAATTTTCCCTGAAATAGTATTATTATCTTTCATAGTTACGCAAGAAATCACAAGAACCATTAAAACTAACAGGAAACTTATTTTTTTGGCATTCCTCATCTTTTATCTTTTTAATTGAACTATTAATGCTATTTTAACTTTACACCGTTTCCTACAATAACCCTTAGATTATCAACAAATTGCTTCCAAACTCTACTATATCCAAAAATGCCATCTAAAAGGCTTTTCATGCTCCCCTCTTAATAAAATAGCAACTCCTAAAACAGGACATCAATTACATTAATAATTTGACCCGAAGCTTATAATACTTCGATTTTCATTTTACCTGAACGATATAACTCTAAATCGAATTCCTTAGTTATCGTTTATCCATCTTGTAAATTAAATAATAAATCATCGTAAATAAATTTTATAAAGCTAAAACATCTGCATTCTTGACCGCAGCTAATAGCTCGATTTCAGTATTTACAATAGCACTTATTTCCATTTAAAAAAATTAGAATTATTTTTTCTGGTTTAAAACTACCTTAATCATTGCATCATTTTTAAGAATCATATCATAGTAATAAATTTCACCATACAATTGTCTAGCAAATTCAGCTGTAATATAACGATTAATGATTGCTTTATTTTTTTCTAATTTCAAATCTAATCCATTCTTAAAAAGGTACTTCTGAAAAGATTTAAAATAGTAATCTGTTGACTGCATTTTTGCAACAAATTCTCGGTAATTTAACCCTGTGAACGCTTTACGGTTTTTATCCAATTGTTCGAAAACAAAATGCCCAACAATTCCTGTTTGCAACAAATAAGCTGAACCTTCGCTGCCATGCTCAATTTCGATAGGTACAAAAACGTCTGGCACAATACCGCCTCCACCATAAACAATTTTACCCTTTGGGGTCTTATATTTTAATGTGTCAATAATCTTAATACTATCCTTACTATATAATTCTCCGTTGTTAAAACGTGAATCCGACTCTTTAAAATAATCTTCGTTTCCATGACTATAAGGCTTCTGAATAGAACGCCCTGTTGGCGTGTAATATCTAGCAACCGTTAATCGAACTGCTGATCCATCATTAAAATCCATTTCGCGCTGAACCAGTCCTTTTCCAAATGAACGACGACCTATTATGTTTCCTCTATCGTTATCCTGAATTGCCCCTGCTAAAATTTCACTAGCCGAAGCACTATTCTCATTGATTAATACAGATACTTTTCCAGTCTCAAAACTTCCGCTTCCAGTTGCATACGTTTTTTCCATTTCTCCATTCTTGTTTTTGGTAAAAACGATAAGTTGCTTATCTTTCAAAAATTCATCCGCAATTGCAACAGCTTCTTCCATATAACCTCCACCATTATCGCGAAGATCTATAATAAGTGACTGAATTCCGTTTTGCTTTAATTTGGTTAAACCTGATTTAAATTCGGCATAGGTTGTCTCAGCAAAACGATTTATCTTTATATATCCAGTATTTTTATCCAATAGCATCGAGATATCAACACTCTTTATAGGAATAATGTCTCTCTTTATTTTAACTTTTAATTTCTTTTGTTCTGATTTTCGATAAACAGTAAGCTCTATCTCTGTGCCTTTTTTTCCCTTTAATTTAGCAAACAAACTATCTGACGGAAGTTTTCGCCCAAATAATTTAGTCTTCCCTACATATAAAATTCTATCTCCAGCCTGAATTCCTGCTTTTGCAGAAGGTCCATTTTCTATTGGCTTTATTATTGCAACCGAATCTTTATACATATAAAAATTCACTCCAATTCCAACAAAATCGCCTTTCATACTTTCTGCAACTTCTGCTTGTTCACTGGGCGGAATATAGACGGAATGAGGATCTAATTTTGACAGTATATTATCGACTGTAAGATTAACTATAGAATCAGTATTTATACTATCGACATACTCATTATTAATGAAATCAATTAATTTATTGAGTTTATTCTTAGAGTTATTCTTAGCCAAGAACTGATCCTGTGCTGGAGTGCTTAATAAGCTCCCGAGTACAGTTCCCAGAGCTAAAGTTGCTCCAATAACTATTGGTAAATACTTCGTATTGAATTTCATATGTAGCTAATATTTATTTTACGAGAATATACTATTGTTATTCTTCATAAGCAACCATGTATTTTGAAATTACTGCGACTTTCTACTCTTCTAACACAGGAATATGCACGACTTCTACGCCTGCTTTTATTAAAAATTGGATTCCAGCATCATCCCGATATCCATTTTGATAAACTACTCTTTTTATCCCCGATTGATGAATCAATTTGCTACATTCTTTACAAGGTGAGAGTGTTATATACAAGGTTGCTCCTTCGCAAGACTGAGTTGATCTTGCTACTTTTAAAATAGCGTTGGCTTCGGCATGCAAAACATCCCATCGCGTTAACCCATCTTCATCCTCGCAACAGTTTTCAAATCCTGTTGGTGTACCATTATAACCATCAGAGATAATCATCCGATCCTTTACGATAATTGCACCAACTTGCTTACGCTTACAATACGACAACATGCTCCACTCTTTTGCAATTCGCAAATAAGCTTTGTCATATCTATTTAATTTTTCTTTTTCCATTTTTATCTATTCCATATTTCACTTTCAATAACCATCGGAATTACAACTCCTATTATAAAAGCCGACATAGCTAGTGTCCAATCACGTTTTGAAAAACGAAAAATTGTTTGAACAATATATGAGATTATTAAAACCACAAAAACTACAATAATTTGAGCTGCCTCAATCCCTAATGCAAATTCTCCCAAGGGCAACAATTTTGATGTTGGACTACCTCCTAATATCGTTCTGAAATAGTTAGAGAATCCTAATCCATGAATTATCCCAAAGAAAAGTGTTATAAAAAACACTAAATTAATACTCTCTGTTTTAGATGATTTTCCTGCTGTAAAAAAGTTAAAGAAGGCAGTTATTAAAATGGTTATCGGAATTAAAAATTCTACGATATTTACTTTAATAATAATGACTCCATAAACCGAAAGTAATAAAGCTAATGTATGACCGACAGTAAAAACAGTTACAAGTAGTAAAATTCTTTTCCAATCCTTAAACGAATAAGGAACCGTTAAGGCCATTAAAAACATTACGTGATCGTATGCATGAATATCTAGAACGTGTTTTAATCCTATTTGAAAATAAATCCAAAAATCCGACATGAGTATTTTAATTTAAAATTGATAAAGGGTGTGTAAACTTACGATTAATTTTGAAAATGGTAGATTGCTATTCTAAAATCATTAAATAAAAATAAGTTAAAATTACAATTTTTGCAATTATAAAAATTATGAGAAAATTAAAATTAATAATTTAAAAATAGATTTATCTTTGTGATACAAAAAACCAATTAATTATGTCATTTTCAGATTTATTTGATAGCGAATTTAAACTAAGAAATAAAGGTCATTTTTCGGCTATTGTTCGCGTAGCTCTTGCAGACGGAAAAACAAATCAAGAAGAAAAAGCTTTTTTAGACAAGTTAGCTTCTCGATTAGAAATTTCGGACGAAGAATACAAAGAGATTCTTGCTGACCCTTTCAAACACCCTATAAACGCGCCTTATTTGTATTCTCAACGTTTAGAGCGTTTATACGATTTGGCTCGTATGGTACACGTAGATCACCACATAGGAGATAGTCAAGAAATCATGCTAAGAAGACTTGGACTCGCACTAGGATTTACTCCTGGAAACGTAAACTATATCATTGCAAAAGCACTTTCGCTAGTAGATAAAAAAGTAGATTTAGATACTTTTACTTTCGAAATGCAAAATATGAATAAATAAGAAGTATTTAGTTTTCAGTGACAATATTCAGTTTTTAAACTGGTACTAAAAAGTAAGACTGCTACTAAAAATAAAACCCGACTATTTACTAGTCGGGTTTTGCTTCTTTATCATTTTGCTTTCTGCATAAACTCTTCTGCTTTTTCTACCATATTGTAGCTTCCACAAAAGAATGGAACACGCTCATGCAATTCAGTTGGATTAATCTCCATAATTCGGTTAAAACCATCTGTTGCTTTTCCTCCTGCCTGTTCAGCTATAAATGCCATTGGGTTGCATTCGTATAATAAACGTAACTTCCCTTTTGGTGCTTTTGAGCTTGTTGGGTACAGATAAATTCCGCCTTTAATCATATTTCGATGAAAATCAGAAACTAAACTTCCAATATATCTGGAGGTATAAGGCCTGTCTTCTTCTTCTCTCTGACAATATTTAATGTAGTTTTTTACTCCTTGCGGAAAATGAACATAGTTTCCTTCGTTTACCGAATAGATATTTCCGTTTTGTGGAAATTTCATATTAGGGTGTGACAAATAAAATGTACCAATTGCCGGATTCAGTGTAAAACCATTTACGCCATGACCTGTGGTATAAACCAACATGGTCGAAGTTCCATAAATTACATAACCTGCTGCAACTTGATTGATTCCCGGTTGTAAAAAATCCTCGCTTGTTACCGGGGTTCCTATCGGTGTAATTCTTCTGAAAACAGAAAAAATAGTCCCAACAGAAACATTTACATCAATGTTTGAAGATCCGTCAAGCGGATCCATTAAGATCACGTACTTATTATTATGACAGTTGTCGCTCCCCTGAACTGTAATAAAATCATCGTTTTCTTCTGAAGCAATACCACAGACAATCTCACGGTTTATTAACGTCTGGATAAATACTTCGTTTGCATACACATCTAATTTTTGTTGGTCTTCGCCCTGAATATTTTGTTCGCCTGCAGCGCCAATAATATCCACCAATCCGGCTTTGTTTACTTTATAGTTAACGACTTTGGCCGCCAAACGTATAGAGTTGATAATTCGGGAAAGCTCTCCCGACGAATACTGAAATGCTTTTTGGTTCTCAATAATAAACTCTCCTAGTGTTTTATTGCGTTCTTCCATTATACTATATCGTTGTAGGTTTTTTTGAAGTCACAAATATCGCCTTTTTTGTGAAATTGATTTAAAATTTATTTAGTTAGTTTGTGCGTATTGTATATTTGTTAATCAAAAGCGAAAATTAAGTTCTAAAAAACCACTGTTTTAGATATAAACACATTAATAATAATATTTTATGAATATTAGAAAAGGAAATCCTGATGACATGAAAGCTGTTTTAGGCTTGATTCAGGAACTAGCCCTATTTGAAAATGAACCAGATGCAGTTTTGGTTACGGAGAGCGATTTAGTTCGTGATGGCTTTGGAGAAAATCCTCTTTTTCATGTATTTGTAGCCGAGGTCGATGCCGAAATAGTTGGAATTGCCTTATACTATTACCGATTCTCAACCTGGAAAGGCAAAACAATACATTTAGAAGATTTAATTGTTAAAGATAAAATGCGCGGATCTGGTTTAGGAAAGGCATTATACTCTAAAATAATGGAGCAGGCGAAAAAAGATAAAGTAAGAAGAGTCGAGTGGAATGTACTTGACTGGAATACTCCTGCAGTTAAATTCTATGAAAAATCTGGAGCCAAAGTCTTCGAAGAATGGCGTGTTGTTCAAATGGACGAAGCTGGAATAGATACTTTTTTAGAGAAAAAATAAAAATTCAAGACACAATATATAACAATAAATAATGAGAGTATTCAAATTTGGTGGTGCCTCAGTAAAAGATGCTGAAGGAATTAAAAACGTATATGACGTTTTACAAAAAGTAGGTTATGAAGATGTATTGCTTGTAGTTTCGGCTATGGGAAAAACCACAAACGCTCTAGAAGTTGTAATAAAGAATTATTTTGAAAAATCGAGTGAGTTAAATGCATCTGTTCAAGAAGTAAAAAAATACCACAACCAGATATTGCTGGATTTATTCGAGAATGAAAAACATGAAGTTTTTGCTGCTGTAAATGCGTTCTTTTCGGAATTAGAATATTTTCTTGTCCATAATAAATCGCCTAACTATAACTTTGTTTATGATCAAATTGTAAGTTTTGGAGAATTAATTTCGACTACTATTTTAAGTCATTTCATGAATTTCATGGGTGTTCAGACCCAATGGATTGATGTACGCAACTTCATAAAAACTAACGCAACTTACAGAGATGCTGAAGTAGATTGGGAGTTAACCCAAAAAAATATTAGTAAAAATGTAAAGCGAAATATGCTGAACATAACTCAAGGGTTTTTAGGTGCCGATGAAAACAACTTCACTACAACTTTGGGCCGTGAAGGTTCTGACTACACTGCTGCTATTTTTGCTTATTGCTTAAATGCCGAAAGTGTTACCATTTGGAAAGACGTTCCTGGAGTAATGAATGCTGACCCTCGTTATTTTGAAAATGCAAGCTTACTTAATCAGATTTCATATCGTGAAGCTATTGAATTGGCATTTTACGGAGCAACGGTTATTCATCCAAAAACATTACAGCCTTTACAAAAAAAAGAGATTCCGCTATATGTAAAATCTTTTATCAACCCATTGTTAAAAGGAACAAGCGTTTCTAAAGGTGTCGATTTAGAACCTTATTTACCTTGTTTTATTGTAAAGAGAAACCAACTTTTAATTTCTCTTTCATCTATAGATTTTTCTTTTATAATGGAAGAAAATATCAGTGAGATTTTTGCCTTATTTCATGAGTTTAAAATTAAAGTGAATTTAATTCAAAACTCAGCAATTAGTTTTTCTGTTTGTGTAGAAGATAAATTTGAAAATTTCAATGATATGAATGCTATTCTTTCTAAAAAGTTTAAAGTTGATTTTAGTGAAAACGTTACCCTATATACTATTCGCCATTTTGATGATAAAGCAGCCGAAGCCGTTGAAAAAAATAAAGTGGTTTTACTGAAACAAGTTAGCCGCGAAACCATGCAAGTGGTAACAAAAAATATAGATTAGTTTTCTTTAAAAAAATTAATTACATCATTCAATATAAAATAAGGCTTCACTTAAAAAAGTGAAGCCTTTCTTATGGTTTCTGTTTACTTTTTAAAATTTTAATCACTTTTTTCAGCTCTTTTATTCGCGCTTCATATTGTTCTACGACTTTATCCGACAATTGATTTATAATAAGTGTTTCATTTAAATCATTAGTAGTTTCTTTATCTTGTCGCATATCATTTGTCACCAATTCTTCAGGGGTAATTTCGAAAAACTCACATATTTTATTAGCATGACTTGCCCAAGAACTGCTCTCGCCTCTTTCAATCCTAGCATAAGCTGATTGAGATAAGTGCAAATAATCTGCTACTTGCTCTTGCGACATATTCTTGCTTTTACGCAATTCTTTTAACTTATTTCCTACGGTTATAGTCATACTTTAACTATTTACAATCACAAACATAAGAAATAAAACATATTTAATCGAAATTAGGTTTGAAATAGTCAATTAACGCATAAGATTTATCTGAAATTCAGACATATATTTGTTTATACAATATATTATTACTAACCATTAAATTATCATATTATGAAAAAATTAGAATTAAATCAAATGGAAAAATTAGAAGGTGGAGATAGACTTGCAGGTTGTGCCTTAACAGGCTTAGCGGCAGGAGTTGCTGCAGGTCTCAATCCTCTTGTTGGAGGACTAACAACACTTGGATGTTTTTTATTAACCTAACAACGCGTATATGTTAAGAATAATCACTTTAAAATAACATATTCTTAAAAAAATTATGAATAATTCAGTATTAATTTTATCCTTTCTCGTTATAATAATTGGATTAGGATACAGGTATAATAATAAAAAAACCAATAAATAACTCCTTTAAAAGCGACCTTTAAACAAATTTGTTTAAGGTCGCTTTTATTAAAACAAAGCCTATGGGAAGATTAGGAACTACAGAAATAATACTTATAATCTTTGCAATAACTTTATTATTTGGCGGAAAAAAAATCCCTGAATTAATGAAAGGAATTGGAAATGGTATAAAAGAATTCAAGAAAGCATCTAAAGAAAAAGAAGATGAAAAAAAAACATAGCCTAATACTTATTTTTAATTAATAACTATTTTATCTAGTAATTAATTAAAAACAAGATTTCTGGCAATAAACATCCGTAATTCTAATATTCTGTTACATACTAGAAGTATTTAGCTATTTTAAAATTTATAATAAAAATGAAAAATCCTCTTGTAAAATGTATATTATTTTCTATTCTATTAATTCTAATTTCTGAAATTACAAAAATAGCTTTAGACATTGATAAATTACTTTACAATACAATAGCAGAAAAACTTACCTCTCAACAATTGAATCATTTTTTCGAATTTCAGAATAAATGGAAGTGGATTTCTTATATTTTTTTTCCAATATATATTGTAATCAAAACAAGTATAATTGCAACAGTATTGTATGTGGGCACTTATTTTTTCAGTCAAAAAGAAGTAGGGTATAACTCTTTATGGAACATTGTAATTAAAGCTGAGTTTATATTTTTATTGGTAGCCACAACTAAAATTATTTGGTTTTATTTTTTTCAAACCAACTACGATTTAGAAGATATTCAATATTTCTACCCATTATCAGCACTAAATATAGTTGGATATAGGGGATTAGAAACTTGGTTTATTTATCCTTTCCAAACTCTTAATTTATTTGAGTTAACATACTGGCTTATTCTTGCCTATTTTATTGGTAAAGAAACTGATACGAATATGGACAAAGGACTTAAAATTGTAGTTTATAGTTATGGACCTGCTTTATTATTATGGATAACAACAGTAATGTTTTTTACACTTAGTTATTCTTAAAATATCTAAAACTACAGAAAAATATTTCTTATTATATGCTCTATCATCCTTATTTCGCATGTTGTTCGATATTTCTTTTCTAATATATACATTGCCCAGACTTTTCTAGGTACTGTTGCCATGATTTTCATTATTACATCATTGATTTAAAATAAAGAACTACAAAAATGAAAAAAAAACTAAAAATTACTCTTCTTATAGCATTCATGGGTATTTTACTTTTTTTAGGTTACAAAATAGTATCTAAAATAAATCAAAAAAAAGAAATTGCTCAAAACATAAAAAGCATTCCTGAATTTTTATATCCAGATATAAATGGAGGACTTTTTACCAAAAAAAATCTAAAAAAAGGAACTGCAACTATTTTTATTTATTTTAATACAGAATGCGAATTTTGCAATGAAGAAGCTAAAATGATTAAAGAAAATATGAAGTATTTAAATGATTTTCAATTAATTTTTGTATCATTTGAAAAAAACGAAAACATAAAAAAATTTGCTAAGGAATATCAACTGAATACGTATAACAACATTCATTTTTTATGTGATGACAAAATTACTTTCGCTTCTACTTTTGACATAAATACATTGCCTTATTTAGTACTTTATGATAAGGAACAAAACTTAATAGATAAAATAAAAGGGCAAATAAAAATCGAAACTTTAATCAAAAAAATGAATGCCAATTAAAATTATAATGAATTTAAAACACATACAACAAACGCACACCTCACAATTAGACCAATCCGATTGTGGTGTAGCCTGTTTATTGTCAATAATAAAATTATATAACGGAAACCAGTCTATCGAAAAACTTCGAGAAATAAGTGGTACAAACAAGCAAGGCACTACGGTACTGGGCTTATACCAAGCTGCCAATAAGTTAGGATTTAATGCCGAAGGCTGTGAAGCAGATATCCAAGCTCTTATTAACCACAAACAGCCTGTAATTTTACATGTTTTAATCGAAAACAAACTACAACATTATGTAGTTTGTTATGAATATAATAAAAACAAAGGCTTCTTGATTGGAGATCCTGCAAAAGGAATTTATAATTTACCTACAGAAGAATTAGAGAAAATTTGGATTTCAAAAACTTGTTTAACGCTAGAACCAAACGAGAATTTTACAACCGAAAAAGCAGAAAAAAACGCTAAGATAAAATGGTTTTTAAATCTACTAAAGGAAGATTATAAACTTATTTGGATCTCTGTTTTATTAGGTGTATTTATCGCTGGTTTAGGAATGTCTATGGCTTTATTTTCTCAAAAATTGATAGATGATATTTTACCTTCACATAATATCAAAAAGTTAATTTCAGGAATTTCTTTATTAGTTATCTTGCTCTTAGCCAGAGTTGGAATAACTGTTCTACGAGAGTACTTTTTATTACAACAATCTAAAGATTTTAATAATCGAATAAACAATTCATTTTTCTCCTCTATATTACAATTACCAAAACCCTTTTTTGATACTCGAAAAATAGGGGAACTTGTGGCAAGATTAAACGATACACAGCGTGTACAAAATGTAATAAAAATGCTTACAAGTACTTTAGTCATAGATATTTTAGTAGCTATCATTTCATTACTATTTTTGTTTAGTTATTCTTGGAAATTGGGCTTGATTTCCTTGCTAAGTTTACCCATTTATTTTTTTATAATTTATCGGAACAATAAAAAAATAATAGATTCTCAGAAAGATGTCATGCAAAGTTATGCCCTAAACGAAAGCAATTACATCAATAGTATTCAAGGAATTTCAACTATAAAAAACGACAATAAACAACCTATCTTTAATAAATTAAATGAACAGATCTTTACTAATTTTCAAGAAAAAAAATTCAATCTGGGAAAAATAAACATCTCTTTATCTTGGAAATCTGGCTTAGCTAGTGTTCTCTTTTCGATTAGTATTTTGATTTACACTTCTATACAGGTTTTTAATAAAGAAATTAAAATTGGCGAATTAATGGCAATTTTAGGTATCATAAGTTCTTTGTTACCTTCTATCGCTAATCTAGCATTAATATCAATCCCAATAAATGAAGCTAAAATTGCTTTTAATAGAATGTACGAATTTGCATCGATAGAAAAAGAAAACGAAGAAGGTTTAGAAGTTTTTTCAATTGAAAAAATTTCAATCCAAAATCTTTCTTTTCGCTTTGCAGGAAGAAGCGAACTTTTTCATGATGTAAACATAGAAATGAGAAAAGGTGAGTTTATTGCTATTGTTGGAGAAAGTGGAAGCGGAAAAAGTACCTTAAGCCAAATACTACAGCGCTTTTATAATTTTGAAAACGGAAATATCATCCTAAACAATAAATATTCTCTTAAAGAAATTGGTCTTAAATACTATAGGGATTTATTGGCGGTAATTCCTCAAGAAATTACTATTTTTAACGGAAACGTTATTGATAACATTTTACTCGGCAAAGAAGAAACGCCAGAGGGCTTCATAAAGTTTATAGAACAATATGGTTTTGATTTCTATTTTAGCCAATTACCTCAAGACTTAACAACTATTCTTGGTGAAGAAGGTATCAATTTGTCTGGAGGTCAAAAACAGATTCTAGCTTTGGCTAGAGCATTATACAAAAAACCTCAATTATTAATTCTTGATGAGGCTACTGCTGCAATGGACCGAAACACAGAACAATTTACTATAGATCTCCTGCAAAAAATTAAAAAAGAATGTGCCATTTTTTTTATCTCACATCGCTTAAATATGCTAAAAAAAATAGCCGATACTATTTATATTCTAGAAAACAAAACAATTTCTAAATCGGGGAATCATTTAGAATTAATGGAAACCAAAAACTTTTATAGCACTTATTGGGAAACCTTGTAAATAATTTTTCTTCATAATAAATCATATAGCTAATTAAAGATAAATTCAAGCTTCCTATATATTGGTGCTTTTTCTATCTTTTAATGGAAACAAAAAAATTATGGCTTTTGTGCTTAAACCTAAACCCTTCTTCAAAAGAAAATTAACTTAAATATGAGGTAAACAAACATTCTATTTCTAGATGATTTATTTTATATCCTACTTAAGAGGCTGTCTAAAGACAACCTCTTTCTGTTAGTTTACAACGGTTATTCAAAATTATTAGGAGTACCGAAAACCGGCAACATAAACGTAAAGTTAGGAGGTTACTAGCCTAATTATTTTTATTGATAAGAAAACCCGTATTGATTGTACGGGTTTTCTTGTATTTGTAACTTCTGAAATTACTACATTATGAATGCAAAACACACATCCGCTACAAGCTACAATCCTGAAAAGCTTCTCGAATTTTTTAGTAAGGACGTACCTCCCGAATCTATGACCAAAATAATTCGCCACTTAAACTACGTAATTGCATTAAGTTTAATTAGAGGAAATGAGACATTAGAATGCCATACAACAGAGTTAGACCATGGGTTTATTGGTTAAATAAATTAGCCGAAATCCTAAATCCCTATTTTAATATTGATTAAACCAAAACCCTCAACTTTAAAAAACGAGAAAAAGAATACTTTTTTAGACAGCTTCGTTTTTTATAGCTTTCGTTTTTTCTTTAAACCTTTTATTACTTTTTTTAACTCCTTTATTCGAGCCTCATATTGTTCTATTATTTTATCAGATAATTGATTAATTATAAAAGTTTCATTTAAATTACTAATCTCTTCTCTATTTTCTGCTATTACATTCTTTACTAGCTCTTCTGGGCTTATTTTGAACACTGTACATATTTTATTTATATGGCTTGCCCATGAACTACTCTCCCCTCTTTCGATCCTAGCATAAGTAGATTGTGACACTTCTAACAAATTTGCCGCTTGTTCTTGTGACAAGTCTTTACTTCTACGCAACTGCTTTAACTTATTTCCTACAACTAAATTCATTAACTCTATTTTAACTACAAAAATATAAGAAAAATTACACAATTGACAAATATACAGATTAAAAATAATAAATTTACATATAATACTCATTTATAGGTACTTATAGATTTGCCTTGCAAAATTAAATACTTAGGTTATTAGGTACTTAAAATATTTCTAAACAATACCCTTTAAAAAAAAAATAGCCACTACATTGGCATTCTAAACCCTAATTTCCTTTTCTTGAAATCTTAATTTTACTAATTATATCTTATCAAAATTTATAAAATACATCTTTACAATATTCTTTAATTCATCATCATCAACGTTACCTATATTTCCCAATTATAAATACTACTTTTGAAGTTTTGGAGTTAAAGTGTTTATGATTAAAAAATTACTTTTTTGGATTGTAATTATTTTTTGTTCTGGGCTTCATGCCCAGGAAATAAACTCGTACTATAAAACCAAAAAAATCGGTACCTCTCGAGACACTATTTATTTAGAGAACTTTAGTATCAATTCCAATTTTTTTCAGCTTTTAGACGCCAACAATAAACTTATTGATAGCAGTTTATACAAAATTAACTTTCAAAAAGGAACATTACTTTTAAACGGAAAATTAACTTCGAGTACCGACTCCATAACAGTTGAGTATTTAAAGCTTCCCGATATACTAACCAAAGAATATAAAATTTACGACTCTAATAGAATTGTAAGCAATGGCGCAACTTCTGAATCTCTGTACCAAATACAGCCTAAGAATGTTAAAACTATTACTCCTTTTGATGGATTAACTACTTCGGGAAGTATTACTCGCGGAATCACCATTGGCAACAATCAAAACACAGTTTTAAACTCCAATCTGGATCTTCAAATTACAGGAAAAATATCCGATAATGTAAGTATTCGTGCTTCATTACAAGACAATAATATTCCGCTACAAGACGGTGGTTATTCTCAAAAGCTAGATCAATTTGACAATATATTTATAGAACTCTTTAGCAATAATTGGGCATTACGAGCTGGAGATATTTTTCTTGAGAACAAAAAAACTCAATTCCTTAATTTTGATAAAAAGGTTCAAGGACTGGCCGTTAATTTTAATTTTGGCGATGAAGAAAGTAAAACCAATGTATTCGCCTCGGCTGCACTAGTAAGAGGTCAATATGCTAAAAGCAACATTACTGGACAAGAAGGAAATCAAGGCCCATATAAACTAACTGGACAAAATGGTGAGCTATATATATTGGTGATTTCGGGTTCTGAGCGAGTATATGTAAATGGTGTTTTATTAAAACGAGGTGAAAATAAAGATTATACTATTGACTATAATGCCGGCGAAATCACTTTTACTTCGTTATTCACCATTACTTCAGAGATGCGAATAAGCGTGGAATACCAATATTCAAATCAAAATTACACCCGATTTGTAACTTATGCTGGAGTAACTCATGAAAATAAAAAATGGAGCTTTGGAGGGTATTTATACTCCGAAAATGATTTAAAAAACCAACCG
Organism: Flavobacterium sp. ALJ2; assembly: GCF_015594725.1. Taxonomy (GTDB): domain Bacteria; phylum Bacteroidota; class Bacteroidia; order Flavobacteriales; family Flavobacteriaceae; genus Flavobacterium. The sequence continues at coordinate 239,068 of NZ_JADNRC010000004.1, read as the reverse complement.
CTACAGCAAAATTTAACCAAGGAACAGGTTGAAATATTAAGTAATGCAGGAGATGATACAAATGCTATGATTGCTCCCTCAGCATATGCAGATACGTATTCAGACAATAAAATTCTCTATAAAAAAATAATACTTAACGGGGAGGAAATATACGAATTCTCCAATGATCCTAAAGAGGAGCTTTACAACGTAAGATTCAATTTAATAGGCGCTCACTCTGGAGACTATATCCTCAAGAACGTAAATACTATTGATCGTATTTATGAATATATTGCTCCTATAAATGGTATTTCGCAGGGAAATTATGCTCCAATTGTTAAACTTGTTGCTCCAATAAAACTACAAGTAGCTACTTTTTTGGGTAAATATAGCCCAACCGAAAAAACTATTTTTGATTTTGAACTTGGAGTTAGTAACAATGATGCAAACTTATTTTCGAATATACAGGATAGCAATAATAAAGGTATCGCTACCAAAATAAACGCTAAACAGCGTTTGTTTAGTAAAAGCTGGAATCTGGATGCATTTATAAATTATCAATTTATTCAGGAAAATTTCAAATCAGTTGAACGACTTTATAATATTGAGTTTGATCGGGATTGGAATCTTCCCGCAACACGGTTTGGGAATCAAAGTTTACTGATTTCGGGATTAAACTTCGATTTGTTTCCTCAAAAAAAATCATCCGATATAGGACTGATTACCTATCAATTTGAAAATTTAGATTTTACCAAAAACTATTCTGGAAGCCGACATACAGTTAATGGACTTTTTAAACTAAAAAACTGGCTTATTCAAAATCAAGGTAGTTTATTAAATAGCAACAGTATAATATCGACTTCTAAGTTTTTAAGAAATCAAACTCAAGCCCGTTATCATTTTAATAAAAACTGGGTTGGTGGCACAATACAACTCGAGGACAATCAAGAAAAGAATAAGGAAACCAATCAGTTTTCGGTTTTAAGCCAACGATTTAATGAATATGGCTTATTTGTGGGTCGTGGTGATAGTACCAAAGTTTTTGTAGAATTGGGATTTTTAAGACGAAGCAATGATAGTTTGCAAAACGGATTATTACAACGTGTAAATAATTCTCAAACCTATTACTTGAAGTCAAAGTTGATACAAACCACCAAAAGTGATTTGTCTGTATATGCAAGCTATAGAGTATTAAATTTTGAAGATGTTACTAAAAAAAGAGAACCTTCTTTAAACTCAAGAATTCTATATAACGATCGATTTTTTAATCAGTTTATTCAAACTACTACTGCATACGAAACCAACTCAGGAACAATGCCACAACAAGATTATACATACATAGAAGTTCCCGCAGGGCAAGGGGTTTATACTTGGATAGATTACAACAATAATGGAATTCAGGAGCTACAAGAGTTTGAAATCGCAGCATTTATTGATCAGGCAAAATACATTCGAATCTTTTTGCCTAACCGAGTTTACATAAAAACAAATCAGAATAAATTTTCCCAATCAGTAACCCTAAATCCAAATCAATGGTTAAATGAGACTGGCATAAAAAAAATAATCTCGTATTTTTATAATCAAACCTCATTTATATTAGATCGAAAAGTAAAAAGTAATGGCGATCGTTTTGAGCTAAACCCTTTTAATTCCTCTGATGAAAATGTATTGGGTTTAAACTCAAGTTTCAGAAACAGTCTATTTTATAATCGAGGCAAACAAAACCATTCAACAACTTATACCTATTTACAAAACAAAAGCAGAAACTTACTTACAATAGGGTCTCAGCAAGCTACAAACAGTTCGCATCAATTACAATATTCTCATTTATATGATAAAAGCTGGTTATTAAGCTTTTTCACCAAAACCATTCAAACTGATCTTATTTCTGAAAGTTTCCCCGAAAAAAACTATAAACTTACTGGTTATCAACTAGCACCAAAGATTAGTTATTTATTTTCTAAAAGTACAAGCTTGGATTTCTTTTATGAGATTCAAAACAAAGACAACCAAATTGGCGATGAAGAAACCTTAAAACAAACCCGATTAGGAACATCATTCTCTTATGCAGGAGATAAAAAAATAACCCTAAATGGAGAATTCTCTTTTTACCAGAATAAATTCACAGGCAATGAGTTTTCATCTGTAGGTTTTCAAATGCTAGAAGGCTTACAAACAGGGCAAAACTTGGTGTGGAGATTGCTATTACAAAAAAATATTACACAATTTTTAGATGTTAATGTCAACTACCAGGGACGAAAAGGCGAAATGGGAACTACTATTCATACAGGAAACATTCAGCTAAGAGCTTATTTTTAATATATATTTTGAAAACATTACAATAAATTGATTAATTTTATTATGAATTTTAACACTTTAAGACATGAAAAAACTATTATTACTTTGTTTTATGTTCGTTTTCTCTAGTAATTTTTACGCTCAGGAAACTGCTGTAAAAAAGACTAAAGCCAAAGCTAAAACAGAAGCCGCTAAAGAGAAAAAAAAGGCTACCGACTCTAAAACTACTGCAGAGAAAAAAGCAACTAAAGAAAAAGCAACTGCTACTAAAAGTGTAGATGATAAAGTTGCAAAAACAAAAAGTGATGCTAAAGCTAAAACAACTAAAACAGAAGAGCCTGCTACAAAAAAAGCTACCAAAGCTAAAGCAGATGCTAAAAGTACAACTGATGATGCCACTAAAAAAGTAACTAAAGCCAAAGCAGATACTAAAGCTGCTACTGAAAAAGTAGACAAAGCTAAGGCTGATACTAAAGCAGCATCAAAGACTACTACAAAAAAGGTTAAAGAAACTAACGAAAAGGCTCCTAAAGTAGCTGATAAAGTTACTGGTGAGTATAATGGTAAAAAAGTATATACTGGCCCTAGAGGTGGCAAATACTACATTAATTCTAACGGAAATAAAACGTACATTCAAGACTAAATAACTTATTCTTGATAAATACAAAAAGGTTAGACTACTTATAATGTCTAACCTTTTTTGTATTTACTAAAATAATAACTTAATATTTTAGTAATCATTTATAAATAAGGAAAACACTTACTATTTGTAACTTTCGCAGGGTTAACTTAACATAACCCAATTCTATATGAATTTAGATTCAACCAATAAAACCATTCTTATTGCTCCATTAAATTGGGGCTTAGGCCACGCTACAAGATGTATCCCTATAATTAAGGCGCTACAAGAAAACAATTACATTCCGATAATTGCCTCAGATGGGATTGCTTTAGAATTATTGCGAAAAGAATTTCCCTATATCCAAACGCTGGAATTACCTTCTTACCAAATAGAATATGCAAAAAATGCCAAGAACTTCAAATGGAAATTAATCAAAAATTGTCCTAAAATGATTGAAGCCATTCTAGATGAAAAAAAGATGGTAAAATCTTGGATAAAAAAATATGGCATTGATGGTATTATTTCTGATAATCGTTTAGGAGTTTACTCAAACAAAATACCTTCGGTTTTTATTACACACCAGTTAAATGTGATGACAGGAAATACTACTTGGTTTACTAGTAAATGTCATCAGTACTTTATAAAAAAATATACTGAATGCTGGGTTCCAGACATAAAAAAGAAACCGAATCTAACTGGTGAATTAGGCCATTTAAAAACAAAAAAAATTAAATTAAAATACATTGGTCCTTTAAGCAGAATGCGCAAGAAAGAAACACCAAAAGTCTATGATTTAATGGTTATCTTATCTGGACCAGAACCTCAACGAGGCTATCTTGAAGAGAAATTAAAGAAAGAAGTGCTTCGCTACAAAGGGAAAGTTGTTTTTGTAAAAGGTATTGTCGAAAAAGACCAAAAAAAGGAAATCGTTGAGAATGTTACCTATTATAATTTCATGAATACACGACAACTAGAGCAAACTTTTAACGAAAGTGAGCAAATCTTATGTCGTTCTGGCTATACAACCGTAATGGATTTGGTTAAATTAGAGAAGAAAGCTTTTTTTATACCAACTCCTGGTCAATATGAACAACTATATCTAGCTGAAAAATTAGAAGAAGAAGGACTTGTACCTTATGCATTACAAGATGATTTTAGGATTGAGGATATTACAAAAATTGACGAGTATAAAGGATTACCCCAATATAAGAAGAAAGCGAAATGGAGTTCATTATTTTCCGTTTTCGAAAAATAAGAAACTCCATCCTTATATTTTTTTTAGAAATTAAATTGAACCTGTATTCTCAATAAATTTCCTTGTTGTCGGTTATTTGGTAATATGCTATCCTCAAAAGTTCTATCTGCAATAACATATTCTACAGTAACTTTTATCATAGTTTCAGCATTAAAGTATTGCTGTTATTTTTCCTATAGTACGTGCCGATTCTATCAACAAATGAGCATCATAATATACTTCAAACTCATTTGCAACGTATTTTTTTAATTCTTCATTTTCTTTTAAATTTTCTTTAATTCATTAAAAATTGTTTTTGATTCTTGATTCTGCGTGGTAATTGCCACTAACATTTTGGGCTTTGCGTTCGAGCGGGAAATCGAAGTACTAAAGTTGATTTTATTACTAATTTTTAATAAAATTACTGCTGTTGATTTTTGCACTTTAGCTCACCTGACGCCAAGCCCTTGTTGCCTGCTGTTTTATTTTGTCGCATTGAATATTTCATTGTAGCGTTTAGTATCAATACCATTTTCTCCTTTCCAACCACCTAAAGGCAATATAATGTCTGACCGAAAAGAAGTTGTCAGCTTTTCACTTACTTTCCATAAATCCTTTTGGCTTGTGAATTGTTCATATTTTGGTCGCATAAATTTGTTGGGCAATATTCCACATTCGGAAAGTGTTTGTAAAATCCCGTAACGTTTATACTTGTCTGTTTGGTCTAAAATTTTGTTTGATGCAAGCCTTTTTTCTAATTTGCTTGGTGTTTCCTTTTCATCAGCTTTTGCAATAAACTCTAATGATTTTTCTAATTTTTCTCTGTCCGTTTTTGTTATTTCTGGTTTGTCAAAGGTAATAGCTTCTTCAAGTTCAATTAAATAATGTAAGGGTAATTCGTTCCACGAATATCCTAAATAATAGGTATAAAGCTTATGTGTTCTATCTTCCGTTTTAACTTTCGGTAAACCACAAATTTCGCAAGTGTCTTTGCCAACAAAACTATGTTTAGATAAATGTTTGATATATAAATAACTCATCAAAGTTTGTCTTCCTCTAGGCATTTCTCCTGTAAAACCTTTTAAAAACATTGTTGTTACAAAGTCAAGTGTTAATTTTTTGTTTTCTCGAAGTTTCAGAAGTCTGTCCAAAGAATTATCGTGGTCAAAAGTTTCAAAATTATTTGGTTTCAGTCCTTTGCTGTCTAATAATTCTAAATCAGCTTGTGTTACTGTCGCTGGAATTTTATGTTCGTGGCTTTTAAGTTTAGAATTATAAAATCCATTTTCGTGAAAGTAGATTTTTTTTAATATTGAAAGTGTTTTTTTGTCCATATTGTTTGTCTTTCGCTGTGTCTTTAAAAATAGCAGGTAACGTTTTGGAGCTTTGCGTTCGGGCGGGAAATCGAAACACAAAAGCTGGTTTTATTACTAAAGTTCAATTAAAAAACTACTGTTTAATTTTGTACTTCAGCCCGCCTGACACCAAGCCCTTGTTGTGTACCACTTTTATTATTCCAACTCATTAATTCGTTTTTCAATTATATTAATAGCAGAAATGATGGCTTCTTGCAAATCATAGAGACCTTTATTCGCTTTTGCCACTGGATTTTCCCAATCATTATTTCTGATTATATAAATTATATAGCTATTCATTGAGCCATACCAACCGACATCAAGTAAATAGTTTTTAGGATAAATTACTTGCAACATATCTTCTTTTAGGTTTACTTTCGAAAAATTATTCTCAATATGGGTCACAATACCACTTTTAAATTCAATACTTTCAAAAGGATTTTTCGGCAGTTTAAATACTATCGGTTTTACTGTTTTTTCTTGATTGTCATACCAATTCAATATTGCTCCTACATTATGATTTGAAATTATTTCGTCTGCAATTGTTGGAAAAAAATGGTACACCCCTTCTTCCAAATTCTCACTTTTAAGAACCCCAATTTTTGGATGTATAAAACAATCACTAATTTGATTTATTCTGTAAGATAACTGTAATTTTTTATCCTCAGAGATTATCCTTAAATAATGGTATTCGTAATCGTCATCTTTAATAATATACCACAAGTATAATTTTTCCTTAAATATTATTTTCCGCTTTCGCTTGTGTGATATTGCCATAATGTTAGGTTCAAATTTTCGGTATAGATGCTCTGTCATAAAATTGCACACAACGTCTAGCTATTTCCGAAGGCGGGGTTTAGAATTACTAATGTTCAATAAAGCACCGAAGCACCGCTTTTGGAAATACCATGTTGCACGCCGTTTTTCTAGGTGTTATTAGTCTTCCCAATGGAAAAAGCAGTCAAACACTTTTGTCGGTTTTTCGATTAAGTTACTTGCCATATTTACTTTAAAATCTATTGGATCTTCTACTTCTTGTCTCGTTAGTAAGTAGTAGCCGAAATCGCTCATTACTAGTTTAATTTTTTCAATGTCGTTCGTCCAAAGTTGCGTGTCAATATTGTCTATACTATGAGGTCTTAAAAACCCCGTTGAACCGCTTTTAAAAACTCCGTTTTCTGTTGTTCTGTCCCACTCAGCAGTGCCATAATACCAAAATGGTGTCAGATTTGAAATATACAACAAAAGTCCTTTTGTACATTTTGTTACACGGTTTTTGTCTGTCGTGATTTTACTGTCAGATTTATCTCGCTTTGAAATACGAACGTTAATATATGAAGCAAAACCGCTTCCATAATAGTCAAAATCTGGTTCAATAATGATTTTCTGATTATTTTTAAGTCTGCCAACAATTTGTCGAATATAATCTTCTACCTTATCAATTTCGCCTGTGTCAAATGGGTAAAAGTCTCCTGTAACTTTTTCGCTGGCTAATTTTTTTAAAAAATATTCGGAATGTGTCATTGGTAGGATATTGGGTCTAACGTTTTCGCGCTACACGTAGACTGGGATTAAGAAAGCCTAGACTTTCGGTTAAAAACTAATTTTTAAAATACAAAACCAGCTTTAAATTATGCCTAAAACCGCCATATTGTAAATCGGCGGTTTTAGGCAGTTTAAATGTACTTTTCCAGTGTTATCTTAATTTAAGGACGTTACCGTTGTAATCTGTCCATTAATAGTTGTTTGAATTGTAACCAGATTTGCCGTGGAAATTTTAGCTACAACATATTGTCCATTGCTTAAATCTACTGCACTAAATGTTACGCCGTCTTGGTCTACATTTATTATTTTGTCGATGTCGTAATTGCCTAATTTTGTTTCATCTAAATCATAAACTACTGAAGTGTTCCCATTCGACACGTTTATTAAAGTTAAAGCAAAAGTAGCTTTGTCAAAGTTATACAAATCGTTATTTAACACATAATTAGCCTTTACTGAACAAGAGATTTCGGCAAACGCCATTTCATTTGAAAGATTAAAAATTTTGTTAGGATTATGTTCATAGTAAGTATAGATTATTTTTCCTTTTACATTAAACACATCACCAAATTTCCAATCATTAATATTCATATTGGAATGTTTAATTTCTGAAAAACTACCATCTTGTATTTTTCCAAGATATGAATCATCTGCTGTATTCATCTTAGCGCTATACATTACTCCATCTGTACCTGTCCAAATACGATTATAATACTGACTTTGAGGGAAAGAAGTATTTACAAAGTTTCCTTCTGATTTTCTGTAACGATATTTGTAAATTTGGGTATTAGAATCATGATATCCATAATGAATATTTCCTTTGCCATCTACACAAAAACCATATACAACATCATTTACGGCTGAAATTTCTTGAAATTGTAATGAAGAAGGTGTATTTAACGATACTTTCAGTATTTTCTGACTTGGATAAGTTGTGTAATAAATATTATTGTTTTCATCTTCTTGAATTTTATTTTCGGTATTTAAATATTGTCGTAAATAATTATATTTATTTCCGACTACGTGAGGCATATAGTTCTTAGGTATCTCGAATACTTTTCCATCTGTTTTTTTTATTAGATAGGCTTCCTCAAATCCACTATTAATTAAATAATTTGTACCAAATCCTAATACTATAAAATCTTTTAGATTGTAGATGTAGGCAGGATTTGATTTTTGTATTTCTTCACCATCACTATTTAAGTATTTAATTTCAAAAATTTCTTCAGTATTTGACATATTTTTACTAGAAATAGAAGAAGATTTTACACCATAAAGTTTACTTCCTACATTTGATGTTGAAATAAACAATGCCTTTGTATTTTGAATAGTAATTGCTGACAATCTATTATTAGTATTTTTTCCATCATCATTTTCATCACCACTTCCATCGTCGTTACTACACGAATTAAGTGTAATGCTAGTTAAACCAAAAACTAGCAACATTCCAAAACTTATAAATATTTTTTTCATTTTTTTTTACCCTGAATTGTGTCGGGCGCAACTTTATAAATTAAAATTAAATTGTCAGTTTCAGGTATTGTCTTCCTGAACTGCACCAAAATCCTGCCCAACTTGTATATATGTCTGACGAAATCCGACTTATCTACCCTAAATTAGGTCGATATGTCTGATAAATGTCAGTATTTGTTTGTTTTCAAAAATAAGATTTTTATTTCATAAATCATCAAATGGGCTTTTTATTTGTTGAATGCTTTTCGTACTAACATGGGTATAAATTTCAGTGATATTGCTTCTTTGATGGCCTAATAATTCTTGGATATACCTTAAATCAGTTCCGCTTTCAAGCAAATGGGTAGCGAAGCTATAGTGCAACCAATGTAAACTTACAGGTTTTGTTATGCTAACTTTTTTCTGAATAGGGCTCACCAGAATTTGCACCTTCAAATAAATATGTTGTAAGTTTAAATAAGATATAATATTCCCGAAGTATTTCTAAAATTTAAGGAGATAAAGGAGTAATTCTGTCTTTCTTTCCTTTGGATTTTTTAAGCAATACAATATTTCTTTTAGAATCGGAATCTTAAAGATTGTTTTTCAATATAAAGTCGTTATTATAAACAATCATATCTTTATTAGAGATTTCGATGATGGGTTTTTCCCGGTAGAAAATCAAAAAGGATTTCAATGCTTCATTATAAGTTTTGAGTTTGTTTTCGCTATAGCGTTTAGAACGAAGCCACTGTTTGAATTTTTCAATTTGCTCGATACCTTCTTCCGAGGGAAGAAAATGAGCTAATGGAACCAAATGGAAACCTATCTCTGTTTTCAACCGTGTCCGGAAGATGCCAAAGCCTCAAAGTCTGACTCCATCTAGAACCTTCCAGCTTTTTTATTCTAGCTATTAATTCGGGATTTTTTTCAAAATAAACAGCAATTCGTTTTTCCTTTTTAGGAGTGCTAATTTTTGCTTCTCAATTCATATTTACATGATTTTAACTACTAAAATAATAAATTAAAAATCAATCTCCATTTAAGTATAGAGACAAAAGCAGAGAAAAAATCAAGCTACATTTGGGTAATTCGTGAACTTGTCAAATTCTTTCAATAATTTCATATTAGATAGCAAAGCGTCTAATTTTTGCTTCAAACATATTATCGTGATCTTCCACAATTAAAATTAAGATACTCTCATTCTATAACTTACCAATATGATTATGTAACAATATACAGCCAATTACCGCATTAAGATGATTGAAAATCGCTTGCTATATAGTGATATGAGGATTACAGAAATTGCTTTTGAGTTGGGTTTTATAGACGAAAGCCATTTACATAAATCCTTTAAAAAAACAAAAGAAAATGTCACCGAGTGAGTTTAGGAAAAATGACATAAAAACATCTTATAACAGATTTAAATCATAAGAGACATATGCCTTTTAGAAATTAAATTGAGCCTGTATTCTCAATAGATTCCCTTGTTGTCGGTTATTTGGTAATACGCTATCCTCAAAAGTTCTATCTGCAATAACATATTCTGCAGTAAACTCTAGTGCTTTTAATGGTTGCCACTCAATCCCTATTTCATAATCCCTAACAACATAACTTCGGGCATCTTTTTCATATTTTTTCCCTCCATCATAATATTGAAATTTTGCAAAAGGATATAATAGTTGTTTCCCTAAATCCCATTTATAATTTAATAAAACATAACCACCATTTATATTTGTTACATCAATACTATTGGTTTCCTTGTTATAACGAGGTCCTTTACCTATGTTATATTCTGTTTGTATTCCAAAAGGCTTCGGGTATAAAACAAAAGTTGCTCCTACTCTCTGATCTTTAACATATTGTTTATTAGCATTTACTGGTACTCCTGGTGAAATCTCGGTAGTAAATGCCCATTTCCCTGTATAAGCCTGAATTCCTGGCTCAATAATTTGACTTCCTACTACAAAAGGATAACTTACTCTAGTTACTACATTTAAATCTCTGTTACTATCTAGTTTATTAGCAATTTGCCCGTTATAAACTCCAAAAGCAAAAACACCATAATCACCTGAACCTTTATAACCGTCTTTTACCAACATTTCGAAACGCTCTCTTATTTTGCTTGGTGCCCAATAAAAAAACGCTCCTAAATCACGTTCATTTAATATAGCACTATTCATAGCGTCATTCCTGTCCAATGTAAGTCGAACAGAACTAGATTGCATATTCTCGAAACCATAAGGGATTTTACTTTGTCCTACACGAACACGATATTCTCTTTTAGAATCAAAAGAAATATCAAAATAGATATCTCTAATTTGAACGAAATTGTTAATTCCTGTACTTGGTGAACTTGCAAAATCGGGTTGGAAGTAAAAATAGACATTAGGATGTACTTGCCCTGAAAATACTAATCGTGCTCGTCTTATAAAAAATCCATTGTTAGATTTTGCATCTGGCTCTGTTGAAGTTGTTCCCCAAGATCTATCACATTGTTCACATGAAACTTTATCATTGGTAGATAATAATCCGTTATATCTTATTTGTGCATAACCTCGTAATGAGATTTTTTCGTACCAATGATCCTTTTCTTCTTTTTTAAGAGTAGGCTCAATCACTGGTTGCGCTATTATTGCAGTTTCTTTTGCCTTATTTATAGAGTCTAAAATACGAACTACCTCTTTCTTGATCTCCTCCTTGTTTACCTCTTGTGCATGGGCGATACCCGCTACTAAAGATAACACTACAACTAAAAATTTTCTCATTTTATTTTTTTAACTCTGCGTTCAGAATGCAAAAGTCACCTATCAAGGTTAACATAACGTTACCAAGATGTTATCATAATAAAAATTTAATATTAAGAGATAATAAACGATTTTAAATTAATGTTAAAAGGAGAGTATTTTATGCTGAATCAAGGTAATGAGATTACATTTATTTAACTTCAGCATTAATACTTTTATATGCTTTTTCTAATGTGAATGAAAACTCAGAACCTATACCAAACTCGCTCTCTACATATACTTTTTCTTTATGAGCTTCGATAATATGTTTAACGATTGCAAGTCCTAATCCTGAACCTCCCTCAGAACGGGCACCACTTTTATCTACTCTATAAAAGCGTTCAAAAAGTCTTGGTATATTTTGTTTCTCAACTCCTTCTCCATTATCACTAATACGAATGAGTACTTTTTTCTTTGTAAGATTTACTACTCCTACTTCGGTAGTTCCTCCTTGTCTACCATATTTAATAGAATTCACAATCAGATTCTCTAATATTTGCTGAATTCTATCTTTATCTCCTTTTACTAAAATAGGCTGAAGAAATTTCTTCTCGTAAGTTAATTTTATCTTCTTTTTATCGGCTTTCATCTCCAATAAATCAAAAACATTTTGAATAAGTTCGATGATATCAAAATTAGTAATTACTAAGTTTAAATCGCCAGTTTCTAATTTAGTAATCATATCTAAATCCTCTACGATATAAATTAATCGCTCTACCCCTTTTTCGGCACGTTTAAGATATTTTTTTCGAATGGTCTTATCTTCCATCGCTCCATCCAATAGTGTCGATATATACCCCTGAACGGTAAACAATGGAGTTTTAAGTTCATGCGAAACATTACCCAGAAATTCTCGGCGATATTCTTCACGAATTTCGAGCATTTCGATTTCCAACTTTTTATCGGTTGCAAATTTTTTGACTTCACGCGAAAGCGTTTCCATATCGGTAGTTATCGGCTGGTTGATAAGCGTACTAGATTCTAGCAACGAAACCTCATCATAGATTTTCTTTACTCTTCTATAAATAAAACGCTCTACACGATATTGAATAACTACAAATGAGAATGCATATACTGATATGATAAAGACCAAACCAAATAGTAATAGGTTTTCTGATTTATTTTTGAAGAATAATAAAATCAAAATCATTACGAACCCTGTAGCAAAGAGACTAATATATAGCGCTGACTTTACAGCAAACTTATAGGTTTTTTTAAAACTTATTTTCATTTAATTCATGGATAGCTTATACAAAGATAATTCTCATTTCTTTGCATTATGCTTTTGGTTGGTAATCTTTATTTTAAACCTCGAATTTGTATCCTACTCCTTTGATGGTTTTAAATAAATCTTCGCCTATTTTTTCTCTTAATTTTCGAATATGCACATCAATTGTTCTTCCGCCTACGACTACTTCATTACCCCAAACTTTATCTAGAATTTCATCACGCTTGAATACTTTTCCTGGTTTTGAAGCTAATAAATAGAATAATTCAAATTCTTTTCTAGGCAAAGCAATCTCAATATTATCTTTTACGATTTTATATTCTTCACGATTAATTTCGATACCACCTACATTTAATGTATCACTACTAACTTCTTGTTCTTTTAAGCGTCTCAACAATGCTTTTACTTTACTTACCAGCAACTTAGGCTTAATTGGCTTAGTAATATAGTCATCTGCACCAGCATCAAAACCTGCAACCTGTGAATAATCTTCGCTTCTTGCTGTTAAGAATGTAATAATAACATTGTTCAATTCGGGTATTTTTCGAATATGCTCACAAGCTTCCATACCATCCATTTCGGCCATCATAACGTCCATTATTATAAGATCTGGCAATTCTTTTTGTGCTTTTGCAATTGCATCTTTCCCGTTAGAGGCAGTAATTATTTGATACCCTTCCTGAGAAAGATTATATCCAACAATTTCTAAAATATCCGGTTCATCATCTACTAGTAAAATCTTAGTTTGTGTTTTTTTCATAAAATGGCAAAAATTGGGTTATCTCATTGATACTTATACTATATAACATTCAATGAATCTAATTGCGAGTGTAAAGGTAATAATAAATCGACTGTTAAAAAGTAGTGTTAACCGTAATTTAATTTCATAACAATTTCATAATATATTGGAGACAAAAGAATAACAAGTAGCTAACACGAACTTTACATAGCCGTCCTTTATTTGCAAAAAAATAAACAAACAACAAACGAAAATGAAATTCAACTTAAAATTTCTATTTATTACATTATTTATTTGTGCTGTTTCTATGGCTCAGACCAAAGGTACAATTTCTGGGGTTTTAACCGACAAACAAACTAATAATGAAGCACTTCCATTTGCAAACGTTCTTATAAAGGGAACTAACAACAGCGCAAATACTGATATCGATGGTAAATATTCGATAAACATAGCTCCTGGTAGCTATACTGTAATTTATAGTTTCTTGGGGTATGAAACTATAGAAGCAATAGTAATCGTTAAAGCAAATGAAACTACAACTGTTAATCAAACATTATCTTCAGGAAGTTACACTCTTAAAGATGTAGTAGTAAAAGCATCATCTGTAAGTAAACAAAAAGAATCTGCTTTACTTTTAGAACAAAAAAATGCTGTTGCCTTTAAAGCCGCCATTGGTGCTGAAGAAATTTCAAGAAAAGGAATTAACGATGTAGCAAATGCAGTATCTAAAGTAAGTGGTGTTTCTAAAAATGACGACTCAGGAAATGTATTTGTAAGAGGATTAGGGGATCGCTACAATGTTACTACTTTAAATGGTCTTCCATTACCTTCAAACAATCCTGCGAATAAAAACATACTTCTAGACATATTCTCTACAAATATTGTGGATAATATTGGAGTAAGTAAAACATTTGAGGCTCAGAACTATGCCGATTTTGGAGGAGCAAATATTGATATTAGTTCAAAAAAATTCAGCGGAAAACCTTTTATCAGCTTTTCGATTGGAACAGGTGCTAATACAAACGTTTTAGGACAAGATCATTTCTATTTACAAGACGGACCGTCTTACACTGGATTCAAAAAAGTAGGCGTTCCTAATTCTCCACTTCAACCATATAATTATTCAACGAGCTGGGACAGACAAGAAAACAAAAATGTATTGAATGCATTCTACACACTATCTGCAGGAAAGAAGTTTAACATAAACGACGAAAGCTCAATAGGAACCTTTGTTACAGGATCTTTTAGTGCAAGAAATAAATTTACAGAAGGATACAGCAGAGGTGGGATTAGTGCTGACGGAGATATTTTTTCTGATTTTTACAGAACAGCATACAAACATAGCACTACAACAACAGTTATGGCTACAGCTGATTATAAAATCAACAATAAAAACTCAATCTTCTTTACTTCTTTATTCTTAAATTCAAGTGATCAGGATTACAGTGAGTACGAAGGAACTAACCAAAATTTTGATGGTGGTGGAGATGCTCTTCAACAAATTTCAGGTTTTATCAAACGTGGAACATTTGAAAGAACTCAATTAATTGTAAACCAATTAACAGGAAAAAACAAATTCAACAATCAGTGGAATTTAAATTGGGGAGTAGGATACAGTATGTCTGACAGCGCAATCCCAGATCGTATGCAGAACTCTTTTGTACATGCTCCTAATGGTACAGACTATACGTTTTTTACCAATTCAAACATCAATAATCACCGATTTTTTCAGGACTTAAAAGAGAATGAAATCGCTGCAAATATTGCATTATCGTATAATTTCAACAAAAAAAGCGATGATACATACAAAGGAAAAGTAACTATTGGTTATTCAGGAAAGTTCAAGGATGTAGATTACAAGATGGAACAATATTCATTCTTTCCGAACAGAAATACAATTTCTTTTCCTAAAGAAGACATACACCACGTAAATAATTATTTAGATCCTGCACATTGGGGTTCATCTTACTCAAACAGAATTAACCAATTGTATAATGGAAATTTATATATTAATGCTGCGTTCGCTAATATTCAATACTCTTTAACTGATAGATTGAGTGTGATATTAGGTACGAGACTGGAACAATTGACTCAGAATGTTTCCTATATCACAACCACAGTTCCTGATGGTAATAGTTCTGATGAATCAAAGTTTAACATATTACCAAGTTTAATTTCGAAGTACACCTTGAATGAAAAGCAGAATTTAAAATTCTCTGCAAGTAAAACATATACACTACCTCAGTTTAAAGAAAAAGTGCCTATTATTTACGAAGATGTCGCACAGGCATACGAAGGAAACCCTAATTTGTATGCTTCAACAAATTACAACTTTGATTTAGGATGGGAATTTTTCCCTAAGGCAGGCGAATTAATTTCTGTTACTGCATTTGGAAAAATTATTCAAAATCCAATCAACGAAATGTTCCTTAATTCATCTTCAAATGATATTACTTATGCCAATACGGGAGACAAAGCAACTGTAGCAGGGGTTGAATTAGAATTTAGAAAAGACATTTTTGAAATTAAAAACAGTAACAACCTAAAGACAAAACTTTCGTTTGATGCCAATGGGTCTTACCTTTATACAAATCAGGATTTAAGTAATGAGAAAGTAAATAACGAAAATGATTTTGGCGCAAACTTTACTTTCACAGAGAGTAAACTAACAGGGGCTTCTAATTTCCTTGCCAATGCTAATTTATCATTTTTAAATGAATTCAGAGAGGGCCAGGACATAACTACAACAATATCATACTCTTATTTTTCAGATAAATTAGCTGTTATTGGAACCGGAAAAGTAGGAGACATGGTTGATAAAGCTGTAAATAAATTAGACTTTATCGCTAATGCAAGTTTGACTAAAAACTTAAAATTAGGCTTTATTTACAACAATATTTTAAACCCGGCTTTCAGACGTGTGCAAGAGCAAGGAAAAGTACCAGGAAAAGAATCTGTTGGCGATATTACCGCAATTTCATACAAAGCAGGTTCTGATTTTAGAATTACTTTAAACTATACATTCTAAAAGTAATACCATAAAAAAATAAAAGGTGATTAGATAATACTAATCACCTTTTTTATTGAGTCATAACTCAATGTAAATTTTACATTAAGCAGATTTATTTTTTACCCAATATACTTAATATATTGTTAATACGGCCTTAACTCAGCAAAAACATATGTTCGTTTACTTTGCCTTAAATAAATTAAAACAATAAAACACAACAAAATGAAAAAATCATTATTTGCAATGGCTGCAATATTGGGACTTGCTTTAACAAGCTGTAGTTCTGATGATAACAACAAAAACAACGAAACAAAAAGTACTTTCGTTTTAACAGTTGACGATTTAAAAGGTAACATCAATGATGGTGTTGTAACTTTAGATCCTACTAAAACTTATACTCTGACAGGAGGTTTAGTTGTTAAAGGTGGAGCTACTTTGGTTATTCCTGCCGGAACAGTAATCAAAAGTTCTCCTACTGCACCAGCTACATCTTTATATATTGCTGTAGAGAGAAACGCTAAAATCAACATCAATGGTACTGCTGCTAAACCAGTTATTATGACATCTGGAAAAGCTACTCCTGCTCAAAGTGACTGGGGTGGATTAATTATTGCTGGTAATGCTAAAGTAAACACAGGAGACAATGGTACTTCTGAAGTAGGTGCTTTAAGCTATGGAGGTAACGACAATGCAGATTCTTCTGGAAATATCAACTTCTTAAAAATTTCTTACACAGGTTCTAAATATACTGCTGAAAAAGAATACAATGGGGTTTCTTTCTTCGGAGTAGGTTCAGGAACAATAGTATCTGATATCTACACTTTCGAAAGTGGTGATGACGGAATTGAGTTCTTCGGAGGAGCAGTAAACGCTTCTAACTTAGTAATCATAAACTCTTATGATGATTCATTAGATTTTGCTGACGGATGGCAAGGTACTGCTACAAACGTTTACATCAAAGGTGTTACTAAAGCAGGTGTTGAAGGATCTACCAACGCAAAAGATCCAAGTACAGCTATTCCAATGACTAACGCTAAAATCGTTAACATATCTATCATTAAAGGTGATGCTGCTTTTACAGCTGACGAAAAAGCAATCAATTACAAAGAAGGTGGCGGAAAACAAGCTTACACAAACTTATATGTTGCTGATGGAATGCCTAAAGACCTTACAAAATTATCTACTGATGCTGGTGCAACTGCAAATATCGCTGCTGGTAACTTCACTATCACAAACTATACTTTTGGAGCTTCTGTAACTGTTTTTGATGGTGCTAAATTATCAGGAACAACTACTGGTGCAACTGGTGCTGGTGCTGGTGCTGGATTACCTACTTGGGGTAACTGGACTAAGTAATTAAATAAAGTTTTAGAAGCACACAATTCTTTATTGATTAGTTGATTTCTAATCACTTCACTCATAAAATGTTAAAAACATCCTAAATTTTTAGGATGTTTTTTTTTGGCGTAGTTTTTGAAAACTTTTTTTAGTATATTTACTAGACTAAAATTAAGCGATGGCAAAAAACTACTTTTATATTACACTCTTATTGGCTTTTTTCTTTATTACTGCAAGTGTTTCGGCACAAGACAGTAAGCAACAGCCAAAAACAGACGGCACCATTATAGAGGGCTTGAGTTTGTATCCAAACCCTGTGAGTAATGGTAAAGTATATATATCATCTAAAAATGATTTAGAAAAAGAAATAATTATTTTTGACATACTTGGAAAAAAAGTATTACAAACACAATTAAGCTCAAGAGAACTTAATGTGTCTAATCTTTCTCCTGGTGTTTATATCATAAAAATAAATGAAGAAAATGCAACTGCAACTAGAAAACTAATTGTCAGATAAATTTTAAAAATAAAAATAAAAAAAAGCTCCAAAGTAATATTGGAGCTTTTTTCTTTTAAATAAATTACCTTTGCAAAAAAAAGATCTTGATTACAACAACTGATATATTTACGATTTCCAGTCAAAAGCAATTTGAAAAAATAGCATTGAAAGTATTCCGTTTTCAATACGAAAACAACGTAGTATATCGAACGTTTTGTGATTATCTTAAAACAGATCCTCAAAAAGTAAAATCGCTGGAACAAATTCCCTTTTTACCAATTCAGTTTTTTAAGAGCCATCCGGTAGTTTCTAATCCTGATCCTGCACAGGTCACTTTTACCAGCAGTGGTACAACAGGAATGATTACTAGCAAACACATTGTAACCGACGTTTCTTTATATGAAGAAAGCTACCGCAAAGGCTTTTCTCAATTTTACGGCAATATCGAAGATTATGCCGTACTAGCTTTGCTTCCATCCTATTTAGAACGAGATGGATCTTCGCTTATTTATATGGTTGAGGATTTAATTAAATTATCAAATCATCCAGAAAGCGGATTTTATTTACACAACCACGAAGCACTTACTCAGAAGCTAATCGAATTAGACCAATCAGGGCAAAATACTATCTTAATTGGGGTAACATATGCTTTATTAGATTTAATCGAAAAAAACTCGTTTAAACTGCAAAACACCATCGTTATGGAAACCGGCGGGATGAAAGGCAAACGCAAAGAAATGATTCGTGAAGAATTGCACAACCAATTATGTGAAGGTTTTGGCGTTTCAGCAATACATTCTGAATATGGTATGACCGAATTATTATCACAAGCCTATTCTCTAGGCGAAGGAATATTCGAATGTCCTTCGTGGATACAAATCCTTGTTCGAGATGCAGAAGATGCTTTATCTTACGTAAAAGAAGGGAAAACTGGTGGTATAAACGTAATCGACCTAGCCAATATTAATTCTTGTTCTTTTATTGCTACGCAAGATTTGGGCAAAAAATATCCCAACAACTCTTTCGAGGTATTGGGACGTTTTGATAACTCAGATATTCGAGGTTGTAACTTAATGGTTTTGTAAAAAAGTTGTTTTGTTTATTTGCAAAATCGGTTAACCGAAACTAATAATTAAACAAATTACCAATTAAACGATCACACTACTCTTATCACAAAATAATTTTTCTTTCCGCTTTGTAACAATACAAATTGATTATTTATTAAATCTTTGTTAGAAAGAACAAACTCTTCTGTTATTTTTTCTCTGTTAACCGAAATAGAGTTAGCCGTAAGAGCACGTCTTGCTTCTCCATTTGATTTAAAGAATCCTGTTTTTTCATTCAGAACTATTATAATCTCTAATCCGCTTTCTAGATCTGCCTTTGCAATTTCTGCTTGTGGCACTCCATCAAAAACGTCTAAGAAAGTCGCTTCATCCAATTGTTTTAAATCATCTGAAGTAGAATTTCCGAATAATATGTTTGAAGCCTTAATTGCATTTTCTAAATCAGCAGCAGAATGTACCATCACAGTAATTTCTTCAGCCAATCTTTTTTGTAAAATACGCAAATGTGGCGTTTCTCTATGTTCGATTGTCAAAGATTCAATTTCTTCTTTTGATAAGAAAGTGAAAATTTTAATATATTTTTCAGCATCAACATCCGAAGTATTTAACCAATATTGGTAAAACTTGTATGGAGATGTTCTTGCAGCATCTAGCCAGATATTTCCTCCTTCAGATTTTCCGAATTTAGTTCCATCTGCTTTTGTAATTAAGGGACAAGTCAAAGCATATGCTTTTCCACTTTCCATTCTTCTCACCAATTCAGTTCCCGTAGTGATATTTCCCCACTGGTCACTCCCTCCCATTTGCAACGTACATTGTTTATTTTTATACAAATGCAAAAAGTCGTACCCTTGAACTAACTGATAAGTAAACTCTGTAAATGACATTCCTTCGGCAGCCTCTGATGTTAATCTCTTCTTTACAGAATCTTTAGCCATCATATAATTTACGGTAATATGCTTACCTACATCACGAATAAAATCTAAGAATGAGAATTCCTTCATCCAATCGTAATTGTTAACCAATTCGGCTGCATTAGCTGAATTTGAAGTAAAGTCCAAAAATCGAGATAGTTGTCCTTTTATTGCTTCTTGATTATGACGCAATGTTGCTTCATCAAGTAAGTTTCTTTCATTCGATTTCCCCGATGGATCTCCAATCATTCCTGTTGCACCACCAACTAACGCTAATGGCTTGTGTCCTGATAACTGAAAATGTTTCAATAACATTACCCCAACTAAATGCCCTATATGCAATGAATCTGCAGTTGGATCAATTCCCACATATGCCACTCTCATTTGTTCCATCAAATGTTCCTCTGTTCCAGGCATAACGTCGTGAAGCATTCCTCTCCAAGTCACTTCTTCAATAAAATTTTTCATTTCTTTTAAAATAATTTTTACAAATATAACGATTGTCGGTTGCAATCTCAAAAATGAATTTAAATTAAGAATGTTCAAAAAAATAAGAAAACTAAAAATGGGAGGAATCCAACAATCTAATTATCTTTACAAAATGGTTTTAGTAACAGGAGGAACAGGTTTAGTTGGTGCACATTTATTACTTCATTTAATCGAAAATGGAGATAACGTTCGGGCAATTTACCGAAATAAGAAGAAAATAGAAAGAACAAAGTCTGTTTTTGATTTATATAAAAAGTCTCATTTATTTGAATCAATACAATGGATAGAGGCCGACATACTTGACGTTCCTTCCTTAGAAACTTCTTTTATTGATGTAGAATACGTTTATCATTGCGCCGCTCTAATTTCATTTGATCCAAAGGACGAAAACTTGGTTCGAAAAACTAATATTGAAGGCACAGCAAACATTGTTAATTTTTGCATTGCAAAGCAAGTCAAAAAATTATGTTTCGTGAGTTCAATCGCTGCTCTTGGAGACCTTGCTCCCCACGAGAGTATTATAACCGAAGAAATCGAATGGAATCCCGAAAAACCACATAGCGACTATGCCATATCTAAATATGGTGCCGAAATGGAAGTTTGGCGCGGTTGGCAAGAAGGTCTGAATGTTGTTATTCTAAATCCTGGTGTTATTATGGGGCCTATCCCAAAATCTAAAACCAATGAACGAGGAAGCGCTGAACTTTACACAAAAGTAGCCAATGGGCTTTCATTTTACACTCTAGGCAGTACCGGATTTGTTGCTGTAGATGATGTCGTGAGAATTGCAGTTACATTAATGAAGAGCGAGATAAAAAATGAACGTTTTACTCTAATTTCTGATAATATAGTTTTTAGAGATGTATTAAACACAATTGCAGATGCACTAAAAGTAAAAAGACCTACAAAACATGCAAGTCCTTTACTTATGAAAATAATATGGAAGATCGATTGGTTTCTATCTACTTTTTTCCTGAAGAAAAGACAGATTACTAAAGCAACCGCAAAATCGTCTTATACAAAAGATATCTATTCGAATGAGAAAATAAAAACAACTTTAAAAACCGACTTTAAAAACGTTCATGAATACATTAAAGAAGTTTCGACTTTATAAGATAGTCGTCTTACTTTAGCTTAGGTTTTCTTTTAATCGAATCTGGTTTTACTTTTAGCAATTCCTCTTTAACTTTAATAGAGTCCTTTTTAACAACTTTATTCTTTTTTTTAAGTAATTTCTTTTTCTTCTCCTCTATCTTAATTACTGAATCAATTTTATTTTTATTTTTTTCTAAGCGCGCACCAACCTCATCAAACATGATTTTATAATCGTTATAATCGGCGGCGTAATACATATTGCTCTTCACAAATTGCAAACTATCGACTTTATATTTTTTTAATATAAATCTAGTCGGATCCCTATCACTAGAATCTAGCGACATTGGATTTTGATATTTTATTGCTTCCAATAATGATAAATCATACATAATATCTATCATTTTATCTCTCTCAACAAGTCGTTCAGGCTTTTCGACCAATTCTTTTTTACAGCCAACAGCAAAGAGTATTACCGAAATAATTGTGATTATTTTTTTCATATTCTATCTATCAAACAATAATCTTTTCCCTGCATGAACATTTTTTACCTTAAAAGAATTGTAAACCAATTGTCCGTTTACAAAAGTATGCGTGATTCTTGACTTAAAAGTATAGCCTTCAAATGGAGACCATTTGCATTTAGACAAAATATTATCTGCATTTACACTCCAAGGCAAACCTGGGTTTACAATTACCAAATCGGCATAATAACCTTCTTTGATAAATCCTCTTTTTTCTATTTTGAAAATCTTTGCAGGATTATGACACATTTTTTCAACGATTTTCTCAACGCTAATTTTTCCTTGATGATGCGCTTCAAACATAGCCACAACGGCATGTTGTACCAAAGGTCCTCCTGAAGGAGCTTTTAAATACGATTGTTTCTTTTCTTCTTTTGTATGTGGCGCATGATCTGTTGCAATTACATCAATACGACCATCTAGCAAAGCCTCCCAAAGTGCTTTTCTATCATCGGCAGTTTTTACAGCTGGATTCCATTTTATAAAGTTACCCTTAGTTTTATAGTCCTCATCTGTAAACCATAAATGGTGCACACAAACTTCGGCAGTAATTTTCTTTTCTTCCAAAGGAATTTTATTTGTAAACAATTCCATTTCTTTTGCAGTCGAAAGGTGAAAAATATGCAAACGTGCTCCTGTTTTCTTTGCTAATGCAATAGCTTTTGATGATGAAATATAACACGCTTCAGCACTACGAATTAAATGATGCGCCGTAACAGGAACATCTTCGCCATACTCTGCTTTATATTTTTCTAAATTATTTTGTATGGTTGTTTCATCCTCACAATGTACTGCGATAAGCAACGGAGTACTTGAGAATATTTTTTCGAGTGTAGCTTCATTATCTACCAGCATATTTCCGGTTGATGAACCTAAAAATATTTTTATTCCTGCTACATTCTTTGGATTTGTTTTTAGAACCTCTTCTAAATTATCATTGGTAGCCCCCATCATAAACGAATAATTTGCATATGATTTTTTTGAAGCTATCTCATATTTTTCTTCTAATATCTCCTGAGTTACCGCATTAGGAACCGTATTAGGCTGCTCGATAAACGAAGTAATTCCACCAGCAACAGCTGCTTTAGATTCAGATTCGATATCTCCCTTATGTGTTAATCCAGGCTCTCTAAAATGTACTTGATCATCTATTGCACCTGGCATTAGGTAACTACCTTCGGCATCAATAACAATACAGTTTGAAGTCTTCAGACTTATACTATCTGAAATTTCTACAATTAAATCATTTTCGATTAACAAATCGCCCTCAAAAATGGACCCTTCGTTTACGATTTTAGCATTTTTTATTAATATCCTATTCATTCTAATTGTTTTATAAAGAATTGACTAATTTTTTTAGCCGAAGCGCTATAACTCCAAAAATTGCCTCTTTGATAATAGCATTGCTCATTTTAGAAACTCCCTTTGTTCTATCCGTAAAAATAATAGGAACTTCGGTAATTTCAAATTTCTTACAATATGTTCTGTATTTCATTTCAATTTGAAAAGCATAACCAACAAATTTTATTTTGTTAAGATTAATAGCCTCCAAAACCTCTCTTTTATAACAAACAAATCCTGCTGTGGCATCATGTATCTTCATTCCAGTTATGAATTTTACATAAACTGATGCAAAATAAGACATCAATACCCTGCTTAATGGCCAGTTTACAACATTTACTCCTGTTACATATCTCGATCCGATAGCCAAATCGGCTCCTCCAAAATGACAAGCGTCAAAAAGTTTTTCGAGATCATTTGGATTATGCGAAAAATCAGCATCCATTTCGAAAATATAATTATATTTTCGATCCAAAGCCCATTTAAATCCATGAACATAAGCAGTTCCTAATCCAGCTTTTTTAGCTCTGTTTTCTATAAACAATCTTCCTTCAAACTCTTCTTGAAGCATAACAACTTTAGCCGCAGTGTGATCTGGCGAGTTATCATCAACAATAAGAAGGTGAAAAGGTTTATGCTGAGAAAGCACAGCCCTAATAATGCTTTCTATATTTTCAATTTCGTTGTAAGTGGGAATTATAACAATACAATCATTCATTTTTCTGAGTAATTTCAACGCAAAAGTAAACTTTTTATAGCATTTCATTCATAATAAAGTTATAATAAAAGTATTGATATAAAAAATTACTAATTTTGTATCGCTATGATTGAACACCTTCATCCAAGAATTACTGAAAATAAAGACTGGGCAACACTTTTATTTGTGTTGTGCTTTGCTGTTATCGCTATAACAAAGTCTATTTACGAAAGTCGTTTTGGCGATTTTACAAAATTGATTTTCTCTGATAAATATGCCAAAATATACCGAGACAGCAGTCATATAAAAAGCGGTTTTACAATTGCTTTATTCTTCTTGCAAATCATTTCATTTGCTTTTTTTATACAACTTATCCTTAGTAGTTTTGGATATGCTTCAAAAACTGATTGGGTACTATATATTCAAATCGTCACTTTATTAGCATTCTTTATTTTATCAAAGTATTTAATAGAAAAAATAATCGCTACTTCATTTAATATAGATGAATTTATCGAACACTTTAACCTACAAAAAGTAACTTATAGAGCATATATCGGTATTTTAATACTCCCAATCAACGCAATTTTGTTCTATTATGATGATATTTCAAAAAATGTGCTACTAACAATACTAGCTATATCGCTATTTATCAGCTTATTATCTTATTTTATTTCAATTAAAACCTATCAAAACGTAATATTGAGTAAGTTGTTTTATTTTATTTTATATCTTTGCACTCTTGAAATAGCCCCTTATTATTTTATATATTATTGGTTTACCAAAGGGAGGGCTTAGAAAATATTACAACTATGAAAGTGAAAACAATTTTGGTGTCACAGCCTGAACCTAAAGTGGAAAACTCCCCTTATTTTGAGCTCCAACAGAAACACAAAATAAAAATTGATTTCAGACCTTTCATTCACGTGGAAGGGGTAAACGCGAAAGAGATTCGACTTCAAAAAATCGACCTTAATCACTATACTGCAATCATATTAACGAGTAGAAATGCTGTTGATCATTTTTTTAGAGTAGCAGAAGAGATGCGTTACAAAGTCCCTGAAGGATTAAAATATTTTTGTCAATCTGAAGCCGTTGCTTTTTATCTACAAAAATATGTAGTGTATAGAAAACGTAAAATTTATGTTGGTGCTAAAGATTTTGCAGATTTATCTCCACTAATCAAAAAGTACAAAGACGAAAAATTCTTACTACCAGCTTCTGATCAATTAAATGCAGATGCTCCTATTACATTAAATAATTTAAAAGTAGATTGGACTCAAGCAATTTTTTACAAAACTGTAATGAGTGATTTAACTGATCTGGCAGATGTTTATTATGATGTATTGGCATTTTTTAGCCCGACTGGTATAAAGTCATTATTTAAAAACTTTCCTGATTTTAAACAAAACGAAACTAGGATAGCTGTTTTTGGAAGCACTACTCAAAAAGAGGCTCTAGACTACGGTTTAAGAATTGATATTCTTGCCCCAACTCCAGAAACCCCATCTATGACAATGGCACTAGAAAAATACATTGCTGAAGCAAATAAAGGAAAATAATCCTTTTACACAAATAATTAAAAAGCCACGAAAATTCCGTGGCTTTTTTTATACCCAAAACTTTTATAAACAAATCAGCATCACCTCCGCAACCAATCAAAGTTTAAAACTTTGACAAAATTTTCAAATCAACCTCTTCTTTAAAGTTTTATCATTAGATTTGATTTATAATTTAAACTGATTTGCATAAATTAGCTTCAAATCAAAACATATGAAAATCAATTCTTTGGTTATTGAGATAGATGGTATCGACAAAGAAATTTTGCGACACCTAATGGAAGATGCTCGGAAACCGATATTGCAGATTGCAAATAAAATTGGAATTTCTGGCGCAGCCATTCACCAACGATTACGTAAACTAGAGCAATCTGGCGTAATATCTGGCTCAAAATTTACCGTTAACAATAAAGTACTAGGATACAATACAATGGCCTTTGTAGGTGTTTATCTAGATAAAGCAGCTCGAAATCTAGAAGCGGTAAAGGAGTTAAAAAAAATACCTGAAGTACTGGAATGTCATTACACAACTGGAAACTGGTCGATATTGATTAAAATAATCTGTCGTGACAACCAGCATCTCATGCAGTTATTAAACACTAAAATTCAGGCAATTGAGGGCGTTTCTAGAACAGAAACCTTCATCTCATTAGACCAACAAATAGACCGACAAATTCAGCTGTGATTTTATAGATAATACTATTCTATAAATTTCTCGATTTATTTTCATGCTTTATTATTCTTAAAACAAATAGAGTATTTACTCTATTTTATAAACTATCCGCATTATCGTTTAATTTTGTGACAATTATTTTACTTTGAAAAACATTTTCAAAACCACCAAAAATAGCATTTTTCCTACAGTAAAGATCCATTAATCAAGGTTTATGATTTTTTATAAAAATAAAAAACCTACAAATTTAAACGAGTTGTAAGTTATAATGTAGTATATTTACTATTATTACTTGTTACATATCGCATATAACTTACGATTGTTACAAAATATAAACCAGTAGAAACCAATACTTATATTATGTATAGACAATTCGATTCCGATAAAAAAAGAAAAAAACTCTTTGATTATAACAATTTTATGCAAGATGATATTGGGGACAAACCAAGTGCATTGAATAAAATGTTAACTACAAACCATCATCATTCTATTTTTTCTAATCCTCCAAACAGAATAGCTACCGGAGGTGAAGTTTATTTTGACGAAATTGATAATAAAGTATATAGAGGAAACATGAACGGCACTTGGACTGAAGCCACAGAATTGGAGCCTGTGATAATTAAACATTTATTTGCTACAATCGTTAAACAAGATGGCCTAAACATCTGGGGATTAGGCATAGATGCAGTTGCAGGAAGCGGGAATATAAAAAATGACAGAGGCAGGGGATCAATTAGTCATCCAGGACATACTTATAATGGTCTTTTTGATCTTGGTTACTTATTAGGCAAATTATTTCCGAACCCATCAATGATGTATCCGTGGCTTTTAGAATTTCAACTTCGATTAAAATATGGCACACCTAAACCGCAATCGTCCGATACTAAAGCCACCGTTCCGTCTGATCCAGAAATGCATATAATGGCATTATATAATTATAGTGCTACCGACGCTTTTGGTGGGAATCCTTCTCAACTTCATAAAACGAAAGCAAAAGACACAGCTGTACAAGTCTCTCAAAATGAAATTATAAACAAAATGAATGATCGAAATCTAAAAGAAGCAGAAAAAGAAAGAGATGTAAAAAATATTGAACTTCAAAAGAAATTAGATTATTATAAACAATAGAATAATGAAAAATGCTACCTTGTTTTTAACAATAATATTCTTAGTACTAATTTCTTGTAAAGAAGAAAAAAAGACAAGAAAGAAGAATAAAATTGCTAGTCGTGAAATAAGTATTATTTTCCCCGATACTGTCTATATAAATACGCGGTATAACGGCAAAAATAAATTATAAAAATATTTTAGATACTATTACTACAAGTTTAGACGATGTAAAAAAAGCGAGATTTATTGAATATGCGTTTCTAAAAACTAAAACTATTAATTATAATGATGACTATCTAAAGAGAATAACAACTGATACCTCTGTGACAAGAAATAATAGACTAATCCCTTTATACAATATTCGTTTCGATAAGTTAGGCGTTAATTATATAGATGGAATAATTACTGATGAAGTGATGATTGAAAATGGAGCAAAAAATGATAAAGGAGAACCTATGACTCGGATAATTACCCATGAAACAAGGATTACTAAAAAAGTAATAGTGATTGATAAGCATCAAAAAAAAGGAACTCCGAAAACACAAAAAGCCAAAAGAACCTAGAGTATTATAAACAATGAGAAAAACTGTATATCTATTTGCGATTATTATAGCGCTAATTTCTTGTAATAAGAAAAAGGAAAATGAAGTTAAATACAAAATGAAAACAAATGACGTGATTTTTTTTGAAAATACTGGAATAGAAAACAAAACAGCTAGAAAAATATTTGGAGAAGGCCTAAAAGATGTAGATTTCGGAGATTACGAGTCTGCAAGAGAAAAATTTATTCAAGCTGACAAAATAGAAAGCAAAAATGTATCAATACTTAATGGTATTGCCGAAGCAGAATTTAATTTAGGAAATAAAGAACTAGCTAATAAAATGTTATTAAATGTAATTTTAATTGATAGTACATATGTCGGAACTTATATAAATCTAGGTTCCAATTATTTGAGTACCGGATATTTTGAAAAAGCAAATGAAATATTACTAAAAGGAAAAAAATTTACAAGTAATAAAAACCTACATGTTAAATCAATTTTACTATTCAATTTAGCCATTAGCTATAACCATTTAGCTGATTGTGAAAATAGCTTAAAATACTTAGACGAAACTCTAGAAATTTCACAAAATGAAGATCTAACTGACTCTGCAAATAAGAGAAAAAGAGATAGTGAAGAAACTATATGCAAAAACAAAGAACTCTTATAGCTATTATGTTGTTTTAATTGGATTCTAGCGCTAAATTTAAACCTACTCAGCGCTACGAAGCCGGACATTTTTACAAAAAATTACCTGCTATTATCTATCTTCTTGTAAATCATTTTTGATAAAATTAATCTCTGAGGAGGAATCCATATCACTAAGAGTAATTGTCTGTAATACGAATTGATCTTTGTTTTTAAATTGTATTGTAATCTTATCTTCTTTACAAAAAACGGAATCGATTGATTTGTTTTTTATATTGTATTTCTCAATATAATCTACATAAACTACTTCATCTTCTGCCCATTCTTCTTTATCAAGTTCTTCTTCTTCCCAGTTTTCCCAAAAGCCATATCCTGCATCTAAAAAAAATCGATGCCAATTCTTTCCTTTTATTTTAATAAAAACAATCACTGGTCTTCCGTCTTCTTCATCTTCCATTCCTACCAAACCTTCCAAAATAACATCCGAAAAATCTGAAACGACAAAATGATCATCCTGATATATTCTTCCTCTAAGTTCTTCCTGCATAACCTAATTTTTTAACTAAAGACTTATTTTAAAAAATGTCTGAACTTTATCATTATTAAAACAATTATCTTTTCTTTTTAGGGTATAATTCCTGCCTAAACAATTTATTCTTTGTGTTTTATCAAATATCTTTTATAGCTACTACGATTTTCTTTTTTTACTTATTTGCGCTACTTCTTTTGGAGTAAGATTCAAAATAGCAGCTATTTCTTCGACTGCCATTTTTTTATCTAAAAGATTAACAATAGCCTTTTCAAATTTTTGCTCAGTTTCAATTCTTAAAGACTTCTCTGTTTGAGCTGTTTCTTTTAATTTATCCGTTTTTTCCTTTTCTTCTCTTATTTCCAGTTCTTGTTTACGGATTCTTTCTTCTATTTGATAAGTAGGAACATATTTTAGGCTTTTTTCTAATTGAGCCATTAATCCAGTATCTACGAAACTCATGTATCGTTCTGGACTAATAATAAGATGGTCTATAAAATTTATATTCAATATTTTGCCTACTTGTATCAATCGATCTGTTGTGTCTTTATCGGTCTCAGATGCAGTCATTCTTCCACTCGGGTGATTATGCACCGCTAGTACACTCGTTGCGCCTTTTAACACAGCTACTCTATACACGTTCATTGGTTCAACTTGCGTAGCTCTTACGCTGCCCATGCTCACTAATTCTATATACAGAATAGTGTTTGCCATGTTAAGCCCTATCATCCAGAAATGTTCTTTCTCACGATCTATTTCATTTTCACGTAATAAAATACACTGCATGATTCCGTATAAATCGCGAGAACCTCCTATTTCAATCTTATCCTGCTCTTCTATATTGATATTCATATTTTTAACCTTTTTAATTTAGTAAGACATACAAACATAATCAATTTTAGCTAGTCAATATTCAGACTCTCCTAATAGTTTGTTTGCTATCTTAGCTGTTTCGTTCCTGTCTTTTGAATAAATAATTTTTACAAATGTTCTTATAAACAATCTGAATATTAAAAACTTTGATAGCCGAGTTTAATATTAATTCAACTTTTGATCCTTTATCTAAACCTGTTTTAACTGACGTTTTCTTAGTTAGCAAAAATAAGTTATTTAAATAATTAATTAACTTATTTTTAATAAAAAACTTACAAATAAATACCTCCACTAAAAAAAATACAGTATATTGTACTACACAATTAATACAGAATACAAAATTAATAGAAAACAATCCTTTTTATTATGTTTAGACAGTTTGAATCAGGAAAGCAAAAGAAAAGAGATCCCTTTGATAAAGAGGATTTTTTAAAAAATGATAGTTGGGAAAGAACAGATGTATTGGGGGAAATGCTTGAAGCTAGAGAAACTAGAGATCCTCATAATAATTTTTTCCCCGATGGTCCAAAAAGAATCGCTCTGGAAGGAGAAATTTATTATGACAAATTTAATAAAAAAGTCTATCTAGGAAATAAAAATGGTAGCTGGAGTATCGTTAATGGATTAAAAGAGATAAAAACAAGCTTTGCAGGATCTGTCTTTGTGGTAAATTCATTATTAACAGGAGTTGGGACTACTTTAGGAAACATTACAGACAGTGGATTTGCTTTAGCAGATAATTTAAAAAGCTTTGAAGCAACTAATTTTCATCCGCAAGGAACGTACGAGTTTAACAAAATTGCTTCAGGCATTACCGATGGTAAAATTTACGTACAGGGAACAGCAGAAAGTATAAGTGCATTAAAAACTGTTGCAAAAGTTGCAAAAGGGCTTAGTCGCTTTGCTGGTGGGGTCGGGATTTATTTATCTTATAAAGATTATGAAAATAAGAAAATTTCTGGAGAAATATTTGCTTTAGATGTGGCTATGACTGGGCTTTCTTTTTTTGGACCTGGTGCGCTTATAGCAGGAGTTTATTTTATATTAATCAGGACTGATACAAAAGATAAATATTTTAGCCACCAACCAGAAAATATTTACGATTCTGCAAAAGTTAAAATAGATAACACTAGAATAGATCGACAAAATTTTAAATTTATAAAAAAATGATCATAAGAAAATTAACAGAACCTTTATTTGTCTTTTTCTCTAAAATGTATATCCATTTTTATGAAGACAAAAGAGATTACTGGTCTATGTTTCCATCATTGATTTTAGCAACTCTATTTACAATTAATCTGCAAACAGTACTTTTTTATTTGAATAAGATTAATGGGATTAATGCAGATTTCGGCATTTGGTTCCCTATTTCTATTGCTATTTTTTTTCTCCTTTTATATAAAAATATAAAATATGAATATGTAAAGAATTATAAAATGTCAATTAAAACGAAGGTCACAATTAGTATATTAATAATAATTGACCTTGTCATTAATTTCATTTTTGCAAATATTTCAAGAAATGGAAAATTTATGTGGTAATCTGTTACATTTCAGAAATAAATAATACCAGAGTAAACAAACCAGACTTTAAATTGATAACAAAATGATTATTAGAAAATTAACAGACCCAATATTTATTCATTTCTCTAAGATGTATATCCATTTTTATCAAGATAAAAGAAATTATTGGTCTATGTTTCCATCATTAATTTTAGCATTTCTTTTCACTTTAAATTTACAAATATTATCTTATTATATAGTATTACTTCCTAAATACTACTATATATGTTTTGCTGTTTTTTTTATTCTTTTTTTTATTTTATTGTACAGAAATATAAAATACGAATATGTCCAAAATTATGCAATGTCGATTAAAACTAGAGTAATAATTGGCCTTCTGGTATTATTAGATATGGTCATTATTTTTACTTGTCTCAATATCATGAGAAATGGAAAATTTATGTGGTAATCTGTTACATTTCAGAAATAAATAATACCAGAGTAAACAAACCAGACTTTAAATTTATAAAAAAATGATCATAAGAAAATTAACAGAACCTTTATTTGTCTTTTTCTCTAAAATGTATATCCATTTTTATGAAGACAAAAGAGATTATTGGATTGTATCTCCATCTGTAATATTAGCCGCTCTTTTTTCTATTAATTTAGAAACACTCTCTTTTTACGTAATTACTGTTCCTCGTTATTACTATGTGTGTCTAGGTATTTTCTTTGTTATTTTCTTTGTTCAATTGTACAAAAATACAAAATACGAATATGTGAAAAATTATAAGATGCCGATGAAAACTAGAATAATAATTAGCCTTCTAATATTATTAGATATAGTTATTATTTTCACTTGTCTCAATATCATGAGAAATGGAAAATTTATGTGGTAGTCTGTTACATTTTAGAAATGGATAATATTTGAGTAAACAAACCAGATCCTAAATTGAGAATAAAATGATTATTAGAAAATTAACAGAACCAAATATTTATTTATTTTCTATAACACATATTTATTCAAAAAAAGGAGAGATTAAATCTCTCCTTCTATAACATCTTCTTTTTTAGTTTTTTTCTTTTCAAACGTCAATACCAAAGCTGGCAAGACTAATATGTTTGCAAACATTGCAAATGCCAATGTACAGGAAATTAATCCTCCCAATGCGATTGTTCCGCTAAAGCTTGAAAGTGTAAACGTTGCAAACCCTAAGATTAATACAACCGAAGTATAAAAAGTACTTATTCCGGTTTCTCTCAGCGCACTGAAAACTGATTTTTTTACCTTTCCATTATTCTGTAACAAATCATGTCGGTATTTTGCCATAAACTGAATCGCATTATCTACAGATATTCCAAACGCAATACTAAACACTAATATCGTCGATGGCTTGAGCGGTATTCCAAAATACCCCATTAATCCTGATGTGATACAAAGTGGCAATATGTTTGTTATAACCGAAGCAAAAACCATTTTGAACGATCTGAACAAATACAACATAAGTGCTGCAATAACAAAAATGGCAAAAATTAGTGATTCAATTAAATTATCTACCAAATACGAAGTTCCTTTCTGAAAAACTAATGCCTTCCCTGTTACTGTAACTTCATAACGGTCTTTCGGAAAAATTTCATCTATTTTAGAATGAAGTTTCTTTTCGACTTTGGCCATTTCATCTGTACCAATATCTCTCATAAAAGTCGTGATTCGAGCATATTGTCCTGTCGAATCTACGTAGCTTTTCATTAAATTATCTTTGCTGTTTTTTGTCGCATTTTTGGCATACGTCAAAATAAATGTTTGCTCTTGCGAAGTTGGCAATTGATAATATTCGGGATTACCGTTATAAAAGGCTTGCTTAGAGTACTTAACCAAATTTACTATAGAAACTGGCTTAGACAATTCTGGCATTCCTTCAATCGTAGCCTGCAACTCATCCATTTTACGCATCGTCGATAATTTCATGACCCCTTTTTTACGTTTGGTATCAATCATAATTTCTAATGGCATCACTCCATTAAATTCCTTTTCGTAAAACAAAATATCTTTAAAGAAAGAAGCGCTTTTGGGCATTTCGCCAATTAAACTTCCCGAAACTTTCATTTGTGAAACTCCAATGATGCTAAACAGTAAAAGCAATCCATAAATGGTATAAATAACTTTTCGTTTGTTTTTTACTATACTTTCTACCCAATCCAACAGTACCGAGATATAGGTTTTAGTTAAATGATGTAAATGTTTTTCTTTTGGAATTGACATAAAACTGTACACAATTGGCACAATTAAAAGCGTTAGCAAATAAACTGAGATAACATTTATTGATGTTACTAATCCAAATTCAAAAAGCAAATCATTACCTGTAATCATAAATGTCGCAAATCCCACTGCAGTAGTTAAATTCGTCATAAGAGTTGAAACTCCAATTTTAGAAATGATACGCTGCAATGCCTTTGCCTGATTGTTATGCAATTTTATTTCCTGCTGGTATTTATTAATCAGGAAAATACAATTTGTGATTCCAATTACAATTATTAAAGGCGGAATTATTGCTGTTAAAATCGTGATTTTATAATGGAATAATCCGAGTGTTCCAAAAGACCATATTACTCCAACAATTAAAATACAAACAGAAATAAAAGTAGCTCTGAACGATCGAAAAAAGAAAAAGAAAATCAGAGAAACTGTAAGCAAAGCTGCGCCTATAAAAAGACCAATTTCGCCTTTCATGTTATCTGCATTGATCGTTCTGATGTAAGGCATTCCAGAAACACGCAAATCGATTCCGGTTGTTTTCTCAAACTTATCAATTTTAGGGACCAGATTTTCAAGAATAAACGTTTTCCTTTCGGCTGTATTTACAAGCTTTTTATTCATATAAACTGCAGACCGAATACTTCCGCTTTCTTTATTGAATAATAACCCCTCGTAAAACGGCAGATTATGAAACAAATCGTATTGTACCTTTTTTAAATATTCAGGATCTAATGCTTTTTTTTGATTAATAAACGGAGCCAGAACAAATTTTTCGTTTACAGTATCTTTTTCTAATTTCTTCAAATCATTTAAAGAAACCACCAAATCTACTTCTTTAGACTTCTTTAAACCTGTCATTAATTCATTCCAGGCGGCGTAGTTTTTTGGTGTAAAAAAAGCTGAATCTTTAAAACCTATTACAATAAGATTTCCTTCTTCTCCAAACTTATCTAAAAATTTTTGATAATCTTTATTTGCAATATGCTCCTTCGGAAGCAAGTTAGCCTCTGTATAGGTCATAGCAAGATTTTTCCATTGATAACCAAGGAAAAGTGTAATTGCAATAATAATCCCTAAAATTACAATCCTGTTTTTGAGTATAATTCTAGCAACTAATTCCCAAAAACCTACATTCGATTTCTTTTTCATAAAAATTTTAAAAATGGTTGCAAATGTAGTGAAAAACACAGGAAAGGATAAGTTTTGGTTACAATTTTATGTTTCTAGATGTATAAATTACCGTTAATTTTTTACAATAAGTTAATTGAAATTGATACGATTTCTTAGCTCCCTTTTATGATATTTGTATTATTTTTGAGAAAATAATTACATTATTTAAAATACAGGATGAAAAACTACAAAAACGCATTGTTTTATATAGGAGTAACTGGAGGTTTTACTGCTTTAATTTACTGGATTATCACTAAAGGAAAATTTTTAGAAGCAAATAAAACAATAGAAGTTTTAGGAACCGGAAAAGGCTCATGGTATGACTTTATTGCTTCGATGCAATCTAATCTTCAAGATCCTCTTGCAATTTTATTAGCCCAAATAATAACAATCATTTTTGTAGCGCGTTTTTTTGGATGGATATTCAAACGCATCGGACAACCTTCTGTTATAGGCGAAATCATTGCTGGTATTGTTCTAGGACCTTCTTTATTAGGCTTGTACTTTCCTGAATTTTCTATGGCCTTATTTCCTGTTGAGTCATTAGGTAATTTAAAGTTTTTAAGCCAGATTGGTTTGATACTTTTCATGTTTGTAATCGGAATGGAACTTGATTTAAAAGCATTAAAAAACAAAGCCAATGAAGCCGTAGTAATAAGCCATGCTAGTATCGTAATTCCTTTTGCATTAGGTATTGGATTGTCCTATTTTGTTTACAACCGATTTGCTCCCGAAGGCGTAAAATTTCTGTCCTTTAGTTTATTTATGGGAATTGCGATGAGTATTACTGCGTTTCCTGTTTTGGCGCGTATTGTTCAAGAACGAGGTATTCATAAAACCAAATTAGGTACTATTGTTATCACTTGTGCTGCCGCCGATGACATCACAGCTTGGTGTTTGCTTGCTGTAGTTATTGCGATTGTAAAAGCAGGCTCATTTGTAAGTTCAATATACATCATTTTACTAGCAGTCATTTATGTTCTGGCCATGTTATACATCGTAAAACCATTTTTAAAAAGAATTGGTGATCTATACGGAACTAAATCTAGCATTGATAAACCTGTAGTTGCAATTTTTGTACTTACTCTTATCGCTTCTTCATATGCCACAGAAGTTATTGGTATTCATGCCCTTTTCGGGGCTTTTATGACTGGTGCAATCATGCCAGATGTTCCTAAATTCCGAACTATGTTTATCGAGAAAGTCGAAGATGTGTCGGTGATTTTATTATTGCCTCTTTTCTTTGTTTTTACTGGTCTAAAAACCGAAATCGGACTTATAAACGATCCTTATTTATGGACCATAACCGGAATGATTATTTTGGTAGCAGTTGTTGGTAAATTTTTCGGAAGTGCATTTGCAGCCAAATTCGTAGGACAAAGCTGGAAAGATAGTTTGACCATTGGAGCCTTAATGAATACGCGAGGATTAATGGAATTAGTTGTATTAAACATAGGTCTAGAGCTTAAAGTTTTAACTCCCGAAGTTTTTACAATGATGGTAATAATGGCATTGGTAACTACTTTTATGACTGGCCCAGCATTAGATCTAATTGATTATATATTTAAAGATAAAGAAGTTTCGGCTCTTGAAACACCATCAATTAGCAGTAAATACCGAGTTTTAATTTCTTTTGGAAACAATGAAAAAGGAAAATCCCTTTTGAGATTAGCAAATAGTCTTGTCAAAAAACAACAAGATACCTCTCAAGTCACAGCAATGCACTTATCCTTAAGTGATGAAATGCATGCTTTTAACATTGATGATAAAGAAAAAAATAGTTTTATCCCTATTGTCGAAGAGTCTAAGATTCTTAAACAAGAAATCACTACTATTTTTAAAGCTACTATAGATATTGAAACTGATATTGCTGACATTGCCAATCAAGGTGACTACGATTTATTATTGGTAGGTCTAGGACAATCTATTTTTGAAGGAACACTATTAGGGAAAGTAATTGGTTTTACAACCCGAATCATTAATCCTGATCGTCTAATAGATAAGTTTACAGGAAAAGAAGGATTGTTCCAAAATTCTCCTTTTGATGAAAGAACTCGATTGATAGTTTCGAAAACCAAAATGCCTATGGGGATTTTAATCGACAAAGAATTACAAAGTGTAAATCAAGTATTTATTCCAATATTTAATGTCGAGGATACGTTCCTGATAGACTATGCACAGAAATTAATATTCAATAACGATTCACACATTATGATTCTGGATGTAAACGGAAACATAGAAACAAATTTTGTAATTAAGAGTGCGATTAGTACCTTGGAGCAAAAATTTCCTAAAAATATATCGATGATGAACAATCGTATCATCAAAAAAGAATTTTTAGACAAACAAGACCTAATGATTATTAGTCTTGAAAGCTGGAAAGCATTAGTCGACTCTAGAAGCACTTGGTTAAGCAATGTTCCTTCTGTATTAATTATTAAACCCTAAAAAATGAATTGGATTTTACTTGTAATAGCTGGACTATTCGAAGTAGGTTTTGCCTCTTGTCTTGGCAAAGCCAAAGAATCATCTGGAATGGTAGCCACTTACTGGATGATTGGATTTTTTGTATGTCTTACCATAAGCATGCTCCTATTATACAAAGCAACTCAGGTTTTACCTATAGGAACAGCTTATGCTGTTTGGACTGGGATTGGAGCTGTAGGAACTGTTTTGGTTGGAATTCTTATCTTTAAAGAGCCTGCGACATTTTGGAGAATATTTTTCTTAACAACTTTAATAGCTTCAATAATTGGGCTAAAATTTGTTTCTAGTCATTAATAACATGCAAACAAGCACTACAATAACTAATCTTCTACTAGCAATAATTCTTTTGCTAGTAGCCCTGATTGGTTATATTGTTTATCAATTGGTTCAATCTAGAAAAGCCAAAGAAATAGCCGAAAAGAATTTTTACCTGCTAGAAATGAAGGTAAATGATTTACAGTTGGAAACATTAGAATCTAAACTTAACCCACATCTTTTCAAAAATATCCTTAATTCGATTCAATCGCATGCGTATCAAACTTATTTTGCTTTAGATAAATTGGCCAATGTGCTAGATTACATACTTTATGAAAGCAAAAAAAAACTGGTAACTCCAAAAGAAGAAATTGAATTTGCACTGAATTTAATCGAAATCAATAAAATTAAAATTAGTCCACTTTTTGAATTAAAAGTAAAAACTATTATTGGCGAAGATGAAAAGTTATATGAGCAGCCATTGCTAGCCCCTTTAATTTCTATCGATTTAATCGAAAATGCTTTTAAACATGCTGATATACAAAATGCAGATGCCTTTATTTCAATAATATTTGAATTAAAAGACAATCATTTTTCTCTAACAGTATCTAATAAAATTTCGGATAAAAAGGCATTAAAGAAAGAGCGAAGCGGCATAGGAAATGCCACACTAGAACAACGATTAAAAATTATCTATAAAAATCAATTTAAACTTGATAAATTTGTAGAGAACGATACTTACATTGCTCATTTAAAAATTAATCTACTTGAATACAAAACTCAAATGCTTATTACTGGACGATGAGTTACCTGGATTAACTTATCTGAAAATGCTATGTGAGCAAATTCCAACATTAGAGATTGTAAAAGCTTTTAATAATCCCGAAAAACTATTGTCTGAAATTCCAAATCTAGATTTTGATTTGTTAATCTCTGATATCGAAATGCCCGGAATTGACGGATTGAATCTAGCCAGTTTACTTGAGGGGAAATTAGTTGTTTTTTGTACAGCTTACAAAGAATATGCTGCTGAAGCATTTAATATTGACGCTGTAGATTATATTACTAAACCTGTAAAATTAGAACGTTTAGAAAAAGCTATTTCTAAAGCACTTGAGCAATTTAACAAACCAAAAGCCGTCAAAAACTTCATGCATCTAAATACAAATAAAGGAAAAACTTTATTGTATTTTAATCAGATTCAATACATAAAAACAGCAACAACAGATAGTCGCGATAAAACCGTGCTTCTTACAGACGGGAGCTTGATTATCTTAAAAAACATTAATTTTGATTCACTCTTAAAACAATTACCAGACACCCATTTTTGTCGGGTAAACAAAAAGGAAATTATTGCAATGAGTGCTATTCAGTTTTTTAATCACAATGAAATTGTACTACACCAACAAAGAGAAAACGGGCAAAACATTACCCTTTCGTTGAGCGAAACATACCGATCTGACTTTTTTCTTAAGGTAAAAATATAACTTATTACAAAATTACACCATCTTATTACATCTAATTAAAATTAGCTTACGATTTACTTTTTTCATTAAAAGTCACTTCTCATATTTGCACAATAAATCAAAATGAAGTGATATGAAAAACATCAAAAACTCATTGTTTTATCTCATAATTATTGGTGGATTTTCTGCTTTAATTTATTTGGTAATCTCCAAAGGAAAATCATTAGAAATAGGAAGAGATATTGTTGTAAAAAAAACAGTGAATAGCCATTGGAATGACTTTCTTTCGGCAATGATTGAAAACCTGCAACATCCGCTTGCTATTTTGCTTGCCCAAATTATTACGATTATTTTGGTAGCACGTTTCTTCGGGTGGGTTTTCAGAAAAATTGGTCAACCATCTGTAATTGGAGAAATGGTTGCTGGTATTATTTTAGGTCCATCTCTTATCGGGATGTATTTTCCAGAATTCTCGGCTACCTTGTTCCCAAAAGAATCTTTAGGGAACTTACAGTTCTTAAGTCAAATTGGTTTAATACTTTTTATGTTCGTAATTGGTATGGAACTGGACTTAAAAGTTCTTAAAAACAAAGCTCATGAGTCTGTTGTAATTAGCCATGCCAGTATTGTAATTCCGTTTGCATTAGGACTAACTTTAGCTTATTTCATTTATCATACTTTTGCCCCAATAGGAGTTGAATTTTCTTCTTTCGGGCTATTTATGGGTATTGCTATGAGTATTACTGCATTCCCAGTTTTAGCTCGAATTGTTCAGGAACGAGGTTTACAAAAAACCAAGCTCGGAACTATTGCCATAACTTGTGCTGCTGCAGATGACATTACTGCTTGGTGTATTCTGGCTGTAGTAATTGCTATTGTAAAAGCAGGTTCTTTTACAAGTTCTTTATATGTAATAGGATTAGCTATTGTGTATGTAATTGTTATGCTCAAAATAGTTCGCCCATTTTTAAAACGTGTAGGCGACTTAAATTCTACTCGTGAGAGCTTAAACAAACCTGTAGTTGCTATTTTCTTTTTGACACTTTTATTTTCTGCTTATGCTTCTGAGTTAATAGGAATCCATGCTTTATTTGGCGCTTTTTTAGCAGGAGCAATTATGCCAGAAAACAACAAATTCCGTAATATTTTCATCGAAAAAGTAGAAGATGTATCTGTTATACTTTTGCTTCCCTTATTCTTTGTTTTCACAGGATTACGCACACAAATAGGCTTACTAAATGACCCGTATTTATGGAAAGTCACAGGTGTAATTATTGCGGTAGCAGTAGTTGGAAAATTCTTTGGAAGTGCCCTTGCCGCCAAATTTGTGGGACAAAACTGGAAAGATAGTCTCGCCATAGGTGCCTTAATGAACACTCGTGGTTTAATGGAATTAGTTGTTTTGAATATAGGATACGATTTAGGCGTTTTATCTACTGAAATTTTTACCATGATGGTAATTATGGCATTAGTCACCACCTTTATGACTGGGCCAGCTTTAGATTTTATCAATTTTATTTTTAAAGATAAAAAAACAATCATCCCAGAAGAAATAGGTAATAAAAGCAAATACAAGATTCTATTTTCATTCGATACTCCTGAGAAAGGAAAAACATTATTGCGAATTGCAAATAGCCTGACTAAAAAACAACCAGACAATACCATTGTAACTGCAATGCATTTATCATTAAGCTCAGAGTTGCACCCATTTGAAGTAAAGGATTACGAAAGAGAGATGCTTTTACCTGTTATTTCTGAATCGGAAAATTTAAATCAAAATATGGTTAGTCTTTTTAAACTATCCAATGATATCGATGGCGATATAACCGAAACAGCAAATCAAGGTGAATACGATTTATTATTGGTTAGTTTAGGACAATCAATTTTCGACGGAACTTTATTAGGTAAAATACTTGGATTCACAACTAGAATCGTGAATCCTGACCGTTTAATTGATAAATTCACAGGAAAGGAAGGTTTATTCGAAAACTCTCCTTTTGACGAAAGAACAAGACATGTTATCACAAAAAGCAAAATGCCTGTTGGGATTTTTATTGATAAGGACTTAGAAGAAATAAACCAGGTTTTTATTCCTGTTTTTAGCAAAGAAGACGCTTTCCTTATCGAATATGCTAAGAAATTAATTAACAACAATGGTTCACAAATTACTATTTTGGATGCAAGCGGCGAATTAAAAAATAATCGTGAAATGCAGGAATCTATCCGATCTATTGAACAAATTGCCCCTAATCATATCATGTTAATGCATGATAGAACCATTAAAAAAGAATTTTTAGAGAACCAGAATTTAATGATTATTAGTTTAGACAGCTGGAAAAAACTAATCGAGTCTCAAAGTACATGGCTTAACAATACGCCATCAGTTTTAATTCTTAAACCATAATAATTTTAAAAATCCCATTCGCCGTAGTGAATGGGATTTTTATTTAGATACCTAAATTAAGTACAAAACTTAATTTAATAGCAATATTATCTTCAAATCTTGGCAACTGGTTTGGTCCATAGCGATAGAATCCACTTAGACCTAAACCATTAAAAATCTGATTTATTTCTACACCAGATTCAAAGAACCCTTTATTTAATGTCTTATAATCAATCCCGACATGCTGCTCTGGATTTTCCATGTTCCCCCATGCCATACGCGAAACTAATACTAAGGATGGCCTTACTTTTTTGATTATTTTAAATCGGTTAAAACCATGTTTAACCTGAAGAATTGCATATTTACTTGAAAAAAACTCATTAAAAAACATTGTTTCAAAACTATTTCGGCCTGCAAATGTTATCCTCTGAATCATTGCTTCTTTGGTAATATTATTTGGTGATGTATTATACAAATGCGTAATCGGTACATCTCCCATTGCATATCCTCCTTGCAAGAGTAAACTTGTTTTTTGACCGTTCAGGTATTTTTTCTCATATTCAGTTTTAAAGTCAATTTTAGAGAAATTAAAATCATTTTCTGCTACGTTGGGCAATGATTGCGTGTATTGTATCGTAAACTTTGGGAATCTTTTTTCAATTTCGATTCGTCCCGTTGGCGTTTGCATATAATCACTGAAAGGATTCCAAGCCAATGAAAGCATTGCCGTAGTCATAACATAATTAGTATACAATCTTCCATTTAAATTGTACGCATAATCAAATTTTGGTTCTACCAAGGAACGCGAAACTTCAAAAATACTTTCTGTTTTCGGAACAATCCGTGTACCTAAATATCCTGTCCAACTAACATACTTATAAAAAGTACTAATATTTATAGGTCTAGGGTCGTATAATTTGAATACTCTTTTATCAACTGCAAAAACAGTACTTGCAATCTCTCTCACATCATTGGTATAAGATCCTCCTACCCATGTATTCGAAAATTTCTCTACTCGGGTAGATAAATCTAAATTGTACTTAAAACTTCCATCTTTGGTTCCATATCCAGCATAACTACCTATCTTATATTTTTTTGAAAAAAGCTCATTAGTAACGCCTCCTAAACCAAATCGAAATCCTTCGTAATTATTATAGCTAAATAATTTTCTTAAATCTAAATCGACTACACTTATCGGTAAATAACCATTAATGATTTTTCTTCCAAATCTAATTTTACTTTCAATTCTTTTCTTTAATGAAATACTATCCAGCGACATATACGTTTTTTGAAAGCGTATATCTAGACTATCTTTTCGATATTTATTCCAAAAACTTTCTGGTTTTTTTATAGCATCATCTTTAATTTCAATATATAT
Organism: Flavobacterium sp. ALJ2; assembly: GCF_015594725.1. Taxonomy (GTDB): domain Bacteria; phylum Bacteroidota; class Bacteroidia; order Flavobacteriales; family Flavobacteriaceae; genus Flavobacterium. The sequence continues at coordinate 196,033 of NZ_JADNRC010000004.1, read as the reverse complement.
TGAGGGGTTTTTTATTTCTATAGGGGTATTATAATGAACATCAAAATTATTACTTTCGGATACTAAATAGGTATAATCTGAAGCTCCTTTTTTTCTATGAACGTCCTCTTGTTCTGCATCTCCATCAAACTGAATTGTCCCTCCAAGAATCTTAATATCGTCATCATTTTTACCTTTTACTATTTTAAAAGCTGTACCCTTTGGAAACCATAATTTCTGCTCAGGAATATAATCAAACTCATGTATTCCACTAATATCAAGTACCCCTTTAATTCGCATTACTGCTTTTGCAATAGCATAATTACCTTTATCAATATAAAGAACTCCTTCTAGACCCAATTCTGATTTCCTCATTCGGTTTTTAAAGTAAACCATATAGGTCTCTCTACCTTCTATCGAAACGGTATCGAGTAACTTATAGTCATAATCTTTTAAAGCATCTTTAGCAATTGGACTATTATACTTGGTTTCAAAAAGTTCATAATTAGAATCATAGATAGAAATCGATTGTAAGTTAAATGCAATAATTTCATAAATAGGTTGTTTAAAACCTGCCATTTTTGTTCCTAAAATAGTTTCTTTCAGTTTATTGTTCTCAAATTGATATTGTGATACTTTTTCTGTCTGAAACAAATGTTGTTTATTAGAAATCTCTTTGAATTTATAATTAGCCGAGTCAACTTTAATAAATCGCCTACCTATAGCTTCTTGCACAAAAATAGAATCTAATCTTGAGTTTATCGAATCAGGATTAGCTGTTACAATTAATTTATTATACGTTTTATACTCAAAGCTGTTTAGCTTTTTTTGCGGATTATTTTTATTCTTACTCTCAATTGTTTTTCTTATAATCGCAAGAGCAGGATTTTCGTTTGCAATAACAACTTCCTGTAAAGCTGCTGTAGATTCTACCAAACCTACTTTATAAAACTTTTTATTAGTCGAGGTATATACTTTAGCTGAATTATAGCCGATATAAGAAACAGTAAAATACTCGATACTAGAAGTTGATTGTAGTGTAAATTTACCATCAACATCAGAAATAGCATTAATTCCGTCATCGGTAATGATTGTTGCAAAAGGAAGTGGTTTATTTGCACCTTTTTCTGTTACAATTCCGTTAATCTGAAATTGCGCTTGTATAGAAAGCGTGAAAAATAATGCTAAGAAACACAATAATTTCATACAGAAAATAATATTATAGATTAGGCTTTGATATCACAAAAGTAAGCATAAAAAAATCCGTCTCGTAAAAATTAACAAGACGGATTTTTTAATCGTTACAAAAGGTTAAACCTTCATGATTTCAGCTTCTTTATTAACTAATAACTCATCAATTTTTTTAATATAACTATTTGTCAAGTTTTGTACTTCTTCTTCTGCGCTTTTACAAACATCTTCTGAAGTTCCTTCTTTTTCTAGTTTTTTTATTTCAGTGTTAGCATCTTTACGAACGTTTCTTACACCAATTTTAGCATCTTCTGCTTCTGATTTTGCTTGTTTTGCTAAATCTCTACGACGTTCTTCAGTTAATGGCGGAACACTTATAATAACCACATCTCCATTATTCATTGGATTAAAACCAATGTTGGCTACCATAATTGCTTTTTCAATTGTTTGCAACATATTTTTTTCAAAAGGTTGCAAAGTAATTGTTCTTGCATCTGGAACACTAATTTTTGCTACTTGCGAAAGTGGCGTTGCAGAACCATAATAATCTACAAAAACACTTCCTAGCATAGCTGGAGATGCTTTCCCTGCACGAATATTTAGAAATTCTTTTTCTAAATGCGCAATAGAATTTGTCATTGACTCTTTAGTGCTATCTAAGATAAATTCGATTTCTTCAGTCATTTTTTTTCTATATTTTTAAATTTTTAGATGGTTTGATTTCTAAAAATGAATACAACTAATATACTTTAATTTTTTAAAAAGATTCTTTCTTTTAAGCATTTTATTACCACTCCTGATATCCTTATCTAAGTAATCTATATATTCACTACAGTTCCGATATTTTCACCTTCGCAAATTCTCAATAAATTCCCGATTTTATTCATATCAAAAACCACAATTGGCAATTTATTTTCCTGGCTTAATGTAAAAGCGGTAGTGTCCATCACATTTAATCCTTTTTTAAGTACATCTTCAAAAGAGATAAAATCAAATTTTACAGCAGCTGCATTTTTCTCTGGGTCAGAATCGTAAACACCATCTACGCGTGTTCCTTTTAAGATAACATCTGCATTAATTTCGATACCTCTCAAAACTGCTGCAGTATCTGTTGTAAAATAAGGATTTCCTGTACCTGCACCAAAAATTACAATTCTGTTTTTCTCAAGGTGACGTACTGCTCTCCTTTTAATATAAGGTTCCGCAATTGATTCAATTTTTAGAGCCGTTTGCAAACGTGTTAGCATCCCTTTATTTTCCAAAGCTCCTTGTAATGCCATTCCGTTAATTACGGTAGCAAGCATTCCCATATAATCACCCTGTACTCTATCCATTCCTGAACTTACCCCAGAAACTCCTCTAAAAATATTTCCTCCTCCAATTACAATGGCAATTTCTACTCCCTTTGCATGAATTTGCTTAATTTCTTCAGCATATTCGTCCAATCTTTTTGGGTCAATTCCGTATTGTAAATCTCCCATCAAGGCTTCTCCACTTAATTTAAGAAGAATTCTTTTGTATTTCATTTCTATGTTGCGTTGGTTTGTGCAAATATAGACATATTCTCATTTTTAAAAATAGTGTTTTAAAAAAATTAATTTATCTTCTAATTTTTACCTAAAAAGCCCAATTTAAATAATACATTTAGGATGCAATATGACAAAAATCAGTATCTATTTCTTTTAAATCTGTAAATTTGTATTCCACATAAAAAAATAAATTTATGCAAAAAAGTATCACCAATGCCCTGTCCAACAGCTATTCATACACCGAATACAGAAAATTAGTTACTGATTTATTAGCTGAAGGAAAATCAACAGGACTCGAACAATCTGAAGATCTGACACATTATAGCAGCTTGAATGAAACTCGAATGAATCGGTTAGAAAAAACAATAAAAATTACAGAAACAACGATTTCTAAGCTACAAAACGTTCGCAGAAATTATATCTGGCTTCTTATTTCTGAAGGTTGGTGTGGTGACGCTGCACAATTATTACCCATTATTTATAAAATGGCAGCAGCATCTAATGACAAGATTGAGCTAAAAATTGTACTTCGTGATGAGAATCCTGATTTAATGAATTTATTCTTGACTAATGGAGGAAAAGCAATCCCAAAATTAATTATAATTGACAAAGAGAAACTTGAAGTTATTGCTGATTGGGGGCCTCGTCCAAAAGGTGCAAGTGAATTAGTCAATAACTATAAAAAAGAATTTGGAGCTTTTGATGAAACTATCAAAACAAATTTACAATTGTGGTATTTACACGATAAAGGAATTTCGACTCAAAACGAGATCATGGAAATAATGGAAAGTTGTTAAACACAATTGATTGTAATCGTTATAACAAACCCCTCATGAATCACAAAACAGCTAACTGACTGAACAAGAATGATTAGTGCTTTCGAAATATTTGTTTTTAACTAAAAAATTCGTATCTTGTAACAAGAATCCCATTTCTATTACTTACTTTTTTTATCGGTGTTTATTTAATGTCTAACAATTTAAAAATACCCTATTATGAAAAAGTTATTTGAAAGGTTTTACGATTTTTTTTCGACATTTTTATTTGGAGGAAAAAATATATCTCATTATTAACTCCAAAAGCACAGTATGGAACAACAATACTCTAGAATGAGATATTAGCACATTACTATTATGTAATGTGCTTTTTTTTTACCTTTAATTTCCACAGATAACTTATTTATGAGTTTTAAATTTTATATCAACTTAATCAATAGTAATTTTTCTAATTTTCCCAATAGTCTTAGGAGAACGACTTCCATGAAAAGCTCTTAAAACTTCAATTCTATTAGGTCTTATACGATAAATAATTAGATAGGAACCTAAGAACATTACGATATTTCTTGGTTTTAGTTTTAAGATGATGGCATTCTGGATAAAGTAAGTAATCTTTAGATAAATTACCTAAATAAGAATATATTTCTTCAATAAAATAATCTGCAAGTTTTAAACCAAAAGTTTCGGTTCCATATTCATAAATTGAAGGAAGATCAACAAAAAGAAATAACTACTTATTTCTTTGGGATTTCCATTCTTGAAAATGTTTTTTAGACTCTTCTAATGAATAAAAAACTCCGCCTTCTGCTTCTTTAATCATTGAAGCAAATTTTTTTTGAGACATTGGTTTACCAGGTATCGCAAGATTATCGGAATTATTTTTTTTTGATTTTCATACTAGTAACGTTAACTAAAAAATTTAAAACAAATTTCTTTTGAAATAGTTTATTCTTTGTTCAACCCTAAAGAAGCTTCAAATAAAGTAACATCAATTGCATTTTTTACATCGTAATCCCCAATTTTGGTTCTTCTTAAAGCTGTTAAATGCGAGCCTGAATTCATTGCTTTTCCAAAATCAAAGGCAAGTGAACGAATATAAGTTCCTTTGCTGCAAACTACTCTAAAATCGATTTCCGGAAGTGCTATTCTCGTAATCTCAAATTCGTGGATTGTAGTTTTTCGACTTGCAATTTCGATAGTCTCCCCAGCACGTGCATGTTCATACAAACGAACCCCATCTTTTTTTATAGCCGAATATATTGGTGGTTTTTGATCTATTTCGCCCAAAAATTGCTTCACCGTTTCATGAATCAATGCAGTATCGATATGTTCCGTTGGAAAAGTTTGATCAATTTCGGTTTCTAAATCATAAGAAGGCGTTGTTGCACCAATGAAAAAAGTACCCGTATATTCTTTTGCCTGACCTTGCAACTCTGTAATTCTTTTGGTAAACTTACCTGTACAAACAAGTAATAATCCAGTTGCCAAAGGATCTAATGTTCCTGCATGACCAATTTTAAATTTCTTAGGAAGCCCTAACTTATTTATAAGTGCATACTTTAATTTATTCACTGCCTGAAAAGAACTCCAGTTCAAAGGTTTGTCTATCAGTAAAACTTGTCCGTTTAAAAAATCTTCGGGAGTAATCATTATATAATGGTAAGTGGATGAATAAAGAAATGTATTAACAACAATACTATCCCTGCAATAATTCGGTAATATCCAAATACTTTGAATCCGTTTTTAGTCAAGAATCCAATAAAAGTTTTAATTGCCAAAAGTGCTACTATAAAAGCTACAATATTACCTATGATTAATAAATTAACCTGATCGTGTGATAATTCGAATCCTGCTTTATAGTAATCGTAGCATTTTTTAGCGGTAGCTCCAAACATCGTAGGAACTGCCAAAAAGAATGAAAACTCTGCTGCTGTAGTTCTTGTCAATTTTTGCGACATTCCCCCTACTATACTCGCTCCACTTCTTGAAACTCCTGGAATCATTGCCAAACACTGGAACAATCCAATTTTAAAAGCTTGTGAATATGTTATTTCTTGTGAAGTTTCGGCTGCATTTGGTTTATTAAACCACTCATCAACTTTTAATAAAATAAGTCCTCCTATTAATAGTGAAATTGCAACTGTAACTGGATTTTCTAATAAACCATCTATAAAATCACTTAGCAATAACCCTAAGACAACTGCTGGTATAAATGCAACCAATAATTTAAAGTAAAAATCAAGCGTCTGAAAGAATCGTTTGAAATATAAAACTACTACCGAAAGGATAGCTCCTAACTGAATTACAATTGTAAAAAGCTTTGTAAAATCATCATGGGCAATTCCAAAAAATGATGAAGCAATAATCATGTGCCCAGTTGAAGAAACAGGTAAAAACTCTGTAATTCCTTCAATAATGGCTAAAATAATAGCTTGTAAAGTATTCATTAATTTTAGATTTTAATATACTAGTTTGTTTGATTTTTCAATAATTACACCCAACGCATGGATCTAACAATCTAATTTTATAACAATCTAACGTTCTGTTTTAGGGTTTTTAAGAATAGCATAAATTGTAATTCCAAAACCTATCAAAACAGTAGTTGGAGCCAAACGAATACGTCTAAAATTAAAGATAGCTTCATTAAAAACATTTGGATCATTACTTCCACCGCCTGCCATCAGGATAAAGCCTAATCCAATTACCCCAATTCCGATCAATAAAATTTTATAATTTACTTTATCAAAAAGGAATTCCTTTTTATTTTGTTCTTCTTTATTTTCCATTTTTATTTTTTTGTCACCTAACCAAAGTCGAAGGCAAATATATTTTTATTAATATAAATCGTCAGTTCTTAAATTCAAGAAACGTTGTGTTGCAAAATGCGTACTTAACCAAGTTATTAAAACTCCAATTCCTAAAACTGTCAATAAGACCAATCCGATTAATGCCTTATCTTCCATTATCCCTAGTCCTGGAAAATTAGTATCTACGTATATTAAAAGTCCGATTAAAGCAACAATTGCCAAACCAGCGCCTATTAATCCCAATTTTATACTTCGCATTACAAATGGCTTACGAATAAATGATTTTGTAGCACCTACCATTTGCATTGTTTTAATGATGAATCGATTTGAATGTATTGATAATCGTAATGAACTATTGATAAGTAATACTGCTATTACAGTTAAAAATCCACTCACAATTAAAATCCACATACTTACTTTTTTGATGTTATCATTAACCAGATTCACCAATTGTTTATCGTAAACAATATCCGAAATCATTGTGTTTTTGCGTAAGCGGTTTTCTATTTTAGCAATACTATCTTTAACTACATAATCGGCTTTTAGGTGAATATCATAAGAATTCAATAATGGGTTTTCTCCTAAAAACGTCAAGAAATCTTCGCCAATAATATCTGTATGTTGCTTAGCAGCTTCTTCTTTGGTAACATAAACAAATGATCTTGCAAAAGGAGCTCTTTTTAATTCAGCATTAAATGCCTTTATGATACTATCATTGGCCTCGTTCTTAAAGAAAACGGTCATCGCGATTTTTTCTTTAAAGTCATCCGCTAGTTTTTTAGAATTAATAATAAATAATCCTAGTACTCCCAAAAGGAATAAGACCAGAAATACACTTAATACTACCGAAAAATAAGAGGAAATTAATCTGCGTTTTTGAAATTTATCAAAGTTAGAACTCATAGTTTGCTTAAATTATGTGGTAAAAATAATAAAGAATTTCATTATTTAAAGTTAATAACGACCAAACTTTTAACTTTCGTACAATAAATGTAAATTTGTGAACTTATTATTCTTGTGACCGAAGCTTGAATCTCTGTCACTTTGAACCTTTGAACCATAAAAATGACTTGAGTAAGCGAAAGCATAACTCCATTAAAAATAAAAATTAAAGTAGGGAATGAAATACAATCCGATTGAAATAGACGCCAAATGGCAAAAATATTGGGCAGACAATAAAACTTTTGCAGCCGAAAACAACTCAGAAAAACCGAAACATTATGTACTCGATATGTTTCCTTATCCATCTGGAGCAGGATTACACGTAGGGCACCCGCTAGGTTATATTGCTTCTGATGTATATTCTCGTTTTAAAAGACATCAAGGTTTTAATGTTTTGCATCCAATGGGATATGATAGCTTCGGATTACCTGCTGAACAATATGCTATACAAACTGGTCAACGTCCTGAAGATACTACTCGCGTAAATATTGACGGTGGTGTAGATAAAGAAGGAAAGCAGATTGCTGGATACAGAAAACAATTAGACAAAATAGGATTCTCATTTGATTGGGGCAGAGAAGTTCGTACTTCGAATCCTGATTATTACAAGCATACACAATGGATTTTTATCCAATTGTTCAACTCTTGGTACAATAAAGATGCTGATAAAGCCGAAGATATTTCGACTTTGATTTCTATTTTCGAAAAAGAGGGAAACGCAACTGTAAATGCAGTTTGCGACGATAATATTACTCCTTTTTCGTCAAGCGAATGGACATCATTTTCGTCTGATGAGCAACAAAAAATACTATTACAATACAGATTAACCTATTTAGCAGAAACCGAAGTAAACTGGTGTCCTGGTTTAGGAACTGTTTTAGCAAATGACGAAATCGTAAACGGAGTTTCTGAACGCGGTGGTTATCCTGTAATTCGTAAAAAGATGACACAATGGAGCATGCGTATTTCTGCTTATGCAGAACGTTTGTTGCAAGGTCTTAACGATATTGACTGGAGCGAAAGCATCAAAGAAAGTCAACGTAACTGGATTGGAAAATCCGTTGGAGCGATGGTTTCTTTCCGTGTAGTGCCCTCAGCCCAGAGCTCTGAGCCCAGAACTATAGAAGTTTTCACCACTCGCCCTGATACTATTTTTGGAGTTACATTTATGACATTGGCTCCTGAACATCCTTTGGTTGCTGAGATTACAACTCCAGAACAAAAAGCAACTATTGAAGCCTATATCGAAAAAACGGCAAAACGTTCTGAGCGTGAGCGTATGGCCGACGTAAAAACCATTTCTGGTGTATTTACAGGTGCTTATGCTGAACATCCTTTTACAAAAGAACCAATTCCTGTTTGGATTGGTGATTATGTTTTGGCTGGATATGGAACTGGTGCTGTAATGGCAGTTCCTTGTGGAGACGAAAGAGATTATGCTTTTGCCAATTTCTTTAAAGGGCAAAACGGAATGCCAGAAATCAAAAATATTTTTGCTAATGTTGATATTTCTGAAGCCGCTTACGGTTCTAAAGATAATGTTGAAATTGCAAATTCTGATTTCTTAAACGGATTAAATTACAAAGAGGCAACTCAAAAAGCAATAGCCGAATTAGAGAAACTAAATCAAGGAACAGGAAAAACCAATTACCGTTTGCGTGATGCCGTATTTTCACGTCAGCGTTACTGGGGGGAGCCTTTCCCTGTTTATTATGTAAATGGATTGCCACAAATGATTGCTACGCAACATTTACCAATTATTTTACCTGAAGTAGAAAAATACTTACCTACCGAAGACGGATTGCCTCCTTTAGGAAATGCCGCTGTTTGGGCTTGGGATACTAAAACGAATACAGTTGTAAATACTGATTTGGTTGACAATGTAACAATCTTTCCATTAGAATTGAACACTATGCCAGGTTGGGCAGGAAGTTCTTGGTACTGGATGCGTTATATGGATGCGCATAACGAAAATGAATTTGCAAGTAAAGAAGCTTTGGCCTACTGGGAAAGTGTCGATTTATATATTGGAGGAAGTGAGCACGCAACGGGACATTTATTGTATTCTCGCTTTTGGAATAAATTCTTAAAAGATAAGGGCTTCGCTCCAACTGAAGAACCATTCAAAAAACTGATTAATCAAGGAATGATCTTGGGAACTACTGCTTATGTTTATAGACTTGAAGGAACAAACACTTTTATATCTAAAAACAAAATTGAAGATCAAAACGTACAACCGATTCGTGTTGACGTTCATTTCGTAAACTCTTCTGATGAATTGGATATTGAAAAGTTTAAAAATTGGAGAGAAGATTTTAATACTGCCGAATTTATTTTTGATGAAAACGGAAAATACATTGTAGGTCGCGAGGTCGAAAAAATGTCGAAATCATATTATAATGTAGTTACACCAGATGACATTTGTAATGAATATGGCGCCGATACATTACGTTTATACGAAATGTTCTTAGGTCCGTTAGAGCAAGCTAAACCTTGGAATACCGCTGGAATTTCGGGAGTATTTGGTTTCTTGAAAAAACTATGTCGCTTGTATTTTGATGATAATGGTTTAATTATTACCAATGATGAGCCAACAAAAGACAACTTAAAATCATTACACAAAACCATTAAAAAAGTGGTAGAAGATATTGAGAGTTTTTCTTTCAATACTTCTGTAAGTCAGTTTATGATTTGTGTAAACGAATTATCTACACAAAACTGTCATTCTCGTGCTATACTTGAGCCTTTAGCAATTGTAATTTCGCCTTATGCACCACATATCGCTGAAGAATTATGGTCGTTATTAGGTCATACAACATCTATTGCAACTGTTGCTTTCCCTACTTTCGAACCTAAACATTTGGTAGAAAGTAGCAAGGAATACCCAGTTTCATTTAACGGAAAAATGCGTTTTACAATCGAATTGCCTTTAGATTTAACCAAAGAGCAAATCGAAGAAATCATTATGAAAGATGAAAGAACGTTAAAACAATTGGATGGTAAAACACCAAACAAAGTAATTATCGTTCCTGGAAAAATCATTAATTTAGTTGGGTAATACACACATTAACCCGTTGGTTATAATTCGTTTAAATTTCATTTAACACATAGAAACATAGCTTTTATGTGTAAAAAAGAGCAAAAAAAGAAATATATTTCTTTCACATAGCTGACTGTGTGCATTTAAAACAAGTGAAACACCTTTTCTGAGAGTGCAAAACTTATGTTTCTATGTGTTAAAATTAATTATGCAATATTTAAAATCCAAATTCCAATGCATGTTGGAATTTGGATTTTTTTATTTTAAAAATGACAAAATGACATTTTTTTAATTTGGTTCAGAAATTGCTATTTATCTAGTAACTTTAAACAATAAACTAAAAAACAAAAAGATATGGGAACGAGTTATTTAATTCTTGCTGGAGCGATTATGTTATTTAGCTGGTTAGTTAGTTCAAGACTGAAGAGTAAATTCGAACTATATTCGAAATTGCAATTACAAAACGGAATGACTGGTGCTGAGATTGCCGAAAAAATGCTTGCTGATAATGGTATTCGTGATGTAAGAGTAATTTCGACACCAGGCCAGTTAACGGATCACTATAATCCAGTAGACAAAACAGTAAATTTAAGTGAAGCCGTTTATAACCAACGTAATGCTGCTGCGGCTGCCGTTGCTGCACACGAATGTGGGCACGCTGTACAACATGCCGTAGGTTACCAATGGCTAACAATGCGTTCTAAATTAGTGCCAATTGTAAGCGTTGCTTCTTCTTACATGCAATGGATTTTACTTGCGGGTATTTTAATGCTTAAAACTTTTCCACAGTTATTATTAATTGGGATTATAATTTTTGCAGCAACGACTATATTTTCAATTGTGACTTTGCCCGTAGAATATGATGCTAGTAATCGTGCTCTCGCTTGGTTAGAAAGTAAACGAATGCTTACACAACAAGAACAAGCTGGCGCTAAAGATGCTCTGAAATGGGCTGCTAGAACTTATGTAGTAGCGGCTATTGGTTCAATTGCTACTTTATTATATTATGTCTCTATATACATGGGAGGAAGAAGAAACTAATCAGATCATGTGTCAATAAGATAATTACCCCCGATAGGTTTAAAAATCTATCGGGGGTAATTTTTTACTATATCATTCAATTAAATATCCAACAAGTTTAAAACTTATCAGGAACAATATAGTATCTTGTAAATTAGATATCAAAAAAACTACAGGATAAAAAACTAGCAAGATTTGTCCATTTTCTAGTTTCCTAATTGGTACATTATCTCATTTTCTAATTAACCAAATACCAAATCGACACATTTTCTAATTACAATTGAGTCCTTATGGCATTTACAAACATTTCGATTATATTTGCAATTCGATTGAAAGACAATTTTTAATATCAATTTTATACTTAAAATGAAACATACTAAAGTTAAAGACTTACTAAACGGTACAAAGACGCTTCAAGAGGTAAATGCAAAAGGTTGGGTGAGAACATTTAGAAACAATCAATTTATTGCGCTTAATGACGGGTCTACCATTAATAATATACAATGTGTTGTTGATTTTGAGAATACACCAGATGAAACTTTAAGAAGAATTACCACTGGTGCTGCGGTTTCAGTAACTGGAACTTTGATAGAAAGTAAAGGTGCTGGTCAGAATGTCGAAATTCAAGTTTTAAAACTAGAAATATTAGGAGATTCGGATGCTGAAAAATTTCCGATACAGCCAAAAAATAAACCAAGCTTAGACTTCTTACGCGAAAATGCACATTTACGTGTACGAACCAATATGTTTGGAGCAATAATGCGTGTTCGTTCAGTGTTATCATATGCTGTACATAGCTATTTTCAAGAAAAGGGCTTTGTGTATGTAAACACACCAATAATCACTGGTTCGGACGCTGAAGGTGCTGGGGAAATGTTTAAAGTTACTGCCTTATCTTTTGATAACCCTCCAAGAACAGAAGATGGAAAGATAAATTATAAAGAAGATTTTTTCGAAAAAGAAACAAACTTAACAGTTTCTGGACAATTAGAAGGAGAAACTTATGCAATGGCTTTAGGGCAAATTTATACTTTTGGACCAACTTTTAGAGCAGAAAACTCAAATACTTCTCGCCATTTGGCTGAGTTTTGGATGATTGAGCCAGAAGTTGCGTTTAATGATTTGGATGACAATATGGATTTGGCTGAAGATTTTATTCAGTATGTAATTAAATATGCGTTAGACAAATGTCAGGATGATTTGAAATTTTTAGAAACTAGATTACTTGACGAAGAAAAATCAAAACCTCAGGCAGAAAGAAGCGAAATGCCCTTATTAGAAAAATTAAACTTCGTATTAGAAAACAATTTCAAACGCGTTTCTTATACTGAAGCAATCGATATTTTGAGAGATTCTACTCCAAATAAAAAGAAAAAATTTAATTATATCATTAACGAATGGGGAGCTGATTTACAATCAGAACACGAACGTTATTTAGTTGAAAAACACTTTAAATGCCCAGTAATTTTATTTGATTACCCAGCAAATATTAAAGCGTTTTACATGCGTTTAAATGATAACACTGAACCAGGAAGAGAAACAGTTCGTGCAATGGATATCCTTTTTCCTGGAATTGGAGAAATCGTTGGAGGTTCTGAAAGAGAAGAACGTTATGACGTTTTAATCGAGAAAATGAAAGCTTTAGAAATTGACGAAGAAGAATTATCATGGTATTTAGACACGAGAAGATTCGGTTCGGCAACTCACTCAGGTTTTGGTTTAGGCTTTGAACGTTTGGTATTGTTTGTTACCGGAATGACAAACATACGTGACGTAATTCCTTTCCCAAGAACTCCTGGAAATGCAGAATTTTAAAAAATAAAGTTTAAAAAAATGTTTCAAGTTTCAGGTTTCAGGTTTGTGCAACTTGAAACTTGAAACTTTGAACTTTCAAACAAAAATAAATGCTAAAGCAATTTTTAAATTTAAAATTATCTCAAAAATTATCTCCACAGCAAATTCAGCTGATGAAGTTAATTCAATTGCCTACGCAAGCATTTGAACAACGTTTATTAGAAGAAATGAACGAAAATCCAGCTTTAGAAGCTGGAAAAGAAGAAGATTTCGAAGCGGATGAATTTGCGAATGAAGATTACGATGATTATGATGACGCAGAGTCTGACAGAATCGAAGCAGATGATATTAACATTGATGAATATTTAAGCGACGACGATACTCCAGATTACAAAACACAAGCCAATAACTATAGTGATGATGATCAAGAGCGCGAAACTCCATTTGCATCACCAGTTAGTTTTCATCAGGATTTAATTAATCAGTTAAATACTTTTATCTTAAACGATGAAGAGCGCGAAATAGCTGAATTTCTAGTAGGAAGTATCGATGACATGGGATACATACGAAGAAGTATTCCGGACATTGTAGATGATATGGCTTTTACACAAGGTATTTATACCGACGAAGCAACAGTCGAAAAAATGCTACATGTAATTCACGAACTGGAGCCTTCAGGCGTTGGCGCACGTGATTTACAGGAATGCTTATTGCTACAATTAAAACACAGAACTCCAACAGAATATGTAGAATTGGCAATCGATATTATCGAGAATCAATTTGATGCTTTTACCAAAAAGCATTATGATAAACTGTTACAGAAATATAATGTTTCGAACGAACAGCTAAAAAAGGCAGTTCATGAAATAGAACGATTGAATCCAAAGCCAGGAGGCGCATTTACAGGAAACAATAAAGTTACTGAAAATGTAGTTCCCGATTTTGCGATCCGCATTGTTGATGGTGAACTTGAGTTAACCTTAAACGGAAGAAATGCCCCATCACTACATGTTTCCAAAGATTATCAGGAAATGATGCAGACCTATAAAGATTCCAGAGATAAATCGACGGCGCAAAAAGATGCTGTACAATTTATAAAACAAAAACTAGATTCTGCTAAATGGTTTATAGATGCTATTCGCCAACGTCAGGAAACATTATACGTAACTATGAATGCAATAATGCATTATCAGGAAGAATATTTTCTAGATGGTGATGAAACCAAGCTAAAACCGATGATCCTCAAAGATATCGCCGATATGGTTGGGCTAGATATTTCGACTATTTCACGCGTTGCCAATAGCAAATATGTAGAAACTCCCTATGGAACAAAACTGATAAAAGAATTCTTCTCGGAAGCAATGAAGAATGACCAGGGTGAAGATGTTTCGACTTTAGAAATCAAGAAGATTTTACAAAATACAATTGAAGAAGAAGATAAAAAGAAACCGCTTCCAGATGATCAACTTGCTGAAATTCTAAAGGAAAAAGGATATCCTATTGCCCGAAGAACTATTGCAAAATACCGCGAGCAACTTGATATTCCTGTAGCAAGAATGCGTAAAAAAATGTAACTATTACATTTTCAAAATATAAAATAAACCCGACAAGTTTCAAGAACCTGTCGGGTTATTTTATATAAAGAATTATTTATTTATACTGACTTGGGATAATTGTAACTTTAAACAAAAACACTTTCTTTTTGTCATTATAACTATAAACCAATGTAAAATCATTTTCCCTAAAAACTTTAAGACCTGAATTTGCTTTGGCTGTACTCAACAGACTCTTTTCGATTTCTTCATGTATAACCGCAACATCAGCTGTTTCTTTTTCTACATTTAACAAAGTCAAATTGTATTGCACAACTCTATCCTGATGCAAGCTCACACTATCTAAACGAATTCCTTCCTGAATTGCCAAAGGGCAATTTTTATTGTACTTAGCCACCAACTCTTTTACTTCATTTTTTACTTCGTCGGCACTTTCATAAAAATAAAACTGAAAGAAGCCTACCAAAATTACTGCAATTACGATTGGAACTATTAACCAAATATTCTGTTTTCTTTTACTCGTTTTTTCTTGCATCGTTTTTAAGCTTAAAATTATTTAGAATAGCAGAAGGAAAACAATTTATTTTTCCTGATTTTTTTTCATTGCATTATAATATGCTGCACGACTTAATGGTTCATACTCTTCGGTTTCACCGAGCATAACCAATTTATCATTATCTGTCTTACGAAAGCTATAATTGGCAAGATTTCCTGTTCTTGTACAAACCGCATGCACTTTAGTCACATATTCGGCTGTTGCCATCAGTCCTGGCATCGGACCAAACGGATTCCCTTTAAAATCCATGTCCAACCCTGCAACTATTACACGAATTCCCTGATTAGCAAGATCATTACATACTGTAATAATTTCATCATCAAAAAACTGAGCTTCATCAATCCCAACAACGTCACAGCCTTGTGCTAGAATAGCAATATTAGCTGCTGCAGGAACTGGTGTTGAACGAATCTCATTGGAATCATGCGACACAACCATTTCGTCATGATAGCGGATATCAACAGCAGGTTTAAAAATTTCTACTTTTTGTTTGGCAAATTGAGCACGTTTTAATCTGCGAATTAACTCTTCGGTTTTACCCGAAAACATTGATCCACAAATGACTTCAATCCAACCAAATTGTTCTTTGTGATTTACTGTATTTTCGAGAAACATTTTGTATTTTTCTACCTTTAAAAATGAATAGTTTTCATTACTTTGTACAAGTAATAAATCAACATAAAAATTCAATGCTTTTACGTTTTTCAAAAGTAGAAAAATTTTATCAAATCGAAGATTCAAGAGCAGTTATTTAAATAAATAAAAAGAATATTGCACAATGTTTCTTTCATTTTTTGATTTCATTCAGAAAAATACACATTAATAAACATGCCTAACTCATTATAATTTTCAAACGTTATGAAAAAAAAATTGGAAGCCGATTTAATCAGCATTGCACATCGAATTTTAAAACTTAAGAACAAGTCCGATATCAATCAATTATATCTTGAAACGCAGAAATTATATGAAAAATTAGCTGTTTTAAAATTTATTGATGAGAATTTTGAAGAAACTAAACCAACCATTGGTCGCGCTCAAATAGATACTACAATTGAAGCTGCATTTGAAAAGGAAGAAATAATTCAATCTGAGAAATCTATTATAATTGAAGAGCCAATTGCAAAAGAAGAAACCATTGTAAGTGAGGTCCTAGAAACTCCTATTGAAAAAGTTCCAGAACCAGTAACAGTAGTAAATGAAGCAATAGAAAGCACGACTGAAGAAATCATCGAAGAAACTGTTTCAGAAACCCCTGAATCAATTGAAGAGATTCCTGAACCCTTTTTAAAAGAAGCAATCAAAAGTAAAACAGAAGAAACTGTAGAAGAAGAGGTTGTTGCTGAAATTCCAGAACCAATAGTAACTGAAAAAATTATTGAAAAAGAAGAAATAGAAACTCCAATTGTAGCTTTCACTCCTTCATTTGATTTTTCTCCAGAAACAAAAGTTGAAACTCCAGAAAAATCAGACATTGTTCATATTTCCTTTGAAGATTTAATGGGTATCGATTATAGCAATGCACAATTTGTAAAAGTAGATAGTTTTGAAGCAGCATCTCCTGACCCAACTCCACCTGCTCCAACAGAATTTAAGGAAAAAAAGGAAGAAGTAGTAAACACAGCAATTTTAGAAGAGCCTAAACCTGTTTCTTTGAACCAGAAACTTTCTAAGGGGTTTCATATTGATCTTAACGACCGTATTGCATTTACAAAACATCTTTTTGGAAATAGTCCTGAAGACTACAATCGTGTTTTAAATCAACTAATTACATTTGATAATTTTAACGAAGCCAACGATTTTCTTGAAAATATGGTAAAACCAGATTACAACAACTGGGAAGGAAAAGACGAGTATGCAGAACGTTTTGTGGATATTATTGAGAAAAAATTCTCATAAACACGAATCCAACAGATTTACACTAATTTATTTTTGTGAATTTTTCAGCATTCTAATTTGTGTAATCTGTGTTTAAATATTTAAAAAAAATATGTCTAAATTATATATTGTTCCCACGCCTATTGGCAACCTAGAAGACATGACTTTTCGAGCCATTCGCATTCTTAAAGAAGTGGATTTAATTTTAGCCGAAGATACTCGTACAAGTGGTAAACTCTTAAAACATTTTGATATCGGTACCCATATGTACAGCCATCATATGCATAACGAGCACAAGACTACCGAGAATTTAATTGCAAGATTAAAAGCGGGAGAAACCATTGCCTTGATTTCGGATGCGGGAACTCCTGCAATATCCGACCCTGGTTTTTTACTTACTCGTGCTTGTGTCGAAAATAAAATCGAAGTAGAATGTTTACCAGGTGCAACGGCTTTTGTTCCTGCATTGGTAAATAGCGGGTTACCAAATGATAAGTTTGTTTTTGAAGGTTTCTTGCCTGATAAAAAAGGAAGACAAACCCGTTATTTGGCTCTTGCTGAAGAAACACGAACTATGATTCTGTATGTTTCTCCACATAAATTAGTAAAAACATTAGCCGAATTCATCACTTATTTTGGCGAAGACAGACAAGTTTGCGTGTGCAGAGAATTATCAAAATTACACGAAGAAAATGTTCGAGGAACTGCTCAAGAAGTATTAGCCCATTTTGAAAAAATAGCTCCACGTGGCGAAATTGTCGTGGTAGTTGCTGGAAAAACAATAATAAAAGAACCTAAGAAAAGTAAATTTTCTAAGGATACAGAAGAAGAGGAAGAAGAAGATTAACACGATGTTAGTTCAAATACCATTTTGTCACATCGAGCGGAGTCGAGATGCAGCAATTGGTTCTCGACTCCGCTCGAACTGACAATTAAGATCATTTTAAAGATATTAACAAAACATAATATGAGCATTCAAGCCTTTTTAGAAAAATTAAAGCAGAATCCAAAATCAATAGCTTTTCCTGAAACTATTGCAGTAATCGAAGAAAACTACACATTTACTCCAACTACTTTCCAAAACGGAACTCAACACAATGCCGCTGGTGAAAACTCAGGGTCTTGTAAATTATTTGCTTTCGCAAAATTGCAAAATTTAAGCAAAGAAGAAACTTTAGCATGTTTTGGTGCTTTTTATTTTGAAGAAGTTTTAAAAGACCCAAACGGAACGAATCACCAAAACATTAGAAATTTCATCAACTTAAGTTGGGATGGAATTCAGTTTGAAGGAACTGCTTTGGAATTAAAATAAAATATTTCAGAATTTTAATTTCTGAAATCAAAAATCGTTAATCTTCACTCAAAAAAATCAATAAAAATGCGCTGGACATTAAAAGAAAAACCTTCTGAAGATAAAATCAACCATTTAGCACAAACGTTAAATGTAGAAAACTTTGTTGCAACACTTTTAATCCAACGTGGAATTGAAACTTTTGATGATGCTAAAAATTTCTTTCGCCCGTCGTTAGAACATCTCCATGATCCTTATCTGATGAAAGATATGGATAAAGCTGTTTCCCGAATAGAGAAAGCAATTGCTAATCAAGAAAACATACTCGTTTTTGGAGATTATGATGTTGATGGCACAACTGCCGTTTCCTTGGTATCCTCTTATTTAAAATCATATTATCCAAATGTAGCAACCTATATTCCGGATCGTTACGCCGAAGGTTATGGGGTTTCATTTATGGGAATTGATTTTGCCGATGATAATGGATTTTCACTCATTATTGCACTAGATTGTGGTATAAAATCTATTGACCATGTCGCTTACGCAAAAGAACGAAATATCGATTTCATCATTTGTGATCACCACCGCCCCGGAGATACTCTTCCCGATGCTGTTGCTGTTTTAGACCCAAAAAGAGAGGATTGTTTTTATCCTTATGATGAGTTATGTGGTTGTGGTGTAGGCTTTAAATTAATTCAGGCTTTAGGAACAAATCGCAATGAAACTATTCATGATTTATTTCCTTACTTAGATTTAGTTGCAACTGCAATTGCTGCTGATATTGTACCTATAACTGGCGAAAACAGGGTTTTGGCTTATTTTGGCTTACAAGTTATCAATAGCAATCCAAGACCTGGAATCAAGGCTTTGGTTCATCAAGTAAAAAAGAAAACACTCGACATTACCGATGTTGTTTTTATTATAGCGCCACGAATTAACGCAGCTGGACGCATTAAACACGGTAATCATGCCGTAGAATTGTTAACTGAATTCAACTTTGAACAAGCGCAACAATTTGCATCCGAAATAGAAAAATACAATGCTGATCGTAAAGATTTGGACAAACAAATCACCAAAGAAGCCTTTCAGCAAATAGAAAAAAATCAAGAACAAAATCGATTTTCAACTGTAGTTTTTCAAGAGGATTGGCACAAAGGCGTCATAGGTATTGTAGCTTCTAGATTAATAGAAACGTATTACCGACCAACACTTGTTTTTACAAAAAGCGGTGATAAATATGCTGCTTCTGCCCGCTCTGTAAAAGGCTTTGATGTATACAATGCTCTTGATGCCTGTGCTGAACATTTGGAACAATTTGGAGGACATATGTATGCCGCTGGAATGACTCTAAAAGAAGAAAATTATCCAACGTTTAAAGAAGCCTTTGAGAAACAGGTAGAAAAAACGATCCTACCCGAAATGTTAACTCCCGAAATCGAAGTTGATGCCGAGATTAATTTTACAGATATTACGCCAAAATTAATTCGAATTTTAAAACAATTCGAACCTTTTGGCCCTCTTAATATGACTCCTGTTTTTATGACAAAAAATATAAAAGATACAGGTTATGCAAAAGCGATGGGAGCTGATGAAGACCATCTTAAACTGTTTGTAAAGCAAAACAACTCCGAAGGAATTTCGGCAATTGGATTTGGCTTAGGCAAAAAATTAGACTTAACAACACAACAAAAGCCATTTCAAGCTACATATTGCATCTCAGAAAACGAATGGAATGGTACTATTTCTACGCAGTTAATGTTAAAAGACATTCAGTAAGATGACAGATAAAATCAAAAAAAACGACCCATACGCAGCGTTACGCTACAAAGAGTTTAACGTTTTTTTAGTTTTACGTTTTGCCATGGTTTTTGCCTGGTCTATGCAATTTATCGTTATCGAATGGGAAGTATATAGCTTAACCAAAAACCCTCTTTCATTAGGAATTATTGGCTTAATGGAAGTAATTCCAGCAGTTTCTATGGCTTTATTTGCTGGTCATATTGTAGATCAAAAGGAAAAAAAAGGGCTATTAGTAAAATGCATTCTGGGCTTTTCTGTTATTAGTTTTGGTTTATTTTTACTGACATGGCCAAAAATAGTAAGTGGTTTTTCTAAAGACACTATTTTATACTCTATTTATTTTTTAGTATTCTTAGGCGGATTAGTAAGAGCATTTTTAGGCCCAACTATTTTCTCTCTCTTATCCTTAATTGTACCTAAAAAATTATACCCTAATGCTGCTACCTGGAGTAGTTCTGTTTGGCAGGTAGGCTCCGTTTTAGGCCCAGCTATTGCAGGATTTTCAATTAACTATATTGGTGTCCATTGGTCTATGTGTTCCGTTTTTGCCTGTTCTCTTTTTGCATTAATCGCACTATCACAAATTAGCAAAAAACCTATTTTAAATCCAAAAATTGGCGAGCCTGTCATGGATAGTTTAAAAGAAGGAATCAAATTTGTATTTAATAATAAAACCATCTTAGGTGTATTGTCTCTTGATATGGTAGCCGTTCTTTTCGGTGGCGCAGTTGCCTTGTTACCCATATTTGCTCAAGACATTTTAAAAGTTGGCCCAGAAGGTTTTGGTATATTGCGAGCTGCTCCTGCAGTAGGTGCTTTTATCACTATGCTAATTTCTGCCTATGTTCCTTTGTATAAAAAAGCTGGAATGAAACTTTTGGCTGCTATTTTTATTTTCGGACTATGCATAATTACATTTGGTATATCTACCATTTTCTGGCTTTCGGTTGCTGCTTTATTTTTAAGTGGTGTTGCCGATGGAATCTCAGTCGTTATACGTCAAACAATTCTACAACTTAAAACTCCAGATCATATGCGTGGACGTGTTGCTGCCGTAAACTCTATGTTTGTAGGTTCTTCTAATGAATTGGGAGCTTTTGAAAGTGGCTTAACTGCTCGTCTTATGGGAACTGTTACTTCTGTTGTTTTTGGCGGAAGCATGACACTTTTAACCGTTTTAGGCTTTGGAATAAAATCTCCTACTTTTAGAAACCTAGATTTACAAAAAGATATGGAAGACCATCAAAATATGAACTAATAAATTAAAGTATTGTTAGAAAACAAAATTTAATAGCTACTGAGAACTAACTTAAAGCTTAAAATTCTACTTCGCTTAAACCACATAAACAACCTAAGTTCACATAAAGATTCATGTTGATTAGCAAACCTGAATTTAGCTTACCTCTGTCGTTAACAAAAATTAACCTATTTTATGATTTTTTTATTTAGAATTGATATAAATAATAATTATATTTGTTTTTATAATTAATGATCATGAAAGAAATAGAACAAATATATCATAACGACTTCGGAATTTCTTTTTATTGGAAAACCTCTAATGAAACCCTTTTTGATAAAATTCAATTGGTTTTTAAAGAAACCGGATTTTATTTTTCAATATCCGAATTAAAAGATTTTGATGATTTAATTGAGGATAGCTTAATGACAAATGCTTGTTGCGAAGAATGCGCCTTAAAAAATAAATGCCATAAATTTTTATTAAAAACTCCTTGCACTCAAATAGATTTGGCCGTTTCTATGGACGAATTAAAAGCGATAGAAGATTTGGTAAAAGGCTCTTTATTTAAAATTCAGCTAGAAGAATATGTCTATGGAGTTGGTTTAAATTAATACAACTTCCTTATTTTTAAAACATTTAAAAATAAGGAAGTTTCATAACTTACATAGCTAACATTTTTATTATACTATTAAATAAAATTGTCCGTCTAACTGATTATTTTCTAAATTCTTTAAGTTCGAAAGTTTCTCCATCAAAAACTCCGTAGGTAAAATATCCTATCCAATCACCAAGATTCACATAATTAGAATCTTGACCTACAGAAAGAATCATAGGCAAATGACGGTGTCCAAAAACGAAATAATTATAATGTTTCGTTTCTAATTTACGTTTAGCATATAATACCAACCATTCATTTTCTTCTCCTAAAAATTTAACATCTTCATCTCCAGAAATCAATTTATTTTTTACCGATAAATATTGTGCTAATTTCACACCAACATCTGGATGAAGCCACCTGAAAATCCATTTTGAGAATGGGTTTGTAAAGACTTTTTTCATTCTTTTATACCCTTTATCCCCAGGACCTTTTCCGTCACCATGACCGATCAAGAATGTTTTTCCTCCAAAAGTAAATTCTTTATTATCATGATATACAGGAATATTAAGTTCTGTTTCAAAATAATCATTCATCCATAAATCATGATTCCCTACAAAGAAATATACTGGAATCCCGCTATCACGAATTTCTGCCAATTTACCCAAAACACGAATAAATCCTTTAGGAACAACCGTTTTATATTCGAACCAAAAATCGAATAAATCACCTAATAAAAAAATTGCCTCAGCATCTTTTTTTACCTCATCGAGCCATGCAACAAATTTTTGTTCTCTGGGAAAACTTAATTCAGAGGTAGGTGCTCCAAAATGTTGATCGGAAGCAAAATAAACTTTTTTATTATTGGGTAATTGCATGAAATCTATTTCGATTACAAATTATCACTTGCATACCATTCTGCAAATGATGATTCAGTTTCTTGAAGTTTTAAAGAAAAAAGAGAAATGTTTGTTGGTAATCTTTTAACAATTCTTTCCGAAAAATCGACAACCATGTTCTCACTTGTTGGCTGATAATCAACTAAAATCACATGGTGCCCACGATTTCTTAGCTCGTTTGCCAGTTCAATATGTGGTGTTGTTTCATTAAAAACTGTAGCGTGATCAAACTGATCTACGATTTCTTCTTTTATAATCTTTTTTAGATCCGAAAAATCAATTACCATTCCGTGCTTTACGTTATCGCGGTCTGTAATTGGCGAACCAATAACCGTTACTGACAGTTTATAACTATGTCCGTGAACATTTTTACACTTACCATCATACCCATAAAGCGCATGTCCTGTTTCGAAACTAAATTGTTTTGTAATTCTGATATTACTCATCGAGTTTTATTTTAGGTTGCAAATTTACTAAATTAAAAACCGTTTTGGTCTCTTTTTTTAGCTCGGTTATACATCCAGTACGCAACTCCTACCAAAATAACGAATGGAATAAACGAACCTATTACCACTCCTATTTGATAACTACTATCAGGAGCAGTCTCCATTTTCTTCGCAACATCCACTTGCTGAAGGAATAAAACAACATTCATATTAATTATTTTTTAAATTGTAATAAAGCTGATTTTGTAAAATCAGACAAAACTAATTTTCCCGAAATCTGAGCACGTTCCAAAAGTAATGAGCCCCAATTTTCAGTCCCTTGCCAAATAATTTTCTTCATTTCGCTTAATGCTTCGGGGTTGTAACTTGCTAGTCTCAATGCAAAATGAGATAATTCTTCGTCTAATTCGACTTCGTTTTCAAGCACTTTTGCAAAAAGCCCTTTATGATTTGCCCAAGTTGCCGATTTCCATTCATGAGCAGCAAGTGTCATCTCTGTCATTGCTGTTTTTCCAATCTTTTTAGAAACTACTGGCTCTATAACAAATGGTCCAATTCCTATTGCTAATTCTGAAAGTTTTACAGCACTTTCTTGTGTAGCAAAAGCATAATCACAAGCAGCAACAATACCAACTCCTCCTCCAACAGATTTACCATGAATACGTCCAACAATTATTTTAGAACAATTTCTCATCGCATTGATAAGATGTGCAAATCCTGAGAAAAACTCAGCTCCTTGCTCCTCATTTTCGACTGCCAGAAGTTCATCAAAAGACGCTCCTGCACAAAAAGCACCATTCCCTTCACTTCTTAAAATAACAACTGTAACAGCATCATTTTTACTCAAGCTATCGATTTCTGCAGTTAATTTATTAAGCAAAGTTCTAGGAAAAGAATTACTTGCTGGGTGATAAAACTCAACTGTTGCTATATTATTTTGAATTATAGTATGAAGTGAACCGTATTGATTTTCTGAACTCATAAAAAATAGATTTGATTGTAAAGTTACGATTTTGACAATTATTTTAAGCTGATGCGTTTTGAAATTTGCTTTTTTCCAATTAAATGACTTTATTTGCTCTCATATTGGGGGATTAGCTCATTTGGCTAGAGTGCTTGCCTGGCAGGCAAGAGGTGATCGGTTCGAATCCGATATTCTCCACCAATAAAAAAATAAAACCTTTGTAAATTAACTTTTACAGAGGTTTTATTTTTTTAGGACTACTCATTATAATAAAAAATAAGTTAGATAAATACTCTATCATCTAATTATTACAAACAAAAAGCCCTCCTCCATATTAATCTCTTTTTTTATCAAATGTAAAACTTTACAAAAACACAAACTAGCTTGTATCCCCAACAAAATGATGTTAAAATATAGTTAATTTTCTATAAATGGTATATTTTTTGAACTTAGGCAATTCGATTAAGAGCCTAATCTCTTAATATGTCATTATTTTCTTAGTTTTTATAACCATTTCATATGAAAAAATTATTATTATTATTTAGTTTAACCATTATTACTATTTCATGTTCCTCAGGCGATGAAGACTCCTACGGTATTTTTAATCCTCCAGCCTGGATACAAGGTGTTTGGAAAGATGAAGCTTCTGGGGCAACATTAACCTTTACAAATCATGACATAAAGTATACTACAAATGGTGAATCTTTTTCCTACAGTAGGCAAGCATATAAATTTTCTGAAACATTAGCGCAAGAAATATCTTCTACACCAAATTTGTATGTATCTGATTTTCATCAGGGTGACAAGGGTTTTATATTTCGATTTAACTTTTCAAAAACATCAAATACAAGAATGCACTCAAAAGGACATTTGCCGGGGAATTACGTAAAACAATAAATATAAACCTACGATTTAATTATTATTTTAGATTTTGTAAGAAAAAATATATTATATTTGTTTTAGAATAATTTACTCTCTTTGAGAGTACAAAAAATTCATTATTCAACAATAACTATGATATAGCTAAATAGTAATTAACGAACTTGAGACTATGGAATGTAATGATAGTTTACAAAAGTAAAATATTTGTTTTTCGAATAAAATATTACATATTTTAATATATTTCTGAATTAGTAAGTGGGAATAAAAAGTGTTTAATAAAAGAAAAACAAATACTAAACCGTAATCAAATTTTTAAATATGCGATTACGGTTTTTTATTTCAACAAGTAAGAAACCTGAATTGAGCCATAAAAATATCCCATATTATCTTTATATTTTAGTTCTTTACTTCTGTAAACAAATGCATAAGATAAATTAAGACTATTCTTTCTGTATTTTAAGCCTGCTTCGGCATTAAAACGAAGCGGAATTAAATTATATGTTACTGGGCTATTATCATTAAACAAACTTCCTTGAATCGTGGCATCATACACTTGGCAATTAATACTAGGAATTGCGTAGAAATAAAATTCACTTTGTTTCAATCCTGGATTAGCATTCATTGAGGCTCCATTAAGATTGGAATCATAAATTGGAACTAGTTTTTTAAAACCGATCCTTGTCATCCACCCTGCTTTTATTCCTGTAAAAATAGTTCCTAGATTAGCTTCTGATTGAAAATTAAAATCTATATAATTGTAATTTGCCTTTGGAAACAACTTGGTAGAATATAAAAAATGTGCTTGAATTGCTAAAGCATTTTGGATTTGATGTTGCCATCCATGAACTGCTCTATATTGGAAAAAATTATGAAATTGCTCTTGCATCTCTTTCCCAAATGAGTTTTTACCAACAAAACCCAATTGAAAATCAACCTTTAATACAGACTCATTTTGATAAAAGGTATTTCGACCTACTCCTGCAAAAAGATAGCCTGCAAATGGTCTATCGTTTAAAGCAATGTCATCAGCGTTTATAGTATGCGGATTATAAATATACTGCCCTAATCGAAACTCAGTGATCTTTTTGTTTACTTTTTCTTTATTGTTCTCTGATAAAAATCTATAAAAAAACTCCAACCCATTTGTATAATACTTATCATTTTTAGATGATGTATATAAATCATTATCTGTAACAAGTCCTATCTCTTGGGTCCTGCTTTGGGCAAAACCAAAAGTTACAATAAAAATCAGAATGATACTTAATGCTTTTTTTGGTATCATTCATAATCAATTTTACCAACGCTACGCATTACTTTTACAATCTTATTTTTCCTTTTATTAATGTAGCTTGAAGATCCTGTTGCTTTAAACTTACGAGGATTTGGCAAAATAGCAGCAATTCCTGCAGCTTGTATAGGTGTAAGGCTCTTTGCGCTCTTGCGGTACCAATGTTGTGCAGCAGCCTCGGCTCCATAAACTCCATCTCCCATTTCGATACTATTAAGATATACTTCCATAATACGCTCTTTTCCCCAAACCAATTCGATCAAGACTGTAAAATAAGCTTCTAGCCCTTTACGGAAATAACTCTTTCCTTGCCATAAAAAAACATTTTTGGCCGTTTGTTGCGATATGGTACTTCCTCCTCTTATTCTTCTGCCGCGCTCGTTACTTTTATATGCTTTTTGCAATGCCTTAAAGTCAAAACCATTGTGTTTTAAGAAAGTTCCATCTTCACTCGCAATAACTGCTTTTTGTAAATTCATGGAAATATTTTCAATTGGCTCCCAATCGTGACTAAAATAATTTTCCTTACCTGTTATTTTGTTTTCAATTCCACGAATTACCATTAAAGGGGTAAAAGGGACAGGAACAAATTTAAAAAGCACCACAAAAAGCAATGAAACTCCAAAGAACCACAAAAGTAATTTGCAAAAAAAACGGACTATTTTACTACCAAATGACCTATTATTCTTTTGGGAAGTTGGTTTAACTTTACTTGTTGTTGTTTTTTTTGGTGCTGCTTTTTTAGTCGCCATTATATTAAATCTGCTAATTCTGTTCCTATTAAACTACCTATTGCTACCCCCATTCCTCCTAATCTAACACCACAAAATACATTTTCTGATAATTGGGTTACAATTGGATTTTTACTATTTCCTACTCCCATTATACCACTCCATCTATGAGCGATATCTATTTTTTGATTTGGTAAAATTACATTTTTCAATAAATCTTCCAATTTATTTTGTATTATTTCTGTATATCCAAATTCGGTTGTGGTTTCTATCTCAAAATCTAGATTTCGACCACCACCTAATAAAATTCTATCGCCTACATTTCTAAAATAATAATACCCTCTATCTAAGTGAAATGTGCCTTTAATTTCTAAATTATGGATAGGTTCTGTAATAAGAACCTGTGCTCTTGCAGGCTTTACTGCTCCATCTGTAAGTTCATTTGCAAACCCATTAGTTGCAAAAAGAATTTTATTTGTAGTAAAAATAAAATCTCCCAATGCAATCTCAACAAGATTTCCTTTATCAAAATAGGACGTAACTGTTTGCTTATTCAAAATCAATATGTTAGCTTCAATTGCTTCTTTCAATAATGCTTGCATCATATTACCAGTATCTATTTGTCCTTCAAAAGGATTAAATACCAAATACTCATGAATACCTTTAAACTCAAAACAATCTGTTTCTTTAGCAAAAACATCTGTCTTAAAAAATGGTTTAAGAATTTCATTTACAAAAGGCAATTTGCTGGAACATTCATTATATCCTTCTTCATCTTCTTTTAAAAACAACTCATATCCTCCATAAGGTTTAAAGTCGATTGCATGATCCCCCAATCGTTTACGTAATAATTGTAGTCCTTTCCAACGTTTTTCAATAAGTTTGACTACATCTTCTTCGGTATGCGATTTCAAATCATCAACTATTTCCGATAGACTACCAAAACAAGCAAAACCAGCATTTTTTGTGCTTGCTCCTTGGGGTAACATTCCTTTTTCGAGAATCAGAATTTTGGCTTTGGGAAATTTTTCGCGTAACCGTAATCCTGCATGTAAGCCCACAATTCCACTACCAACAATAGTAAAGTCTACCTTTGTAAACCAATTTTTAAGTTCCCAATAACTTAATTCCATATTGATATTTTTTATAAAAATAGTATTTTTTTGAGTATTTACAATAAGAAGAGTTTTACAAATTAAGCATTTTATTCAATCTTTTAACAAATATAAATTCATATAACAAAATTGTCCGAATAAAACTTAAAACAAACTCATATTACTCATGTAATTTAACTAATTTCTTAAATCTACGAATTGTCTTTTTATCTTAATTTTAAGAGAATACCTACTGTATTATCATCAGGTTGCTGAAATAAATTTTGTACTTTTAAAATCTTAAAAATTAAGTTTAAATCTATGAAAAAAGCACTATTTACAACCTTAGTAATGATGAGTTTAAGCACCATGGCACAAAATGTAATGTCACCCGAATTATTATGGAAACTAGGACGAGTTACTGCGCTTGGACTTTCCAAAGATGGAAAAAACGTTGTTTATAAGGTTACAACACCATCAATTACTGAAGACAATTCACAATCAAAATATTATTCTCTACCTGTAAATGGTGGGAAAGCAACTGAAGTTTCAGATATAAAAACAATTTTAACTGATAAAAACATTTCTCCAAATGGAAAATTTTTAGTGTATAATGAAGAAGTAAAAATTGATAAAGTTTTAGGAAAAGATTTTTACCCTAACCTGAATAAATCTGATGCACAAATCTATGATGGTCTAGATTATCGCCATTGGGACACTTGGAATGAGGGTAAATTCAATCATGTTTTTTACAAAGAAAACAAAGATGGCGCTACTGGAATTGATCTTTTAAAAGGAGAAAATTTCAACAGTCCTCAAAAACCTTTTGGTGGAGACGAAGACTATATCTGGT
This sequence comes from Flavobacterium sp. ALJ2, assembly GCF_015594725.1. Lineage (GTDB taxonomy): Bacteria > Bacteroidota > Bacteroidia > Flavobacteriales > Flavobacteriaceae > Flavobacterium. The sequence goes on along the minus strand of NZ_JADNRC010000004.1, from coordinate 166,888 downwards.
CGCCTGATAGCAAAAGCATTTTATATGTAAGCAAGAAAAAAGCTGGAACACAGTATGCAATTTCTACCAATACTGATATTTACGAATACAACCTTCAAACTGGTAAAACAATAAATAGAACGGAGGACAATTTAGGTTATGATATGGCTCCGCAATTTTCGCCAACTGGTAATTTAACTTGGTTGCAAATGAAACGTGACGGATATGAGGCTGATAAAAATGATATTATTGTTGATTTTAAAGGCATGAAAATGAACCTAACTGCCAATTGGGATGGAACTGTAAATAGTTTTATGTGGAGCAAAGATGGTAAGAAAGTCTTTTTTGTGGCACCTATTGATGGTACAAAGCAACTTTTTGAAGTGAACTTTCCTGGATTAACAAAAATTGCTGTAAATGTTCGTCAAATTACAAATGGTAACTATGATGTGAATGATTTAGTTGGTTTTGCAGATGACAATATTATTGTTACCAGATCAGACATGAATCATGCTAACGAAATTTTCTCTTTTAATTTAAAAGAGAACACTTGGAGACAATTATCAGATGTAAATACTAACACATACGAGAAACTTACTTTAAGCAAAACAGAGAGACGTTACGTTACTACAACCGATGGCAAGAAAATGTTGGTTTGGGTAATCTTGCCTCCAAATTTTGATGCTTCAAAAAAGTATCCGACACTTTTATATTGCCAAGGCGGACCACAATCTGCTTTAACACAATCCTATTCTTTCCGTTGGAATTTCTCATTAATGGCTGCCAAAGGTTATATCGTTGTAGCGCCAAACCGTCGCGGGATGCCTGGTCATGGAGTAAAATGGAACGAACAAATTAGTAAGGATTGGGGCGGACAAGTTATGGATGATTACTTATCAGCTATTGATGATGTTGCTAAAGAAAACTATGTTGACAAAACTCGTTTAGGTTGTGTAGGCGCAAGTTATGGTGGTTATTCGGCTTTCTTTTTAGCAGGAATTCACAACAACCGTTTTAAGACTTTTATTGCTCATGATGGTGTTTTCAATACGCAAAGTATGTTTGGAACTACCGAAGAGCTTTTCTTTAACAACTGGGATTTTGGTGGTCCTTACTGGGATAAAAACAATGCAATTGCTCAAAAAGCATATACTACATTTAACCCAATAAACTACGTTGACAAATGGAATAAACCAATCTTAATTATTCAAGGTGGAAAAGATTTCCGTGTACCAATTGGCCAATCTCAAGAAGCATTTCAGGCTGCTCAATTACGCGGAATAAAAAGTAGATTATTGTATTTCCCTGAAGAAAACCACTGGGTTTTAAAACCTCAGAATGCCCAAGTTTGGCAAAGTGAATTCTTTAAATGGTTAGAAGAAACGCTTTAATCTAATTGCTCTTAAATAAGAGAACAAAAACAAGTAAATTAGTTTAAAATAATTTTATACAAAAGCCACAGACATTAAAATAGATATCTGTGGCTTTTTTGCGTTTACTAATTAAAATCATATAACATATTGATTGTGATTTATAAGCCTTAATCAGAAAAAATTAAATAAATTGCGATAAAAAAACCCCAATAATTACAATCTATGGAGAGTAAAAAAAGTTACATTCCGCTCAAAGTTTTTATAAGTTACATCGCATTAGCTTCGCTTGTAATTAGTGTGGGGTGGGTTTTATATTCAGAAAATGTTATTTACTCTAACATAGAAAGTAAAATCGCTTTTGAAAAAACTAAAATTTTAAAAGTAAGTCAGATATTTTCAAATGTATACAAAACTGAAAGTCTGGTTCGAAAAACAATTCAGTCCAATTCTGAAACCGATTTCGAACACTACATCAAAGAATCTGATTACCTACGAATTCGAATTGATTCTTTAAAAAATATAGTTACTACCCAATCTCAAATTGTTTTATTGGATAGTGTGAGTTATTTATTGGCCGAAAAGACTAAAAATATTAGGCAATTAAAATCCATAAAAAACAAAGCTAATGATGAAGTTACAGTAAATAATGCTATTGATGAATTAACGAAACTCGAATTTTCATTACGTAAATTGCAACTTGAGGATTTTGCTAAAAACCCTGAAAAACTAGGAACTTATCAACGCAATGTTCTCCAAAAATATGTTGATTACCTCAATCAGAATATTCCGGACGATAGCACAAATACATTAAGCAAGAAAGCATCTGACTCTATTTTATCAACATCCAAAAAATTATTAAGTTCTGTAAAAAGAGAAACAGAAAAGAAAAAGGAATCGCTCAATTATCAGGAAAACAAATTACTAAAAAATGAAATTTTAATTTCTGAGCAACTCCGAAAAGTACTACGTATAATTGAACGAGAAATTATAATAAACTCCATTAAATATAATACTGACAAAGAAAAATCACTAAAAAAAATCAATCAGATTGTTACTGGTGCTGCCATTGTAGGCCTGCTGCTTACTATCTTTTTTTCTATCCTTATTACGAGTGATTTCTCCAAGACACAACTTTATAAGAAACAACTAGAAATTGCTAATTTCAAAACTAGAAATCTTTTAAAAAGCCGTGAACAGCTCATTTCTACAGTAAGTCATGATCTAAAAACTCCATTGAGCACCATAGTGGGCTATACAGAACTCTTAAGCAATTCTGACATAAATACTAAACAATCGTATTTTATCAAGAATATTAAAAATTCATCCGAATATATATCACAATTGGTACAGGATTTACTAGATTTTTCTCAAATCGAAGCTGGAAAAATTACATTCGAAAAGAAGCCCTTCTTACTTCCTGAAATCATAACTGAGGTTGCTAAAAGTATTCAATCTGTTTACGAACAAAAAGATATAGAACTTATCATCCACGCCGATGAAAAATTAAATCAAAAAATAATTGGAGATTCTTTTCGACTAAAACAAATTTTGAGCAATATCATTGGTAATGCTTATAAATTTACTGAAAAAGGTTTTATAAAAATCAATGCTTCAATTAATGACAATGGAGATTTTGTTATTATAAAAATAGAAGATTCTGGGATTGGAATTGAGAAAAAAAATCAAAATCTAATATTCGAAGAATTTGCTCAAGCTAATGAAAATATTGAAAAAAAATATGGAGGAACTGGCTTGGGGCTTTCCATATCAAAAAAAATAGCTACTCTTTTAGGGGGCGATTTATACCTGAAAAGTGTTTTTGGTAAAGGGAGTACTTTTAAAATTCAGCTTCCATTGGTTTTTGATACCGATCCAGAATCTGAATTAAAAGAAACAACTAATCTAGAAAATCACACTGCTCCTTTAATCTCATATAAAACCGCAATTGTACTAGATGACGACGCTAATTTACTAGGTTTAACGTCTGAAGTTTTAAAACAGCACAATTATACTGTTTTAGCTTTTAACAATGCCAATGACGCCTTAAAAACAATAGAACACACCTCTTTTGACTTTATAATAACTGATATTCAAATGCCTGGAATTGATGGATTTCAATTTTTAGAAAAGTTAAAAGCAAACACCTATTCTCAATACCAAAACCAACCTATAATTGCCTTAACAGGAAGAGATGATTTAGATTTTAAAGTTTATATAGATGCTGGATTTACAACTGTTGTAAAAAAACCGTACTCTCCTAAAACATTACTCAAAACTGTAGTTTCATTATTTGATAGTTCGTATAAAATTGAACCTGAAGATAGTGAGATCAATAACCTTAATTTAGAAAAAGGCTACTCTCTTGATTCTTTAAAATCATTTTTAACCAATGACAAAGAGGCTCTTCAAGAAGTACTTAAGACTTTTATAACATCTACAAAAGAAAACTTAGTAGTTTTAGAAAAAAGTAGCAATAATAAAGAGACTGCCGAAATTAGTGCTATTGCACACCGAATGTCTCCAATGTTCAAGCAAATAAATGCTTTTGAAATCAGTAAGACTTTAGATGATTTAGAACTAAATAAATACTCTGATACAGATTTAGGGGTAATTTTTGATGAATTAAAAACTAAAATCAATTCACTACTTTTGACAATCGAAAAAGAAATAACTTAATCTATATTGTATTGCTTTAACTTATTGTATAAAGTTTTACGGGTAATCTTTAGCATTTTTGCAGCTTCTGACTTATTGTTTTTGGCTTTTGACAAAGCATGAATTATAGCTTCTTTTTCATTTTCAGACAATGAAAAATCATTTGGAACCTGCTTTTGGGTCTGAAAAAACTCTAGTGGTAATACACTAGTTTCTATAAAATCCCCTTGTGACAGTAGCGTTGCTCTCTTGACACAGTTTTGAAGTTCTCTTAAATTTCCAGGCCACCTGTATTTTTGAAAAACTACAGTTACTTCTTCCGAAAAACCAATAATGTTTTTGTTTAATTGTACATTGGCTTTTTCAAGAAAGAAATCTGCAAAAATCATTAAGTCTTCTTCTCTTTCAACCAATGAAGGCGAATGAATAGAAAACTCATTTATCCGATGATATAAATCTTCACGGAAATCTCCTTTTTGTACAGCTTCTCGCAAATCCTCATTGGTTGCAGTTACTATACGAATATCAACATCGATTTCTTTATTACTCCCAACGGGTTTTATCTTTCGTTCTTGCAAAGCTCTCAAAAGTTGAATTTGATTTTCGTAAGAAAGATTTCCAATCTCGTCTAAAAATACAGTTCCTCCATTTGCAGCCTCAAAATAGCCTATCTTATCAGTAATCGCTCCAGTAAAAGAGCCTTTTAAATGCCCAAAGAACTCACTTGCTGCTAATTCTTTAGGTATAGCGCCACAATCTACTGCAATGAAATTATTCCCTTTTCTAGGACTTTGTTCATGAATACTCTTGGCTATGATTTCTTTTCCTGTACCGCTTTCTCCTATTATCAAAACTGACATATTGGTTGGACTAACAAGCTTAATGTGCTCTGCTAATTTCTTTGAAGCTTTAGAAATTCCTTTTACAATCTCAAATTCGGTTGATTTTTTTTGAGGCTTTACTTTCTGTTCTTTTTCTGGAACTATAACTGAATTTTGTAAAGCATTTGAAATCACTAATAAAACTTCTTCTGGATTAAATGGTTTCGAAATATAATCCGCAGCACCATTTTTTATAGCCTTCACAGCAGTATTTACATCTGAATATCCTGTCATTAAAATAACTGGAATTTCTGGATAGATTTTTTTAAATTCAGTCATCAACCCTATCCCATCTGAATCGGGAAGTCTTAAGTCTGTAATAATAAGATCGAAAGATTCATCCTTAATTACATTTCGAGCTTCGGTTGCAGAAAAGGCAGTCACAACTGTGTATGCTTTTTTTGTTAGAAATTTATCTAATAATTTACAAAACGAAATATCATCTTCTATTAATAAAATCTTTGGCATTAGTGTATGGACTTTTCATGCTAAAATAAGACTAAATTAATTGTATTTTCACAAAATTTTGCAAAAAAAAAGAGATTGCAAATGCAATCTCTTCTTAAAAAAAACCTAAACTAATCTACCTAAATTATATTTTTATCCAATTGCCATTAACATCTGAATACACAGTAGCCTTTTGGTCACCAACTGAGATTTCTAATTTGTATTCTTTCTTTTCATTTACATATACCTTATCAAGTTTCACATCCGGATAAGCCTTCTGCAAAGCAGTTTTTACTGCCACTGGCACCGTGTCTTCACTAACTTCAGTGTAGCCATCTTGCGTAATTGCAACTTTAATCACTGGCTCTGTAATTGTTAGATCGACTGCATAAATCGACAGACTCCCTAAAACAATTGCTACGGATAAGATTACTTTTTTCATAATGATATGTTTAAATTTAACTCGTTTGGCTTGTGATCAATTATTTTTTGATCAAATTTCCTAATGCGTCAGAGAAAATAGTATATTTTTTATCGCTATGAACGATTTCTAGTTTATATACATCTTTTTCATTTTTATAAGCTTTTTCCAGTTTCGCATCTGGAAAAGATTTTTCAAGAGTAGCTTTTACTTCTGCAGGAAGTGCATCTGCACTAATCTCTACGTATTCATCCTGAACACTAACTACTTTTACAGTAGATTCTGTAATTGCTACAGTTGTAGCATTAGCTGATAAACCTCCTAATACAATTGCTACGGATAAGATTAACTTTTTCATGATACTAAATTTAATGTTTTAAACTTCTAAATCGAATTATTTTTTAATCCAGTTTCCTGTTGCATCTGCAAAAAGACTTCCCACTTTATCTCCTACTGTTACATCTAGCTTATACTCTTTGTTAGCATTTACATATGCTTTATTAAGTACTGCATCTGGATATGCTTTTTTCAAAGCTTCTGTAATAGCAGCTGGTAACTCTTCAATTTTAATTTCAGTATATTCTTCCTGAACTGAGGTAGTTTTGACATCTACAATTGAAGTTGATAAAGTTGTTGCGAATGAAGATAAACTTCCTAATACGATTGCTGCTGATAAGATTAACTTTTTCATAATGATATATTTTTTATATGTTTTTTTAATTTATTTTTATTTTCTAAATCGAATTATTTTTTAATCCAATTTCCTGTTGCATCTGCAAAAAGACTTCCCACTTTATCTCCTACAGTTATATCTAACTTATACTCTTTATTGGTATTTACATATGCTTTATTAAGTACCGCATCTGGATATGCTTTTTTCAAAGCTTCCGCAATAGCTGCTGGCATTTCTTCTATTTTAATTTCAGTATATTCTTCCTGAACTGATGTAGTTTTAACATCTATAACTGAAGTTGGTAAAGTTGATGCGAATGAAGATAAACTTCCTAATACGATTGCTGCTGATAAGATTAACTTTTTCATAATGATATATTTTTATATGTTTTTTAATTTTTTTGACTTTCTAAATCGAATTATTTTTTAATCCAATTTCCTGTTGCATCTGCAAAAAGACTTCCCACTTTATCTCCTACAGTTACATCTAACTTATACTCTTTATTAGCATTTACATATGCTTTATTAAGTATTGCATCTGGATATGCTTTTTTCAAAGCTTCTGAAATTGCTGCTGGTAATTCTTCTATTTTAATTTCAGTATATTCTTCCTGTACTGATGTAGTTTTAACATCTATAACTGAAGTTGGTAAAGCTGTTGCAAATGAAGACAAACTTCCTAATAGGATTGCGGCTGATAAGATTAACTTTTTCATAATAATAGATTTTAAATTATTTGTATTGTTTTACACTTCAGATAAAGAAATTATTATGCCGTAAAACTAAAAAGACCACAAAACAACATAAACAACTACTAAACACACGATTAGCTGTTAAAATATAAAACCACCGCTAATCGAATAGTGGGTAAAGTGGATATAAAGTGTGTAAAAAATACACATAATTTGATTTTTTAAAATCATACAAATAAAAAAAGCCTCACATTACTGTGAGGCTTTCAATACTATATGTAATAATCTATTCCAAATCTTTCATTTTAAATGTATCCATAAAAGCAGTCGTATAATCTCCTGCGATATAACGTGGATCATCCATTAATTGTCTGTGAAAAGGAATTGTTGTTTTAACTCCTTCGATTACAAACTCATCCAAAGCTCTTCTCATCTTGCTAATTGCCTCTTCACGAGATTGTGCAGTAGTAATTAATTTAGCAATCATTGAATCATAATTTGGCGGAATACTATAACCTGAATACACATGCGTATCTAGACGTACACCGTGACCTCCTGGCATATGAAGCGTAGTAATTTTTCCTGGTGAAGGGCGAAAATCATTATATGGATCTTCAGCATTAATACGACATTCTATAGCATGTAATTGTGGTAAATAATTTTTTCCAGAAATTGGAATTCCTGCGGCAACCATAATTTGCTCACGAATCAAGTCATAATCAATAACTTGCTCTGTAATAGGGTGCTCTACCTGAATACGTGTATTCATTTCCATGAAATAGAAATTTCTGTGTTTATCAACCAAAAACTCAACTGTACCTGCTCCCTCATACTTAATAAATTCAGCAGCTTTTACAGCGGCTTCACCCATTTTAGTACGCAATTCATCTGTCATGAATGGCGAAGGAGTTTCTTCAGTTAATTTTTGATGACGACGTTGTACAGAACAATCTCTTTCTGATAGATGACATGCTTTACCATAAGAATCTCCTACAATCTGAATTTCGATATGGCGAGGCTCTTCGATTAATTTTTCAAGATACATTCCGTCATTACCAAAAGCAGCTAATGATTCCTGACGTGCACTATCCCAAGCTTTTTGAAGCTCTTCTGCTTTCCAAACTGCTCTCATTCCTTTTCCACCACCACCAGCAGTAGCCTTAAGCATCACTGGATAACCGAATTCTTCAGCTAATTTTTGTGTTTGTTCAAATGATTCTAACAATCCGTCTGAACCTGGTACACAAGGAACTCCTGCTTCTTTCATTGTTGCTTTGGCAGAAGCCTTATCTCCCATTCTGTCAATCATTTCAGGAGCAGCACCAATAAATTTGATTCCGTGTTCCTGACATATTTTAGAAAACTTCGAATTCTCAGAAAGAAATCCATATCCTGGATGTATTGCATCTGCATTTGTAATTTCGGCAGCAGCAATAATATTTGACATTTTCAAATACGATAAGTTACTCGGAGGAGGACCTATACAAACTGCTTCATCTGCAAATTTAACATGTAAGCTCTCAGCATCGGCAGTTGAGTAGACTGCAACAGTCTTAATCCCCATTTCCTTACATGTACGAATTACACGAAGTGCAATTTCTCCTCTATTCGCAATTAATATTTTTTTAAACATCTTTTTAAAATTAGATAATTAGATAATTAGATCATATGATTATTAGATTATAGAAAATTTCTAAAATCTAAAATCTAAAATCTAATTTTTTATGATGGATCTACTAAAAACAACGGTTGATCAAACTCAACTGGAGACATATCATCTACTAAAATCTTAACAATTTTACCAGAAACTTCAGATTCAATTTCATTAAATAATTTCATTGCTTCAATAACACAAAGAACATCTCCTTTAGCAATTGTTGAACCTATCTCTGCAAAAGCTGGTTTGTCTGGTGAAGGTTTTCTATAAAAAGTTCCAATAATTGGCGATTTTATAGTAATCAAATTAGAATTTTCTGCTGCAACTGGAACTTCTGTAGTTGTAACTACTGGAGCCGCTTGCTGAGGCACTACAGCTTGTGGCAATGTTGCTTGAGCTGGCAATTGTTGAACATACGTGGTTTCAGTTACATTACCTTCTAAAGTTGTTCTAATGGTGATTTTAACATCATCCATCTCCAACTTTACTTCAGCAACTCCCGAATTTGCTACAAATTTGATTAGGTTTTGAATTTCTTTTAAATCCATAATATTCGTTTTTAGTTTAAATTTATTTTTTATCGTAAGCCCATTTTAAGTAAATAGATCCCCAAGTGAATCCACCTCCAAAAGCGGCAAAAATAATGTTATCTCCTTTTTTGAATAAATGCTCAAAATCGCTAAGTACCAAAGGCAATGTAGCTGATGTTGTATTACCATATTTTTCAATATTCATTAATACTTTTGAGTCTTCTAAATCCATTCTGCTTGCAGTGGCATCAATGATACGCTTGTTTGCTTGATGTGGAACTAACCAATTTACATCTTGATTTGTTAAATTATTTCTTTTAAGAATTAATTCGCTAGCATCAGCCATATTAGTAACAGCATATTTAAAAACAGTTTTCCCGTCTTGTATAATATTATGTCTATTACTTTGAACTGTTTCTAAAGTAGTTGGAATTAAAGATCCTCCTGCTGGTATTTTCAAAAAATCACGACCAACTCCGTCACTTCTCAAATATTCATCTTGCAATCCTAAACCTTCATAATTAGGTTCAAATAATACTGCTCCTGCGCCATCTCCAAAAATAATACAAGTAGATCTATCAGTATAATCTACTATCGAAGACATTTTATCTGCTCCTATTAGTAATACTTTTTTGTATCTACCTGACTGAATATACGCTGCTGCTGTAGACATTCCGTAAAGGAAACTAGAACAAGCCGCTTGTAAATCATATGCAAAAGCATTTGTTGCTCCAATTTCTGTTGCAACGTAAACTCCTGTAGAAGCTACTGGCATATCTGCTGTAGCTGTTGCCATTATTATCATATCAATCTCCAAAGGATCAATATTCGCTTTGGCTATTAAATCTTGTGCTGCTTTTATAGCAAGGAATGAGGTTCCTTTATCAGTATCTTTAAGAATTCTTCTTTCTTTTATTCCAGTGCGGGTAGTAATCCATTCATCATTAGTATCCACCATGGTTTCTAAGACTTTGTTAGAAAGTACAAAGTCTGGAACATAAGCTCCAACAGCGGTTATTGCGGCTGTGATTGTATTCATTATATTCAATTATTTCCTTCCAAATACTAGTATTTGAATAATTTTTAAAAGACTTGAAAATTACAAAAAAAATTCTAAACGTATTGTCTTAATTTTCTTAAATAACGAAAATTATAATCAACAAAAAAAACTCTCACATAGTGAGAGTTCTAATATCATTTACAAAAATGTATTAAGCAACAGCTACAGATTTATCTATAACAACTTGCCCTCTGTAGTACATTTTCCCTTCATGCCAGTAAGCTCTGTGGTATAAATGTGCCTCCCCAGTAATAGGGCATGTAGCGATTTGAGCTACAGTAGCTTTATAATGTGTTCTTCTCTTATCTCTTCTTGTTTTCGAGATTTTTCTCTTAGGATGTGCCATTTTACTATATTATTTATCCGTTAATAGTTTCTTTAATTTGTCCCAACGAGGGTCAATATCTTCTTCTTTTTTACTCTCTTCTTTTTGTTCTTTTATAGTTAATTCATTCAGTTTATCTAAAGCTTCTGTTTTTAAACTTCCGTCTTTAATTCCTGGATGAATCCTTTTTAGAGGTACCGAAAGCGCAATCATTTCGTAGATATATTGTGCAATATCTATTTCAAATTCACCGTATGGCAGAATAAGCAACTCTTCATTATCATTATTAAAAGCTTCTCCAAAACGAACTATCAACTTCATACTACCTTTTAAAGGCAAATCAAAGTCTTCGCTTGTTAAGTCACATGGCACATTTACAGTACCTTTGTGCTTGAAACTCAACTCTAACATGTTGCTTTTCTTCTCTAAAATTACATTTACTTTGATATCTGAATTTTGAAATTCTTCATAATCAAAGCTCTCAAAGAACACATTACTTATTTGATACTCAAAATGGTGTTTACCTAACTTTAATCCTACGAATGGAATTAAATATTCTTTTGTCTTGCTCATTTCAACATCATTTTTCCTAATTCATATTCTGAACCGCAGAAGTCTGAATCGGGGTGCAAAGATATAAAATTATTGTAAAACTAATAATCTTATTCACCTTTTTTTGTTTATAACTGTTTTTCTTTTATTTTAAGAGGTTTTTTACTAATCTCCTCATATTGATTACGAGAACGAAATATGTCTATTGCCAAATAAATAGCCTCCTTAAATGAATTATAATCTGCAATATCTTTTCCAGCAATATCATACGCCGTACCGTGATCCGGCGAGGTTCTTATCTTATTTAATCCGGCAGTATAATTAACTCCTTTACCAAAAGATAACGTCTTAAATGGAATCAATCCTTGGTCATGATAAGTAGCCACAATAGCATCATATTTCTCATATTGACCACTTCCAAAAAAACCATCCGCAGGAAAAGGCCCAAAAACCATTGTTCCTTTATCAAACATTTTCTTTAAAACTGGTTTTAAAATCGCATCATCTTCTTTACCAATTACACCACCATCTCCACAATGCGGGTTAAGACCTAAAACTGCAATTTTCGGTTTATTGATACTAAAATCCTGAATTAATGACTGTTTAATCGTTTGAATTTTACGCTCAATTAATTCCTCTGTGAGATGCGATGCAACCTCACTTAACGGAATATGATCTGTTAGCAAACCAACTCTCAGGTTATCCTGAACCATCATCATCAAAGCATTACCTTCTAACTCCTGATCTAAATAATCTGTATGCCCAGGAAATTTAAATGTTTCTGATTGAATATTATATTTATTGATAGGTGCAGTCACCAAAACATCTACAATTCCTTCTTTTAAAGCCTTAGTAGCAGCAACAAAAGACATTACCGCATACTCTCCTACTTTATCATCATTAGCTCCTAAATTAATATCGATCCCCTCTCGCCAAAGATTATAGACATTAATTTTTCCTGGTATAATCTGGTCTAATTTGTCAATCCCATGCAACATTGCTGATGACGTGAAATTCTTTTTTATAAAAGATATTATTTTCACATTTGCAAAAATGACTGGAGTACAGAGTTCTAGCATTCGAGAATCTTCAAATGTTTTAAGAACAACTTCGCTTCCAATACCGTTTAAATCTCCTATTGAAATTCCGACGATTATATTTTCTGCATTTTTTATCATGACCACAGGTTATTTATTACTAATTTTGATGTGCAAATTTAGTAAAATAAAATAAGAAATGTTTACAGGAATCATAGAAACCCTTGGCAATGTAGTCGAAATAAGAAAAGACAGAGATAATATTCACATAACTGTAGATTCTTCCATTACAAATGAACTCAAAATAGACCAAAGCGTCTCCCATAATGGAATTTGCTTAACTGTTGTAAATACACAGAATTCTCTTTACACCGTTACCGCCATAGCCGAAACCATACAGAAAACAAATATCGGCGACTGGAAAGTTGGTGACATCATCAACCTTGAAAGAGGCATGAAATTAAGCGATCGCCTTGATGGACATATTGTTCAAGGTCATGTAGACCAAACAGGAAACTGCATTGCTATTGAAGAGGCTAACGGCAGCTGGAATTATACTTTCGAGTATGATGAAAAATCAAACAATATTACAATCGAAAAAGGATCAATTACCGTAAACGGAGTTAGCCTAACTGTTGTAAATTCTCAAAGAAATCAGTTTAGCGTATCAATAATTCCGTATACATTTGAAAATACTAATTTTAATAATTTCAAGATTGGAACTAAAATAAATCTAGAGTTTGATGTAATTGGCAAATACGTATCCAGATTATACAAAAACAACTAAAAAAAAGTAGTCTTAAAAACAAAAAACTCCAGTTACGCTGGAGTTTTTTGTTTTAATTTATGCTTATATATACTATATACTCCAAATGATAATGCAACAATAAATAAAAACACGAGATTTTCATCAATAGGCAATGGTGGATCACCTGGTGGTGGTGGAATAAATTTCGGAGCAGGAGGGGCAGGAGCAGCAAAAGCACTAATCGAACCTAGCAAAACCATTAGAACTATTAAAAACCTTTGTGAAATAATTTTCATATAAATTTTAATTCTCTGAAATTAAATGCATAAAATGGAAATTTATTTTTAAAACTAAATTCTACAAGCTACAAATACCAAGTAGAATTAGTAAACAAATGTATCGTTTTTAAAGAAAGTTACAATACCACTAACAAAAAAACCAAATAAAAAGCCCTTAAAAAAAACAACAAACTACTGTATATCAACATAGTAATCACCAAAAATTAACACTCAACATTAAAGAAATAATTGCTAATATATATAAAATCTTACACAAAATTATCGAAAACCAAAATGGAAAGCCAAACTTTAATTACACAACAATAAAATCAAACTAGCCAATCACAAAAAAAGCCTCTACATTGCTGTAAAGGCTTTTCTAATTTAAACTGTGGTCCCACCTGAAACTGAACTACTTAGCACAAAACGCTAATTATCAGTGATTTATTTTAATTTTTAATTTTGGGTAGAAATATGGTAAAAAAATTCAAATTTTACATTTTCATATCTAAATATAAGAATAACATTACAACAATTCCTAGTTTCTTAGTTATGCGCCGTTCATTAAAAAGCTCCGAAGTACATAAAAATTTTATTAACAGACTATTTAAAACAGGTTTATGACGAAATTAGTTAGGGTAAAATGGAGCATAGTATCCAAAACTAATTTCATCTATATAAGTACTGCCACTAGTCATAGTATATCCAATTGTCCTATTGGCTTTCAAAAAGTCTATTCCTTTATAAAAATCAGTTTGTAATAGCCAATTTATTTCCAAAAAAAGATCAGCTTCTTTTCTTTCATCAAAGATTAAATGAAATCGTTTTACAGTCAGAAAATCATCTTCATTCGGAGTGCATGTAATATTCAAAATACAATCATTACTATACATCAACTTTTTCATTTCTTCTTCATCAATTTCATATAGAATCGTGTACTTTCTTTTGTCAATTACTGTTTCGTAAGCTTTCATAATATCTTTTTTTGTAAATTTACAAAGAAGAAAGGCTCATAGATCAGCTGTCGTTATATTTTTTTAAAGAAGTTAAGAATTACTTAATTCTAAAAATTATTAAAATCTTTACTTACCTCGTTTCGGAATATAGAAATCTACAAATCGTAAAATAATCAACAAAGAGCTAGCTGTAAATACTAAATATTTAAACGGTAAAAAATTATATACAATTAAATTTTTAACATAATAAATTCTTCCAATAGTAATATCTTGCACAAGGAATAAAACTCCAAATACTATTAAAAAACTTCCAAGTAAGGATAATATGTTTAATAATTTATTCATTGTTATTTATCAAGCTGTTTTAATATCTCAATTAATTCTTTTGGATCTTTAATTTCTAAACTATCCATATGCTTTTTAAGTAGTTCGGTTTTTATATCATTGTTTTTGCGTGTAGTCAAAAATTTTCGCACTTTCTCAATGATCCCGTCTGATTTTATTTCGGTCTTTAAATCTTTTTTATAAGTTAAACTAAAGCCACCTCCAGCTATTGCCACAATTATAATTCCTAGTATAATTATTCCACCCATTCCAAGTCCAGATATCTCTATGAAACCAGGAGATTGAACAGCTAGTTTTATATCAAAATCGTCTGATTTATAATCTAAATCCTCAGCTTCGCAAAATTCATCTAGCAAATCCAAAGCAATATCTCCCATTTTAAAAAGACTTCTTGCTTTAACATCATCTTTCGCTTGCACTTCAAGGACTAAATGCGCATGATCTTCTTTTACAAAGATACCATTTATTATTTTATCAATAACTTCTCCGTATTGATCGGCATTTGTTATAGTATGATGGGAAAACATTAGTTTAAACAACTTAGGGTCTAAACTTGCTTTAGTTACTTGCCTAAGTAATTTAATTTGCTTTCTCTTTATTAAATCACAATCAAATTTATTATTTAACTCATTAAAAGCAATTGTATTTGAAATTTCCGCAAATTGTATATATTCGGAATTTTCGCTTGGAATCATAATAATGTCCCCTTTTTTAATTTCATACGCAAATTTTAAAAGCTGTCTGGCAGAGTGTTTTGGTCTTGCTTCGTCTTCTCCATATGCTTTTTTAATTTTATTTGCTAATATTGTAACCCCCACTTCATCACGAGTATTACCCGCCTTAATATCCTCTAGTGTTATTTTATTATATCCAATTCCAATGAACTTTCCAGCTAAAAATGAGTCATAATTTTTTCCGCCCTCAGTTCTAACAAGCCAGTAATTTCTATTACTTATGTGCGGTATTTGATCTAATATTTGTTGTAAAGTCATTATGATTTATGGTTTATTTAATTCCATATTAAACAAAGAAAATAGAAAATGTTTAATAGGATATATTTTGGTTATCTGCTATATTGCATGTGTAAAAATACATTATTTTGTATATGTTATATAAATTTGTAAAAAAAAAGTTACTAAGTGTAGATTTTTAATTCATATATCAACCGATATTTTATGTTTTCTATACCATTTTTCTACCTATAAAAAATAAAAAACATTAAACCATTGATTTACAGACCAAAAAGAAAATTAATTCAAGTCCTATACAGACTATTTCAGCTTAAAATTACCTTTTTAGCTGTTTGATTCATTTTGTTTTTTTGCTTCATATTCGGCTAACAATTTAGTTACTGGAGTACAAAGAATCTCGTATAAAGTAGTACGTGAAATTGGGTAAACTGGGAATATGTATATTTCTAGTATTTTGGTAGTAGGTGTATATGGATGCTCTTGTATACTTTTTTGGTACAGCTCTTTAATAAGTTTGTAACGTAAAAGCTTATTTATTTGGACACCGTCAATTCGCTTTTGGCTTTTCATATTAAATTTTGGTTTGCTTTAAATACTTGTTTAAGGTTTCTTCTGTGCTTGGTTTTCGCAAAGGAATTTTAACATTTAATCCCATTTCATTAATGGATTTTTGCAACTCTTTTAATTTTTGTGTTTTTGTTGGTGGCTTTGGCTTGAAATTTTTGATTTTTAAAAGTCCGTTTTCAAAATCCTGTAAACATTCACTTACCAGTAAATTTAAGTATTTGTTTATTGCATTTTTTCCGTTAGTTGCTGAATAATTAAATTTGTCAAAAACTGTTTTTTGGTTATCAGATATTATAAAGTATTTAGTGCTATGGTATTCAATAAATAAATCAAAATCCAATCCTTTGTATTTGAAGTTAAAAGCTCGGTTTTTTATAATTTCATTTAAATAATACTTTAGTAGATCACTCCTTTTGTTTAATTTTTTATCAACTTCAAAATATAGTCTTATACACTGTATTATATCGGTTTCACTGGGTGCGGATTGTTTTAATGTGCTTGTATAATCTAAATTTTCAAAGAAAAAATCTTTGTCATTGCTATTTTTAAAGGTAATTTGACCGCTTCGGATTGGAATTTTACAAAATGTTTCCAAAATTACCTTTGCTACATTGTAGGCTTTACCGTTTATAGTGATTTTACCGTTTGTAATAGCCAAATTTCTTTTTGACATGGAATTATAGCAAAGTCCGCTATTTGTGATATACAAACCGCTTATTTTAGTTTTTCTAAAACCTTGCTTTTGGAGTTCGCGAATTGAAACATTTTTTTTAACTGGTATATTTGGCTTTAGAGCTTTGCTTGTTGTTTCAATCATTAACTTTTGCAAATCGTACATTTTGCCGTTAAATCGTATTTTGCCGTTTGTGGTAGCTGGAATTTCACGCTTTGCGCTTTTATGCCATGCTTTGCCCTCAATTGTCAAAAACAATCCTTTGACAGCTGTTTTTTTCAATCCTTTGTTTTGAAGTTCTTTAATTGTTGGTTTCATTTCGTACAGTTTTTAAATATCGGGAAATTGTACTTTGACTTTTACCCAATGTTGCGGCAATTTGCTTGTAACTCATTCCAGCATTGAACAAATCATTTGCCTTTGTTTTTATTGGCGTTGTTTCTCTTTGGTTTTTCCAGTTTTCTGCTATGTACCATTTTTCAACTGTTCTAAATGGTGTGTCCGTTAATTTTCCAACTTCAAGCAATGATAAGCCGATCAAATAATATTTTTTTGCTTTGGCTTTATCATCCAGCGTGTAGCTATTTCTTTGTTTAGTATCGGGGAGCTTATTTTTTGTTTTACTCATTATGGGTGTTTTTGAAGTTTAAGGAAAATATGGCTGTAGTAAAATGGTAGTAAAATAACTTTTAATATTAAAATTTGGACTGTTTTTACTAAGGGGGATTTTTGCAGTTTTTTGTTAATGTTTAACCCGATTTATTTTTAGCACCGCCCCATTCAAAAATTATCAGTTCGGGTGCGCTTCACTTTATTAATCCGACCTTTTTTAAATACAAATACTTCTTTTGTGGGGTGTGCTTTTTCATTATTTGGTATGATTTGGTGTTTATTGCTTTAGTTAGGGTGGTTTTTGAATAATTCTGTTTAAATGGTGTTTTTTAGGCCTTATTTCAACCTTTTTTTGTTTATTAGTTATGATCTTTGAATAGTTACACTTATGTACTGCTGTAGATACCGTACAAACTCAATACTGGTATGGGTGCGCTCCCTATCGGGAGTATATTACAAGTTTCCACAAATTTTTTTTGGGACTATACGTGTGTCATTTGATTTGATTTTTTTATCAATAAATATCATTATATATAGTTTTTGTATTTAAATTATTGTTTATCAATTAATTACAATAGTTACAAAAGTGTAACTATTTATAAAAGTGCTATTCAAACCTTTTATGTTCTCAATAAGTATCAATTAATTCACTTTTTAATTATAACCATTTGTTTTTCAGTATTATACGCAGTTTTCCAAAATGGTACTATTTTACTATTCTTAATATCGAATTCATGCCGTATTGCTTCCCAATTCTCTATAAAATCCCGCACTGAATAGAACTGTCTTTTTGTGAGGGCGTTGTTTTCATACTGGCTTTTGTATTGCTTTAAAACCTCATTTTTACCTTTGTAAATAATATTACGTATCAAATCTATTTTGCTTCGCTGTGTGCCTTTTGGTGCGTCTATATCATTGTAAAAATTAAGTTTGTCCCATTCATTAAAAAATGAATTTTGTAATCTGTGTAAAAAGTCCAAATCAAAAAAATCATTCAAATACAGTTTTTCGCATCGCCTGTGTACCGTTTCAATTCGAATTATATTTATTCCTGTAGGCGTTCGCTTGTGGTGTTTGTCCAGCATTTCGAAAACCTTATCATACACTTTAAAATATATTCTGTAATCTCTATGCCGTTCCGTTGTTATTTGCCTAGCTTCTTTGTGGTTTGCATCAATCAAAAACAGCTTTTCTTTATGCTTCCCGATACTGTGTATTGTTTCTAAAACTGTTTTTGATTCAATGGGTAGCTTTATGTTTAAACCTATCTCAAAAAAAGTTATTTCAACTTTGCGGGGATCAATACCAGTGTTTGAGATCAGTTTTTCAAAAGCTTCTATTACATTGTTGATTGTGAAACTGTCAAAATTTGTTAAACATCCATTCTCTAAATAGGAAAAGTATTTGTGTAAACTTCCCGTTATTTTTAATTTATTGCTGGGATCAATTTTTATAAATAACCCTCCAGTAAAATTTTTAGTTGTTCGATTATCATAATAGATTAAGCCGTTTAGTGAATTACACACTAAACGGCTGGATTTTATAATACTCTTTTTTTCTACCTCCGACAAAGACCGCTTTATCATTGTGATATTATCAATCATTTTTATATATTTGCAGAGTACTAAACATTAATTATTAGCGTATTTGGTTTTTAGTTACAATATAAAAACCCCTTTCGAGGGGTTTTTTTATGCCCTGCTTTGAATGAAAAAATCTATATCTGCACGCTTGATTATTACTTTGCTATACTTTTCAGACTTCATTTTGGTAACATTAAAAAAACCTTTATCAATGTAGCTTTGCAGTGTATTTCTACTGCATTTTAGTATTTCCATTGCTTCTTTAGGACTTAAAAACTCTTTTTGTCCTTTGTTCTTAATGTCCAATAAACTTTTGGCAATACTTCCCATTTGACTTTTAAGCTCTTTCCATTCTGTCAATGGCACTGTTATAACTGCTATTCCGTTTTCCATATAAAGAATTTTAGAGGTTATTTAAAGAATTGTATTGCTTTGGCATTTACTACAAAACCGTTATCCGATTTTTTTATTAGATCATCTAAATCAGTATCTGAACTTACTTTTTTACCATCCAACTTATTAATTTCATTAATAAGTTTTGTAATTCCTTGAAGTTTTTCAAAGGCCTGTTTTTGATTTTCGTTTTCAATAAACAATGAAAATCTAGTATTAATGTGGTCTAAATGTTCAGGATTAACAACCACCAAATTTTTAATAATCTTAAAACATTCAACGTGCCAAATATTAAACTCCCTAGCTCCTTTGTCCTGTAAATCTTTTTCAACACTTTCAATTAGTTCGGTTGTTCCCGCTGGCTTTTCTATTAAATCAAAGAGTTTTTCTTTGTTCAGTTTCAAATTTCCAACCTGCATGTTTTCTCCAGCCGTAAGTTTTTCGGTTATGTATGCTTTTGGGTTTTCAAACATTAATGCCAAATCGTTTTCCTCCAAACTTATTCCTAGTGCAACGACTTTGTTAACATAATTTTGGAAATACTCTTTTTTTGCTTGTAACTGGTGTAATTCTCCATTAATTGCACCCTCATTTTTTTCTATCAATATTTTTTCAAAATTCATAAATTACATTTTTTACAGTTGGTTTATTTTTTAAGCATCAGTGTTTTTGTCTAGGTAATCAAAGAAGTAATCGATTCTTTCCTTGTCTGTAAAATCGGCTTTTAATTTATTGTCGATTTCATCAATAACCCTAGAAATGAATAACTGCATATTTGATTGTATGCGCTCCCAAAAATCTTTTGTTTTTGCTATGTTTGAATCAATTTTTCTTTTTGATAAAATTGTAAGAACCTTTTGAACGGTTAAGGCTTTAAAGTCCTTTTGATTGGTCTTAAACGTGTCAATCATATCTTGATTGAAATCATTTAACATTGCTTCAATGTCTTCTATTTGCATAATTATATAGTGTTTAAATTATTTTTTGAATGGTAGCTTATTATTGTTTTCCCAAACAGTATAATCCTTGTTTTTACTCCTGTGAAATCCATATTTTTATTATGGATTAATACCTTTTCTATCGTAAATATTTGTTTCATAATTACAGTTTTTTAATAGGTTGAAAATCATCTTTGTTCCTATCTTCTTTAATTAGTAACCTATCTAAAAATTCCATTTCTTCACTAGGTAGCATTTTTCTAGCAACACTTGCCAAACTAGCACAAGTGTATAAATTTTCTTTATTCCCATTATAACCTATAACTTCAATAGCTTCTAAAATCGCACTGACACTACACATCATATCCGTGAAGTTGTAAAAATTAATTTTTTTAATTATTGGTTCTTTATCTCTGTCAGTTAACTCTATATAAGCCCCAACATCCTCTAAGGCTTTTTTATTATATTCTGTGATCTGTATTATTTTCATTTTTTTTAGCGTATTTGGTTAATGGTTATTGTTTTACAGTTTGTGGCTTATGGTTGTCTATGGGTTCATTATTCCACAAATCAGCTTTATATTTTGCGCTTAAGATTGCGTTTTCAAATTCACATTCGCTGGAGTAATTACCAGCAATTTTATTGCAGATTTGAGCTTCAAAACGTTCTAAATTTAATTTGGCGTTTTGTAGTTCAAATTCTTTGCTTTGAACTTCAAATGTTAAAGTATTTGCCAGCTTTCCTAGTCTTTTAAGACTGTGTGTTCGGTTGTTTATAAAATCACTCCAGTGTTTCATTAGCGTATTTGATTTAGAATTATTCTTTAACTACTAGACTGTGAGGATAATCGCTTAAAGCTTTTATCTCGTATGCCTGTACATTTTCGCCTTTGGTAAATGGAAAACTATAACTTTCTATTACTATTTGAGTTATTCCCAATAGCTCCAAAGGATACGAATAAACAAATAAGCTACCCGCAAAAATTAAATATTCAAAAAGCTCAATCAAATGCGTTTTAGGGAAACAGTCTTCGGGTTTACCAAAAAACTGTTTACCTATAAGTGTTCCAGTAATTGTAATATCAAAGTCTTTTTGTCTCCAGCTGGTTTTTATTGTTCCCGACAATAAACGTCCTTTTTTGTCAAACCCTTTTTTTGCAACATTGACCTTGGTTATATCATTCCCACTGCTTATGCTTATCAATGGCTCAAATGGGAAAGTCCATTTAGTACCTCCCTCAGTAAAAGAAAATGAAAGAGGAAAGTATTGTTTGTTTTCGTCTATTCTGTCAACAGGCTGATTTGAGCTTAAATATGGAATATTGGGCAATCCCTTTTCAGTTAAATTATCCTGAACTAATCCCAATCTTTCTATAGTTTTGAATGATTGGCTACCCATCAAGGCACTAAATAAAAAATCTTGACTATTCATATTAAATGGTGTTTAAACAGTGTTTAAATGTGGTTTTCATCTTTTTTAAATCCTTGATATTGCTGATTTTTTTTTTAAAGGGTAGTTTTTTGTTTTTAGTCTTATGCTTATTTTTCATCGATTTATTAATTAAATAGAGTTCCTTGTTTTGGTTTTGGCGGTTCAATTTTTTCTAAAAGAATTATGCAAATTTTCTGTTTTTCAAAATCAACTCTAGGATACATTTTACGAAGCATATTTATTGTATCAATTCTATTATATCCAGTATCGATATAACACACATAGTCGTTTAGTTGTTCTAGTTTTGCAATCGTAATCCCCAATACAAGGGCTTTACTTTTAAACTTTCTTTGCAAAAAACTTCAAACTGATTTCCTCTAAAATGTTTTGCAGGATTAAAAATCCTAATTGTTGTAAAACATTTACAGTCTAATTTGTTATTCCAGTTTGTTGAAAATTCCAGTTTTTCCATAACTCAAATAATTAAGCACTGACAACCGCTTGGAGTTCTTGTATTGCATTGGCTTTGGCTTCTTTGTACTGCTTTAGGTACTTTGCTGTATGCTCAATAAGTTTTACATTCTCTTTGGTTTGCTTTCCATTAAAGAATCCTTGTACTGTGGCATAATGTATCCCACTTTCAATAGCAATAGCTTTAATTGCTCCAGTAGGTAACTGTTTTTTGATTTCTTGAATATTCATAATTTTGAGTGTTAAAAATGTTTTGTACTACCTAACTTGTTATTTAAAAAAAACCAATTTTTTGTTTGATGTATGCAAATATTATAAAATTGTTTGGTAATACCAAACAATTTTATAATAAAAAAAGATATTTTATTGTTTTTTATTTAAAATAAATGCCTAAATGATTGTTTTTTAACTTGTTACAAATATCAGTAACCTCAATAGCTGTTAAGTCAACATTGTTCTTTTCTTTAATATCTAATATTTTTTTTATGTCATAATTAACAAAAAAATCTATAAATATAGTTCTTGGATAGGCAATTAAAATTAATCCTATTACTTGCCAATATTTTAAAGTGTTTTTATGGATATAGGGGAATAGGTCAATTTCTGTAACCTCCTTTATAATATTTAAACATTCAATTAATGATTTTCCTTTATCAAAAATATGATAAAATCTTTCCTGATTATAACCTTTTTCATCATTGAACTTTTTATACTGGTTGTTAAAATCAATGTCTTCTTTGGATAAATCTATTTTTTGATTAAGTATTTCACTGACTGTAAGCGGGCTTTTTCTTGATTTATCTTTAACTCTTAAATCTAATTTTTGCTTATAGCTATACCAACCTTGAAAATATAAACTTTCTCTTAAATCATTAAAAAAAGTTTTTAAATTTTCAACAAAGTACTCGTCAAATACCACAATATCACTGTTTTTATTAACTAATTGCTCAATTGCTTTTTCTAAAAATAGTAATTCATCCTCTAATTTTAAATGTGTAAATCCAGTTTTATAATTAGTTTCATAACTAAGTACTTCATTAGTTGTTTTAAAATGTTCGTATGCCTTTTCAGTCATTATCGCACCAGTGAAACTTTTTAAATTAGTGGTTTTTCTTTTATATGTTATTCTGTAATACAATGGATATCCTAACGGTAAATCATCATAAACCATTGTTGGCTTAACTTTCTTTTCTAAATAATGCTTTACTGTTATTTTACTTTGCTTGGTCATTGTATTTTGCGTATTTGGTTTATTGTAGTTGCAAATTAACAAAAATATAAACGATTTGTTTTAAATTGTTTTGAATTGTGTACTTTGCTAATAAATATTTTTAAACTTTCAATCCCTATCATTATGAAAGAGTTTATTAAAGAGGATATTATTAAATATGTAAAAGATTATCCCAATTGTAGTTTTTCTGAATTGTTTTTTAAACTATCTAAGAGTTATGAAATTTCGGGAAATAGAGCACTTTATTTGAGAGAAAATTTAATTTTGTGGGAGGGATGCACTTCTGAATTTAACATTGCAATATCTGAATTAATTAATACGGATCAAATTACTTTAACTGCTTTGAGCGAACAAAAAGCCTTATTTGTATATTCTTATTCGGGCAATATAATTAAATTGCCGATTGCTAAAAAAGTTATGGATTATAAAAAACTACATTGGCTACCTACAACTATCAAAATTTAAATTATTCAACAAAAAAACCGCTCCAAACAGGAGCGGTTTTGTTTTTAAAAATTCACTGCTGTTAGCTCCTTTTCAATGGTATTGTCCATTATATGTCCATAAATTTGTGTAGTCGCTATTTTCTTGTGTCCTAAAACTTTTTGCACAGTGGTTAAGCTCACGCCTTTGTATAGCAAATATGTGGCAGTGGTATGGCGGGCAGTGTGAAAGGTTATCGTTTTATTTATTTCAGCCAGCCCAGCCAGTATTTTTAATGTGCGGTTTGCGTACTGGTTTGTGATTTGTTCAAAGCAAAATACAGTATTAAAACGATTGTACTTTTCTATAATTTCCAGCGGTTTACCGTTAAAGATTGTATAAATCGGTATTCTCACGTTTTCGTCTGTCTTTTCCATTTTTTTAATAAGCCAAGTATTGCCACCAATGGCGACCAATTCCCGTTTTTGCATACTCAAAACATCACTAAAACGCAATCCAGTGTAAACACTATACATAAACAAATCTTTAATGTATTGGTATTTTATGTTTTCGCCTGTTAAGACTAAATCCTGCATTTGGTCTATTTCTTCTGGAGTTAAAAAAACTTTGTTGCTGTCTCCTTGTTTTACCTTAAATTTTCTAAATGGGTACTGCTGTACATTCATTAAATCCTTATTTATTGCTAGGTTTACATAGGTTTTCATATTTTTAAAATACTTCCAAATTGTATTTTGCATTAGTTTTTTGGGCGGTGCATCTTTGTAAGTGATTTTTATTTTACGTAAAAAAACATCAAAGTCGTTTAATAATTCAAATGTAATGTCTTCAAAATAAATCACTTTTTTAAATTGCTTTAGCCTTGCTAATGTGGTACGGTGGTTTTTCTTTGTTGCTTCAGTTAAATTCATTTGCTCAATTTCCAACTCCATAAATTCAGTGAATGAGCTTACAATGTCGCCTTTAAAAAAATCGGTTAACATTCCCAAATTAAAAGGCTTTCCAGCGTTTATTTTGTCCAGTTCGAAGTTTTCAAAATTCCTGATTGTTTCAGCAATTTGTTTGTTTAGTTTGATTGCGTTGGGGTAGTCCGTTTTAATCGTTCGCGTTTTGTTGTTCCAGTAGTTTGGCTCAACATAAATTTGGGTAGAAAAATATTTGTTCTTACCGTTCAAATAGCACTCAATTTGTATTAGTGCTTTGCCTACTGTATTTAACTGTTTTTTGCGGTTAAACACTGGCGTGTAGCGTGTTTTATTCATAATATTAGCGTATTAGTTTACGCAAATGTATATAAACAATTTTAATAAATCGGGTAGAAACTGGGTAGAAAACTGGTAGAAAAAAGAATGATATTTAATGATAATCTTTTTTGTCAAAAAACCGTAAACCTCAGTAAAATAAGGACTTTAAACAAAAAAACCGCACTAAATTAGTGCGGTTTGTGGTCCCACCTGGGCTCGAACCAGGGACCACCTGATTATGAGTCAGGTGCTCTAACCAGCTGAGCTATAGGACCGGTTTTGAGGTTGCAATATTACCACTATTTTTCATTTGTAGCAAATATTTGGGGATGATTTTTACTTTAATTTCATTAATATTTTTAACCAAAACTTAAACTAGCTGATTTTTAAGCTTCTAATTCTCCCATTAAACACTCAAAAAATTATTTAATTTCCTGACATAGCTCGATCAAAACCCCATTTGTACTTTTGGGATGCAAAAAAACTACCAATTTATTGTCTGCTCCTTTTTTTGGCGTTTCATTTAAAACAACAAAACCTTCATTTTTTAAACGCGCTACTTCGGCAACAATATCCGTTACATCAAAAGCAATATGATGAATCCCTTCTCCTTTTTTCTCTAAAAACTTGGCAATCGGACTTTCTGGGTTTGTTGCTGCGAGAAGTTCTATTTTATTTGGTCCGTTTTGAAAAAATGAAGTTAACACTCCTTCACTTTCTACTGCTTCTGATTTATATGCAGGAGCTCCAAAAAGCTTTTCGAACAAAAGATTCGAAACTTCTAAATCTTTAACCGCAATTCCTATATGTTCTATTTTATTCATCATCTTAAATTGATTTAAAAAAATACAGATTCTTTTTATTGATTAACGTATGTATTAAAGTAACCACATTCGGCAATTACGTCTTGATAATATTTTGTGTCCGAATAATCTTTTTTCAACATCTTAAAACTATTCCACGCTAAGAAATTTATCTTATCATCATCTGCAGCCCACCAATTTTTAACCGCAATATACTTTTTATTGTAATATTCATTTCGCTCACATTTTGCCAGCATATAAGTACACTTTGCCTTTTGCTCTTTGGTTGTAGCAGCTTCCAGCGCTTTTTGATAATACATTTTAGACACTGAACAATCTGTGATCATTTTTTTCATAGAATCTCTAAATGAATACGGACTTGAACCATAGCCTACAATTCCGATTTCATAAAAACTTCTTCCGTTTCCAAAATGGGTGATATTATAAAATGCATTCCCTAACAATAAGCTATTTGTATATACATCTTCGTTTTTAGCCAGTTTATCTTGCATGGCTTTTATCGTTGTTAAAAATTCTATTTGAGAAAATTTCTTTTTTTGGAATGCAGAATGGTCACAATCATGACAATCTTTTATATTTCCGTTAAATGGATTTCCGTAAAAAACTTTATTTTGTAATGTATCTGTTTGTTGCATAAAAGCAATTGCTTCTGGAATTTTATTTTGATATGTTGCCTGTATCGCTTGAAAATTATTGATGTTATTTAAATTCAAATTATAAATACCGTAACCTATTTTTTCTATTTCGGTTTTATCCGACTTAGCCAAAAATGTTTTCATTCCTAACAAATTCTTTTCGACATCATAAAAAGAATTCCCTGTTCCCCAATAACCATAAGCCGACGTATTAGCAAACAACTCTGCCATTACATAATTTTTTTGCTCTGTATAAAGAGTCATTAAATACATTCTACTCCAACTTGAAGCATTTTCATAACGAAAATCACCTACCTTTTGCTTTGGAAGCTCTTGATACAGCCAATTTAAATCTTTAAGAATTGTTTTTTCATTTTTAGAAGTTAGCTTATCTATTTTACTCATATTATTTACAAAACGAAGCAATCTAACCTGATTATTAGCCAATTCTGTTTTAGGCATTGTTTTCTCTGCTTTCGTAAAATTTTCATCTGCTTTAACAAACTCTCCTTTTAATGTTTGTAAATATCCTAAAGCAATATCCCACAAATAAGGCTTTTCTGTATTTCCTGTCGCAGCAATTTTAGACACTAAATCGAATGCTTTTAAATCAATTTTCGCTTGATTTCCTTTCTTATTTTCAGCAACAGTTTGTTTTATTGCAGGCGCACTATAATCCGTAGAACCTTCAGAATTGACTTTAGCCACCTCAAATGAATTATTAATCCCTTGCTCCTGCTGATTGACCAATCTTGTAAGCAAATAATTTAAATGTTCATTTTTAGGATCTAATCCATAAATTTTCTCAATCGCCTGCGCTTCATCTTTATAATAGCCATGAATTGCCCAAAGCGCCGCTTTTTCTTTATTATTTTTGGCCATAGCCAAAGATTTATTCCAATCTGTTTCGTTTTCTGGGTGAAAACTATAAGCTGTAACAACTCTCATTTCAGGGCATTTATCAAATACTTGCGCATATAAATAATTAGATGTCGAATATTTACCTTGCTGATGATTTATTCCTGCCACATAAGAAAGCCCTCGATAATACAACGTGTTTTTTGGAACCGTTGCTTCTGTTTTATTAAAAAATGCAATTGCTTTTTGCTTATTGCTACTATAAAAATAAGCTTTCATGGTAAGAAACCAATACCTGTTTTTTAAGAATGGATCTGATATAGTATGATACACGTTTTCGATAGATTGAATCATTTTCAAATCATCAAAAGTTTTAGCTACTCTAGGTTCATAACTCCAATAATCTTCTCCTACTGAAATGGTTTCTATTTTCTGTGCCAAATATAAAAATTCGATAAAGGCTTTGGTTTTATCATCTTTCAGGTTAATTTTTTTACTCCATTTTAAAGAAGCCTGATTTGCTTTTTTGGATTTAAAAAAAACATGAAGTTGCTCAATTTCTTCCTTGTATTTTGAAATTTTATCTTTATCAGAAGAATAATATCTTGGCGTATTATCTCCAATTAAAAAATAACTAACTGTCGCAGTATCAACTTTTGTTTTTAAATAGGCATTCCAATCTGATTTAATGTCATCATTAAACCTGGAATTATGTTCGGTATCAAAACCAATCCCGTAAAAAACTTCTCCTGATAAAAACAATGGCCTGTATGATTTTTCGACAAAAGTTTCAGGAGTAAAATTAGAACTATACCCCATTCCCCAATCATCACCGCCTCCACAAGCATAAATTATGCCATAAACAAACAATAAAACAGCACTAGAAACAAGAAAGAACTTGTTTAAAAACATTTTTTTCATAATTTTTTAAATTGAATTCATCTAAGTCGTAAAAAATAATCTCTTTAGGATATTGAGCCGTATTCTCTTCTAAATCGGAAGCCATTTCCAGTAAATCATCCCTAGATATCGCTTCTATTTTTAAAACATCATCCTGTTTGTAAAAAGTACCTTTTTTATAATTAGAGCACTTTACAGTAAAATATTTTTTTCGACTTAATACAAAATTAGTATCATTTTGCAATTCTTTTATATCTATTTTGCTTTTTAATCCTATTACTTTATTCTCTCGAATATGAACTGCCCAAGAATAAATTGGCAAGGCAAAATCAAGTGGTAAAGGATATTTCTTTAAACTTTTTATGTATCGTTGTGCGATTCTTCTATCATAAATAGAATTAAGGGAATCGGGCGCAATTGTTCCCATATTATAATACATTAAAACACCGGAATCGACATTTGGAATTTTAGTCTTCTCAAAATATTTTACCTGATGCAACCGTATTGTAGCCGAGAGTTTCTTGTGAGATATCTTCTTGAAAGTTTCTATAAATTTTAAATAACTTGATTTACTTGCCAATGTCCAATCGCAATCGATTTGAATTTCCTGACACGAAATCCCATTTTTCTTATTTATTAACTCAATAAAATCAAATATTTTTTTAGCCAGACTATCTACATTAATTCCTTTTTTCAACATCACTTTATTTTTGATGTATACCACTGGAACAATCGTTAAATTTTCTGTTTTATTTTCAAAATGAACCGGACTAAGCGGAAATGCTTCTTGAGTCTTTGGATGCAAATCAACATCAAAATATCGAATATAAACCTTACTGATATTATTTTGCTGTAAAGCTTCTTTCTCTGTTGCAGATAATTTGAAGATGGTTTTCCAATAATAAAAAGCTGCAACTGGTTTTTCTTGTTTATTACATGAAATCAATAATAAAAACAAAACACTAAAAACAACGCGAAGTTTCAAAATATTCTAAATTAAATTTACTGTCAAATGTAAGGATACATTTTATTTTATCGATAACAGACAAACGAGTTTATTTATAAATAATTTGAGATAAAACTAAACTCCCTTTCTTTCAATTTGAAGCAAGAACTCCCAATAATTCAATAAAAAATTTCGATTAAAGCAAATATAATTGTTATTTTGTGCAATAAAAATCTAAACCGATTATGTTGAAAAGCAACTTTAAATATATTTTCTTTTTATTGACCTTATTAATGGTGAGTTGCGCCAAACGCGGAAGCATAACCGGAGGATTAAAAGATACCCTTGCACCTGTTTTATTATCTAGTGTTCCTAAGAATTTTAGTACCGAATTTAAAGGTAACACCATAAAATTGACATTTGATGAGTATGTGAAAATTAAAAACGCGAATAAACAATTGATTATTTCGCCTCCAATGAAGCACGAGCCACTTATAACCCCAACTACGGCAAGCAAATACATTACTATAAAAATAAACGATACTTTACAACCTAATACTACTTATAGCTTTAATTTTGGACAAAGTATTACTGACAATAACGAGGGAAATCCGTACAACCAATTTAAGTACATTTTCTCTACAGGAAGCTACATAGACTCCTTGGCTCTTGGCGGAAAAATAAAAGATGCACATGATAAACAATCAGATTCGTTTGTATCTGTAATGCTTTATGAAATAAACGACACTTATAAAGACTCGGTTGTTTACAAGGAAAATCCACGATATATTACCAACACATTAGATAGTTTAAAAACATTTAGACTAGAGAATCTAAAAGCTGGAAAATATCTTTTGGTCGCTTTAAAAGATAAAGGAAGCAACAATAAATTCAACCCAAAGGATGATAAGATAGGATTCATAAAACATCCTATTACCATACCTAATGATACTATTTATGAATTAGAATTATTTAAAGAAGTACTTCCTTTTAAAGCATATAAACCTGCTCAAGTTTCAGGAAACAGACTTGTTGTAGGTTACGATGGAAAACAAAATTTTAAGAACTCCAAACCAAAGATTGTCTTAAAAAACAACGGAGAAATTTTGCCAACAATTGTTACTCAATTCCCTAAAAAAGATTCCCTACAAGTATGGTATAAACCGCTAAAAGTTGATTCTCTATCGATGGAAATTGACAAAGACAAGTACAAAAAAACTTACTCCTTTAAGATAAAAGACCAAAAGAAAGACACTTTAAATATTAATGCATTACAAAGTGGCATCATCCATTTTAGAGATCGTTTTACATTAGAAAGCGCAACTCCTTTGGTTCGTTTTGATGAATCGAAAATAAAATTAATAAACAAAGATTCTGTTACAGTTCCTTTCAAAACTGAATATGATGATTTCAACCAACATCTATTCTTCGATTTCAAAAAAGAGCCTTCAGAAAAGTATACATTTACTCTTTTACCTGGAGCATTGACTGATTTTTATGAAAAGACGAATGACACTTTAAAATATACTTTAACAACTAAAGCCCCTGTCGATTACGGGAACCTCACCCTTAATTTACAGAATGCAAAACGATTTCCTATAATTATTGAATTAACAAACCAAAAGGGAGAAACTGTTCTTGCCACTGAATACACCGAAGGCAATACAAAAATAGAATTTGACCTCTTAGAACCAACTTTGTTTACTCTTCGTGCGATTTATGACGACAACAAAAACAAACAATATGATCCAGGGAATTTTTTAGAAAAAAGATATGCCGAAGAGGTAATTTATTTTTCAAAAGAAGTTGATGTTAGAGCCAATTGGGATGTTGATCAAGCTTTTGATTTAAGCATTCCTTACAACCCTGAAGTCGATAAAAAAACAGACAAGAAGAAAACTGATAAAAAGAAATAATTTATAATCCTTCGATTATAAATTGATCTCTATCATTTAGGAAATCAAGTTTTTTTCTTGTTTCGTACATTTTTTCTTTATCTAATTCCACAATAAATACCCCTTCGGTTTCTTGGGGATTAATTAAATATTCTCCAAGGAAATCTACCACTTGCGAGTGACCAATGTGCTCGTATTGATGATAATCCAAACCAATTCTGTTTACTCCTATCGAATAACATACGTTTTCGATAGCACGTGCTTTTAGCAATGTATCCCATGCAATCGTGCGTACTTTTGGCCAATTTGCCACATATAGTAACAAATCGTAGGGTTCTGTATTTCTAGAAAAAACAGGAAACCTAAGATCATAACAAATTAGCGGACAGATTTTCCAGCCTAAATAATCTACAATTAATCTCTGCGTCCCTTTAGTATACACTTTATCCTCTCCTGCAAGAGTAAACAAATGGCGCTTGTCATAATGTTGCAATTTTCCTGAAGGAAAAACAAACAATAATCTGTTATAAAATTTACCATCCTCTTCAATTACCAAACTTCCGGTAATTGCTGTTTTTTTAGCTTTTGCTAATGATATCATCCACAAAACAGTTTCCCCTCGCATAGTTTCAGCTACCAGAGAAGGATTCATGGTAAATCCTGTAGAAAACATTTCAGGAAGTACAACCAAATCAACTACTTCATTAATTTCATTAATTTTTTGCTCGAAATGATTTCGATTTTTCTCAGGATTTTCCCAATGAAGAACAGATTGAATTAGTGCTATTTTCATATTGTAAAAATACTCTTTTTAAAATAAATCACTTCATCGACTTTAACTCAAAATAGTTTCTTTCTTAAAAACTGACCAACCCAACAAACATCAAGCTTTTGGCAATAAAAAAACATTCTAAAAAAAAATATTGCAAAAATATTGCATTATTTATGCAAAAATATTGCGTATTGTAAAAATTAATTATCTATATTTGATTACTAATCAAAATCAAACTACACATTAAACCAATGTAAACCAGTTAACTATGAAAACAAAACTATTATCTCTAACTTTTATTGGAGGAATGATCTTTTCAGGAAATGCTCATGATTTTGCAATAAAAAAGCATTTTATAGAGCAAAGCATCAATCAAATTGAGATTACAGGAAAAGTAATTGGCCAAGATGATGGAATGCCAATTGCCGGAGCATCCATATATGCAAAAAATAATAATAAAATAGCAACAATTACTGATGAAGATGGGAACTTTAAACTAAGCGTACCAGAAAATGAAGATTCTATTATTATCAGTTATATGGGCTATGAAACAGTCGAATCAAAAACAAATGGTACGACTCCATTATTCATAAACTTAAAACCATCTGAAAATGTTTTAGAACAAGTTTTTGTTACTGCATTAGGCGTTAAAAAAGTAAGTAAATCTCTAACCTATGCAGTAACCGAGCTAAAAGGATCTGAGTTTAATAAAGCAAAAGAAGCAAACATCTCTAATGCTTTAGTCGGTAAAATTGCTGGAGTAAATGTTAGCAGTACTGCTACAGGACCAAATGGCTCGACTAGAGTTATAATACGAGGAAATGGCTCGTTAAACGGAAACAACCAACCTATGTATGTTGTAAATGACCTACCTATAGACAACACACAACTTAATTTACCTGGCATAGGGAATGCCCCAGGTTCTCCAAAATTAAATGTTGACCGAGGGGATGGAACTGCTTTAATAAATCCCGACGATATTAAATCTATAACGGTTCTTAAAGGAGGGACCGCTGCGGCTTTATATGGTGCTAATGCTGCCAATGGAGTAATCTTAATTCAAACCAAAAGAGGCTCCGCTCAAAAAGGCATCGGAATAGACTACAGCACATCATTTACTCTAGAGACACCTGCTGTTATCCCAGATTGGCAATATGAATACGGAGCTGGAGATGCTGGTAAAAAACCATTAACCCAAAATGAAGCTATAGCTACTGGCCGCTGGTCTTGGGGAGCTAAAATGGACGGAACTGATGTGATTCAATTTGACGGGGTAAAAAGACCATATAGCCCACAAAAAAATAATATTAAAAATTTCTATAGACCAGGAACCACTTATATAAACTCCATTGCATTATCTGGAGGCTCTGAAAAGGCCAATGGGAGACTCTCGTTCTCCAATATGAATAGTGAAAGTATTGTACCCAACGCTGACTTTAATCGCAAAACAATTAATTTAGCAAGTAATGTAAACTTAACAGATTGGCTAAAATTTGATGTTGTAACACAATACAACCTAGAAAAATCAAACAACAGACCAACATTATCTGATGCTGAAGCAAATCCAAACTGGGGAACCTATTTAATTGCAAATACAGTAGACATCCGAAACTTAGCACCTGGATATGATGAAAACGGAAAAGAAGTAGCTTGGAATCCAGTGCCTGTTGCTACAAATCCACAATTTGTAGTCAATAGAATTAAGAATAATGACACTAAAAATCGCTTTGTGGGAATGGCAAATGTAAAATTAAACTTCACTCCTGATTTATTTTTACAAGGACGTATAGGTCAAGACTACACAAACTATGAGTTCTTCGGATACATACCTAAAACATCTCTAAATACTCCTGATGGTTATGTTCAGGGTTCAAAAATGACATTGTCTAATATTAACTCTGAAGCAATTCTTAATTACACCAAAAAAAATATTTATAAAGGAATTTCACTAAGCTCATTAATAGGGGTTAACTCAAGAACGACACTTAGAGATGAAACAAGAGTGGACGGAACTGGATTTGTCCTAGACGACTTTTACTCTCTAACAAACTTAAAAACGGTGAACTATACCTATCCTTATGGAAAAACAAAAACTAACTCAGTTTACGGTGCAATAGATTTAGATTATAAAAATGTATTCTTTTTAAACTTCACAGGACGCCAGGATTGGTTTTCTACACTATCTAAAGAGAACAACACGGTTTTCTACCCTTCTATTGGATCAAGTTTAATAATTTCGGATATACTAACTATGCCAGATTGGATTTCATTTGCTAAATTACGAGCTTCATGGGCACAAGTGGGCGGAGCAACTCCAGACCCATATGCACTGAATCCATCTTACTCTATGATTCAAGGCGGACATAACGGACAACAGCTCCAAGGGCCAACTAGCTCAAGAGTACCCAGTCCAACATTAAGTCCCCTAACATCGACAACATTCGAATTAGGTAGTGACTTAGGTTTTTTGAACAATCGCATAAATATTGATTTTGCATGGTACAACCGCGCAACTACCAACGACATTGTAGAAACTACGATTTCTAATGCATCTGGCGCAACTTCTTCTTTGTTAAATCTTGGAAAAATGAGAAATGAAGGTGTAGAGCTTTTAATTAATGGAAAAATTATAAGTACCAAAAATTTCTCATGGGATGCTACTTTCAATGGTTCATACAACAAAAACACTGTTGAAGCACTAACTGATCAATTAACCTCCATAACAATGGCTTCTTCTGTAAATAACTATGCTATTATTTCAAGTGATGTTAACAGACCTTATAGCATAATAAAAGGATACAAACCTCTTAAAGACTCCAATGGAAACACGGTTTATAATGTTAGCGGCGGTTCAGCAACTATAGAAAGAGGCCCCCTTGAAGAACTAGGTCAGGGTGTGCATCCTTGGGGAGCAGGAATTAGCAATGAATTTAGATACAAAGCAATAACATTAAGCTTTTTGATAGATGCTAAATTTGGAGGTAGCTTATACT
Organism: Flavobacterium sp. ALJ2; assembly: GCF_015594725.1. Lineage (GTDB taxonomy): Bacteria > Bacteroidota > Bacteroidia > Flavobacteriales > Flavobacteriaceae > Flavobacterium. The sequence continues at coordinate 131,902 of NZ_JADNRC010000004.1, read as the reverse complement.
CTGGTACCGACTTATACGGCACACGTATGGGATTAACAAAACTTACTTTGGATGGACGCGAAGATGGTTTACCTATAAAAGGTGTAGACAAAAATGGAGCAACAGTAGATATGGTTATTGCTCCCGAAAACTTAAGAACTTATTACGATGGTCTGAAAAACATAACATCAGAATTTATTTATGATGCCAGTTTTATAAAATTAAGACAAGTAATTATTGGATACCAATTACCTATTAACAAAGTAAAAGGACTATCAGTAATCCAAAGCGCATCTATTTCATTTGTTGCTCGAAATTTATTCATTCTTTATAAAAAAACCCCAAACGTAGATCCTGAATCAGTTTTTAGCGCTGGTAATGCTCAAGGTATAGAACAATTTGGTGTACCGAGAACCAGAAGCTTTGGCTTAAGTTTAAATGTAAAAATATAAAAATCAAAAGGCATGAAAAAAATAACAACCCTATATATTACAGGTATCCTTTTATTAAGTATAGTAGCCTGTACAAAAGATTTTGAGGAAATCAATACAAATCCAAATGCAGTAGACAAAGCTACTCCAAACTTTATATTTAGCAGATCTCAGCTCGACGGCTTGAACAATAATTATTTTTTCACTTCAATTATTGAATGTGGCCAGATGATGCAACATTATTCAACCTACAAAGAAGCATCAGGAGCTGGAGACAAATATCTTGATAACGAAGTCTATTACTCTGCTTTTTTTGCCAGAATATACCCAAATTCAATAAATGAAGTAACAATTGTAATAAACGCATTAAAAGGCGACCCAAACAACAGCAACAAATTAAATATTGCTAGAATCTGGAGAGCTTATTTATTTCACCGAATTACAGATTTATATGGAGATGTACCATATTCTGAAGCAGCAAAAGCAAATTCAGACTTGCTTTTTTTACCTAAATATGATAGCCAGGAATTTATATATAAAGACCTACTGAAAGAATTGGATGAAGCAGCATTAGCATTAGACGATTCCAAACCTAGCTTCGGGGGAGCCGATTTAATATACAACGGCGATATTAACAAATGGAAAAAATTCTCCTATTCATTAATGCTGCGGTTAGGAATGAGATTATCCAAAGTTGACCCTGTACTTTCTAAAACTTGGGTAAACAAAGCAATTGCTGGTGGAGTAATCCTGAATACTGGTGATAATGCAATAATGAAATATACCGATGGACCAAACGATATAAATCGTAATCCATCTGCTTTAGATCCCATAAGTCTTGACTATGCAAAAGCATCTTATGGCAAAAAAAATAATGAAGGCGGAAAACTTAGCAAAACCTTTATTGATGTATTAAAAACAACAAATGACCCAAGGATTAGCGTATATGCTGGTGTTTGGCAAGGCACTGTACAAAACTCAAGTTTAGCAATACAAAAAGGTTTTCCAAATGGACTTAAAATAGCCCCATCACCAATAGAACAAGCTACTTACTCTGAGCCTAACCAAAATACCGTTCTCAAAGTTGACTCTCCTCTTGTTATACTCAGTAATGCCGAAACTAATTTATATCTAGCTGAAGCTGCACTTAGAGGATGGTACACAGGAGAATCAGATCAAAGTTTGTATGAAAAAGCCGTAAAAGCTTCTTTCCTAAATGCTGGAATTTACGGCGTTGCTTACGCTATAACAGATGCAACCCCTTATTTAACTGCTAATCCTTATTTATCAGGAGGTACGTTTGATCAAAAAATGAACCAAATACACACCCAATTCTGGATCGCTTTGTTTGTAGACGAACAAGAAGTTTATGCAAATTGGAGAAGAACTGGCTACCCAATTTTAACCCCCGTAAACTTCCCAGGAAACGTGACAAACGGCACAATACCAAGACGTTTCAAATACCCAACTGCCGAATATTCTGTTAATTCTGCTAACTTAGCAGAGGCAGTTAAACATCAAGGCAGCGATACATTTACAACAAGAATATGGTGGGATAAAAAGTAACAATAAATTAATTAAATGAGCATTTTAATTCTTTCGGCATGCATTATTTTTTTAGTGCTACAAATAACATGGTTCAAAATCAATCCATTTATTGCCTTTATCATAACATCTTTATTGGCAGGTCTCGCTTTAGGCCTGCCTATAACAACATTAACAGGAACAGTTCAAAAAGGACTGGGCGATATGCTCGGATCAATTTCCTTAATCATTATTTTTGGAACCTGTATTGGCAAACTTACCGTTTCATCTGGCGCAGCATCTGTAATTGCAAAAACTGTGATGCAATGGACTGGAGAAAAATATGTTCGGCTGGGTTTAATGATTACTGGGTTTATAGTCGGAATTCCTTTGTTTTACAGTGTAGGTTTTATACTTCTGGTTCCTTTAATTTTTTCAGTAGCCAATCAATTTAAATTACCCAAAGTATACATAGCTATTCCAATGCTTGCATCACTTTCGGTGGCACATGGCTTCTTACCTCCACATCCTTCGCCAATGGGGTTGAGTAATATCTTAAACGCAGATATTGGCCTTGTATTAGTTTATGGGATTATCGTTTCTATTCCTACTATCCTTATTGCGGGCCTACTGTTCTCAAACACACTTAAGAATATTAAATCAGATGATCAGAACACCATAGTCCCAACAGAAGAACCCTTGAATTTAGACACAAAACCTAGTTTTTTCACTAGTATAGCTTCTTCACTTTTTCCTGTTTTTGGTTTAACAATTACTTCATTATTACCATTAATTTGGAAAAATGAAGAAGTAACCTTACTATGCCAAACAATAGGAGAGCCTAGTATCATTATGCTTATTTCATTAATAATTTGTACTTATACATTAGGCTTTCGTACAGGTAAAAACATGAAAACAATCATGGATGAATATGCCGTAGCCATTAAAGACGTTGCCTTAATAATACTTATAATTGGAGGAGCCGGAAGCTTAAAAGAAATAATGATGGTAAGCGGTGTTAGCCATACTATTGTTGATTCACTAATAAAAATAGACATCCATCCTTATTTACTAGCCTGGCTAATTGCTGCATTAATACGAATTTGTGTTGGATCAGCAACAGCTGCTGGCTTGATGACCGCAGCCGTATTATTACCATTATTAAAATTACAAGGACTTGATCCTAATTTATTAGTTCTTTCAATAGGTGCAGGTAGTCTTATGTGTTCACATGTAAACGATCCTGGATTCTGGATGTTCAAAGAATACTTTGGAACTAGCATGAAAGACACAATTAAATCATGGACAATGATGGAATCACTTGTATCTGTCCTTGGAATTATTTTTATATTTATATTAAACACTTTTATACACTAACTTCTATGAATTTATTACCTCAAGAAAAATTTGAAACGCTCAACCTGACGTTACCTCCAGCACCAATGCCTCTTGGAATATACAAACCCTTTTTAGTCGATGGCAAATACTTATACTTATCTGGACACGGCCCCGTAAGAGATGACAAATCATTAATTATAGGACGAATTGGAGACGACATGGATATTGAGAAAGGAAAGCTGGCTGCGAGACAAGTAGGATTAACAATGCTATCTACCATTGTCACTAATTTTGATAGTCTAAACGCAGTAAAAAGAGTTATTAAAGTACTCGGAATGGTAAATTGTACTTCTGATTTTTTACGTCACCCTTATGTAATTAATGGATGTAGCGAATTATTTGCTGAGGTATGGGGACAAGAAAACGGAATCGGAGTAAGAAGCGCCGTAGGAATGGGATCTTTACCTGATAATATTCCTGTAGAAGTAGAAGCAATTTTCGAATTATATTAAAAAAGTTATGTTACGAATTAAAATGATTAACATTAATTTTTTTAATTGAACCATTAAGATATTAAGAAGCTAAGCTTAATTTTCTTAATATCTTAATGGTACAAAAATATTAAATGTTTGATCTGTAATCTGTGGCAAAAAAAAACAATAACTATGAATACAAATACCTCACAAACAAAAATTGCAACATTTGGAGAACTTCTATTACGAATGGGCATAGCCAATGGTAATCGATTTACGCAAGCCAAAGAAATGCAAATTCATATAGGAGGAGCCGAAGCAAATGTTTGTGTACTACTTTCTCAATTAGGCATTAAGACAAATTATATAACACGTTTACCTAACAACGACCTATCTCAACTTGCATTAAATGAACTCCATAAATACAATGTAAATACCACAGATTGTATTTATGGAGGAGATAGAATTGGTTTATATTTTATCGAATCAGGTAATCAGATAAGACAATCGCAGGTAATCTATGACCGTAATAATTCGGCTTTTGCAACTATTGCTGAAGATGAAATTAATTGGGATGAAGTTTTAGAAAATACAACCCATTTTCATTGGTCAGGTATTAGCCCAGGGGTTTCCAATGAAGCTAGCTTAGTCTGCAAAAAAGCAATATTAGCAGCTCATCACAAAGGCATAACAATATCATCTGATTTTAACTTTCGTACCAAACTATGGCAATACGGAAAAAATCCTTCAGAGATTATGCCCGAATTGCTTTACTACAGCACAATTACTATTGCCGATTTAGATTCAACAGAAATATATTTTGGTATTAAAACAGATAAAAATGATTCCGATTCAAATCGGTTTCTAAAAACTTACGAGTTACTAAAAGAGAAAATGCCATACTTAAAAACACTTGCTATGAGCTTCAGAAAATCAGAAGGTCAAACACATTTGTATTCTGGCATGTTATTACATAAGGGAGAACTATACGAATCAAAGCCATATTTAATACATCTGGTAACTGATCAAATTGGATCAGGAGATGCCTTCACTGCAGGACTACTCTATAGCCTTAAGAATGATTTATCGGGACAAGAATGCATCAATTGGGCGACAGCTTGTGGCGTTATAAAACAAAGTATAATAGGCGATTTTGCTATAACTACACCCGAAGAAATAAATCATTTTATCAAAAATGGCTCAAGCAACAGAATTAACAGGTAAAACATAGTTACAAGATGTACAATATTTTAAAAACGCAAGGAGTACTTCCTTTGGTTACACAAATTGGGATTAAAACTGCCGAGATAATACTAAAATCCGCTTCGGATTCGGGAATTAAAATCATCGAATTTGCTGCACGTTCTCCAGATGCAAAAGAAGTTTTTGCTCAAATGGTAAATTTTAGAAACACAAATAATTTAAATATTAAGTTAGCTGTAGGATCAGTTTTAACGCTAAACGATGCCGAAGGGTATCATAAACTAGGCGCCGATTGCATTATATGCCCACATACCGATCCAGAAATAGGCAACTATTGCTTTAAAAATAATTTATACTGGATTCCTGGCGCTGCTACATTAAACGAAATCATTTATGCTAACAAATTAGGTGCAGAAATAGTAAAACTTTTTCCTGCCGATATGATAGGGGGACCAAATTATATAAAGGCAATAAAAGCACCTTTCCCTAATTTAAAGCTAATGCCTAGCGGAGGTGTAACATTAGAAGAAAACAATTTAAAATCCTGGTTTAAAACAGGGGCAGTCTGTGTAGGCATTGGGTCTCATCTTTTTTCAAAAGAAATTTTATTACAATTGGATTATAATAAATCCTATGAAATTTTTAAAAACTTAATCACAGTAGTTGAAAAATCTAAAAAATAAAGACATGGAAAGTAATTGGTGGGAAATAAATCCAGAAACACGTATTGACACTCCCTTTTTAGCACTTTATATCGACCGAATTCAATATAACATTGAACATTTAATCGAATCAGTAAAAGGTGATATTCAAAAAATAAGACCACATATAAAAACCCATAAATTAGGAGAAATTCTCGATCTGTATAAAACATACCAGATAAACAAGGTTAAATGTGCGACTATTGCTGAGGCAGAACTATGTGCAATCCATAATATTTCTGACATATTATTAGCCTACCAACCTACCAGATTAAAGCAACAACGATGGATTACTTTATTGCAAAAATATCCAAATCTTGTTTTCTCAACCATCGTTGATAATTTAGACACAGCAAACGAATTATCTCAATTGGGTATAAAAAATAATATAACATTAAACATTTATCTTGATATAAACGCCGGAATGGATCGAACGGGGATAAACTATAAAAGCGATTGGGAACATTTAATTTATAAAATAATCAATTTATCCAATATAAACCTTTTAGGAATACATATCTACGACGGTCATTTAAAAGGTACAAATGAGCAACGAACTAAAGAAGCCTCAGATACGTTTACCCAAATAAACGATAAACTTTCTAGGCTAGAGCAAAAACTAGATTATAAACTAAATATTGTTGCTGGAGGATCTAATACATTCCCATTTTATAGTAGTCAAAAAAATGTAGAATGCAGTCCAGGCACATTTATATTCTGGGATATTAATTATCAAACTAATTTACCTGAACAAAATTTCAAGCCTGCTGCCGTTTTAGTCGGAACAGTTATTTCTAAACCCACGACAAGCACTTTATGCATCGATATTGGATACAAATCTGTAGCGTCCGAAAATCCATTAGACAAACGTCTGACTATTTTAAACGATGACAAATTAATTCCAATATCACACTCGGAAGAACACCTAGTATTAGAAAATACAGGAAACAAACAATACAATATAGGAGATTCCATTTATGCTATTCCCTATCATATTTGCCCAACTTGCGCTCTATACGAAACAGTTCAAGTCATAAACTCTCAACAAGACATTTACGCACAATGGAATGTTCTTGCACGCAATAAAAAAATAAGTATTTAAAAATAAAACACTGCTACGCTATGTTCATATTTGATGCACACCTAGACCTAAGCATGAATGCTATGGAATGGAACAGAGATTTAAGAAATGATGTAACGACCTTACGTCATTTAGAAAAAGGAATGAATGACAAACCCGACAGAGAAAAAGCTACTGTATCGTTTCCAGATTTAAGAAAAGGAAACATTGGTATTGTAGTAGCAACTCAAATAGCACGTTTTGTAAAACCAGAAAGTACAATTCCAGGTTGGAACTCACCACAACAAGCTTGGGCGCAAACGCAAGCACAAGTTGCATGGTACAAATGCATGGAAGAAGAAGGTGAAATGGTTGCAATAACCGATAAAAAATCCCTTCAAAAACAAATTGAATTATGGAATGATGGCACTCCAAATGATAAAAAACCTATTGGATACATCTTAAGTTTGGAAGGTGCAGATTCAATTATTGACATATCGTATGTCGAAAAAGCATACAACTACGGACTAAGAGCTATCGGACCAGCACATTATGGCCCAGGTCGTTATGCCAACGGAACAGATTCAACTGGAAAAATGGGAACAAAAGGAATCGAACTACTTAAAGAAATGGAACGCTTAAACATTATCTTGGATGCAACTCATTTATGCGATGATGCATTTTGGCAAGCATTAGAAAATTTTAACGGTCCAATTTGGGCAAGTCATAACAACTGCCGAAGTTTAGTAAATCATAACAGACAATATAGCGATGATCAAATTAAAGAACTTATCAATAGGGGATCAATAATAGGAGGTGCCTTAGATGCCTGGATGTTAGTTTCCAATTGGCAAAGAGGCATTTCTACCCCAATTGATATGCAATGTAACTTAGAAACTGTTTTTAAGCATATGGATCATATATGTCAATTAGCAGGAAATGCAAATCATATAGGCATCGGTTCAGATTTAGATGGAGCATTTGGAACAGAACAAACACCATATGATTTAGACACCATAGCCGATTTACAAAAATTAGTTTTCATCTTTAGGAGCCATGGTTACTCTGAAGAAGATTTGAAAAAAATCTTCCACCAAAACTGGATAAACTTCCTAATGAAAAATTGGCATTAAACAAATGTCAAACTTGGAACTGCCTGCTTATACGATTGAAGTTTTTCATGATCTGGATCAACTTCAGTAATTACAAAATCGACTTCGGATAAGCTGGCAATTTTCATCTTAAGCACAGTGTCCAATTTTTCGGATATAGTAAGTATAGCTGTTTTTCGAGCAGATTGAATCATTGCCTTCTTTACCTGAACCGTGTCCCAATCTGAATCTGAAAAGCCACCCTCAATATCTAGCGCATTTGTTCCTAAAATTAATAAGTCAACTTTAATGCTTGATAACTGATGATAAACATCTCCACTGACACACATTTGACTATAAGGAGAGATGCTTCCTCCTATCATTATAGCTTTTACATTGGGTTTATCCAGAAGTTCAACTGCAGACAGAACAGTAACAGTGAAAATTGTAAGATTTAAATCATTTGGAATCAACCGAATAAATTCCCTAATGGTAGTTCCTCCTCCAAGTAATAAAACCATTCCGTCATGAAGCAACCCAACTGTTTTTTTTCCAATTATTTGTTTAGCCTCACCCGCATAAGTTTGGGTTACAGAAGAGTGATGATAAGCCTTTGTCATAGCGCCACCCTTTACCTTTATCAACAATGACTCCGATTCAAGTTCATTTATATCTCTTCGTATAGTATCTTCTGAAACAAACAACTGGTTTGAAAGAGTGTCAAAACTCACTCGAGTATGCAAATTAATCTCTTTTAAAATATGAGCTTTTCTTTCTTCCTTGGTGTAATTCACCAATTCATTATCATTCATAAGATTTTTTTTATTAGAACAAAAATAAGCAAATAATGCAATAATATTGCTAACTAAAATAAAAATAGAGCCAAAAAATAACACAATTCTATCATTCACAATATATTAAACACAAAAATACATATGCAATTTTTTTGCAAAAAAAACCAACTCATACTATTATAAACTTTAAATTTGTTTTTAACCAATCAAAACCTAAACATGAAAAAAAACCTTTTATTTATTTTAATACTATGTTATTCTTTAGGAAATGCCCAAGAGACTTTAAACAATACTGCTATAATCCCTGCACCAAATTTCTACCAAGAAACTGGTGACAGTATCATTATAAAAGGCCAAGTAAAAATTGTTTTCAAAGACAACAAATACACTCCTAAAGAATTTAAAACAGCTCAAATTTTTGAATCTGTTATAAATAAAAATACGCCAAAAAAGAAAGCCGATATTCTAATTCAATTTGCAACCGAACCAGCTTCAGAGAAAACAAACAAAGAAGCCTATAAAATAAACATTACTCCCAAAGGGATCTTTGTTACGGGCCAAGAACAAGGTTTATTTTATGCAGTACAAAGTTTACTTCAACTTCTACCAAATAATTTAACTGTTGATGCTCAAATAAAACTACCAACAGTTGAAATTATAGATCAACCTCGATATCAATATAGAGGCTTGCATCTAGATGTTTCCCGTCACTTTTTTTCGACAACAGTTATTAAGGATTTAATCGCCCAAATGTCATATTACAAACTAAATAATTTTCATTGGCATTTAACAGATGATCAAGGCTGGAGAATAGAAATAAAAAAATACCCGAAACTAACTGAAATTGGATCTAAAAGAGCACAAACGCTTGTAGGGAACAAATTCGAAAGATTTCCGAGATTTTTTGATAATACTCCCTACGGAGGTTATTATACACAAGAAGAAATTAAAGATGTCGTAAAATTTGCCGAAGCACATTTTGTAAACGTTATTCCCGAAATCGAAATGCCTGGACATGCATCAGCAGCAGTGGCCGCTTATCCAAATTTAGCTTGTTTTCCTTCATCAGACTTAAAAGTAATTGAATCTTGGGGTGTATTTGAAGATGTATTTTGCGCAGGCAAAGAAGAAACTTTTGTTTTCCTTGAAGATGTTTTAAAAGAAGTAATAGCCCTTTTCCCAAGTGAATATATCCATATTGGTGGAGATGAATGCCCAAAATCACGATGGGAAAAATGTCCTAATTGCCAAAAGAGAATAAAAGAACTAGGCTTAAAAAACGAGCATGAACTACAGAGTTATTTTATAAAACGCATAGAGAGATACCTTAACACAAATGGAAGACAAATTTTTGGATGGGATGAAATTCTTGAAGGCGGACTTGCCCCTAATGCTACAGTAATGTCATGGCGAGGAGAGTCTGGCGGAATTGCAGCTGCTAAAGAAAAACACAAAGTAATTATGACCCCTGAAGATTATGTTTATTTCGATCATAATCAAGGCTATTCTTTGCAAGAACCACTATCAGTTGGGCGTTTAACCACTGTTCACGAAGTATATAACTACAACCCAACTCCAGTAGATAGTTTAACCACTGAACAACAAAAATACATCTATGGAGTTCAGGCTAATATTTGGTCCGAATATATAACAAGCCCTGCAAAGCTCAATTATATGCTTTACCCTCGATTGTTTCCGTTTGCAGAAATTGCCTGGACAGAAACAAAGAATAAAAATTACCCTAATTTAATGCTAAAAAGATTTCCACATCATATAGAAAAATTAGAATCCCAAAAAAGACTCTACAAAGTCCCTACTCCATTTGGAATTCAAGATACCGCAGTTATAGCTTCCAAATATATACTGGAGATGCAACCTACAATTAAAAATGGACAAATTTTCTATACCATCGACGGTTATAATCCAGATGAAACTGCCAGCAATTACAAAAAACCAGTTACTATTTACATCCCGAAAGGAGAATTTAGAAATATAAAAGTAGTTCAGATAAGCCCAAGTGGCAGACGAAGTTCTATAACCACCATTTCCGTTAAAAATTCTGAAATTCAACCAGCTTTAGCTATTAAGCCAACAAAAAATGGCTTAAAATATTCTTATACAAATAAACTCGTACAACAAACACTAGAACTAGACACTATAAAATTTACTAAGTCTGGAATACATGAAGGCGTAATAGAAATGAAGAAATACAAATCAAAAGAGAACCTATATATGGGCTTAAAGTTTGAAGGATATATCTACATTCCCGAAACAGCACAATATGAGTTTTCTACTATTGTAGATGATGGAGCCAAATTATTTATCGACAACCAACTTATTGTTGATAATGACGGAAGACATTGGATTAATGAAGCCTTCGGAGCAGCAAAACTCGAAAAAGGATTTCATAAAATAAACATCAGCTATTTTGATGCAGCAGGGAGCTCAACTTTACAGTGCTTTATCCGTCAAGAAGGCAAAGAAAAACAAGAAATAAGTGCTTCGCAATTGTATTGCGAATAGACAAAAACAAAAAACGCATTCGCTGTTGCGAATGCGTTTTTTTTATAAAAATAAATTGAATTTTATTTCAGATTATCCTTTTAAACTTGCAGATAAATACTCACGGTTCATACGTGCTATATTTTCAAGAGAAATTCCTTTAGGGCATTCTACTTCACAAGCTCCTGTATTAGTACAGTTACCAAAACCTTCTGTATCCATCTGATGAACCATGTTTAAAACACGATCCGTAGCCTCGATACGTCCTTGTGGTAATAAAGCATATTGAGATACTTTTGCAGCAACGAATAACATTGCCGATGAGTTTTTACAAGTTGCAACACAAGCTCCGCAACCAATACAAGCAGCAGCATCAAAAGATTTATCTGCATCGTGTTTGTTTATCGGAATTGTATTTGCATCGATTGTATTCCCTGAAGTATTTACCGAGACAAAACCTCCTGCATGTTGAATTCTCTCAAAAGAACTTCTGTCAACAACTAAATCCTTAATTACAGGGAAAGCTTTTGCTCTAAATGGTTCGATAAAAATCGTATCACCATCTTTAAACATACGCATGTGTAACTGACAAGTTGTTACTCCTCTGTCTGGTCCATGCGCTTCACCGTTAATAAATAATGAACACATTCCGCAAATTCCTTCGCGACAATCATGATCAAATGCAACTGGTTCTTCTCCTTTATTTATTAATTGCTCGTTAAGAACATCTAGCATTTCAAGGAAAGACATATCTGGTTCAATACCGTCGATTGGGTAATCTACGATTGCTCCTTTATCTTCAGCGTTTTTCTGACGCCATATTTTTAATGTAAGTTTCATACTTTTTTAGTTTGAAAGTCATAAAGTCGAAAGTCGAAAGTCAATTAACATTCAGTCAGTTAACTTTGAAACTTTTGTCTTTTAACTAATTGCTATTTATAACTACGAGTTACCAATTTAATATTATCGAAAACTAATTCTTCTTTATGCAATACTGCATCGCTAGGTTTTCCTTTGTACTCCCAAGCTGCTACATAAGCAAAGTTTTCATCATCACGTTGTGCTTCTCCATCTGCAGATTGATATTCTTCACGGAAGTGACCTCCACAAGATTCATTTCTGTGTAAAGCATCTTTCGCAAACAATTCACCTAGCTCTAAGAAATCGGCAACACGAGTCGCTTTCTCTAATTCTTGATTAAACTCATTCGCTTTTCCTGGTACTTTTACATCTCTGTAAAATTCTTCACGTAAAGCTGCAATTTCTACAATAGCTTCATTTAATCCTTTAGCGTTACGAGCCATACCAACTTTATCCCACATAATTTTTCCCAATTTCTTATGGAAATGGTCAACAGAATGTGTACCGTTATTATTAAGGAATTTTTCGATTTGGTCTGTTACATTTTTCTCTGCTTCAACGAATTCAGGTAAATCTGTAGAAATAGGTCCCATCTTAATATCTGGTGACAAATAATCTCCGATAGTATATGGTAATACAAAATACCCATCGGCTAAACCTTGCATTAATGCAGAAGCTCCTAATCTGTTTGCTCCGTGATCAGAGAAGTTAGACTCTCCGATAGAGAAACATCCAGGGATTGTAGTCATTAAATTATAATCAACCCAAGTTCCTCCCATTGTATAGTGAACCGCAGGATAAATCATCATTGGTGTTACGTATGGATTTTCATCAACGATTTTTAAATACATTTGGAATAAGTTTCCGTATTTATTTTCAACTACCTCAGTTCCTAACTTAATAACTAGGTTCTTATCATTAGCATCTAAACCTTTAACATACGCTTGTTCTTTACCATAACGCTGTATTGCTGCAGCAAAATCAAGGTAAACTGCCTCACCTGTTTTATTTACTCCAAAACCAGCATCACAACGCTCTTTTGCAGCGCGCGAAGCAACGTCACGAGGAACTAAATTTCCAAATGAAGGATATCTTCTTTCTAAATAATAATCTCTTTCTTCTTCAGATAAATCTGTTGGTTTTTTCTTTCCTTCACGGATAGCTTTTGCATCTTCTAATTTTGCAGGCACCCAAATACGACCATCATTACGTAAAGATTCAGACATCAAAGTCAATTTTGACTGGTGATCTCCAGAAACTGGAATACATGTTGGGTGAATTTGTGTGTAACAAGGATTTGCGAAAAACGCTCCTTTTTTGTGAATTTTCCAAGCTGCAGTAGCATTACTTCCCATCGCATTTGTCGATAAGAAAAATACATTTCCGTAACCACCTGAACCAATAACAACAGCATGAGCTGAGTGTCTTTCGATTTCTCCTGTAATTAAGTTACGAGCAATAATACCTCTTGCTTTTCCGTCAACAATAACTAAATCTAGCATTTCGTGACGGTTGTACATTTTGATTTTTCCACGACCGATTTGGCGGTTCATTGCAGAATATGCTCCTAATAATAATTGTTGTCCGGTTTGTCCTTTTGCATAAAAAGTTCTAGAAACCAAAGTTCCTCCAAAAGAACGATTATCCAATAAACCACCGTATTCACGAGCCAAAGGAACTCCTTGAGCCACACATTGGTCGATAATATTAGCCGAAACTTCGGCAAGACGATGAACGTTTGCTTCACGCGCACGGTAGTCACCCCCTTTTACAGTATCATAAAACAAACGGAAAACTGAATCCCCATCACCTTGATAGTTTTTTGCTGCATTAATTCCCCCTTGTGCTGCAATTGAGTGCGCACGACGTGGTGAATCCTGAAAACAAAATGCTTTTACGTTATACCCTAATTCAGCAAGAGTCGCTGCTGCAGAACCTCCAGCCAAACCAGTCCCAACAACAATAATATCTAAATTACGTTTGTTAGCAGGGTTTACTAAATTAATATGATCTTTATAATCTGTCCATTTGTCCGATATTGGGCCGTGTGGAATTTTTGAATCTAATGCCATTATAATTTATATTAATTATTGAAATGATGAAATAATGCGATTATCACGAAAAGTGCTGGTACTACTACCGCAAATCCATAACCGAATCTACTTAAAGATCTAGAGTACTTGTTGTTCATTCCCATAGATTGAAGAGAAGAACTGAATCCGTGCCATAAGTGGAATCCTAATAACACAAAAGAAATACAATATAATCCTGTACGGATTGGGTCATGAAACTTATGAACCAATTCTCCGTAATATCTTGTAGCGTCAGGTGCAGTACCTGCTACATATTTATATGCAACCTCTGGAATCCAAAAATCATAAAAATGTAATCCTAAAAATGCCAAAATAACCAATCCAGAAATAATCATATTTCTAGAAGTCCAAGAAGCATTTGCAGCTCCATTGTATTTTGCATAAGCAATTGGTCTTGCAGCGCTATTTTGAAGAGTCAAGATAAATCCCATTACAAAATGGAAAATTACTCCAATTGCCAAAACTGGCTGCATTACATATTGAATCAGCGGATTATACCCCATAAAGTGAGAAGCCTGATTAAAAACATCTTCACTGATTATAGAAATAAAATTTAAAGAAACATGCAGCGCTAAAAACGTGATTAAGAATATTCCCGAAAGAGCCATAGCCACTTTCTTTAAGATGGAAGCATTCAATAGTGCAGATTGTGCCATAAGTGTTTAATAGTTTGTTTTAAAAAATTATACAAAAATAACTTAAATACTAATGAACTACAACCATTTCGTTGTTATTTATAATGATTTTAAAGAATTTTCGCAGATTTCTTTGCAATTAATTTAAAAAGAACAAAATAAGTTTGAAAAGAATTTTGACATATATAATTCTTGCTTTTTATGTAATTAGCAAATTGCTATTTTTTTTAGTCTTTTAATTTATTTTCCTCAAAAGCACCCTAAAACCGAATTTTATCTATTTAAAACAACCGAAGTCTGAAAGCTAAATTTTACCTTTATCGCCTCAAAAAAACCAGAATGAAAACAGGAATTGACGCTATCTCTTTTGATGTAGCCAACATACATTTGCCCATAAAAACTTTGGCCACAGCCAGAAATATTGAACCCGAAAAACTAGAAAAAGGCTTGGGTTTAATCAAAATGACCCTCCCAGACACTTACCAAGATACTGTAGTTTTTGGCGCAAATGCACTAACAAAACTAATTACTGAGAACCAAATAAACCTAAATGAAATAAGCCGAATTTATGTCGGAACCGAAAGTGCAATAGACAATTCAAAACCTATAAGCTCTTTTTTAATCGCACTAATGGAACAAAAATTTGGTGAAGATACTTTATCAGAATGTGATGTTGTCGATTTTACTTTTGCCTGTATCGGAGGTGTTGATGCTTTACAAAACTGCGTTGACTACGTTAAACTAAATCCAACAAAAAAAGCAATTGTCGTTACGACCGATTTTGCTAAATACGATTTAAATTCAACTGGAGAATATACTCAAGGGGCTGGAGCACTAGCAATGTTAGTAACTTCAAACCCTAGAATTATTGCTTTCGATGAAAATTGGGCAACAAGTACAAAAGGTGTTTTTGACTTTTTCAAACCATACAGAAGCCTCTCAAAAGAAACAATTACACAAAACAAAAACAACGAATCTTGGTTTGATAATTTAGAAACTGAGATTGAGATTCATAAAGATCAACCCGTTTTTGACGGACAATACTCTAATCAGTGTTATATGGATCGTACTCGCAACGCATACTTTTCATTCAAGAAACTAAAGAATACTAACGAAACGTTGTACAAGAACTGGAATAGCATCATTATGCACCTTCCTTACTCTTTTCAAGGACGTAGAATGTTATCCGAGATTTATGCTTTAGACAGCGAATCCAAAATTATTTCAGGAGAGGAATCGACATCAGAATACCAAAACAAACTAAAGGAAATAAGTAAATCCGAAGAATACAAAACATTTGTAAACGATAAATTGCAACCAGCCGAACTAGCTTCCTCTTTAATTGGAAACCTTTATACAGGCTCTATTTTTATGGGATTATTATCTACTTTGGCTCATTTTTATGATACTAAAAAAGAAATATCAGGAACCACATTCGGGTTTCTTGCTTATGGAAGCGGTTCTAAATCAAAAGTTTTCGAAGGAACAATTCAACCCGAATGGCAATCGGCTATAAGCCAAATTAAACTCTTTGAAAACCTAACCAAAAGTGTAGAAATCGATTTTGACACTTACGAAAGACTTCACAAAAAAGAACAAAAACAAAGCATCAGAACCCCTAAAAACGAATGGATTTTAGACCGAATTGAAAAAGAAATTCCTGTTTTAATCGGCGCACGTTACTACAAATGGATTGATTAAATTATTTAAAAACCGAAGTCTTTTAAGCTTCGGTTTTTTTATTCTAGAATTCTTATTCACTTATATCGTAGTGTTTTTTTATTTCCGTCAAAATATCATAAACTACAGTATCATTCCCTTCATGATATCTTCTAGCCCAAAAACTATAAACAATTATCGTTGCAGCCTCATCACTGTTTCCTCCGATTGCATAGGCTTTTTTCTTCATTAAGGCTAAGGTACTATTGGAAACATAAGGTACAATCTTACGATAGTAATCGATTGGAGACTCTCTTTTTGACCTAGAAATCATTGCGTTATAAATCTTATCCATTACTTTGGAGGCGTCATCAGTACTAGAAATATCATCTCTGCTAACGATCAAAACATCTACAAGCTGTTTTAAATTAGATTCAACGTAAATTTTCTTAGACAACAAAGAATAAATAATAGGGCTGTAACTTTTAAATGATTTTGCAAGAGCCTCATCATCATCTCTTAATACTTTACCCAGATGTTTTATTTCTGAATATTCAGCAATCTGGGATTCCGTGTCGATTACATTTTTTATACTGATAGAATATTCTCCTTTTTTTAAATTTAAGAAATCTGCCAAAAAATACTGGATTAGATTTCGCATTTTAGTATCAGTATAACTTCCATCAAAATATCCCTTAAAAAATCCTGTTGATTTTACACCAGTTGGTTTCATTTTTTTAAAACCGTAATAATCATCCTCTTCCTCATCAGATAATTCCTCATCTGTGATATCTTCGTCCTGCCCAAATGTAGTTGTACTATCAACAACAGTAGTGTCTATAACTGCATAAGCACTATCCTGGGACACTTCGGTTTCATCTACTTCTAGAACAAAAGGAATAGCTTCAATTATTTCACTTGAAGAATACTGCGGTGAAACTAACTGATTCAATCCAAAAAATAAAGAACCTCCAAAAATAAGAGCCGAAAGAAGTATCATTAAACCACCAAGAAGTCCGTTTACTTCATTAACCGAATCTTTTATCCTTAAAAAGAGTCCTACAACTAAGCTTGCAACAAACAGAATTCCAAAAAAAACAGAAAATCGTATTCCGAAACCAGAATAGCCTTTTATACCTATTCCAAAATTCAGTATCACACAAATAATAGAAAACAAAAATACTATCACACCAAAAACCAAGTTCGTAAAAAAAGAAATGCGCCAGAATTTATCTTCACTACTGTTTTCTAAATCTACAACCTCTAAATCAGACTGGATAACAGAAACTATCAAACGCTGGATGAAGATTGAAATCCCTAATGTCATCAAAAAAAAGAAACCTATTAACAGTAAAATCAATTTTGGAATAACAGCAAAAGCAATACCATACTCTACAGTATAAAGAACAAAACCAAACACAGCTAATACAAAAAACTGAACGGTTAAAATTATTTTATAGGATTTTATCATTTTAAAATTTAAATATAATGTTCTTGTATTTCTCTCAAAACCATATAAACCTTATCTATATTACCTTCCTTACTTCTTCTTGCCCAAAAACTGTAAAACCACACAATATCTGAATTGGACTTATAAAAACCTTCATTTTTACTAAGCTTTTTTATTGCATAAGGAGAACAAACCTTTTTAATTTCCGGAAGAAATTTTCCAATATTGTTTTCATCAGAATCTATATTGTTTTGCATAATCTCATAAATTTTATTTAGTTTTCCAGCATCTTCACCTACATCATGATACGTAAACAGCAACGCATCAACAACGTGATCAAATTGATTACTGCGATATGTTTCTTTCGAAACGGTACTAAAAAGAATCCACTTATAACTTTCAAGCCCATCATAAAGCTGTACGGGACGGTTTCTTAGACGCGAAATAAGATTAAGCACACGATAATCATTGTCATATGTCTGTCCTGCAAGAACACTATACACATACATCCTAAGTCCTACCAAATCAGCTGACGTGCCGATTTTTTTTACAAAAAAATCATCCCTCATTGCGTTCCATGAATCAACAACTGTTGACTTATCCAACACCAGAGACTGTAGTTTTTTTACTTCTTCACTTGGTCCATATTCACTTTCTTGGTTTTCTTCACTTTCTTCAGAGTTACTTTCTTCTCCTTCTTCACTCTCCTCATAATTAACATATCCATCATAATCTCCAACCTCTTCTTCGCTTTCACTCGGCATTATTTTTTCGCTTTTGGCCATTTTATAGCTTTCAGATGCATCATTGAATTTCTTCATAAAAAGAACGTCGCCGAAAATTGAAATACCTATAATAAAAAAGCTGAAAATTAAAATAATCACAGCGAGCATTTTGTTTGTTTTCCAATTAATTCCAGTTGCTAAAAAGAACGAAGCCACTACCACACTTATCAAAACAACAAGCGAAGCTCTTAAGACTATTGAACTATAAAAAAGTACTGGCTGATCTATAACAATGGAATCTTCGCGAAAAATTACTGCAGAAAAAATGGCAATAACGCATACGAAAAAAACATTGCAATAAAATGCAAATTTCCAGAAATTTTGTTTGCGTTTTACCTTCACTCCTTCCGCCTCATCTTGTCTATCATTTTCTTGTTTTAAAAACAAACTCAAAAGCGAAAGAACCAAACCAATACCAAAAATCAGCAAAGGAACTGCAAAGCCATAATTAAATTCATAAGGATGAAGACCTTTAATTTTAAGTGTTTTTTGCTCTCTAAAGTTTGATAAAATCAAAATGCCAAGAAATAAAATAGGAATAAATTGAAGTATTAATACATTTTTAAAAAACTTGGTTTTTTTATTCATAAAATAATTTAAATATTTCACAGGAATTTCCTCATCTGTCATTCCTTAAAATGATCATATAAACCCAAACGCTCAAATTTGATCTTGTATTTTTGAACATATTTACTCCACTCCTCTTTGTTTTCACTGCCATAAACAGAAAAAGCATAATCAACTATTTCTTTACTAAAATGATTACCGAAAACAGTATCTAAATACTCTATCCCTGAATCGATTACTTGTTTCAAAATAGATAATTTATCAATTCCATTTTCCTTACAAGCCTTATCAAGCCATAATCCTTTGCTTATTTTTACATATTCTTTGAGCAAACTTTCAGTAATAAACTCCGAAGGAACATCATTAATATCTGGTTGATGTTTTGCATTCTTAAAAACTAACAGAATCAATTCTTCAGAATAATATTCTTCTGGAATTAATCTTAACATTGTTCCATTTTCCGCAGCTTTAAAACAAAGCTCTTTTGTCATAAATTCATCCGGAATAACTTGAATTGCAAAACCATCTTTGACAACTAATTTATCGCAGAATTCAATAGTTATTAATTTCTCATCAATAAATGACAAAGCATGATAGGTACTATTTAATGCCAGATTACAAAGTTTCTCGGTTTTAAATTCTTTCGGAACCAATTTAAGATCTCTATAATTTGATAAAACACGATCGTGCCAATATTCGTAATTTTTAGCTGGAGGATTGTTCTGTTTTAAAATCAATTCTCCAAATTCTAGTTCCCGTTTTAATTCTTCAAAAGTTTCTATTAACGGGTTATCAAGATGTTTTCGCAATTCAGCTGAGATAATATCCTCACCAGAAACTTCATCATATTCACATTCGTTTTTAGCATCAAAATCGTCAGTCTTATCATTGTAATAAAACAAATCATTTTTACGCTCAGCAAATGTTGTATAATGATCTTCGACTATAAATACTGGCGCTTCAATTACACCGTCACATTTAAAATTACCGTGATTATAAGAAGTCATTATAACTTCCTGAGCCCTAACATTACCTTTTATCTCAACATATGAACCACCTAATAACATGCTTTGGCAATTAACATTACCCGCAATAAAAACGTAGGGTCCATAATCACCTTCTGCATTTATTATAGTTCCGTTTGTAGAGAAATTTCCATTTATTAAAACGCCTTCAATTCTTAATGTATCAATCCCTTTTAACGGTAGATTTAATACATTTGTAAGCCATTTTTTTTCTTTATCTTCATAAAGGTCTAAATAGAAATTACCATCATAATTTACCTCTTGTCGTGCTACAAGAAAGAAATCCTGATCTTCCCATTCTTCAAAATAATCGAATCCTTCTCGCTCTACTAAAAAAGGATATTCTATTTTAACTTCTTTAATCGTAATTAATTCAAAATCTGACTTATTCATTTTATTATTTATTAAGCCGAATTGCTTCGGATTTTTTCATGTTAAAATTACGCAATTCTACTATAAAAATCAATAATCATCAGAAAAATTGTATTTTTATATAACTATATTATTTTCTCATAAAATTGAGTTCCGCAAATTTCATTTGAGGCGTTATGCTTTTATGAAGTGATAGCGGAATAAAAAATCTCCTAAATCTGCGAGAGAAAAAGCGAGAGGAAAAATTCCCAAACAAATAAGAAAATTTTAGCAAACCAATCCTTTTTAGTGTTTCTAAAATTAGTATTTTTGAGTATTCAAAGTATAAAACACAATTAATATGAAATATCATCAAATAAATAGCTCTCTTTTTATAAAAAATCGCGAAAAATTTACAGCTCAAATGAAGCCTAATAGTGTAGCGGTTTTTAATTCAAATGATATTTACCCAGTTAGCGCCGATAGTACATTACCTTTTGCTCAACATAGAGATATTTTTTACTTAAGCGGAGTAGATCAAGAAGAAAGCATCTTGTTGCTTTTTCCAGATGCTCCATACGAAAATCAACGTGAAATTTTATTTTTAAAAGAAACCAATGACCATATTGCTGTTTGGGAAGGCGAAAAACTAACCAAACAACGTGCCTTTGAAGTTTCTGGAATCAAAACCGTTTATTGGCTACAAGATTTTGAAAAAGTCCTGAACGAAATGATGACTTATGCCGACACAATGTACATTAATACTAATGAGCATTATCGTGCAACTGTTGAAACTGAAACTCGTGAAGCTCGTTTTGTAAAATGGTGGAAAGAAAGATATCCTGCACATCAGGTTGCCAAAAGCAACCCAATATTACAACGCATTCGTTCGGTAAAAGAAAGCGAAGAGATTGATTTGATTCAACATGCTTGTAACATTACCGAAAAAGGTTTCCGAAGATTATTGTCTTTTGTAAAACCAAATGTAACCGAATACGAAATCGAAGCGGAGCTTATTCACGAATTTATTCGCAATCGCTCTAAAGGTTTTGCTTACACTCCTATTATTGCGTCAGGAAATAATGCAAATGTTTTACACTATATCGAAAACAACCAACAATGTAAAGCTGGAGATTTAATCTTGTTAGATGTTGCTGCCGAATATGCCAATTATTCTAGCGATATGTCTCGTACAATTCCTGTTTCGGGTACCTATACCGCTCGCCAGAAAGCTGTTTACAATGCTGTTTTACGTGTGAAAGATGAAGCTACAAAAATGCTTACTCCTGGAACACTTTGGAAACAATACCATATAGAGGTTGGAAAAATAATGACGTCAGAATTATTAGATTTAAAACTAATTGACAAAGCCGATGTACAGAATGAAAACCCTGATTGGCCTGCATATAAAAAATATTTCATGCACGGAACTTCTCACCACATGGGATTAGACACACATGATTACGGATTATTACACGAACCAATGAAAGCCAATATGGTTTTTACAGTTGAACCTGGAATTTACATCCCTGCTGAAGGTTTTGGTATTCGAATAGAAGATAATGTTGTGATTCAGGAAACCGGAGAACCATTTAATTTAATGCGTAATATCCCTATCGAAGCTGATGAAATAGAAAACTTGATGAACGTTTAATTCAGTTCATTTTATTAATAAAGACAAACGGCTTTCAGAAATGTTAGCCGTTTTGCTTTTCCTTACATAACAAACTACTATTTTTGCAACATAAATTAATCTCATTGAAAACTATCCTCTTCAAAAACATCAATATTTCTTATTCAGACACAGGAAAAGGTACAACTATCGTTTTACTTCATGGCTTCTTAGAAAACAAAACCATGTGGAATCATTATATTGATACTTTCTCTAAAAATTACCGTGTTGTTGCTATTGATTTATTAGGTCACGGAAAAACAGAACCCCTTGGTTATGTTCATACCATGGAAGACAATGCCGATGTAGTAAATGAAGTGTTAGCTCATCTTAAGATCAAGAAAGCTATTTTTGTAGGGCATTCTATGGGTGGTTATGTCACTTTGGCTTTCGCCGAATTATATACCGAAAAGGTACAAGGCTTGGTTTTATTAAATTCTACATCTAAACCTGATAATGCTGAACGAAAACTAAACCGAACCAGAGCAATCAAAGCCGTTAAGCAAAACTATGCCGCATTTATAGGTTTAGCTATTGGAAATTTATTTAGCGAAAACAACCGAGAAAGACTTGCTGTGAATATAGAACTCGTAAAAGAAGAAGCTTTAAAAACTCCACTTCAGGGAATAATTGCTTCTCTAGAAGGAATGAAAATAAGAAAAGACAAAGGAATTATTTTACATACAAATCTTTATCCAAAGCTATTAATTTTAGGCGAAAAAGATCCTGTTTTAAGTTACGAAGAAAGCATTCAACAAATAGAAAACACAAATGTATCCCTTATAACTTTCCCTGATGGTCACATGAGTTCTATCGAGAACGAAACAGAATTGACTACAGTTTTATTGGATTTTTTTAAAGGAATATAATAATTAACTATTCGTGTAATTACTGCATCTGCACGTTTTGCTCAGGTCGTAAAATTTCATTTAACACATAGAAACATGGGTTTTATGTGTAAAAAAGAATACAAAAAAAGAAATACATTTCTTTCTCATAGCTAGCTATGTACATTTAAAATAAATGAAATGCCTTTTTTGAGAATATAAATCCTATGTTTCTATGTGTTAAGATAATTACACGCAAAGGCTATATTAAATTTTCTCTTCAAAAGGAATTGTAATATCTAATATTTCATTGAGTAACAACACAATTTGCTCCAAATAGTTGTTCATTATCTCATCATTAATAATCATATCAACATCCTTTTCTTCTTTATATCCAAAAGGCAAAAACCCAGATTTTAAATTCTTAAAAGAGATAATTCCAGCTTCAACAGGCAATCCTTTTGCATTGTTTTCATACATAAAAGCGTATGCTAAAACCTGAATAATTTTATCATTTTTTATATCTGTTACAAGTCCATTCCAGTTTTTAAGAACAACATTAGCCTTATCTACTTTACCTGTTTTATAATCAATAATTCTAACAATACCATTACGTTGCTCGATTCTATCTACGTTTCCTTTTATTAAAACCGGAAAAGGCAAACTTGGATGTGTTAATGTTCTTTCAAAAGTTTCTTCTATTGCAAGTATTTTAATTGCATCACCGTCTTTAATACATTCTAGTTCTACTTTTAAGAAATTTGAAACATTCCGTTTTGCAACTTCAAAAGCCAAAAGATTACGGCCTTTTTTAATCTCTCCTTCTTTATAAACTAACTTAAATTGCTTTAAAACTTCATTATCTAATAATTTAAAACAATTTAAAATATCATTTTCAGAGATAAATTTTCCAATAAAAGGTTCATAAAGTGCCTTCAAGGTCTCATGAATAATTGTCCCCAATGTATTTAAAGCAATATTTTCTTCGACTTCTTCGACCTCACGAATTCGCAATATTTTTTGAAAATAAAACTGGATCGGATTTCGAATATAACTGGTTAATGCTGATGGCGAAAATCCTGCAACTGCAATTTCTTTCAAACGCATCATTACAGCTTCCGATTTCGGAATAACCATTGGCTCGTATGCTATTTCAGGCAAAACTGCATTATAAATTTCATGAGTCAAATTGTGATTTGGCTGTTTCTCGACCTCTAGCTGTGTTATAAAACGGCTTCTCTCTCCAGCATCTAGCCCTTCGCTTTCGGTATTATAAAGCAAGTAAATATTCTTGGCACGTTGCAATAAATGATAGAAATGAAACGTATAAATCGCATCTTTTTCTTTAAAAGTTGGCAAACCTAATTCACGTTTCACATCATAAGGAATAAATGAATTCATAGATTTTCCGGCCGGAAATTTACCTTCGTTCATAGAAGTTACAATAACAGTATCAAAATCCAAAACACGACTCTCTAAAACTCCCATTATCTGCAACCCATTTAAAGGCTCTCCCTCAAACGAAACTTCAGCAACCTCTATAACTTGTTTATAAATAGCATAAAGCGTCTCTATTTTATCAATATGCTGATGTTGAGAATAATAATTAATCAACTTATTAATCACCTTAAAAATGGCAAAAACAAAGGTTTTAGCAATTTTATCTTCTTCAATATCATTACTTAAATTTTCTTTTATTACAAGCAAAAGCGTCGAAATGTTATTAAGAACAGCAACTGAGCCTGAATCCCATTTTTGAAAAAGCAACAGAAACAAATCCGAAGGGTACTCATTGAGCTCAATAATTTTAGAATGAGCTATGAAAGTATAATTGTTTTGATTTATTTTTTTCACTAACTCCTTTACATTTGCATAAGGCTCGACCAAAGGGTGTGTCAAAATATCCAAAACATCTTTGTAATAAAAAACGTAAGAGGTACTATTTCTAGACAATGCATTAGTATGCATTTTAAACAATTTGGCAATTAAAATTTGGGTTGGATTATTCTTACTTGAATATCCCATTGTAATATTTAAAGCACCAACTGTAGATGGCAAAGCATATAAAAGAGGAACTAGCATATTTTCATCACCCAATACTACAGCCACTTTATCCAGTGATGAATCTGGATTATTCGTGATAATTTCTTCAATAATACTTCCCGTTATTTTGGCTTGACCAATTGTTTTTGGAGTTCCAATAACTTGTATGTTTTTAGAGTGTGAAAAATCATCAAATATCCACTCAAAAGAATTTGCCTTATAATGTTTCCAGTCTTGTTTAAATCGTCTAACAAACAATCCAGCATCATGATAAGGATCATTTAGGAATGTCTTATCAATATCCCAATATATTTTAGCCTGATCAGAAGCAATTAAATGTTGAATTATTTTTTCTTCAGCAGCATTTAAAGCATTAAATCCAGCAAAAACAAAATGTTGATCTGGAACTGAATAAGTAAAATGATTTATATTATTTACAGCTTCTCTATAAATTAATCCCTGATAACCTATTTGCTTATTCAACAAATGGTTATATAAAGATTCATAATAATTAGGAAGTAATTTCCAGAAATCTATATAATTTTCTAATAGTTGTGTTTTGTTTTCAACCTCAATTCCCCATTTTTTGATATCCTCAATATCTTTAAGATAAGAAAGGACATGTGACGGATCTAACAAATACCTATCAATCTCATTAAAATCTTGTAATAGTGTTTTAGCCCAGTTAGCAAACAATTCAAAAGACTGTTGATTCTTTTTCTCAGTAATAGACAGATACACTTCATAAAACTCAAACAACAATTCTATCGAATCGATTGAACGTACAGAAGCTATATCTTGAATAAAGTCTTCTATACTAATTATCTTTGGGCTAATAACTGTATTCTGAATTTGTTTTTTTAAAGCCTCAACAAGAAAAATTTTAGCTCTCTTATTTGGCAAAACTATTGTCGTCTCTGCCAATTTATCTGAATAGCCTTCAATTATAACCTTTGCAATA
This sequence comes from Flavobacterium sp. ALJ2, assembly GCF_015594725.1. GTDB lineage: Bacteria > Bacteroidota > Bacteroidia > Flavobacteriales > Flavobacteriaceae > Flavobacterium. The sequence continues at coordinate 105,877 of NZ_JADNRC010000004.1, read as the reverse complement.
TTATCTAAAAAATAAATCTCTGTCATTGTATAAAAATAAAAAAAGCCATTCAATTAAGAATGGCTTTTTAAAATTATTTAGAAAAGTAAATTACAATTTACCTTCGTATTTAGAACCTATGTGTCTGATTTCAGTTCTTCTGTTTTCAGCTCTACCTTTAGCAGTTTTGTTACTTGCTACTGGTTGAGATGGACCAAATCCTTTAGAAGTTAAGTTTTCTGGACTAACACCTCTTTCGATTAATGCGTTCATTACAGCATTAGCTCTATCTTCAGATAGTTTGTTGTTAATCTTAGCAGAACCTGTACTATCAGTATGTCCTTCTATGCTAAATTTAGCATTTGGATAAGCTTTAAGAATTTCTCTAATAGCATCTAATCTAGCTGGAGTAGCAGCATCACCTTTTTTGAAAGTCGCTTTTCCAGTGTCAAAGAATACTGCTCTAGCTTGAACTTTAAGATCATCTAATACAGCAGTAGTTACTTCTGGACAACCTCTGTTACTAGCTGGACCAGCTACAGTAGGACAATCATCATCTTTGTCAAGAACACCATCTTTATCAGCGTCTGGCCAAGGACATCCACCATTTTCTTTAGGACCTGCTACAGTAGGACATTTGTCATCTTTATCAGCAATTCCGTCTCCGTCAGTATCAGGACAACCTTTTAAAGCAGCTAAACCAAATGTATCTGGACAAGCATCATCTTTATCAGCAACACCATCACCATCTTTATCAGGACAACCGTTTAAAGCAGCTAAACCAAATTCAGTTGGACAAGCATCACTTGCATCAACGATACCATCACCGTCAGTATCAGGACATCCGTTGAATTGTTTTAAACCAGCAACCTCTGGACATGCATCATCTTTATCGTAGATACCATCTCCGTCTGTATCTTTACCTCCAAATTTGAAAGTAAGACCTGCTGAATGTTGGAAATGAGATGGAGCATCTGGCGTACCAAATTTATCTTCTCTATCTCCAAAAGATTTTTTATAAGTAGTAGCTAAAGACAAACCAATTGATTCAGTGAACCAAAAAGTTAAACCTGCACCTGGATTAACAGTACCAAAACTGCTATCTCCGAAGAAAGTATAACCTCCACCAACGCTTAACGAAGGATCGATTACTTTAGAATTAATCAATGACATGAAGCTATATCTAAGTGTAGCATCAATACCATAATACATTAAATCTCCAGGGTTAGAAACTACATAACCACGTGAATCATGACCAGGAGCACCTGGAGCAAATGTTACGTATTTATCAATTTTATTCACAGAACCTTGTAATCCTACAGAGAAATTACTACCAACGTATCTAGATACACTGATGTACGATACTGAAGGAAGAATGTTCCAGTTGTCTTTTGCTGCGAAAGCCTGAGAGAAATGTTGATCTGCCCAGTTATGTCCTCCACCAGCACTTGTTTTAGTGTCAACGGCATTAACTCCAAAAGAGATAGCCCATGGGTTGTTACTGTCTTGTGCGTGAGAACCTAACCCCATCACCATCATCACAGCAACTAAAAGTTTGTTAAGATGTTTCATACTTAATTTATTTAATTACAATTTAGTTAATTATAGACAAAAGTAACGCGTAAATTTTTAACTACAAAATGAAATGTTAAAAAAATACAATAAGAAATGTTAAAAATGGGAATTATACAACTTTTAACATTTTACCAACCTTAATAAAAGCCTCTAAAGCTCTGTCTAGATGCTCCTTAGTATGCGCAGCAGACAATTGCACTCTTATCCTTGCTTTTTCCTTAGGAACTACTGGAAAGAAGAATCCTATTACATAAATACCCTCCTTTAAAAGCTCATTTGCCATGTTTTGCGATAATTTCGCATCATATAACATAACCGGAACGATAGCTGAGTCTCCATCTATTATATCAAATCCAGCTTTCTTTAAACCTTCTTTAAAATAATTAGTATTCCACTCTAATCTATCTCTTAATACTGTATCTTTTTCAAGAAGTTCAAATACTTTAATAGACGCACCTACAATTGCTGGCGCTAATGAATTTGAAAATAAATATGGTCTTGATCTTTGACGCAGTAATTCTACAATTTCTTTTTTAGCTGTAGTATACCCGCCCATAGCACCACCTAAGGCTTTACCAAGAGTTCCAGTAATGATATCAACTCTACCCATTACTCCTTTTGCCTCAAGAGTTCCTTTTCCTGTTGCTCCAATAAACCCAGCTGCATGACATTCATCAACCATAACCATAGCATCGTATTTATCTGCCAAGTCACATATTTTATCCAATGGAGCTACAAGTCCATCCATAGAGAATACTCCATCAGTAACAATCAATTTAAAACGAGCTCCAGCTTCATTCGCTTTTATTAGCTGTTGCTCTAAATCCTCCATATTACTATTCTCATAACGATAACGAGCTGCTTTACACAAGCGAACTCCATCAATAATTGAGGCATGATTTAAACTATCCGAAATAATTGCATCATTCTCACCCAATAAAGGCTCAAAAACACCCCCATTAGCATCAAAGGCTGCAGCATATAAAATAGTATCTTCTGTTCCATAAAAATCAGCAATCTTTTTCTCTAATGTTTTATGAATATCTTGTGTCCCACATATAAAACGCACAGACGACATTCCGAAACCATGAGTATCCATCGCGTCTTTTGCAGCCTGAACCACTTCTGGATGCGAAGACAGCCCTAAATAATTATTAGCACAAAAATTCAAAACCTTCTCTCCTGTCGAGATTGTTATTTCAGCATCCTGAGCAGAAGTTATTATTCGTTCTTTTTTAAAAATTCCGTTTTCTTCAATAGTTTGCAATTCATTCTGCAAATGCTCTTTAATTTTTCCGTACATTTTTATTTATTTAATATGTTAAATTTTAACAAGTTAGCCTGATTCTATTCTTTAACGTCTGATTAATTTTTTCACAAATTTACTACAACGATATCGGTTCCTATATACACCAAGGCCTTTTTTAACACTTTAAAGCCCATATTCTCAATTGCAAACTGATATTCTTCTACTTGTTGTTTATATTTTGGATTGCTTAAACCCGTTTTATAATCCAAAAGATAAGCCTCTCCATTAGGAGTTATAACTACTCTATCTGGTTTTAATACTTTCCCTTCTTTTTGAATTATAGTTTCTTCATTTAAAACCCTATTCCCAACTTCAAAACAAATGTTAATCTCTGAATGATTTACAATTTCCTGAATCGTCTTTAAAACAATATCTTTTTGATCAAAAGTAATCAAGCCATCCTCTAATGCTTTTACAACTGCCAAATCAATATCTGATTTATATTTTACAAAAGCTAATATTTCATGGATCACATTTCCATAAGATATAGCTTCTTGTTGATGTGTCCCCCACATTAAGGCTTCGCGTTGAGCAATTTTAATACTCTTAGGATTTAAAACCTCCGAAACTAATGGAATTGTTTTGGCAGACGAAGAATGTTTCTCACCTGAAGATAATTTAGCCGAATTCCCAAACTCATATTCCAACTTATTTTCATCATAAACCCCTAGGTCAATTAAATATTTTATAAAAAAAGATGCCATATTACCTGGAAAATCACCGTCTTTTCTAGGTTTTATCTCTTGAGAAATCACATATAATTGCTCTTCTGCCCGAGTCAATGCAACATATAAAACGTTTACATTATCAAGCAATTCTTCTTGTTTCTTTAAATTAAACACAACTGCAGCGTCTTCTCCAAATCCCGCTACAGCACTGCTATTATCTATTAATACTTTTGGCAACCCAAAATCTTCTTCCTCTGCATTCAACCACAACTTATCTTTTGGTTTCCGACTATAATCTTCTTCCGCAAAAGGCATAATAACAACTGGAAACTCTAATCCTTTCGATTTATGAATAGTCATGATACGAACCGCATTATTCCCTTCTGGAGATGGAATACTGAATTTTTCTGAATTCTTATCCCAATAACTTAAAAAATCTGAAATACCTGCTTGATTCCTAATATCACGTTCCAGAACTATATCAAGAAAATATTGCACATACGCGTTATTATATTCTAGACGTACAAATTTTGAAATAATAGTCTCTACAGATTCATATAGTGATTTTTTTCGAATACTTTCAAATGATAGCAAAACATCAAATTTCTCTAACCATTTTTCAAAAGAAATTTCATCTCTTTCTGCCATTCCTTCAGCAATAAAATCATGAATTGGCATTTTAACATCTGCATTCTTAGCCATAAAATGCAAAAAATTAGCTTTTGCTTCTAAATCTGCATTATTATTCAAATATTTTAATAAATGAATAATCAATCGGACTTCTGTTGCATTCTGGATCATTAATGTCTCCGAAGACAATAAGGGGATATTCTGCTCCGTTAAATAATTCGCAACAGCAATGCCCTGACTTCTTTTACGGGTCAGAACAACAATGTCTTTATACTCAAATCCCTCACGTAGCACTTTTTGAATTGTATTTAATGTCGCCAAGACATACAAATCTGTTTTCTCCAGTACTGCCTCATCCTCAATTTGATCACTTTTATCTACTACCGGAAGAAATGAAATATTTACATATCCCCCTTTCTTGGCATTAGTTTTTTGATAACTATGATTTTCATACAAATCTTTATAATCAGCATTTTCAAATTCTGAAGAAATTAATTTAAAAAAGCCATTATTAAATTCAATAACCTCACTATAACTTCTATAATTAGTATCTAAATGTGTTATTGTTTTATCTGGATTATTAAATGGATTTAAATCTTTGCTCAACTCAATAAACTGTTCTGCTTTTCCACCTCTCCAACGATATATTGACTGCTTAGGATCTCCAACAATCATAAGTGTACCCTTTACCCCAAAATCATCCTGACCAGAAAGCGCATTGTCAATTAATGGAATCAAATTCTGCCATTGCATTTCAGACGTATCCTGAAACTCATCAATAAAAAAATGACGGTATCTTTCTCCCAAACGCTCATAAATAAAAGGCGCTGGTTGATTTTGGATTTCACGATGAATAATTGCATTAAATTCAGAAATCGACAAAACATTTTGCTCTTTTTGAATCTTCTCCAACTCGTTACTCACTGTATTCAATAACGAAAGCGGCGTGATGTTTTTAAGAAAAGCTTTGTAAAAATCTCGCTTCTCAAAATTCTTATAAACCTTATCCAGAATCTGAAGTAATTCTGGGATAATATTCTCAATTAAAACCCTGTCTTTGGCCGTTTTATTTATCGCAATATCATCAAACTCATGAAATGTTTTATTCTTGGGATTAAATTTCCCATCTCTAATACTTTCTAGATGATTTGGAAATGTTCCTCTCGAAAAAGATTTTAAATCAATTCCATTTTTTTCAATTAACAAAAGTGCATTTACAGCAAAAGTTGCATTCTCTTCATCTAGGTCTTTACACAAAACCGTTAGTTTCTTTTTTATTTCAACAAACTCCCCAATTGATTTATCATGAAAATGTATAATCTCATTTCGATTGTTCTCATTTAAGATCAATCTTCCCGTTTCAAGAATTTCACGAGAAACATCCCAACTTTTATCATCATCGGTTTTTTCCATCGTAAAATCAATCAACAACTTGGTTAAAGTTTCATCTTGACCTGCTTGAGCAATAATAGCATCAACTGCCTCTATAAGCAAATTTTCGGTGTCCAAAGTCACCTCAAAAGTCATAGGCAAATTTAAATCATGCGCAAAAGCACGGATAACTTTATGAGTAAATTTATCGATTGTAGAAATATCAAAAGCTGCATAATTATGAATAATATGCTTGATGATATTCTGTGATTTAGTTTTTAATTCAATAATCGAAAGACCTGTTTCCCGAGCTAAGTCCTGCATCAAATCAATTGCTTTCGCAGATGGTTCCTCTTTCGCAAATTCAGACAAACTACCCACAATACGGCTTTTCATTTCATGCACCGCTTTATTGGTAAATGTAATCGCGAGAATATTACGATAAGCATCATTTTTGGGAGCTGAAAGAATAATTTTAAGATATTCTTTAACTAAAGTGTATGTTTTCCCAGAACCCGCAGATGCGTCATATATAGAAAAGGAGGGTCTTTGCATTTTTTAGTTTTTCGTACTGTAAAAGTAAAACATCCCGAGAACTATCGGTCGTAAAAAACTAAAATTCTATGTAGTAAAATTGTTAGTGCTTGTTAAATGCTTTTTTATTAAAAACAATTAAGATTCCAACTCCTGTAGAAATCGCCATATCGGCAAAATTAAAAATTGCATTAAAAAATTTAAATGATTCTCCGCCCCATATTGGTAACCATGTTGGTATATTTCCTTCCCAAATAGGAAAATACAACATATCAACCACCTTACCATGAAATAATGTTCCGTAATGTTGCGGAGCAAACAATGTAGCTAAGTTATTATAACTATCATCGAAAATTATTCCATAAAAAACTGAATCTATAATATTCCCAGCTGCTCCTGCCATAATTAAAGAAATAGCAACAATTAAATACGTCGAAGCTTGTTTTTTTATAGAATCATATAACCAATATCCAATACCAAAAACAGCAAAAATCCTAAACACTGTCAAAATCAATTTTCCGTATTCACCTGGAATTTTTGTTCCCCAAGCCATTCCTTCATTTTCTATAAAAAGAATCTTAAACCATTTAAAAACCTCTACCTCTTCACTTAGAACAAAGTTTGTTTTAATGTAAATTTTAGAAACCTGATCGATAAGTAAAATAATGAAAATAAGTAAATACGCTTTTCGTAGTGACATTTTGTAATTTTTTATTGGCGCAAAAGTAACAATTAAATCAAAAAAAACGCTCCCAATGGAGCGTTAATTATTTCGTAACAAAATGTTCTCTATTTCCTTCCATTATATCTAACAGGTTTTGATCCTTCATAAAAAAAACTAGAGATTGAATCAAACAATCCTTTCGTTTCTTTTTTACCTTCACTGGATTTAATATTATCACTCTGCGTACTTTTAGCACGAGCAACATTAAGCTTAATTCTTATTTTTTCAAAATCCTTCATTCTATTATCAACATCGGACTTCACATCTCTAAATTTCAATACTTTAGTCATAACTTTTTATATTAAATTAAAAATTACTTGTTTTTATATTCGCATACAATAATACATAAAAAAAATTTATTTATTAAACAAATTAACGATATAGCACATGAAAAAATTATATTTTTTTAATTAAATTCGCTTTATCAATTATTTTTTAACAACTTTCCAAAACCCTACACAATGAATGAAATCACAATTATCCTAAATGAGTTTTTAATTCAGACGAAATCATCATCAGCCCTAATATCTGGTGTAAAAGGAAAATTAATAACCTCCCAACATTTAGATTATAGTGATAGTATTGCCGCAATGAGCGATGCTATCCTATCTATGAGCGACAAATTCCTAACTGACTTAGCTAAGGGATTACTAAAACAATTATACCTTAAAACTACCGATGGTGGTGTAGTAGTAATGAATAAAATAAACAATTCTCACAGTGTTATTGTTTTCTCTAATGACGGGAGCAATCTCGGATTGTTTTTACGAAATATTGATGAACTAGCGACTAAACTTAGCAGTAACAGCCTTTTAAAATAATTAATAACCAATAAACCCCCGAAAATTATGAGTAATGACTTCTTAAATGTGTTTTTAAATGACATGAAAACCAATGTAAATGGCTTTATAGCTGTAGCTGTAACCGAAATTGAATCAGGATTAAGCTTTGGAAACTTAACAATAGACCCAGGCTTTGACCCTGAACTGGCAGCTGCTTATAACCTCGAAGTAGTAAAAGCAAAATTGAGTGCCGTAAAAGCTTTAAATCTAAACCAGGACATCGAAGATATTTTGATTACACTTTCTAATCAGATTCACATTATCGATATTTCTCCAAACAAAAAATTCATGATCTATCTTGCTGCAGACTCAACTAAAGCAAATCTAGGAATGACAAGAGCTGTTTTAAGAAAACACAAATTAGAGTTAGAGAAAAATCTAGCTTAGCAATAACATCTTCTTTAATTAAAACTGTCTTTCAGCAGACAGTTTTAATTAAATTGATTAATCCCAATAAAAATCTCAAAGTCCCAAATTAACAGTCTTTTTTTAAATCAACTTACTTCTTAAATTTATTGCAAAAAAAAACGCCCCTTAATTAGGAGCGCTTTGATTTATTTAAAAATTATCGTTGCAAATTTTTAGCTTCAATACTCATTGTAGCGTGAGGAACAATTTTTAATCTTTCTTTCCCGATTAATTTCCCTGTTACTTTACACACACCGTATGTTTTATTTTCTACACGGAATAGCGCATTCTTTAAATCTCGAATAAACTTTTCTTGTCTAATAGCTAACTGTGAATTCGCTTCTTTGGACATCGTTTCGCTTCCTTCTTCAAACGCTTTAAATGTTGGAGATGTGTCATCTGTACCGTTATTTAAATCATTCATATAAGCGCTTTTAATCAAGTCTAAATCTGCTTGCGCTTTTTGTATTTTACCCAAAATGATCTCTTTAAATTCCGCTAGATCAGCGTCAGAGTATCTTGTAATTTCATCTACCATCTTGTATTTATTTTGAAATTAATATCATTGTTTTTATATCATCAAACTCAATTTCTATGCCGCTTTCTAATTCGTCTAAGAAAACTAAGCTATATGTTAATGTCTCAGACTTAATATAGTCTTCGTTTTTAAGAATCGCATTTTCTAATATACCATTTCTTTTTATTTGTACCTTTATTTTATCGGTTACTTCGAATCCAGAATCTTTACGGATATTTTGAATTCTATTTACCAATTCTCTTGCGATACCCTCATTTTTCAATTCTTCCGTGATTGTAATATCAAGCGCAACTGTTATTCCGTTTGAATTTGCAACCAACCAACCTTCGATATCTTGTGACGTTATTTCGACATCTTCTAATGATAAAGTTACACTATTTCCAGCAATAACAACACCTAACGAACCTTCCTTGTCTAACTGACTAATTTGTTCTGCAGTAAAAGACTGTATCTCTTTGGAAATCAATCCCATATCTTTTCCAAATCGTGGACCCAATGCTTTAAAATTAGGCTTAATTTGCTTTACCAGAATCCCCGAAGCATCATCTAAAAGAACGATTTCTTTCACATTAACCTCTGCTTTTACCAGCTCAGAAACTGCCTCAATTTCACTACGCTGATTATCGTCAAGTACTGGTATCATTACCTTTTGCAATGGTTGACGCACCTTAATCATTTCTTTCTTACGAAGTGATAAAACAAGTGATGAGATAATTTGCGCCTTCTGCATTTTACTCTCTAACATTTTATTAACAAAGTTTTCAACGTATTTTGGAAACTCTGCCAAATGTACACTACCGTAATTTTCTGACTGCGTTGAAGTTGTTAAGTCTCTGTAAAGCTTATCCATAAAGAATGGAGCAATCGGAGCACTTAGTTTACTTATTGTTAACAAACACGTATAAAGTGTCTGATATGCCGCTATTTTATCCTGTGCGTACTCTCCTTTCCAAAAACGACGACGACACAAACGAACGTACCAATTGCTTAAATTCTCTTGTACAAAGTCTGAAATTGCACGAGCAGCTCTTGTTGGTTCATAATCAGCATAAAAACCATCAACCTCTTTGATAAGCGTATTTAACTCAGAAATAATCCATTGATCAATTTCTGGTCTTTCGTTTAACGGAATTTCTGCTTCAGCATATTTAAATCCATCGATGTTTGCATACAATGAAAAGAATGAATAAGTATTGTATAATGTTCCAAAGAACTTACGACGAACCTCAGCAATTCCTTCTATATCAAATTTCAAATTATCCCAAGGATTTGCATTCGAAATCATATACCAACGCGTTGCATCTGGACCAAACTCTTCTAATGTTTTAAATGGATCTGTTGCATTCCCCAAACGTTTAGACATTTTTTGTCCATTTTTATCCAAAACCAATCCGTTTGAAACAACATTTTTATAGGCTACTTTATCAAAAACCAATGTTCCAATTGCATGTAATGTATAAAACCATCCACGTGTTTGGTCTACTCCTTCGGCAATAAAATCGGCTGGAAAATCTTTATTTCCATCTATTTTATCTTTATTTTCGAAAGGATAATGCCATTGTGCATAAGGCATCGCTCCAGAATCAAACCAAACATCAATTAAGTCGGCTTCACGTTGCATTGGTTTTCCTGTTGCAGAAACCAAAGTAATCTTATCTACTATGTTTTTATGTAAATCGATTAAATCGTAATTGCTTTCGCTCATATTTCCGATTTCAAAACCTTTGAACGGATTTTCTTTTTGAAAACCTGCTGTTATTGATTTTTCGATTTCATTATACAGTTCTTCTACTGAACCAATAAGAACTTCTTCTTGTTTATCTTCTGTTCTCCAAATTGGTAATGGTATTCCCCAATAACGTGAACGCGATAAATTCCAATCGTTAGCATTTTTCAACCAATTTCCAAAACGACCTTCTCCTGTTGCTTTTGGCTTCCAGTTGATTGTTTCGTTAAGATCAAACATTTTATCTCTTACATCTGTGATTTTTATAAACCAAGAATCAAGAGGATAATATAATAAAGGTTCATCTGTTCTCCAGCTATGTGGATAACTGTGCACATACTTCTCAACCTTAAATGCTTTGTTTTCTTCTTTAAGACGAATCGCTATTTCAACATCTACAGAACGTTCTGGCGCTGTACCTTCGTCATAATATTCATTTTTTACATATTTACCAGCATATTCACCTACATGCGAAGTGAATTTTCCTTGTAAATCAACTAAAGGAACTGGGTTTCCATTTTCGTCCAATACTAACATTGGCGGAACTTCTGGCTTAGCTTCTTTGGCTACTTTAGCATCATCTGCTCCAAATGTAGGTGCTGTATGTACAATTCCTGTTCCGTCTTCGGTAGTTACAAAATCTCCCGAAATTACTCTAAAAGCATTCTCTGGGTTTTGATATGGTAGCACAAATGGCAACAATTGTTCGTAAAGAATACCTACTAAATCTATCCCTTTTGATTCGGTTAAGATTTGATATGGAATCTTCTTATCTCCACTTTTGAAATTTTCAAAATCTGCAACATCATTACTTTCGAAGAAACCTTTACTAAATTGTTTTCCAACTAAATTCTTAGCTAAAATAACACAGATTGGTTCAAACGTGTATTGATTGAATGTTTTAACCAGAACGTAATCAATTTTTGGCCCAACGGTCAAAGCAGTATTCGATGGCAATGTCCAAGGCGTTGTTGTCCAAGCCAAAATGTGAATATCACCAAATCCTTGAAGAAAACTTGGTAATGTCTCGTTTAGTGCTTTAAATTGTGCTACAACTGTTGTGTCGGTAACATCCCTATAACTTCCAGGTTGGTTTACTTCGTGCGAAGACAATCCTGTTCCTGCTTTTGGAGAATATGGTTGTATAGTATAACCTTTATACATCAAACCTTTATCATAGATTTGTTTTAAAAGCCACCAAACTGACTCCATGTACTTTGGTTTATAAGTTACATATGGATCTTCCATATCTACCCAATATCCCATTTTTTCGGTCAGGTCATTCCATACGTCGGTATAACGCATTACGGTTTTTTTACACGCTTCGTTATATTCTTCGATAGAAATTGTTTTACCAATATCTTCTTTTGTGATTCCTAGTTCTTTTTCGGTACCTAATTCTACAGGTAATCCGTGTGTATCCCAACCCGCTTTCCTTTTTACCTGAAAACCTTTTTGAGTTTTATATCTGCAAAAAATATCTTTAATCGCACGTGCCATCACGTGGTGAATTCCTGGCAATCCGTTTGCTGAAGGGGGACCTTCAAAAAACACGAAAGGCTCGGCACCTTCGCGAGTAGTTACACTCTTTTCAAATATATTTTCTTTCTTCCAAAAATCAAGTACTTCTGACGCTACTGTTGGCAAGTCAAGTCCTTTGTATTCAGTAAATTTTGTGCTCATTTTATTCTTTTCTTAAACGAGGTGCGAAAGTAAGGAATTTTGGATTATTGTCCATCACTTTATTGAAATTTCACAAACATTTGTTGAGACAATAAATACAAAAACAAAAGAATTGATTAGTTTCTGCTATTAATCTCAATATTTTGAGTCAATAATACCGAAACCAATCAATTCTAGTTCTTTTTCTGTACAATAATTGAAGACTATTTAAATCCTCCGAAATAGACTTCTTTCATAAAAATTCTATTTCCAAAAACTGGGTTTATTTCTATTTTTTCACGAACTTCCTGATAAAGTGTTTCACCATTAAAATCTTCGATTTCATAGTTAATTTTATAAGGAATTTTTCCTGAATTTAATGCAGCTACTGGACGATAATCTCCATAAAGTCTTCTTTCAAAAAAGCTTTTGTTACCATTGTCAAATTCTGTTTTTTCGGTTGAAACTATATTAAAATTCTCTTTGTCAATAAAAACATGATAATCTGTTTTAGGAATTGTTCTGTTTCCTGTACTTAATGTTTTCTCAAAATAATTTAGATGATAACATAATCTTCCTTCATACATTTCATCTTGTAAAACCTCAAAATTATTCCATAAATCAAGCCTTAAATCTGTCAGAAAATTGATCAAATCAACATTCTTAGATAAATTACTATAATCATAAGTTGATAACTTTGCCCATTTTGCATTAACACCTCTTTCACGATCATCATGACTCCATGCTTCGGCTCCATTTATAATTTCATAATAGGTTTCAGGCATTTTTTTCTTCAAAAGATAATTTGATGTAGTTGCCCATTTTTCTTCTGTTTGAGGCACGTTATTTCCTTCTATAGAAAGTTTAGAGAGAAAATGTGCTTTTTCTATTTTTTTCAAAGCCTGACTTCCGCCTAAATTATCCACAACCTTGGCCAATAAATTAGCGTTTAGCTGATACGGTATAGAATCAAGCAAATTAAACCTTTGCGTTTTTGCCTTTTCTAAATATGTTTCGCGGTTCAATTTTTCGATTTCCCATGCCGCATCTTGTTGCTCTATTTTTTCAAAAAAAGCTAGTCTTTTCTCTTCTTTTTCTTCGGCAATTTTAAGACCTAATTTTTTAAGATCTGCAAAACGAGTCGTGTGACATCTTATTTTTTTATCAGCAAAATAAGCATTATTTACGCTTTTAACGATAGAAGCTCCTCTGGAATCTTGCTTGTCATTCTCAATAAGTAAATTAGCATACATTAACGTTTTTTCTTTATTTTCAAGTAAAAAATAAGTTTCGGCTAAATTGTTTGTTACAATAAATCGTATGTTTTCATTAGCGGGTGAAGGCGGATATTTAACCAATAAGCTTTCCAGATATTGCAAATGTGGCGTTAGCAATTTCTCATCTAATCCTTTTTCTAATGTTACTTTTGCTATTTGAGCTGTAATTTCGTTCTCAAATGCCAGTATCTGATTGTATTCAGAATGTCCTTTAGAAGTTACAAATTCAAACTTTATTTTATCCTCACCTGTTTTATACCTTAATTTGTAATTAAGATATCTTTGTATGGATTCAACAGAACTGTAAATTACTCTATCTAATCCTAATTCTGCAACAGTAAAATTCCCGTCTTTCTCTGCTTCTACAATTTTTTTATTATTCATTTCTATAGCAGCTCGCAAATTGTCTTTTTTAGAGCCAAATGCAAGTAAATAGGATTCTACAGTATTAAAATCTTGGGTTAACAGAAGTTTATCAGCACATTTAGCTTCCATTTTTATCTTTACACTATAATTAGAAAAAGCCTGAAACATCCAGCCATTCTTTTTATCAAATGTACTGTCGATTTTTGTTGCCTTATATTGTGGTAGTTCAACGGTTAAATAAATTTTCAGTTTTCCGTTTACAGGATCTTTTATAAATCCTTCTATATTAAAGTAATTTTTCTTCAATATAGGCTCTTCTTGTATTAACTGTTTATCCATTTGATAAAAAGTGGTTTGTGTTAACACATTATCAAGAACAGGAAATTCCGAATATTTAATTACAGGTATGTAAAATTTCTTTTTTTTTGAACTTATTTTTTCTTGTGCCTGAATTGAACCAATTACAAGCAAAGCAGCTAAGAATACTATATTTTTCATAGGCAAAAAAAAAGCCATCAGTAGTAAATCCTGATGGCTTTAAGATTTTTATTTCTTATTAAAAATTTGAATAGATTTATCAGACACATAAAAAATATTTTGTGTCGCAGGATCTACTTCATAAACTGGTTTTGTGTTATTGAAAATAATTTTATCAACTTCTACCCCATTTACTTTACTAACTTTTACTAAAACTTTTTCTCCACTATCTGCCTTTGCGAAAATATAAGAAAAATCTCTGTTTTGTTTCATTGCATTAAAACGAGAATTAAATTTAGCCGCTACGATACCAAGAGCAGCAGAAGCCCCTGCCATATTCTTAGCCTGATTCATTTTTGATTTATCTTCTTCTTTAATAACAGTAGATCTCATATTCCCGCTAGAATCACGATAGGTCATTGTTAACTCAGAAGCTTGTACGGCACTTACTGCCGAGCCAACTCCTAAACCAATACTTCCTGCAATTGCAGCGCTTTTAAGCAAACGTCTTGTTCCTTCACCAGGCTGTGTATAAGTAAGGTGGTATTTTATAGTTCCATCCATATTAACTCCCATTACCTCAACTGGTCCTGAAAGCACAACTCCCCAAGGAAATAATTCGATACTATTTAATTCTTTTTCTTTTTTGATTTTTACTTTAGCAAATGGCTCTGGTTTATCCTTAATACTTGGATCAAATTTGTATAACTTTCCGTCATTATATACTAAGTACGAATTTGTAGCTTCGTCATAAGTTGGCAAAACTGGACGTTTTTTATCAAAACCAATGTTACGTTTCCAAAGTTTAACTCCAGTTTTATAATCAACCATATTACCGTAAGTTCCAGTAAGATACATTACTTTTTCACCTACTTTTCCTAAGTAATAAATTGGATCTTCTTTGTCATCTGAAATTTCAATAAATTTTTTCCAAAGTTTTTCTCCGTCTTTGTTGATCAACATCATTTCATTCTCTGCGACATATAAGAAATCTTGATCTATTGGGATTACTCTTTTCAATCCATCTCCACGAGCGTCTTTTTTCCAAACTTTTTCTCCTGTAGTTAAATCAAAAAAGTTAAAACCACTATAATGAGCAATTAACAATTTTGTACCCCAGTCTTCTAAATAAACAACACGTTTTGTTTTAATAGATTCTTTCCAGATACTTTTCCCGTTTTCTGTATTCAAAACATTTAAATATTCTTTGGCTGCAAACAAACCTTTACTGTTTACTACTACAATATTTTTATCATTTTGAGTCAAAAAGAATCTTGAATAATCCTCTTCGGCTTTCCATTTTAATTTCCCTGAATTTCTGTCAAATGAATACAGTTTCCCGTACAATAAATAATAAATTACTGATCCGTGTACCGTTGCTTTATTCGTGTTTGCAGACTCTTTTAGTGAAAAACTAAATAATGATTTTGCTTTATCTACAGTTGTATTCCATTTTAACTCTCCTGTTTTCATATCTAATAAAGCAATTGCCATATCTCCGTCTTTTTTCAAAGTAAGCAAATACTCATCTGTTTCAGGAATAAAATCTGATTGAGTTACCCAAAAAGACTCTTTAGAAGAGTTGTATACAATCTTACCTGTATCGGTATTAATGATTATATATTTACTATTAATATAAGCCTCAACATATGGACTACCCCCAACGCTGGTTAAAGCACTTTTGTCCTTAAAAACTTTTCCGAAATCAGGATCACTTAAAATATCTCCTGCAGAAATAGCCCCAAAATCATCTTTGGTCAATGTCCAAACTATTTGTTTCGTTTCTGGGTCTAAACCTTTTACAGTTCCGCCTTCTTTAAAAACTACAATCCCTGTAATTTCATTCTGTACCATGTCCTGTACAGCATTGTCTGTATTGATTATTTCGTCATATTTCCTTTGGGAAAAAGCCGAAATACTCACTAATAAAAGTAGAATAATCGAAAAAGTAATTTTCTTCATGTTAGTTTTTTTTAAAATTTTATAGTTAAGAATAAATAATGTTCTTGAAATTGATTATAAAAGATTGGAATCTTCAAAATTTTACAAAAACAACAGCGCAAATATATAAAATAGGATTCGGTTTTAAGAAAATATTTCTTTCAAAACTTCTAGTGATTTAGGCCTTTTAAAACCATCCAAATGAAAGCTATAATAGTCTATCAAGATTTTCAAAAGGAGTTGTCGTTCAATAACATGGAATACTTTTTGATCGTTATCAAACTTTAAGTCAATGAGCTTCTTAAATAAATTAGTTTCATGCTCTGTTAATGCACTTAGACCATGAAAAAGAGTAAAGACACCTTCGTTCATTTCGAAAAATGGCAGATCAGCATCCGAAACATCAGGATAAAAGCCTAAATATTTAGTGGTTTCTAGCATCAAGATCAGATGAAAATTAGTAATTTCATCATGTTGATCCAACCAAAACAAAGCAGTTTCTAAGAAAACAAAAAGAGATTCATTCTTTTCTTCTTCCTGAATAGAGTAATGCAAAATCTCTGACAGAAACATTACAATTGTACTTTTTACAATGTCAGTATGAATGGTTTGAAAAGGAATTCCTATTTTTATTTCCTTGAAGTTTTCTAATGTACCTTTATTTTTATGTACTGCTTCAATCTCAAGAATAGTTAACGGCTGGAAATAAGCGATTTTTTGACTAGATTTACGAGTTGAAAAAGCATCTCTAACAAAATAAGTCTTCAATCCATGCGAAAGGGTAAAACACTTGGCAATCAAGCTTTTTTCTTGGAATTTTATAGCCGAAATGACAATTGCTTTGGTTTTAACTTGCAAAATTGGATTAATTAGTCCCGATAACTATCGGGAATTGGATTATTTAGACTTCTTGAGCTGTTGGACTTATTAGATTTAAAACTGACTACTGAACACTGTTTGCTATCGTATAATCATCACTTTTTTAACTTTGGTTTCACCTCCATCTTGTGCCGAAATAATAATCATATATACACCAGAAGCTACTCTATATTTCCCAAAAGCTGTTGTATCCCATTCGATTGTTCCTCCTTCAGAAGTTGTTTCATACACCAGATTACCTTCAATATCTGTAATTTTAATATTTGCTTTATCAAGTAATCCTACAATTTTTACTGTTCCGGAAAATTCGGGACGCACAGGATTTGGATATACGTATACGCTATTCAAATCTTCATTCGCTTGGGTTGCAATTCCTTTAAACGAAATCATTCCTTTGTTTGTTGCTATATAAACTTCTCCTGTAACACTGTTTATTCCAATATCGTTGATTTGGTTACTCGGTAATGGCGAATTATTTATAGTAAAATGATATTTGGTTTCCTGTCCGTTTGGTGAAACTAAAAACACTCCAGAATCTGCAGTTCCAATCCATTTATTATTGGCCCCATCAACGACAATTGCAGTAATAAATTGTTCATAAAGTAATTCCTGAGCCAAACCATCATCCATGATAATGATTGGGTTAGATTTTAATTGATTTTCTGTTTGAAAGTTATTTACATTACTCAAAACGCGAAGCCCTTTTGTTGTGCCAATCCAAAGCTGATTTTTAGCATCCACAGCAACTGCCCTTACGTCTATTGCCGGCAGATTCCCCACATCCAACCCTTCTGTCATTTTTTTGACTGTATTTGTACTTTCGTTAAAACCAATTACGCCATCTCTATTTGTACCGATCCATTTTGTACTATTATTATCAATAACCATAGTACTAAAACTTGTATCTTCAGGTTTAATAAGAGCCGTACTAATAGGGAATGTTTGCCACTGTCCATTGGTTCTTAAAACCTTTAGTCCATTTTTTATTAAACTATTCGTAACCCATAAATTTCCTGATTTATCAAAAGTAGTTCCATTTATCCTAACATCTATATAACCAGGTCCTAAAAAAGTAAGGCTTTCCAATCCACTATTCGCTTGATTGTATAAAATCGAAGGGGTATCATTTTCTATTTTTAATAATCCCGAAAAAAACGAACTTGCATACACTTGATTTTCATTATTAGGATTAACAATAACCCTTGTCATTGATTTAGCTTGAAGCACTTTTTCGTATGGTATGTTCAACCATCCAGTAGTATTGAATTTACTAATTCCATAACTAGCTAAAGGATATGGATTATAAGACGAATTATAATTTCCATAAACCGCCCAAAGCACATTTGGTGTAACATTAATAGCAAAGATATCATTCCGTGATGGCCCAATTGGCATAACATTCTCAAAAAATGAAGTTCCTAAAAGTTTAGAAACATAAAGTCCATTTTCATTCGTACCAATGTATATCTTATCTCCTACAGCAGTTGCACAAGTAAAACTTAGCATTGTTGTCGCCACATCACTATTTTTTATTTGGCGCAGTAAAATCATTTGATTGTCATATATATAAACGGTACTTGTTGTAGTTATAAATAAATTATGATTTTTAGCTCTCATATCCTTAGCTGATTCTGGAAGTGACATAAAGCCAACAAAAGCACCTGAAACTGAGTCATAATTATTAATATAACCCGACGTATTAATTGCTATAAGTTTTGTATCGTTTGTTTCTATACTTGACCAATCTCCTCCAGCAGCAACAGCCCACTGATTATAATCGACTAAATTAGCATTTGTGATACTAGCTCTCCTAATACCGCTATTGGTAGCTGCATAAATAAATCCGTTATAAATTGTAGCTTGTCTTACATTAATCTGCGCTCCATTATCTCCAATAAAATAAGTATCTCCAAATTGTAATGTCTTCAAATTAAACTGAACTATTCCAAAATCACACGAAACATAAACTATTCCGTCGTGTTCTACAAAATGATTGATTTTTTTAAGGTTCGTGGGAAGTTGTTTATTAATGATATCAACCACTTTTACGATACTTCCATCAGCTTCATTAATAACTGTCATCAATCCATTTTCATATCCAATAAGTGTTTTACGAAATAACTCACTATGATATAAAGATGAAATAGTTTGTCCTGAAAGACCATCTACAGTATTTACAGTCTTAATAACATTTGTTATCGCATTTTTAGAAAACAATGCGTTATCTGTTGCTGCATAAATTGCCACAGGTGAATCTGAGACATCTTTAATATGATTATATGAAAAATACCCTTGCCATAAGAGTTTATTTTGTGCAAAACCAAATTGCATTAGCAACAAAACCAAACCGTAAAGAATCTTTTTTTCCATTATTTATACCTAACAATTGGTTTCACAAATATAATACAAACGAGAGTATTTGGATTTCGTTATGATATAAATAAAAAACGCCTCCGATTCGAAACTCGAATGGAGGCATTTTAATTGTATTATAAAAACTATACTACTCCTTGAGCAAGCATAGCATCTGCTACTTTTACAAATCCCGCAATATTAGCACCTTTTACATAATTTACGTAACCATCTTCACCAATGCCATATTTCTTACATTGATTGTGGATTCCTACCATTATATCTTTTAGTCTAAGATCTACTTCTTCACTAGTCCAGTTCAAACGAATTGAATTTTGTGTCATTTCTAATCCAGATGCGGCAACTCCACCAGCATTTGCAGCTTTTCCTGGAGCAAAAAGAACTTTCTTACCTACAAATTGTTTAATCGCATCAAGCGTACATGGCATATTTGCAGCTTCTGTAACACATAAAACTCCATTTGCAATTAATTTCTTAGCATCTTCTTCGTTCAATTCATTTTGAGTAGCACAAGGAATAGCAATATCTACTTTTACTTCCCATGGGCTTTTTCCTTTATGGAATTGAGCATTTGGATATTTTTCAACATACATTTCTGCTCTGTTATTTCCGCTAGCTCTCATTTCTACCATATGCTCGATTTTCTCTCCAGAAATCCCGTCTTCATCGTAAATATATCCATCAGGACCAGAAATTGTCACCAATTTTCCACCTAATTCATTTATCTTCAATGCTACTCCCCAAGCAACGTTTCCAAAACCTGAAATCGCAACTCTTTTTCCTTTAATCTCATGTCCGATAGTACGTAACATTTGATCTGTAAAATATACAACACCGTATCCAGTAGCTTCTGGTCTGATTAATGAACCACCATAAGCAATTCCTTTACCAGTTAAAACTCCTGTAAACTCATTTTTGATTCTTTTGTATTGACCAAATAAGTATCCAATTTCTCTAGCTCCAACACCAATATCTCCAGCTGGAACGTCTAGATCTGGTCCAATATGACGACATAATTCTGTCATAAATGACTGGCAGAAACGCATAATTTCTCCATCAGATTTTCCTTCAGGATCAAAATCAGCCCCACCTTTTCCACCTCCCATAGGAAGTGTTGTTAAACTGTTTTTGAAAACTTGTTCAAAAGCCAAAAACTTTAAAACTGATAAATTCACTGTATGATGAAATCTAATTCCACCTTTATATGGTCCGATTGCTGAATTCATCTGAATTCTAAATCCTCTATTAACTACAATTTCTCCTTTATCATCAACCCATGGCACTCTAAAAATTATAGAACGCTCTGGCTCTGCAATTCTAAGAAGTAAATTCTTACCATCATATTTTTTTTGATCTGCAATGAATGGAATTACTGTTTCAGCAAATTCTCTAACTGCTTGAATGAATTCAGGTTCATTTGGATTTTTTGACTCTACAAGAGCCATAAATTCATTTATTTTTTGTTTCATTTTATAAAAAATTTATCAAATAAATTAATCTTATTATTTACTCAACCAAACAACAAAAAACTCACATAATAGTGGTCTTTTGTTATTTTGCACAAATATACGCCTAATAAAGAAATGTGAGATACTATTTCACAATTTGTAAGCAGAATTATATTATTAATACATATTTTTAAAAATACATATTTTTAACGCAATGCCTTGTACGAAAACGTTATAGTTTCAAAGCAAAAAAGACATACTCCTTACTAATTATATTTTTTTTAATTTTTAATGATATACTAGAGATATTTATATCTTTGTGATGATAAGAAAATTAAACCTAATGTTCAAAAACACAATAATATCATTATTAATTTCGTTTATTTTTTCACACAATTCAAATGCACAATCGAGACTAGCACATGAAATCGGTATTATCGCTGGACCTATTTCATTCAGATCAGATTATGGACAAAGAGATAATGCCTCAACTAATGTTGGAAACACGGGATTCGGTATTGGGCTTGTACATTTTTTAAACTTTTCATACAATTCTAGACGCGAAAATTATCTAAATGAACACTTTAAAGTTCGTTCTGAAATTTCATTCAACAAAACGAATTTAGAACATTTCGGAGCAACTGTAAACGGTAACCCTAATAGCATTGGTGTTAAACAACTTAAGGCCATGAGTGGTAAATCAACCTTAGCCAATATTGGTTTTCAATTAGAATATTCTCCATTCATGAGAATACACGCTTATGAAAATACCGTTGGCGGATTTAGTCCTTATATAAGCATCGGTGCTCAATTCAGCTATTACAGTACCAAAGTAAGCTCAACATTAGGTCCTTTAGGAAATACTGCAACTACTTTCCCAAAATACTTAACCCCTTCAGATGGACATCAATATGGGTTTTCTAACCAAAGCGGAACTGTTCTATCGGTTACTTATGGAGCTGGAGTACATTATAAACTAGCTCCTTTACATGATTTATTATTCGAGGCAAGATTCCAATATTACAACTCCGATTGGATTGATGGATTAAATCCAAACAAGAATATTTATAAAGAAAACAAATCCAACGACAATCAGATCTGGTTTAATTTTGGATATGTATATTATTTAGATCTTTAAAACCAGTTTTATATAAAACAAAACCCCCAACATTTATAAATATTGGGGGTTTTGTATTTGTAGCCTATTTTTATTATTCTAAAGCCTGTTTCAAATCGGCAATTAAATCTTCTGCATCCTCGATTCCAACGCTTAATCGAACTAAATCATCAGTAATACCAACTTCTTTTCTCTTATCTGCAGGGATTGAAGCGTGAGTCATTAAAGCTGGGTGATTTGCCAAAGATTCTACTCCTCCTAAAGATTCTGCTAAAGTAAATACTTTTAATTTTTCTAAAAAGTCAATCGAATCTTCTTTTTTACCTGAAGCAAAAGTAAAAGAAACCATCCCCCCAAAAGCTTTCATTTGTTTTTTGGCAATTTCATGAAATGGGTGATTAGGCAAACCTGGATAATAAACTGTTCCTATTTTAGGATGATTACTTAAAAACTCAACCACTTTTTCTCCATTCTCACAATGTCTTTGCACACGTAAATGAAGTGTCTTAATTCCTCTTAAAACCAAGAAACTATCCATTGGTCCCAGAGTTGCTCCTGTAGCAAATTGTTGAAAATGTAATTGCTCTCCCAAAGCTTCATCTTTTACAATTAAAGCTCCTGCTATAACATCTGAATGTCCTCCTAAGTATTTTGTTGCAGAGTGCATTACAATATCTGCTCCTAGATCAAGAGGCTTTTGTAAATATGGTGTTGCAAAAGTATTATCTACTGCAAATAATATTTTTTTCTCTTTAGTGATTTTGGCAATTTCCTGAATATCTGCCAATTTCATTAACGGATTTGTTGGTGTTTCTACCCAAACCAACTTAGTATTTTCGTTTATTAAAGATTTAAACTTTGCGATATCATTCATATCTACAAAATGGAATTTTATTCCTGAATCTTTATAAATACGAGTAAACATACGATATGTTCCTCCGTATAAATCATCCATGGCAATAATTTCATCTCCTGCCTTAAATGAACGTAAAACACAATCAGTCGCCGCTAATCCTGATGAAAAAGCCAATCCACGTGTTCCATTTTCAATACTAGCCAATGCATTTTCAAGAGCTGATCTAGTAGGATTTGATGCTCTACTATATTCATAATCTCCAAGAGGCTGTCCTGGGCTTGTTTGTATAAATGTTGATGTTTGATACACTGGAGGCATTACTGCTCCTGTGCTTGGATCATGATGCTGTCCACCGTGTATAACTTTAGTATTGAATTTCATATCTTTATATTTTTGTAACTCTAAAATGTTTTACAAATTTACCCTTTAATTTATTTTAATCAAGACACAAGTTAATACCTTTGTAATTAATTAACATTTTAAAGATGAGACATTATACTTTTTTATTCGTAACCCTTTTTATTTTAACAAGTTGTACTAAAGAACTTTCGTTCAAAGAACAAACGTTTGAAAAGAAATCAACTTTACCATGTAAAAGCAATTGCCCACAAATTAGCTTAAAAATACCTATTGCTCAGAATCCTCCTATTGTAGCAGATAGCATCAACAAAAAAGTATTTTCAGTTCTAAAAGAAATCGTTTATTTTGGAGAAAAACCATTTGAATCAACTGACTACAATGACTTAACGACTTCCTTTATTGGCTCGTATGAAGAAATGCACAAAAAATTTCCTGATGATAAATTCGGTTGGGAAGCCAAAATTGAAGGCAATATAGAATACCAGTCTGATAGTATTATAAATATAAAAATCAATCATTATACCTTTACAGGAGGTGCTCATGGATATCAAGGATACCGTTCTTTATTGTTTAATCCTAAAACTGGAAAAACAATTACAAACAAAAAATTATTTGTAAACGAAAAGGATTTTAAAGTCTTTGCAGAAAAACAATTCAGAGCAAAATATAAAATTCCTGTCACCGGAAGTATTAATGCAACAGGTTTAATGTTTGAAAATGAAAAATTTAATCTGCCTTTAAATATTTTTTATACAAAAGAAGGATTACTACTTTATTACAACTCTTATGAAGCTGCTTCGTATGCAGATGGTCCAAAAGAATTGCTATTGCCTTATGATAAAGTAAATGATTATTTAGTATTTAAATAATTCTTGAAAACGAAAATAATTTAGCTAAAGCCAAAACAACCTTAATTATCTCCTCCAGTTAAAACTGGAGGCAATTAAACCTTAGAACCTCTAATAAAGACACACTGTAGTGTATCTTTGCGAAACATAGCGTTATCCTCCTACGAAGGAAACCTTAGTGCCTTTCTCACTGCACATCATATTTCATCTTTCGTAAGATTCGTAAAGCTTCTTTAAAAGATAAATACACTTGTGTAAATGGTTTTAAAAGAAGCTTAGCATCAATTAATTTTTGCTTAGCATCTTCAAATCCATTGAGGTAGCAGATCATAAAAGTAGAAGGTAAATTCTCTAAATCTATCATTTCCCGATTAGACAATACAAGTCCTTTTTGTACTTTGACAAGTAATGCAATATTGGAATTGTATATATGAAACAGCATTTTTCTATTAAATTCTGGCGGCTGAAAAAGTATTTCTCTATCAATTTTATAGTAGCCATTTTCAAAAAAATGAATTGTTTGTTGCTCCAACGGATAATAACTTGTTTTGTCATTTAATCCCAACGGAACATATTCTAGAATAGTAAAAGTATCATCATTATAAGTAATCGTAACCACGTCCTGAGCTGAGTAAAACAACTTAATTTGCTCATTTATCAGTTCGATATCCACTCGAGATAAAAATGTTTTATCACGAGATTTATTCGGAACTCCTGCCCAACAAATCACAAATAATTCCTTAAAAACTTTATACTTTGGCGACATATCCTTATGTCTAAAATTCATAAAATCGATTACTCCATCTAGAGTATACCCTATACTATTACGTGAATTATTTTCGATCCCGATTACTGTTTCGGTATTCTGATAATTTTTCTCAACTTCTCTTTCTTCAACTGGAACCGAATTACTTCCTCGCCTAATAAAAACACTATTGGCAACAATGGTATGAATTCCTTTTTTGAAATATGATATTTTGCTTTTAGGTTTGATTGTAACCAATCCTATCACTTTATCTTTGGGGAGATTAGGAAAAGGTACATTTTCATATTGAATTTTTGGTGGATTTTCAAGAAAAGCATTAACTAGATTCTGAATTCGACTATCGTCAAAAAAATCGTCTCCTACAATTTCATTGTCTTGATCCTCAACCCCTACAACTATATAAGAATTATTTGTTGGATTAGAATTAGACAACGCACAAATATGTTTTAAAAACTTCGCTTTCCCTTCACGAGAATGCAAATTTAATTGCCTTTTTTTATCATAAAAACTACTCTCATCATTATGCGCGAGCAGGTTTTTTATTAAAAGGCGCTTATTTATCATATATTTTAGACTTCTTAAATTATTAGATTGTACGATTATTGGATTGTTTGATTATAAATATCATATTCACAATTTCTATTAGTCTAATTAGCTAAAAAACCTAGCTAAACTAATTAATCTCTTTTAACTATTGTTGACGAAGCTTGAGCAGTACTCATAACAACCAAGTCCGCAATATTTACATGATAGGGTCTTGAAACCACAAAATGAATAATATCAGCAATGTCTTCTGCTTGTAAGGGAGTAAATCCTTTATAAACATTTGAAGCTCTATCAGCATCACCTTTAAAACGCACTTCACTAAATTCGGTCTCAACCATTCCTGGATGAATTGCACCTACTCTAATTCCGAATGGATTTAGATCAATTCGCATTCCTTGACTAATCGCATCAACAGCATGTTTTGTACCACAATACACATTCCCATTAGGATAAACTTCTTTTGCAGCTGTTGAACCAATATTAATAATATGTCCCGACTTCCTTGCGCTCATTTGCGGTATAATCGCTTTAGAAACATATAAAAGTCCCTTTACATTTATATCAATCATAGCATCCCAATCGTCTAAATCACCTGTCTGAATCGGATCCAATCCATGCGCGTTTCCTGCATTATTGATAAGAACATCAATAACAGAAAATGATTCTGGCAAAGAACCTATACGCTCTAGAACAGCTTCCTTATCACGAACATCAAATGCCAATGTGTGTACTTCAGTATATTCCGAAAGTGCTGCCTCAAGCTCTGCTAATCGGTCTTGCCTCCTTCCACAAAGAATAACTTTATAATTGTTTTTTGCTAATATTTGCGCTGTAGCTTTACCTATACCACTTGTAGCGCCAGTTATCAAAGCTGTTTTTTTCATTCTCCTTTATTGTTAACACATAGAAATATTAATTGCATTCCTAGAAACTATATTTCTATGTGTTTATTTTAATTTTAAAACATCTGTAAATCAAGTAATATAAACTAAAATTTAAGGCACATCATCACCCATACTTTCTGTCCAGATAGCAAACCAATCTTCTTTTTCTAATTGTAATTCTACTGCTTTCATTAAAGCTTGAATTCTTGCAACGTTAACTGTTCCGGCAATAGGAATAGCTTTTGCTGGATGGCTTAAAATCCAACTTAGCAAAATAGTATCCGAACCTAAACTATATTTTGAAACTAATGTTGCTAATAGTTTTTTCAATCTTCTTGTTTGCTTGTTATCTTCTCTAAAAATAGTCCCCAATGGATTCCATGACATTGGGCGAATCCCGTGCATTTGCATATAATCAAAACTTCCATCAACCATCGGCTCATAATTTGTAGCCGAAAATTGTACTTGGTTATAACTAACATCAATTTTTTGGCGAATTAATTCTGTCTGCGATGTTGTAAAATTCGACAATCCAAAATCAATAATTTTCCCTTCTGTTTTAAGTTTTTCAATAGCTTCAGCAATTTCATCAGCTTGCATTAAGGGACTAGGTCGATGTAATAAAAAAACATCTAAATAATCTGTTTTTAATTTCTTCAAAGAATTTTCTACAGACCAGATAATATATTCTTTCGAATAGTCATAATGCTTAATTGTGTTTTTTCTGTTTTCCGCGATCATCTGAATTCCACATTTAGAAATCAGTTGTAATTTCTCTCTTGAAATTTTACTTGCTGCGAATGCTTTTCCAAAATCAGCCTCGGTAGTATATGAACCGTAAATATCAGCATGATCAAAGGTGGTTATTTTATTCTCTAGACAAATCTGGATAAGGTTTTCCATTTCTTTTGGAGTTAGATTTTTATCCCAAACTCCCCAATTCATAGTGCCCACGATTATAGGCGATAATAGTGTTTTGCTCATGGTAATATAACATTATTTGTAGTAATAAATCTTGCTTTCTAAAGCATAATCATCAAAGTTCTTAAAAATAGAATCACAATTCGTCCTTAAAATTAGCGCCTTGCCTGAAGTTTTAACCATTCTTTAACATCTTACTTCTCAAAAAATATTCAATTTGCACTCTCAAAAGTAAGGCATTAAATTCAAGGTTTTAAAAATATTTATATGGAAGAAAATACAACGACTTTAGACATTAGAGCGATCAATGAAAAAATTGAAAGAGAAAGTGCTTTCATAGACCTTCTCACAATGGAAATGAACAAAGTTATTGTGGGTCAGAAACATATGGTCGAACGTTTATTAATTGGACTTCTAGGTCAAGGTCATATTTTGTTAGAAGGAGTTCCTGGATTAGCAAAGACACTTGCAATAAATACCCTTTCACAAGCAGTACAAGGTTCATTCAGCCGTATCCAATTTACACCTGACTTATTACCTGCCGATGTTGTTGGTACGATGATTTACAACATTAAAGCAAATGAATTTTCTATCAAGAAAGGCCCAATTTTCGCTAATTTCGTCCTTGCCGATGAGATTAACCGTGCTCCAGCCAAAGTTCAATCGGCACTTTTGGAGGCGATGCAAGAAAAACAAGTTACTATTGGTGATACTACTTTTAAACTAGATCGTCCATTTTTAGTACTTGCAACTCAAAACCCTGTTGAACAAGAAGGAACATATCAACTTCCAGAAGCGCAAGTCGATCGTTTTATGCTTAAAACTGTAATTGACTATCCTAAAATGGATGAAGAGCGCTTAGTAATTCGCCAGAATTTAAAAGGAAGTTATGAAAAAGTAAATGCTGTTGTTTCTGTAGATCAAATTTTACGCGCACAAG
Source organism: Flavobacterium sp. ALJ2 (assembly GCF_015594725.1). Lineage (GTDB taxonomy): Bacteria > Bacteroidota > Bacteroidia > Flavobacteriales > Flavobacteriaceae > Flavobacterium. The sequence continues at coordinate 77,912 of NZ_JADNRC010000004.1, read as the reverse complement.
AAGCTGTTCGTGAAGTTTATATGGATGAAAAAATAGAGAAGTATATTCTAGATATTGTTTTTGCAACACGTTATCCTGAAAAATATAAATTGGCCGACTTAAAACCACTTATCAGTTTTGGAGCATCTCCTCGTGGAAGTATCAACTTAGCCAATGCTGCAAAATGTTATGCTTTTATTAAACGTCGTGGATATGTAATACCAGAAGATGTTCGTGCAGTTGTACATGATGTATTACGTCATAGAGTGGGTATTACTTACGAAGCAGAAGCAGAAAACATAACTTCTGTAGACATCATTAATAAAATTGTAAACGAAATTGAGGTACCTTAAAAATTTGTTTAGCGTTTCAAGTTTCATGCTGGGATAACTAACCTGAAACCTGAAACTTTTAAACTTTAAACAAATAAAATGGATACAAAAGACCTGTTAAAAAAAGTACGGAAAATTGAAATAAAAACCAAAAGATTGAGTAATCATATCTTTTCGGGAGAGTACCATTCTTCATTTAAAGGACGAGGAATGACTTTTAGTGAAGTACGTCAATACCAATATGGTGATGATATACGTGCTATTGATTGGAATGTAACGGCACGTTATAATGAAGCTCACGTAAAAGTTTTTGAAGAAGAGCGCGAACTTACCATGGTTCTTATGGTGGATATTTCCGGTTCTGAAAATTTTGGTTCAAAAAGTCAGTTTAAAAAAGATATTGTAACAGAAATTGCTGCAACAATGGCTTTTTCGGCAACCCAAAATAATGACAAAATTGGTTTGATTTTATTTTCGGATATAATCGAATTATATATTCCACCTAAAAAAGGAAGATCACACGTATTACGTATCATACGTGAATTAATCGAATTTGAACCTAAAAGTCATAAAACCGATATTGCCCAGGCATTAAAATTTTTATCGGGTACACAAAAAAAGAAAGCCATCGTTTTTGTAATCTCAGATTTCATGTCTGATGATTATGAGCATACTTTGAAAATTGCATCCAAAAAACATGATATTACTGGTGTTCGGGTATATGATATTCGAGAAGAAAAAATACCAAATATCGGAATGGTTTCAATGCTTGATGCTGAAACTGGTAAAACACAATTAATCAATACCGGTTCCAAATCAATACGAGCTAATTACGAGAAACACTACCATAGCAAAGTAGCTTATTTTAAAGAAACTTTTAGCAAATCGGGTGCAGGTGTTGTAAATACTCGTGTGGATGAAAGTTATGTAACCAAATTATTAGGCTATTTTAAATCGAGATAAAGATTTTTGATTTAAGAAGGGTTAAAAAATGAATAAGCAAGAATTAGAAAATAGATTGATTGATTTTGTAGCAACTATAATAATTGTCGCAAGTAAGTTTGAAAAAAATTATGCTGGCAATCATCTATCTGGTCAAATAATTCGTTCTGGAACATCTCCAGCTTTAAATTATGGAGAAGCCCAAAGCGCAGAGAGTAAAAAAGATTTTATTCATAAAATGGGAATTTGTCTCAAAGAGCTAAGAGAAACTTTCGTTTGTTTAAAAATAATAGAAAAAGCAAATTTGTCATTAGATTTAGGAAATGTAACAAAAGCTAAAAACAGAGGTTAATGAATTAATTTCAATCTTTGTTTCAAGCATAAAAACATCAAAAAATAATTTATAAAGAATGAAAGATTAGAATTTGAAGAAAAGATATATGAATTTATTATCGGATAGAAAATCTGAAATCAAAAATCGTTAATCTTCAATCAAAAATCACTATCTGAATCAAAAAAATCAAATGAAATTAAAACTTTACATATTTTTATTCTTGCTATCGGCAACTGTTTTTGGGCAACAAAAACAAATTGAGACCAGCATAGATACTACTAAAAACAAAATTGGAGCTGAGTTTAAGTTAACAATTAAAACTTCTGTCGATTCTAAGTCGAAAGTTGTTTTTCCTAAACTTAAAAATATCGGACCTCTTGAGGTAATCAAATCGTATCCAATTGATACAGTCAAAAAAGACGACCGTTATGAATTGATTAAAAAATATGGTTTAACTCAATTTGACTCTGGAAAATATACCATTCCAAGCGTTCAAATCCTTATCGATAAAAAACCATATCTATCTGATTCTATTCGAGTAGAAGTTGCAAATGTGAAAGTAGATACATTGCAACAAAAAATGTATGATATTAAAGACATAACTAAAGTTGAAAATCAAATTGGCGATTGGTGGAAATACCTCTTGGCTCTCGTTTTAATTCTAGTAATTGGTGCTTTAGTATATTGGTTTATCAAAAAAAGACAACAGAAAAAGATAGAAGAAGAAGTTTACAAAACTCCTATCGAGAAAGCAACTAGCTTACTTAATACATTGGAGAAAAAAGAACTTTGGCAAAAAGGTGAAGTCAAAGCTTATTATAGTGAATTAACAGATATTGCTAGAAATTATATTGAAGAAGCAATAGAAATTCCTGCAATGGAAAGCACTACCTCAGAGTTGATTCAAGGTATTAGAGCCGCTTCTTTAAAAAAGAAAATGACACTAACTCCAGAAACTGTTGAGAACTTAGAACGCGTATTAAAACAAGCCGATTTGGTGAAATTTGCAAAATCTAAACCATTAGATTTTGAAATTACCGAAGACCGAAATAAAATACAAAAAGTAATCCTTACTCTTGACAATGCAATTCCTGTGGAAGTGACCGTTGAAGAAGATACTTTGTTAAACGAAGCTCAGAGACAAAAACAAATAAAACTTCAATTACTAAAAAAACGCAACAAACGTATTGCTTTATCCGTAGCTACTGTTTTATTTTTGATTATTCTTGTTACTAGCTATTTTATCGCTACAAAAGGTTTTACTTATGTAAAAGATAATATCATCGGACACCCATCTAAAGAATTATTAGAAGGGGAATGGGTGAAAAGTGAGTATGGAAATCCAGGCATAATAATAGAAACGCCTAAGGTTTTAAAACGAATGGATTTAACCAAAACTTTACCTAAAGAAGGCTTGGCACTAATTAAAGAGATGCAGTCTTTTGGATATGGAAGCCTAGTTGATAATTTCTCATTGATGATTTCTACTTTAAAATACAAACAAGAAACTCAAATTGATTTATCTAAATCATTAGAAGTTACTATCAAAACTATCGAAGCACAAGGAGCTCGAAATATGATTGTAAAAGAAGAAGATTTTGAAACTAAAGAAGGAATTCGTGGAATTAAGGGATATGGAACTTTCTCTATTATAGACAAAGGTACAAAGTCAAGTAGCAAAATGTATTACGAAATTCTTCTATTTAGTCAAGAAGGCGGATTACAACAAATAATGATTTTTCATGAAGAGGGAGATAGTTATGCAAATGATATTGCAGACCGCATATTAAACTCTGTAGAACTAAAAAAAGTAACTAATTAATGGATAAAATAACTTTTTTAAACCCTGAGTTTTTCTGGTTGTTTCTTTTGATTCCCATTGCAATTGCTTGGTTATTTTGGAAAAGAAATCAGCAATCGGCAACATTAAAAATGAGTTCATTGCAAGGTTTTAAATCTTCCGAATCATTATTAGCAAAACTAAAACCTTTCTTAGGCATATTTAGAATTTTAGCACTAAGCTCTTTGATAATTGCACTAGCAAGGCCTAGAACAGTAGATGTGAGCAACAAAACGAAAACGACAAAAGGAATAGATATCGTAATGTCAATAGACGTTTCTGGAAGTATGCTTGCGAGAGATTTAAAACCAGATCGTATGCAAGCGCTTAAAAAACTAGCTGCTGAGTTTGTAAACGAAAGACCAAACGACAGAATTGGAATCGTTTTATACGCATCTGAAGCTTATACAAAAATCCCTGTAACTAGCGACAAAGCAATTATTCTAGAAGCAATTAAAAGCATAAAATACGATAATGTTTTAGTTGATGGAACAGGAATAGGAATGGGATTGGCAACTGCTGTAAATAGGCTTAAAGATAGCAAGGCCAAGAGTAAGGTAATTATATTAATGACCGATGGTGTTAATAATGCTGGATTTATCGAACCTGATACCGCAGCAGATATAGCAAAACAATACGGAATTAAAGTATATACAATTGGAATTGGAACCAATGGAATGGCCGAGTTCCCATATGCAATTGCTCCTAATGGTCAATTTTTATTTAGAATGATGAAGGTAGAAATTGATGAGCAAATGATGAAAACTATCGCAAACAAAACGGGAGGTAAATATTTTAGAGCTACAAGTAATGAAAAGCTAGCCTCTATTTATAATGAAATTAATAAGCTGGAAACAACCGAAATCGAAGAATTAAAATTTTATGATTACGATGAAAAATTCCGCCCTTTTGTAATATTTGCAGGTTTATTGTTATTATTGGAAGTTGGATTAAGAAATACTGTTTACAGAAGCTTTATATAATATTTCAGTGTTAAATTACAGTCACAGTAAATAACTGGGAGCTGAAACTAGAAACTGAAAACTAGAATTAGAAAATGGAATTAGACGAAAAAAAATATTTATACCTTCTTATATTGCTTCCAATCTTGGTTTGCATTTTCCTTTTCAATATGTATTGGAAAAGAAAAAAGCAACGCGAATTTGGAGATTTGGAATTAGTGAAAAAACTAACTCCAGAGCATTCGGTTTTTAAACCCTTTTTAAAGTTGGGAGTTATCCTTTTAGCTTTAGCAGCATTGATTTTAGGATTGGTTAATCCGAAAATTGGAACAAAAATGGAAACCGTAAAACGAGAAGGGATCGATATTGTGTTTGCCGTAGACGTTTCTAAGAGTATGCTTGCAGAAGATGTAGCTCCAAGCCGTTTAGAAAAAAGCAAACAACTAGTTTCCCAAATTGTCAACCAATTAGGAAATGACCGAATAGGAATTGTTGCCTATGCGGGAAGTGCGTTCCCTGTTTTGCCAATTACAACCGATTATAGCGTAGCTAAAATGTTCTTACAAAGTATGAGTCCTGATATGGTTTCATCACAAGGAACATCTCTTGACGAAGCCATAAGACTATCAGCAACTTATTTTGACGAAAAAAGCAAAACAAGCAAACTACTGATACTAATCTCTGATGGAGAAGACCATTCTGAAGGTGCCGAAGCCGCAGCTGAAGAAGCCAATAAGCTAGGAATGAAAATCATTACCATTGGTATTGGAACTGAAAAAGGAGCTACAATTCCGTTGAAAAAAAATGGTGTAATCCAGAGCTTTCAGAAAGATAATAATAACGAAATAGTTATAACAAAATTAAATCAAGAAGGTTTAAAAGCTATTGCAAAAGCAACCAAAGGAGGCTATATTTATGGTGGAAACACTAAAGAGGTTTTAGATTATGTGAAAAATGCTTTAGACAATATCCAAAAAACAGAGTTTGAAGCTACACAAATGGCCGATTTTCAATCACAATTCCAATGGTTAATTGGTATTGCTTTTGTTTTATTGTTCATTGATCTGTTCTTATTGGAAAGAAAAACAAACTGGGTAAAAGAGTTGAATTTATTTAACGAGAAAAAATAATTGTTTCAGAACAGTTACTATCTTTTGAAACAAAAAAACAAAAAAATTAGAATGAAAAATTTACTTCTATATATTTTATTGACGCTTTCTTTGACTATTTCAGCTCAAGAAAAGGATAAAGCGTTGCCAAAAGCTAATGAAGAATATACACAGAATAAATTTGTAGATGCCGAAGCTAATTATAGAATTTCGCAATCTAAATTTCCAAATCGTACCGTTGCGCCTTATAACTTAGGAAATGCTATTTATAAGCAAAATCAAGCGAGCGAAGCTAAATTTGCCTACGCAAAAGCCTTAAAAATTGCCAAAACACCATCTCAAAAACATAAAGCTTTTCATAACCTTGGAAATGTTTTCATGAAAGAAAAAGATTATGGACAAGCAGTCGAAGCCTATAAGAATGCATTACGCAACAATCCTTCAGATGATGAAACCCGTTACAACTATGCATTGGCAAAGAAAATGCTAAAAGAAAACCCTCCTAAAGAAGATAAAAACAAAGACAAAAAGAAAGACAAGGACAAGGATAAAAAAGACGACAAAAAAGACGGCGATAAAGATAAAAAGGACGACAAAGGAGATAAAGACAAAGATAAAAAAGATGACAAGGGCGATCCTAATAAGGATAAAAAAGATGGAAAAGATGACAAAGGAAATCCTAAAAAAGATGACAATAAGGGTGAGCCAAAACCAGTGCCAGGCGGTATATCAAAAGAACGTTTACAAAATCTTCTAGATGCTGTAAATAATGAGGAAAAGAAAATTCAAGATAAAGTAAATGCCCAAAAAGTAAAAGGAGCTCCTAAAAAGACTGAAAAAGACTGGTAATTTTTAAGGTTACTCTTCTATTTGTTTAACTGTTTCTTTGATAAATAATATTAAATAAACATTCAATTAAGCAAATAAACAATCAAAAGCAATTAAACAGTTAAACAAAAACTGAAATACAGGTAATGAAAAGATATTTAATTCTATTACTATTAAGTTTCCAAGGGCTTATGGCTCAAGTTCAATTTGAAGCCAGAGTAAGTAAAACTACACTTGGTCTAAACGAAAGACTTCGAATTGACTTCATTATGAACGTTGATGGCGATAACTTTGTTCAGCCTTCATTTGATGGTTTCAGAATTGTGGCAGGACCAAGCCAACAAGTAAGCCAGTCATGGATCAATGGAAGAAGTTCATTTGAAAAAATTTATTCTTATTTTTTATTACCAAACCAAAAAGGAAGCCTTGTCATAAAACAAGCAGCAATAGAATATAACGGTCAGGTTTACAAAACTTCACCAATAAAAATAAATGTCACAGCTGCTGTGGCACAGGAAAGAGATCCTAATGACCCACAACAGATATCTGCAGATGATAATTTGTATTTAGTCGCAGATATCTCAAAAACGTCACCATATATAAATGAGCCAATTACAGTTGTTTATAAATTATATTTCAGTCATAATATCGGTATTACAAGTTGGAGAGAATTAAACAAACCAAAATATAATGATTTTTGGAGTCAGAATATCGAGATAAAACAGCCTGTTGCCGAAGAAGCCATGTTTAAAGGAGAAAGATATCGTTATGTTGTACTTAAAAAAACGGTATTATACCCTCAAAAATCAGGAAAATTAGCAATTGAACCTCTATCCTTAGACGTTGCTGTACAATTACCTACCAACAGAAGAAATATGTTTGGCCAAGTAATAATCACGGAAGGTAACAAACGCGTATCTGCCGGTTCAAAAACAATTTCCGTAAAAGCACTTCCCGAAACGAATAAACCCGAAGGCTTTTCAGGTGCTGTTGGTCGATTTGATTTTAAAGTAACACCATCCAAAACAACTTTAAAAAACGGAGAAGGTCTAGAATTAGTAGTTAGTGCAACTGGTAGCGGAAACATGAAATTATTTACTTTACCTAAACCTGTTGTACCAAATGCTTTGGAAATGTATGACCCTGTACATGATGAAAAAGTAAATACAACCCTTAGCGGTATGTCGGGAAAAGTTTCTGATACCTATACTATTATTCCACAATACAAAGGAAATTATGCTATAAAACCAATGCAATTCTCATATTTTGATTTGAATACGGGAAGCTATAAAACAATTACCTCTCCAGAAATAATGGTAAATGTTCTTGATGGCCCAACACCGACAGAAGCTAATGTAGCATCTGGTCCAACTGCTAAAAACAAAATATCGACTAGCGAACAATTCAAGTACATTAAACTTAGAAGCAATTTCACCTCAGTAATAAAAGATGATTTTTATGGTTCAAACTTATATTATGTCTTATTGTTTTTACCATTCCTTATTTTACCAATTATTGTTCTAGCTAAGAAGAAAAAAGAAGCACTTGATGGTGATATTACTGGAAACAGAATTAGAATGAATAATAAACTAGCCAAGAAATATTTATCACAAGCTAAAAAACAAATCAATAATAAAGAGGCGTTTTATATTGCACTTGAAAAAGCAATGCACAATTTCTTGAAAGCTAAATTACATATTGAAACTTCAGAAATGAGTAAGGATAATATCAAAGAGATCTTATTATCAAGAAATGCAAATTCAGAATCAGTTCAGAATTTCATTAACTTAACAGAAAACTGTGAGTTTGCACGATATGCACCAGCATCTAGCGCTTCTATTCAGCAAGATTTTGATAAAGCAGTATTGATAATTTCAGAATTAGAAAAACAAATTGTTTAATATGGTTTCTAACCGCAAAACCCGCTAAGAATTTTAATTCATATTGGATTGAACTTCAAAAAATTGAAACTCTTATTACATATCAATAAAATGAAAAATATTCTTTTATACCTATTCTTATTATTATCCCAAATTTTCTTTGCTCAAAATAGCTTTGATAAAGGAAATGCTTTATACCAAGAATCTAAATACGAACAAGCAGTACAAGAGTATGAAAACGTTATAAAAGTTGATAAAAAACAATCGGCTGAATTATATTATAATTTAGGCAACTGCTATTACAAACTAAATAAAGTAGCTCCAGCAATATACAATTATGAAAAAGCGTTGGTATTAAACCCTAATCATCCAGAGGCTTTAAACAATTTAAAATTTGCGAAAAAACTAACTATCGACGAAATAAAAGAAGTGCCTAAAGTTGGTTTTGCAAAACTGATCCGAAACTTTACCGGAATATACCATTACAATACTTGGGCATGGATTTCTGTAGGGATCACTTCAGCTTTCTTACTTTGCTTTATTGGATATTATTTTTCGCAACTTACACGTACAAAAAGAGTTTACTTTATCGGAATGTTTTTAATATTACTTGCTTTACTTGTAACTTTAACAGCAGGGTTTCTAGAAAAAAGTCATTTTGACAATGAAAGACCTGCTATAGTATTTTCAGAAATTGCCGAAGTACGTAGCGAACCTCAAAAAGCTGGTTCATCAATTTTTACACTTCATGAAGGAGCAAAAGTATACGTAAAACAATCATTACAAAACTGGAAAAAAATAGAATTAACTGATGGGACTGAAGGTTGGATAGAATCCTCAGCAGTTAAAGAGGTGAAATAGTTTTTTACCACGTCTATATCTTTAAATAAAAAAATAAGACTCTTAAAGCAGTCTTATTTTTTTTGCATACAATTTAAACTTTGCAAATCTTAATTCAACATAAGCTAAATCTAATTTCTTCACGAATCTTTGTAGAAAAAAACTAAAATTTATAAACCTTCTCAGGTGTAACGCAATAATCCAATTTCACATCTCCTTCAAAAACATCTGTAATCTCGATTTCTGGTTCAAAGAAAGACAATCCTATTTTTATAGTTTCGGGTTTACATTCAGATAAAAACTTATCATAAAATCCTTTCCCATATCCTACTCTATTCCCAAAAGTATCAAAAGCCAAAAGAGGAACAAAAACAACATCAATTTTGCTTGATGGAACTTCTAGACCATCTACAGGTTCAGGAATATTATATTCATTTTTTTTAATTCTGGTATTATCTGTAAGCAAAAAATGGGTCATTTCTCTAGTTTCAAAATTACTTTTTGAAACAACAATTTCTTTGTCCTTACCAGCTAATAAATGCAGAATAAACTCCGTGTTTACTTCTTTATGTTCTACAATCGGTAGAAAAACATGAAAATAAGTTTTCTCCCAAATTGGTAATAAAAGTACTTTATTGGCAATAACCAAACTCAATTCTTCAATGTCTGTTTCAGTAAGCTGATTTCTTAACCTTTTTTTTTCTAAACGCAATTCTTTCTTAGTTGTCATCTTCCTCTAAATTGTTTTTGGACATATGATAAATAGCATCACCTTCATACACAATTGGCGAATGGTTTGCATTTATGATATAACCATCATGTGGTGCTTTCACCTTTCTTTCAAACTTACCAAATGGATCAGTAATAATTGCTAAAATAGCTCCTTTTTTAACAAACTTACCAATTGTATCATAGTCATGTAGCAATCCAGAGCATTTAGCGCGTAGCCATACTGATTTTTCAATATAAATAGAAGGTTTATCTGGAGTTTCAACAACCTGATTAGAATCTAACATTTTCAAATGAGCGAGTAAACGCTTAACTCCATCAATACCTACATTAGCAATATCATGATTAATATCTAATGATTTTCCGCCTTCGAAAAGCAACATTTTCACTTTTAATTTTTCACTTATACTTCTAAACGAACCCGAAATATTTTTAGAATACAAAGTAAAGGGTGCGCTAAACACATCTGCTAGAATTTTTAAATCAGGATTGTTTTCAGAAAGTCTAATCTGTGGCGCATTAAAACGACTTGCTCCACCAGCATGAAAATCGACTGCGTAATCGACAATTGGTAAAACATCAGCAACTATGTGATATGCAAAGCGACTTGCCAAAGAACCTTTTTTACTTCCTGGGAAAACTCGATTTAAATCGCGACCATCAGGAAACTCTCGTGCTTTATTTACAAAACCATACATGTTTATTACAGGAATACAAATGATAGTTCCTTTTTTCGGACGATTTATTTTCTTGCTAATTATCTGACGAACAATTTCGACACCATTAATTTCATCACCATGAATCCCTGCAGAAAAGAGCACTACAGGCCCTTCGAGCTTAGAACGTCTCACAATAACAGGAATATTAAGTTTAGTAGTAGTGTGCAGTCGGGCAATTTCGACATTGATGGTTTTACTCTCACCTGGTAAAATGGATTCACCAAAAATCACCAGCGGTATACTGTTTCTCATATTCAATAATAAAAGCTAAATATAGAAATTATATTTTATATTTGTACATTTGGGTTTTAATACATAAATTCCTAAACAAAATCAACAAACTAAAACACAAATGAAAAAAATTGCAATTTTATTTGGTGCATTATCTCTTTTGATTTCTTGCATGAGTAAAGAAGAAAAAATGAAAAAAGCAGAAACAGATGGAAATGAAGTAATCGCTGTAAAATCTAAGTTAATAGAAGGTGCAGGAAAAGCACTCCAAGAACAAGGAAAAGAAGCTGCGAAAAGTGCTTCAAAAGGAATCGGTGATGTAATCAAAGGGATAAATTCAGGAATAAGCGAGAGTATAAATACATCAAAAGTAATTTCAGAGCCTACTTTTAAGGTAAACTTCGAGGAATGCAAAGCTGAAAAAATATACGGAGCAGATACCGATAAGCAGAAAAAAGTAACCATATACTTAATCGCTAAAAATGATTTTAAAGGAGATCTAATTTTAAAAGCATACGATGCTAATAAAAAAGAAATTGGAAGAAGCAGATTAGAAATTTCTATTAAAAAAGATGATGCAAAATATGTAGATTTCTCATTTGATGAAAGAACACATTTACTACAAACAGAATACTTTACAATTAAATAAAAATTCCCAATAAAGAAAGAGTCCGTTTTCTATAGAAAACGGACTCTTTCTTTTGAAGAAACTCAAAAGAATTATATATTTTAAACTCAAAAGTTTAATTTTGTTATATGCATACTCCACTCGAACTCCAAATTCAAACATTACCAGACAACCCTGGCGTATATCAATATTATGATAAAGACGGAAAAATATTATATGTAGGTAAGGCTAAAAATTTAAAGAAGAGAGTTTCCTCATATTTTAACAAAATTCATGATACAGCCAAGACTAATGTTTTGGTAAAAAAAATTGTAACTATAAAACACATTGTTGTTCCTACTGAAACCGATGCTCTTTTATTAGAAAACAATCTTATAAAAACCTTACAGCCACGCTACAATGTATTATTACGTGATGATAAAAGCTATCCTTGGATTTGTATAAAAAAAGAACCTTTTTCCCGCATTTTTTCTACACGCAAAATGGTCAAAGATGGTTCAGAATACTTTGGCCCTTATACCAGCTTTAAGACCGTTCATACGATTTTGGATCTCATTAAAGAGCTTTATCCTCTTAGAACCTGTAATTACGATTTAAGTAAATCAAATATCGATAGTGGCAAGTTTAAAGTATGTTTGGAATTTCATATTGGCAATTGTAAGGGTCCGTGTGAAGGATTAGAAATACTAGAAGATTACCAAAAACAAGTTGATGCAATTCGCGAAATTCTAAAAGGAAACTTCAAAGAAAGCATGAAGGATTTTAAACGTCACATGACCCAATTGGCACAAGATCTACGTTTTGAAGAAGCTCAAAAAATAAAAGAAAAAATAGAAGTTCTCGAAAATTATCAATCACGATCAACTATTATTAATCCGAAAATTACCAACATTGATGTGTTTTCGATAATTTCTGATGAGAGTGCCGCCTATGTCAATTTTCTTCAAATTTCGCATGGGTCGATTATACGTTCACATACATTAGAAATAAAAAAGAAACTAGACGAAACTGATGCCGAATTACTTGAACTAGCTATAATCGAACTTCGCGAACGTTTTCAATTACTTTCTAAAGAAATAATTGTGCCTTTTGAAGTCGATTTAGGAGAAAATATAAAAGTTACTGTTCCACAATTGGGTGATAAAAAACAAATCCTCGATTTATCAATTAGAAATGCCAAATTTTACCGCATAGAACAACTCAAACAGTTACAAATTGTAGATCCTGATCGCCATACAAAACGTATTATGGCACAAATGCAAAAAGATTTACGCCTACCTATTGAACCACGTCATATCGAATGCTTTGACAACTCCAATATACAAGGAACAAACCCTGTTGCTGCCTGTGTGGTTTTTAAAGATGGAAAACCAAGCAAAAAAGATTACCGTCACTTTAATGTAAAAACTGTCGAAGGCCCAGATGATTTTGCGTCTATGACCGAAATCGTCTATCGCCGTTATAAAAGATTATTAGAGGAAAACGAACCATTACCTCAATTAATAATTATTGATGGAGGAAAAGGACAATTGTCAGCTGCTTTAAAAAGTATCGACGAACTTGGTTTACGAGGTAAAATTACAATAATAGGTATTGCCAAACGTCTTGAAGAACTCTTTTATCCTGGAGATTCAGTACCATTATATCTAGATAAAAGATCTGAGACATTAAAAATAATACAACAATTACGAAACGAAGCACACCGATTCGGAATTACATTTCACCGTGATAAACGCAGCAAAGCAGCATTAAATTCATCTATAGAAAGTATTCCCGGAATTGGCGAAAAAACCATGTTAACCTTAATACAACATTTTAAAAGTGTAAAACGATTAAAACTGGCTTCGGAAAAAGAAATAACAGACGTTATAGGTCCATCCAAAGCAAAAAAAATAACAACATTTTACAACAACAACAACTCGGTATAATACCATGAAAATAATCATTTTAAATATCCTCCTACTATTTTCATTCCATAGTTATAGTCAAAAAGATAACATAAAAATAAAAGCAGTAAATGATTTCGAAAAATTAGAAATCACAACCTCTAAGAATAATAAAATACAAATTATAAATAGTATTGAAACATAGGGCTTGAATGCGACGAATTTTGCGACATACAAATAAACAAAAAGAAGAAAACAATCCAATCTAGTTGCAGAGTTGGCGCACGATGGCATACCGATATGTAGAAATTTAACAAAAACAAAAACCTAATATTATTGAAGAAATAATATTATTAAAACAAATTTGACATATAAAGTTCAATAATATTTCCGACTTTTACAAAACAAACCAGCTATTTCTATGAGCCTCATCCAGCTGTCCATTACGAATACTCGATTAATAAACTTTTTTTCTATTGTAAAAAAAGAAGCTTCTAGGGTCGCTCTTTTTATACAAGAAAAAATAGCCTTTATGTACTCGCAGTTTTCCATTCCGATAGCTATTGGAACCATCAAGAACATAAAACCATTAGTTGTTTTAATAGTATTAGGTTTCACTCAGAGTACATTTTCTCAAGACACCATAAAAAAATTAAACACCGATGAATCGTATCGACCAAAAATAGGATTGGTACTAAGTGGTGGTGGTGCCAAAGGATTTGCTCATATTGGTGTTTTAAAAGTGCTAGAAGAAGCTGGAGTGAAAATAGATTTTATAGGAGGTACCAGCATGGGGTCTATAATCGGAGGTCTTTATGCTTCAGGATACAATGCAACTCAAATTGATTCAATTTTCAAAAAGACAAACTTTGATGATTTAATAAATGATTATATCCCAAGGTCTTCTAAAAATTTTTACGAAAAAAGAAATGACGAATTATATGCTATAATTTTACCTTTTAGTAATTTCAAAATTGGTATCCCCGAAGCACTTTCTAAAGGGATGTATAATTATAATTTGTTAAGTAGCCTTACTCGAAACGTAAGACACATTCGAGATTTTAATCAATTGCCTACTCCATTTTTGTGTATTGGTACCAATATTGAAACTGGTGAGGAAGTATTATTAAACAAAGGCAACTTGGCTCAAGCCATGATTGCCAGTGCAGCATTCCCATCCTTGTTTTCTCCTATAGAAATAGATGGAAAACTTCTGGTAGATGGTGGAGTTGTAAATAATTACCCAATAAAAGAAGTTCGAAATTTAGGTGCAGATATCATTATAGGTGTCGATGTTCAAGATGATTTACTAGATCGACATAAGCTTAAAGATGCAACTCGCATATTAGTACAAATTACCAATCTTCAATCTATAGACAAGATGAAGAAAAAAGTAAAAAACACAGATATTTATATCAAACCAGATATTAAAGAATATGGTGTAATTTCATTTGACAAAGGAGGTCAAATTATTCGCAGAGGAGAAGATGCTGCTTTTTCTGTTTATGAAAAAATCAAAGCATTAGTAGAAAAACAAGGCTATTATAAAAAACCTAAATTAAAAGTAGCTTCAGACACACTCCAAATAGAGAACATAAATTGCAACCACTTAGACAATTACACTGACGAATATATAACAAGTAAATTACGTTTTAAATCTGGCTCAAAAATCACCTATGCTGACCTTACTAAAGGAGTTAACAACATTAATGCCACCCAAAACTTTAGTGCCATTTCATATTCATTAGATCCTGATAATTCTATAGACAACTTAAACTTAACACTAAAAGAAAACCCAACACAAACTTATTTAAAACTTGGTCTACACTATGATGGCTTATACAAAAGCGCTATCTTAGTAAATCTAACCCATAAAAAAACACTCTTTAAAAATGATATTACTTCATTAGATATAATTTTAGGAGATAATTTTAGATATAATTTTGACTATTATATTGAAAATGGGTTTAATATAAGTTTTGGATTTAAATCAAAACTAACGCAATTTAACCGAAATATAACTACCCAATTAAGTGATCCTCTAAACAAAAGTATAGATCCAAATTTAGTTAATGTCGATTTTCTTGATATAACTAATGAAGCGTATTTTCAAAGTATTTTTGTTCAAAAATTCTTGATTGGAGGTGGTGTAGAATATAAATATTTAAGAATAAACTCCAAGACATTAACCAATATAGATCCTAATATTGACAATAGCAGTTACTTTAGTTTATTCGGTTATATGAATTATGATAGTTTCGACAATAAAGATTTTCCTAAAAAAGGATGGGGTTTCTCAGGTAATATCCAATCCTATTTGTTTTCTTCAAATTATACAAAAGCATTTGAGCCTTTCTCTACTGCAAAAGCCGAAATTGGTTTCGCAGAAACCATATTCAATAAAGCTACTATCCTCTTTAAAACCAATGCGGGACTAACTTTTGGTCAGGCGAGTGTACCTTTTTTTAATTATATATTAGGAGGTTATGGTTACCAAAAAATAGATAATTTTAATTACTTCTACGGATATGACTTTCTAAGTACAGCAGGAAATAGCTTCATAAAAACTGAAGTAACTTTCGATTATGAAATATTCAAAAAGAATCACATTAATTTTGCTGCCAACTTCGCAAACCTCGGAAACAACATTTTCGAAGGTGTCGAATGGGTGTCGGTACCAAAATACACAGGTTATGCCATAGGCTACGGCTTAGAAACAATGTTAGGCCCTATAGAAGTAAAATATTCTTGGTCACCCGAAAATACAAAAGGTTACACCTGGTTTAAAATAGGATTTGTATTTTAATTTGAATTTTTGGAGATTTTTTATATTATAAATAACATAATATGCAATTTTAATTAAAAAAAATACGACATTTGTTATAATGAAAACAAAATGGATAGGTTTATTAGATTATCTTCAATTCCTCATTAAGAGAAATCCTGAGTAATGGTTTCGATTTGGGATAATTGGTCAATTAGAAAATAAACTAATTATCTGTTCACACAATTCATATTTTCTAATTATCTAATTTACAAATTATCTAATTGAAAAGCCATGCCATTATATCATAAATTAGGAAGTTTTCCTCAAAAAAGACATACCCAGTTCGAAAAACCAAACGGCGGACTTTATTATGAACAGTTATTTGGAACTGAAGGCTTCCACGGACACTCATCATTATCCTATCATGTTCACAGACCAACACAAGTCAAGGAAATTCTAAACTCTTACTCTGTTGAACCGAAAATTGCAATCGGAAAAAATATAAAATCATTACTTTTTAAAGGCTTTGAATTAAAACCCGAAAATGACTTTCTAGATAGCCGAAAAGCAATGTTAGTCAACAAAGACTGTATTATTGGATTGGCAGCCCCAAAAGAATCACTAACAAAATATTTCTATAAAAATGCAGATGCAGATGAAATGCTTTTCATCCACAAAGGAAAAGGAAAACTAAGAACCATGTTAGGAAATATCCCTTTTGAATATGGTGATTACTTAATTATTCCTAGAGGTATCATATACCAAATAGAATTTGAAACGGAAGACAACCGTCTTTTTTATGTCGAATCTTATTCTCCATTTTACACCCCTAAACGTTACAAAAACCAATCTGGTCAGCACTTAGAGCATTCCCCATTTTGTGAACGTGATTTTATATTGCCGAATGAATTAGAAACACATGACGAAAAAGGTGATTTTTTAATTAAAATCAAAAAAGAAGGCATTATACACGAAGTACTTTATGCTACACATCCTTTTGATGTTGTGGGTTGGGACGGTTACAATTTTCCGTATGGATTTTCGATTCACAACTTCGAACCTATCACTGGACGCGTACATCAACCACCACCAGTACACCAAACTTTTGAAACGGCAACTTTTGTAGTTTGTTCATTCTGCCCAAGACTTTACGATTATCACCCGAAAGCAATTCCGGCACCTTACAACCACAGCAATATCGATTCAGATGAAGTGCTATACTATGTTGATGGCGATTTTATGAGCCGTAATAATATTGAACAAGGCCACATCACTTTACACCCAAAAGGAATTCCGCATGGCCCTGCTCCTGGCGCAATGGAACGCAGTATTGGCCACAAAGAAACCCACGAATTAGCCGTAATGGTTGATACTTTCAGACCTCTTATGGTTACAGAAGAAGCAATGGGGCTTGATGATGGACAGTATTACAAATCCTGGACGGAGTAATTTCACTTTCAATCTAACCGCAAAGTCCGCAAGAATTTTACGCAAACATCGCCACGACAAACTTTGCGAACTTTGCGTTTTTTACTTAGCGCCCTTTACGGTTAAAAAACCAAAACTTAAAAACAACATTTCGGTTCTTCAATTAAACGATTAACCGCTTAAACAAATAAACACAATGAGTAAAGAAGTAAAATCAGTAGAATACGGTTTAGAAAAAATATTTGAAGGAGCACAAGACTTCCTTCCATTATTAGGAACAGATTATGTAGAATTCTACGTAGGGAATGCAAAACAATCGGCTCACTATTACAAAACAGCTTTTGGTTATCAATCATTAGCCTATGCAGGATTAGAAACCGGAGTAAAAGACAAAGCATCTTATGTATTAAAACAAGATAAAATCAGAATTGTTTTAACCACACCATTAACACAAGACTCTCCGATCCATGAACATCTTAAAAAACATGGTGATGGGGTAAAAGTTGCTGCTCTTTGGGTTGAAGATGCCAGAAGCGCTTATGAAGAAACCATGAAACGCGGTGCTCGCTCTTTTATGGAACCAACTGTCGAAAAAGATGAATCTGGAGAAGTAGTTCGCTCAGGAATTTATACTTACGGAGAAACCGTTCATATTTTTGTGGAAAGAAAAAACTACAATGGTATATTCTTACCAGGTTACAAAGAATGGAAATCTGACTATAATCCAGAACCAACAGGATTAAAATACATCGACCATATGGTAGGAAATGTAGGCTGGAACGAAATGAATACTTGGGTAAAATTCTATGAAGATGTTATGGGATTTGTAAATTTTTTATCCTTTGACGACAAACAAATCAATACAGAATACTCTGCGTTGATGAGCAAAGTAATGAGTAACGGAAACGGAAGAATAAAATTCCCAATCAATGAACCAGCCGAAGGAAAGAAAAAATCACAAATTGAGGAATACTTAGATTTTTATGGCGGCCCAGGAATACAGCATATAGCTATCGCTACAGATGACATCATAAAAACAGTATCTGAATTAAAAGCCAGAGGTGTAGAATTTTTATCTCCACCTCCACACACATACTACCAAGCAATTCCTGAGCGTCTAGGGGTTCATATGGATATGATGAAAGAAGATTTGAATGAAATAGAGAAACTAGCCATTATGGTCGATGCAGACGAAGATGGGTACTTATTACAAATATTTACAAAGCCAGTTCAAGACCGCCCTACCCTATTTTTTGAAATAATTCAGAGAATGGGAGCTAAAGGATTCGGCGCTGGCAACTTCAAAGCCCTTTTTGAGTCAATTGAAAGAGAGCAAGAATTGCGAGGAACGCTGTAAAAAGTCTTTTTTTATGCATTATGCGAAAAAATTCTCTTTAAACTGATGCTTTTTTTACAAATGTTATGTTAAACTAACTTTTTTGCTATTATTTTTAAGGAGTTTATATCTATCTTTGCACTCGCAAAACAGGAGGGGGTGGTTTCCTTCCTAAATTGATATAAATTTCATAATTTATAGTTTTTTGGTTAGTTAATAGCATAAAAACTCAGTCATTTCTTGACTGAGTTTTTTTGTTTTAATAAATTTGGAATAGAATTTGCTTTTATTTTTATAAATTGTCAAAGAAACTTATGAAAAAACTAATCCTCTGCATATTCGTAATGCTTACACTTAGCTTCGACACCAAAAAAGAAGATGCCTTTGATGTGGGTGAATGGTTCAAATTTAGAATACATTATGGCATTATAAATGCTGGATATGCAACTCTAGAAATGAAAGAAGCGACAGTAAACAACAAAAAAGTATTCCACGCAGTGGGCAAAGGATATACAACTGGTATGTCTCGCTTTTTCTTCAAAGTAGATGACTTATACGAAAGTTACTTTGACAAAGAAACAGGCAACCCATATCAATTTGTACGAAAAATAGACGAAGGTGGTTATACCAAAAATCAAGAAGGCTTTTTTAATCAAGATGGCCGAGTTTTGGTAAAAGACTACAAACACAAAACAGAAAAAACAGTAGCTGTTGGTAAAAACGTGCAAGATATTATATCTTCTTTTTATTATTTGAGAAATCATCCTAATATAGATAAACTGAAATCAGGAGACTCAATAACAATCGACATGTTTTTTGACAACGAAACAACAAAATTTAAGTTAAAATTCGTAGGTCGTGAGGATATTACAACTAAATTTGGAACCGTTCCAACAATGATTTTTAAACCATTGGTACAATCGGGGCGAGTTTTTAAAGAAAAGGAAAGCGTAACTCTATGGATAACAGATGACGACAATAAGTTGCCTGTCCGAATAAAAGCAGAACTTGCCGTTGGCTCATTAAAAGCCGATTTGGATGCATACAAAGGATTAAAGAATCCACTTAAAGTAAAAAAATAATGAATATCACTGATAATTCAGAATCAATTTTAAAAGAAATTGGCAAAAAATACCATGCTATTAACCAAAAAACAGATGTACAATTAGAAGGTCTGCTTTGGTCTAAACCTATTACCTATTGGGATTACATTCAAACTGATGCACTTTTAAACCTACAAATACAAAGAACAACCCTGCCTGATGAAATGGTATTTATAATGTATCATCAGGTAAATGAATTAATTTTTAAAATGATTCTATGGGAGATTGAACAAATTTCGGAAGCAGAAAACATTCAAACCGATTTTTTTAGCGAACGCCTTTCTAGAATTACACGATATTTTGACATGCTTACCAACTCATTTAGTATTATGGAAAATGGAATGGAAGTAGAGCAGTATATGAAATTCCGAAACACATTAACACCAGCAAGTGGTTTTCAGAGCGCACAATATCGACTAATCGAATTTTCCTCAACCGATGTTATAAATTTAACAGATCGCAGATACAAAAATACATTTGATGCAAGCACAAATCTAGAGACTAGCTTTGAGCACTTATATTGGCAAGCAGCTGGAAAAGATTATCAAACAGGAAAGAAATCATATTTACTTCAGGAATTTGAGAAAAAATACAAATCTCAGTTTCTAACTCAAATGAAAGAATACCAAACTAAAAATATTTGGCAAAAATTCAAGCAACTTCCAGAAAAAGACCAAAAAAACCCAGTATTAATTGAAGCAATGCGCCATTACGACCATACTGTAAATATTACTTGGGTAATGCAACATTTAAACACAGCTAAAAAATACATTCTTGAAAGCGGAAAAGGAAATGGAGAAGCAACTGGCGGAAGCGATTGGCAAAAATATATGCATCCAAAATACCAACGTAGAATATTTTTTCCAGAATTATGGAGCCCCGAAGAATTAGCCAATTGGGGAAATGAAAAAGAAGTTTAATTAATAAAATAAGGAAGAGTTTGAAACAAGTATTAGCAATTATAACACTATTATTTTTAATAATATCATGTAATAAAACAACGGATAAAATTGAACCAAAAATTACCAAACCAAAACCAGTAAAAATTGAATTTGGATTTAATTATGCTGACTACAATGTAATTAATGACACTATAGAAAAAGGACAAACTTTTGGATCTATAATACAAGGACAAAACATTGGTAACAAACAAGTCTATAGTATTGTAGAACAAATCAAAGATTCATTTAATGTTAGAAACATCCGATATCACAAACCATACACGCTTCTTAGATCAAAAAATAAAACAAACGATCTACAAGTTTTCATATACCAACCCGATGCATTAAGCTATTATGTAATTGATTTACGAGATAGCGTTGCAAAGGCATACAAAAAAGTAAAACCCGTTACTCTTAAACGAAAAATAATAGGTGGCATTTTAAAAAACTCTCTATCGGGGACTTTAGGAAATGAAAGCGTCGAAACTGCACTTGCTAGCCGAATTACTAAAATATTCGCCTGGTCTATCGACTTCTTTAAATTAAAAAAAGGAGATCGCTATGGCTTAATTTTTAAAGAACGCTTCATAAATGACTCTATTTATAATGGTGTAGAAGAACTAGAAGCTGCTTTCTTTGAATATAAAGGCAAAATCGTTTACGCCTTCCCTTTCGAACAAGATACAACATCTGGAAAAATAGAATATTATGATGATGAGGGAAAAACACTTAAAAACCTCTTCCTGAAAACACCAATAAAATTTAGCCGAATCACATCTAGATTTACTAGCAATAGATTTCACCCTGTACAACATACTTGGAAAGCACATAAAGGAACCGATTATGCAGCTCCTACAGGAACCCCAATATCTACAACGGCGGCCGGAATTGTAGAAACTACAGGATACACTGCTGGAAACGGAAATTTTGTTAAAGTAAAACACAACGGTACTTACTCTACCCAATATTTACATATGTCCCGAATATTAGTAAAACGAGGACAAAGAGTTACACAAGGACAAACAATAGGATTAGTAGGAAGCACAGGATTGGCAACCGGACCTCATGTTTGTTATCGTTTCTGGAAAAATGGAGTTCAGGTTGATGCTTTAAAATTAAATCTACCAACAGGAGAATCGTTGACTGGTAGAAATAGAGAACGCTTCTTAAAGCAAATAGAACCTCTAAAAAGAGAACTGGACAGCATTGGAAATTTGTAGTTTTTATTAAAATCTCATCTTTTAAAAAAGGAAACAATGAAAAACTATCGTCTTAAATCTATTTATAATGAAACTTTTTCAGGTTTAAAACTATTTTACAGAGATACCCATTTACCCGATAACTTAATTTTA
Source organism: Flavobacterium sp. ALJ2 (assembly GCF_015594725.1). Taxonomy (GTDB): domain Bacteria; phylum Bacteroidota; class Bacteroidia; order Flavobacteriales; family Flavobacteriaceae; genus Flavobacterium. The sequence goes on along the minus strand of NZ_JADNRC010000004.1, from coordinate 55,746 downwards.
AATTATAGAGTTGGTCAAATAATTCAAGAAAAAGACTTTACTGATATGAGTTCTTTTGGCGAAGGCCTTTCAGAAAATTTCAGATATTTAATAGCCAGCGCTCATGCAAAAGACTTATCAATATTCAATCCCAATTCAGCAAAAATCGGGCACTTTCTCATAGATACCCTTGCTTATTTTAAAGTATTGGACATTCTGACAATCGAAGACAAAACTCAAATTTTGCTTTTAAATATTCCTGACAATTCACTAACACTCTTTAAAAATTCATCTTCAAATTTGGAAGAAGAAATCACAGAAAAAGCACGAGATAATTTCATTAACAAAAAAAACAGCCTGCTAATTCCAGAACTACAAACTAAAGACTGGAAAGAAAGAACAAAATCTCCAATTGGAATAAATGATAATGGCGTAATGTTTTTTGATGATTCTAAAATTAAAATGGAATCACCGAAAAGAATAGAAATCAATATGGACAAAAAAACAATTGAAGTTAACAAGAAGCCTTGGTGGAAAATTTGGTAAAATTCTACTTAAAAATAACATTTTAATCATAGCAATTAATGAAACAAATTTTATTAATAGTTTTGTCTATAATAGCATTAGGATGTACTAATCCTCATACTTTTATTTTAAATGATATGGAGGCAAATAAATATTTTATCACAGAAACCATTAACCAAGCCTTTAAAAAAGATCAAATTGATAAATCTCCTTTAATTGTAATAAATGGAGTGCTTTTCGAATACAACAAGACACAAGATACCATATTATTGCCTCTTAAAAAATCTGATATCATAAGTTTAGACTTTTTAAACAAAAATAGTAGTCGCATCATTTATAATGAAAAAGAAAATGATGGTGCGGTTATAATAACGACAAAAATTAAAAACGAATAACTCCATAAAACGTTTTCGTAACTAATTGTCATATAATTGTGAAGCGCTACGCTATTAAAAACTAATTTCAGTATTTTTGTGTATTAATAACCAAATTTTCAATTAAAACAAAAAATGGCTTTAAACACAACAAACCCAACTGGGACTGAAGCGTGGAAAAATCTACAAAACCACTATAACGCAACTCACAAAACTACGATACAAGAATTATTTCAACAAGATGATACTCGTGTTGAAAAATTCAACTTATTATGGAATGACTTTTTACTAGATTATTCTAAAAACAACATCAGTCAAGAAACAATCTCTCTTTTATTAGAGCTAGCCAATTCAATTGGATTAAAAGATGCTATATCACAATATTTCAGTGGAGAAATCATTAATCAAACTGAAAATAGAGCTGTTTTACATACTGCTTTACGCGCCAAAGAATCGGCAGTAATAAAAGTAGATGGACAGAACGTAATTCCTGAAGTGTACAGCGTAAAAAGCAAAATAAAAGCATTTACTCAAGAAGTAACTTCTGGCACAAGAAAAGGGTTTACAGGAAAAGAATTTACTGACATTGTAAACATTGGCATCGGCGGATCTGATTTAGGCCCTGTAATGGCTGTTGAAGCTTTACAGTTTTACAAAAACCACTTAACAACACATTTTGTTTCAAACGTAGATGGTGATCACGTAAATGAAATTATCAAGAAACTAAATCCTGAGACAACATTATTTGTAATTGTTTCAAAAACTTTTACAACACAAGAAACACTAACAAATTCTGAAACCATAAAAGAATGGTTTTTAAAATCGGCTAGCCAAGAAGATATCGCTAAACATTTTGTTGCTGTATCAACCAATATTGAAAAAGTTACCGAATTTGGGATTAACCCGGATAATATTTTCCCAATGTGGGATTGGGTTGGTGGACGTTTTTCATTATGGAGTGCAGTTGGTTTAAGTATCAGCTTAGCAGTAGGCTTTGATAATTACAATGAATTATTGGATGGTGCTTATGAAATGGACGAACATTTCAAATCAGCCGAATTTGACCAAAACATTCCAGTTGTACTAGCTTTATTGAGTGTTTGGTATAATAATTTTTTCGGAGCCGAAAGTGAAGCTTTAATTCCTTACACCCAATATTTGCAAAAACTGGCTCCATACTTGCAACAAGCAACTATGGAAAGTAACGGAAAAAGTGTTGGCCGTGACGGAAAACCTGTGAACTACCAAACTGGAACTATCATTTGGGGAGAGCCTGGAACAAACTCTCAACACGCTTTTTTTCAATTAATACACCAAGGAACAAAATTAATTCCAACAGATTTTATTGGATATATGAAGCCATTATATAGTAATGAAGACCATCATAATAAATTGATGTCAAACTTCTTTGCTCAAACGGAAGCTTTAATGCACGGAAAAACAGCATCGCAAGTTCAAACCGAATTTGACAAACAAGGTCTTTCTGCAGACAAAGTAGCGCTTTTATTGCCTTTTAAAGTATTTACTGGCAACAAACCTACAAATACAATCTTGATACAGAAATTAACTCCAAAATCTTTAGGATCATTAATTGCCTTATATGAACACAAAATATTTGTTCAAGGAATTATATGGAATATATTCAGTTTTGACCAATGGGGAGTTGAATTAGGAAAGCAGTTAGCTAATTCAATACTTGAAGAGATCAATACAAAAACAGTAAAGAATCACGATAGCTCTACTTCTTTCCTACTAAATCATTTCTTAAAAAATAAGTAAATCCCCGAACTTAATACTACACAATATATAAAAGCTTATTGATTAATAAATAATCAATAAGCTTTTTCTTATAATACTAGTCCTCAGCACGTTCTGTTTATATAAATTTAACATCAGGTCTTAATTTCTCACTACACCCCATTGCCATTTTAACAAATAATCAGCCCTAAAAATCAAAAAAACATTAATTTCTTTACTATAAATCAATAAAACCGCTTTAATACTCAAGAGATTACGCAAAACATTATTTTCTTAACGTTTTGATAACATAATCCGATTAATTTGTTATAATTTTGCCAAAAACAATTAACTAAATAACAAATGAAGACAATGAAAAATTGGTTACTCACAGGACTATTGTTCATGATAGTTTCAACCGTATTTTCGCAAGGAAAAATCACAGGTACTATTACCGATGGTTCAAATTCTTTACCCGGAGCTAACGCTGTTGTTAAAGGATCAACTGATGCTGGTTCTAGCGATTTTGATGGTAAATTTACTATTACAACTTCAGTAGCATCTGGAGAAGTAGTTATTTCTTACCTAGGTTACGATTCTAAAACAGTTAAATTTTCTCTTTCTAAAGGAGGAACTGTTAATTTAGGAACTATCATTTTAACTTCAAACTCTAACCAATTAGAGGAGATCGTTATAAAAAGTGGGGTTCTTGACATTGCAAAAGACAGAAAAACACCTGTTGCAGCTTCTACAATTAAAGCTTCAGAAATTCAAGCAAAATTAGGAACTCAGGAATTTCCTGAAATCTTAAAAAATACACCATCTGTATATGTTACTAAATCTGGAGGTGGTTTTGGAGATTCAAGAATAAACATTCGTGGATTTGACCAAAAGAACATTGCTGTGATGGTAAATGGTGTTCCAATTAACGACATGGAAGGTGGAACTGTTTACTGGAGTAACTGGGCTGGACTTTCAGATGTAACTTCAGCAATGCAAGTACAAAGAGGTTTAGGTTCTTCTAAATTAGCCATTGCTTCTGTAGGTGGAACAATAAATATTTTAACTAAAAGTTCTGATTTAAAAGAAGGAGGAAGTTTTGCTTCTGGTTTCGGAAATGCAAACTACTTAAAAGTACAAGGTTCTTACAACACTGGACTTATGAAAAATGGTCTTTCTGCGTCTATATTATTAAGTTCAACAACTGGTGACGGTTATATAGATGGAACTAAATTTGAAGGAAAGAATTATTATATCGCTTTGGGTTACAAACCAAATGACAAACACGATATTCAATTTAGTTTCACAGGTGCTCCACAATGGCACGATCAAAGAAGTACATTTATCTCTCTTGACACTTACCTAAAATATGGATCAAACGGAGAACCAAACACAAGATACAACTCTGATTGGGGATATTTAAATGGCGAACAATATAACTTAAGAACTAATTATTACCACAAACCAGTAGGTTCTATCAACTGGGATTGGAATATAAATGAAACTACAAAATTATCTACAGTAGTTTATGGATCTTGGGGTCGTGGAGCTGGTGCTACAACTACTGGTGGTGTTAGAGGTAACAACTACGCAAGTGCTGCCTTTAGAACTGCAAATGGTTTAGTAGACTGGGACAAAATCCAAGCATGGAATTCTGGAAAACCAATTCAAATTGGTAGCACAACTTACCAAAGACAACAAATCGGAGGTCAATATCTTAATGGCGCTGATACTGGAAGATCATCAGCTGGTGTAATTAATAACACTTCAGGTATCTCTCAAGTATCATCTTTTAACTCTCACAACTGGTACGGCGGTATCATAAGTTTAAACAAAAAATTATCACAAACTCTAACATTAGATTTTGGTGTTGATTTAAGAACATACAAAGGTATCCACTATCAAACATTAAATGATCTATATGGTGCAAATGCATTTCTTGATAAAACTGATGTTAACAATCCAAATAGAATCTTAACAGAAATTTTCCCTCTTAAACCATCTTTAAATCCTTTTGCTAAAGCAACAGCTAATGAAAAATTAGGATATGATTATGATGGAAATGTAAATTGGTACGGGGCATTTACTCAATTAGAATACTCTAAAGATAATTTAACTGCATTCTTACAAGGAGGGATCTCTCAACAAGGTTTCAAAAGGGCTGACCGTTTTAACTATACACCAGAAAACCCTATTGCAAAAACTGATTATGAAAACATACTTGGTGGTAACATAAAAGCTGGAGTTAACTACAACATCAACGAACAACACAATGTATTTGTAAATGCTGGTTACTACTCAAAACAACCATTCTTTACAAGTGTTTACCCAAACTTTAGAAATGTATTAAATGGTAACTTGACCAACGAAAAAATTGTAGGTCTAGAAGCTGGATACGGTTTCCGTTCTGCTGTATTTAATGGTAACGTAAACCTTTACCACACAACTTGGAAAGACAGATATCAGAGAGGTAACGATGGCTCTCCAACAAATATCGGTGGGTACTTAGATTACTCTGGAATATCAGAAACACATAGTGGTATAGAATTTGAAGGTAATGCAAAATTAAGTGACAAATTAAAAGTTACTGGTATGTTCTCTATTGGAAACTGGATATACAACGGAAACAGTATAAGTAACACTTACGATTCTGCAAATAATCCAATTGAAGGGTTAGCTAATAAAACTTTATATTTAGACAAAGTAAAAGTTGGTGACGCTGCTCAATTAACAGCATCTTTAGGTGCATCTTATGAAGTGTTAGAAAGAGTAACAATAGACGCAAACTACAACTACAATGACAAATTGTATGCATCTATCGCTCCAATAAACTTTGACAAACCTGACAATAGAGGTTCTTTAGAATTACCAAACTACGGTTTACTTGACGCTGGTTTCTCATACAAAATGTTAGTTGGTAAAAACAGAGATAATTCATTTAACTTCAGATTAAATGTAAACAACGTTTTAGACAAAGTTTACATTGCTGAATCTAAAACTAATTTTTTTGCTGCTGATTACCCTACACAAGCAACTTACAAAGGCATAGCGACAAACAACAACGTTTACTTTGGTTTTGGAAGAACTTGGAACTTTACACTAAGTTATAATTTCTAATATTTAGAATCAAAATAATTATCAAAAACGGCATTGGCTTTTAGCTTAATGCCGTTTTTTTTATGCCATAATTTTGTTTATATTTGTTTAAAAAACTTTAGTTCTATGTACGATTTCATACAAAAATTTCATTCAGGATGGGCATATCTTGTCTTAATACTTTTATTGGTTGCTGTTATAAATGCCATCATCGGTTTTACTTCAAAAAAAGATTTTACATCTACAGATCGTAAGATTGGGCTTTTTACTTTAATTGCAACTCATACACAATTATTAATTGGTTTGATTCTTTATTTTATTTCTCCACTTGGTAAAGCAGCTTTTGGACAAATGGCAAACGCAGAACTTAGACTTACTTCACTAGAGCACCCATTAATCAATATCATTGCAATCATTTTGATAACTATTGGCTGGTCAAAACATAAAAACTTAATCACTAGTGAATCTAAATTCAAAACATTTTCAATCTTTTACGGTTTAGGATTAGTATTGATTTTAAGTAGATTACCATGGAACTTATGGTTCTAAAAGCACAAGTAAGGCCCTAATTATAGGGCTTTTTTTATTTTCGGCATATTATTTGTGTAATTTATCACCTTAAAAATAAAATTTATGAGTAACAAAAAAAATATCATACTTTCTATCCTAGTCATTACTTTTCTAAGTTGTGGTTTTTCATATATAACCAGCCAAACAAAACCTGTTGATCCTAAAATAATACAGGATACCTTAAAGAACCTAAAAAACAAAACAGTTGCTTCTCCTACTAATACCGAAAAAGACTCTATAACTATAGATAAAAATTCTAGATTAAAAATATACAAAAAATCTGCTCACGCTTCCTACTATGCTGATCGTTTTAATGGACGAAAAACTGCAAACGGAAGTCGCTTCAATAACAATAAATATACTGCTGCTCACAAAAAACTCCCTTTTGGCACCAAAGTAAAAGTAACAAACGAAGCCAACGGAAAGTTTGTAATTGTAGTAATTACAGACAGAGGGCCATTTGTAAAAACACGTGAAATAGATTTATCTAAACGTGCATTTATGGATATTACCAAAAACAAAGGTGCGGGCGCAATGAAAGTAACTATTGAAATAATAGAAAAAATTAAATAAATTTTCGAATACTCATCATGATTCCAACGTGAAGTGCTTCATGATAGTTATTAAAAGATAATGCATCCTCAATACGTTTAAGAGCAAAACCAAGACTTGTAGTTAATTCATTGTATGACTTAAACACTTTAGCATTATAATCTAATTCAGTTTGATTTATAGTTTCAAAGAGTAATGATTTAATTTCATCGAGTTCAACTTGCGATATTGCTCCATCAGGTTTAGTTCCTTTTCTATATTTGTCCACTAACTCATCTGAAACCATCATTGGCAATCCCGACAATTTATATACTAAAAGTTGTTGCGTGACAATAACATGTGCAATATTCCAAATTATATTATTATTAAAACCCTCTGGAATTTTATTTAGTTGTTCTAATGAATAATTCTCTAAAAATTGTGATGTCAATTTTCTACTCACTCTAATTGTTTCAAATGTTTGGTTCATGGTTCTGTTTTTTTATAAAAATAGACATTTTGAATCTTAAAAGGGTTTTCTTTGTACTCAAAATTTCGACACTATGAATAAAATATACTACCTCGCCACTTGCGATACTTGTCGCAAAATAATAAAAGGATTACCTAAAGATATAGATTTGGTATTTCATGACATCAAGCAAAATCCAATTACAGAAACCGAACTTGAAGAAATGTATCGTCTTTCTGGTAGCTACGAAGCGCTGTTTAGTAAAAAAGCACAATTGTATAAATCGATGGATTTAAAAAACAAATCATTGACTGAAGCTGACTTTAAAAAATATATACTAGAACATTATACTTTCTTGAGCCGTCCTGTGTTTATTATTGATGATAAAATTTACATTGGCAACTCGCAACAAAACATCCTACAGGTAATGAAAGTTTTAACCAAATAACCTTCAACAGCATTACAGCAAATATTTCATTATCTTTGCCCCTTTATATCCAATTATATGATACAATCCATGACAGGGTTTGGCAAAGCTACTTTGCAATTGCCAACAAAAAAAATTACTGTAGAAGTAAAATCGTTAAACAGTAAAGGCCTAGACCTCAATGTTAGAATGCCTTCACTTTACAGAGAAATGGAATTGGGTTTACGCAATCAAATTGCATTAAAACTAGAAAGAGGTAAAGTCGATTTTTCTATTTTTATCGAAAGTACTTCTGAACAAACATCCACGAAAGTAAATGTTCCTATCGTGAGAATTTATATCAATCAATTAAAAGAAATTTATCCCGAAGCTGATGAAACTGAATTGATGAAAATGGCTATTCGTATGCCAGACACATTAAAAACGGAACGTGATGAAATTGACGAAAATGATTGGGAACAAATTCAAACTGTAATTGAAGAAGCACTACAAAATATTTTAAGCTTCAGAAAAGACGAAGGCGAATCACTTGAAAAAGAATTCCAATTAAGGATAGCTAATATCCGTCAATATATGACAGACGCTTTGGCACTTGACCCAGAACGCGTTCAGGCTATTAAAGATCGTTTGCAAATTGCCATTTCGGAACTTAAAGTAAATATTGATGAGAATCGTTTTGAACAAGAGCTTATTTATTATCTTGAAAAATTAGATATAACAGAAGAAAAAGTACGTTTAACCAATCACCTGGATTATTTCTTAGAAACTATTAACGGTACTGAAGCCAATGGTAGAAAGTTAGGTTTTATTACTCAAGAAATGGGTCGTGAAATTAACACCATGGGATCCAAATCAAATCATGCCCAAATGCAAAAATTGGTTGTGCTGATGAAAGATGAATTAGAGAAAATTAAAGAGCAGGTCTTAAATGTACTTTAGATAGATTCATGAAAAAAAGATTTCTCTTACTGGTTTCCCTATTTATAACTTTGATTGATATATCTGCTCAAAATTTAAAAATTGAGCTTCAGAATATTCGAACGGAAGAAAAAGTAATGACTGGTTCGATTAATAGCAAATATCCAATCTCAGTATATCTTAATTTTTACAATTCTTCTGAAGACCATATGAGAATATACTCTGTTAAAGGGTGGTATTATTATGAGAATATAAAGAAAAGAATCCCTCTTGTAGGAATTTATGACGGGGGACTTACCTTGTATTCATTCAAGACCAAAGAACAGCAAGATCAGGTTTTAAATTTTGAACCTAAAGGGACTGTTTGGAAAAAAATAGATATTCTTAAGAACTTAACTGAATTTAACGAAAAGTTTACTTATTCTGAAGATGATAAATCGGGTAATGAGTGGACTGATAGAAAAAAGAAATTAAAGTTAGAACTTTACAATCAAGACATTTCAATTTTGAAAGAATATCAGGTTTTAAACATAAAAAGTCCCCAGATTAATAAAAACATTAACCTTTCGGATTTAGGGATTTATGATAGAGGTTTTGAATTAGTAAATTTTGCAAATGCGGCTACAGGTACTAAAATATTATTAAAATTTGACTACGGTTCGAGATTCAATATACAAGGAATGTGCGGTGCTGGCAATGAGACTGGATACACAATATTAAACTACGATTCTGATTTTAACCTAATAAATATTCAAAGAACAGAAATTGAAAGTTGCTTAGGCAATGTTTATTATGAAGGAATAAGGAGTGACGTAAAACACATTAAAAAATTTAAATTATCTGAAAATGGTTCTGACACAAAAATTGCAAAGACAATTACCATTAATGAGAAATTAATTGAAATTAAAACAGAATGAACAAAGGAAAGTTAATTGTTTTCTCAGCACCTTCCGGCTCAGGAAAAACAACCATCGTTAGACATTTATTGAGTAAAGAAGATTTAAACTTAGAATTTTCTATTTCAGCAGCTTCTCGCGAGCCTCGTGGAGAAGAAGTTCATGGAACTGATTATTATTTTATTTCCTTACAAGAATTTAAAAAACACATTAAAGCCGAAGATTTTCTGGAATGGGAAGAAGTATACCGTGATAATTTTTACGGGACTTTAAAAAGCGAAATCGAACGTATTTGGGCATTAGGAAAAAATGTTATTTTTGACATTGATGTTTCTGGGGGATTGCGTATCAAACATAAATTTCCTGAAGAAACTCTAGCCGTTTTTGTAAAACCCCCAAGTATAGATGAACTAAAAATCCGCTTGAAAAAACGTTCTACCGAAAGTGAGGATAAAATAAATATGCGTATTGCAAAAGCATCTGTAGAATTAGCAACTGCTCCTCAATTTGACAAAATTATCAAAAATTACGATTTAGATACTGCCAAAGAAGAAGCATACCAACTGGTAAAAGAATTCATTAATAAATAATAGATTTTCTGCACTCTAAAAGCAACATAAAACCCTAATTATTTTAAAATAAAAATAAATACTGTACTATTATGAATAGATTATTTCAAATAAAAAGAAACGAAAACAGCGTAGATTTTATTATTCTTATAATCCGATTATCAATTGCAACATTGATGCTCTTTCATGGTTTACCAAAGTTAAATACACTATTAGCCGGAGGCGAAATTCAGTTCCCTGATCCTCTGGGAGTAGGAAGTGCTTTCTCTTTAGCTCTTGCAGTTTTTGCCGAAGTTATATGTTCATTTCTTATTGCAATAGGTTTAGCAACAAGATTAGCCTCTATACCTTTAATAGTAACAATGTTAGTTGCTGTATTTGTTGTTCATGGAGCTGACCCAATCGATGTTAAAGAAATGGCGACTTTATATCTATTGTTTTATCTACTCCTTTTTGTAACAGGAAGTGGTAAGTTCTCAATTGACAACTTCATTGCTAAAAAGAATCGTTTTTAAGCTTAACAGCTATTATTTTAGAACAATTTGAAAGTAAAAAAGATAAACACTACCTCATCCAGTTAAATACTGTTGTAGTTAAAGCTATTTAATCTATCAAACAAAAATTACCTTTTTTATGAAAATTGGTCTTTATTTCGGAACTTTCAATCCCATACATGTTGGGCATCTTATCATTGCCAATCACATGGCAGAACATGCCAATTTAGACCAGGTTTGGATGGTAGTCACACCTCATAACCCTCTTAAAAAGAAGAGTACTTTACTAGATGACTATCACCGCTTGCAAATGGTTCATTTAGCTACAGATAGTTTTGAGAAGTTAAAACCCTCGGATATTGAATTTAAACTCTCTCAGCCTAATTACACTGTAAACACATTAGTTCATTTACAGGAAAGATATCCTAATCATAAGTTTTCATTGATTATGGGTGAAGACAATTTAAAAACACTTCATAAATGGAAAAACTATGAGGTGATTCTTGAAAATTATGACATTTATGTTTATCCTCGAATTTCATCTGAAGTAGAAAATTTAGAACTAAAAAACCATCCTAAAATTCATTTAATAGATGCGCCTATTGTAGAAATATCTTCTACTTTTATTCGTAATAATATTAAAGAAGGAAAGAACATTCAACCACTTTTACCCGAGAAAGTTTGGGAATATATTGACCACAATAATTTTTACAAAAAGTAATTATAGTAACTCTTTATAAAACTTTATTTAACGCATAGAAACATAGACTTTATGCATTAAAAAGAAAACGAAAAGAAATACATTTCTCTCACATAGCTAGCTCTGTGTATTTAAAATAAGAGAAACCCCTATTTTTATAGAGTACAAAAACTATGTTTCTATGCGTTAAAAACAATTATACACATCGAGTCGTATTTCGTATTATATCAAAAAAGCCTAAATGTTAATTTCATTTAGGCTTTTCCTTTATTAGCTTATTGCAAGCTCTTCTTTTTTTACGTTATTTCGAATCTCAGTTAAAGAGTGGTCGATTAATAATTTACCATCTCTAAAAACTTCTTTTAATTCTCCTTTACGCTCTTCTTCCCAAGAAACATTATCGGTTAAATTATATATACCATCTACTAAGTCAATTTTCATTAATCCTTTAGCAGATTTTTTAGTTCCATCATCCGTAATTGGATCTTTAAAGATTGCTCTTCCTTCTCCATTTACTTCACCGTAAGTTGCTTTCATTGCAAATCCAAAAGTATCTCTTGTATTATATTGATACGTAAATGAACCAATTCCTAGAACCACATTAGTAGAAGCAAAACCTTTAGCTTTTAATCTCTCGCAAATTTGCGTTGCTCTCGCTACAGTAATACTATCACCATATATTGCTCCTATTTGTGGTACTAATTCTTTATATCCTTTACTATTTGTAGTTCCTCCAAAAACATCCCAGATTAACTCAATAACGCCTTTCTTTTCTTCTTCTGTTTTCCCATTTGGGTTACCGCAAATAATATCAACAGGATCTCCGCTATCAGGTCTAATCACTACTTTTCCTTCTCTAGAAAGAATCTCTTCTTTTAATCGAGGTAAGTAATCCGTTAATACCTTCCACAAATCCCAAGTATCAGCAACTATAGAAACAATCCCTTTAGGATACACTTCGCAAATCAATCTTTTAAAAGTTTCACATTCTCCTTCAGTCGTTCCCATACACATTACAGAATGCTCGGTTGCAGCTACTGAACCAGCAACTAGCTCAACATCTGAATTAGCATTGTAATACTCCTCTAAAAAATCAATTGCAGGAATAGTATCAGAACCAGCAAAACTTAATAAATGCCCTGCCGAAGATGTGACTGCAGCTTCTATCCCACCCATTCCTCTCATAGAGAAATCATGCCCTTGCCAATCTACAAACTCTGGAACTGACGAAGTTTCTTGTGCGTATTTATCAAGTACTTTTCTATACTGTTTTGCAATTGTTGCAGAGTTACATGGCAACCAAACTACTGCCGAAAGCAATGTTTCGAAATAATTTGTTAACCAAAAAAATTCTGGAAGTGTATTATACATTGTAAACATAGGTACACGAACAGGGACACTTGCTCCCTCTGGCAATGCTTTAAAAACCATTGGTATATATCCTAAGTCATGTAAATCTTCAATATGTTTAGTTCCAACTAAGTTTTCTCCTAAATAGTTATTAATTCTTCTTGCATATTTTTTCACAACCTCTTCTTTTGGTTGTTTAAAAAAGTATAAATCAAAATCCTGAATGATGTACTTTTTGATAAAATATTGTAATCCGAAAAATACTACCTCATCAACTCCTTCGATTCTGGATTTTCTTGGTGTCCAATTAGAATATACTAATGTTGTTCCTGTTGGATATTGTCTTCTGTGGTCAACTTTATAACCGTCTGTTAATAATAATGGGTTCATGGTTTTATTGTTATTGTTATTTATTTCTTCCTTTTTCGTTCGGATATAATTCTTGTACTGTATCGCTTTGCCAAACTTTTTTTGTATCAACATCTATACAGGATAATTTTCCTAGAAAAGCAGCTCCTGTATCAATATTCCAAACATTACAACCCTGCATAGGAACTTCAATATTGTAATGTAAGGTTGGTGTATGTCCTATATATATTTCATCATAAAGCAATAACCTTTTGGGATAGGAAAGAGAGTCCTTTTTTATACGAGAATCCATTGTCAAAGCCATTTCCCACAATGTTCTGTCCCAAGAATAATTACTCGAATAATGTTCTTTTTCGGGACCATGCATTGATGAAAATCCTGCATGAATAAATAAGCGATTTTGCTCATCAATATGATAATCTTTCATGCTTTCAAGAAAAGACAAATGCTCCGTTATTTTCTCAGAAGAATAGTCTTCATAACTTTTCATAGTAGCCGTTCCTCCGTGTTGTAACCAAATATTATTTGGCTTCCCTGATTGTAACCATTCCTGACACCAAATATCATGATTTCCTTTAATAAATATACAACTATGTCTTTTATTCAATTCGATAAGAAAATCAATTACTGCTGCAGATTCACTCCAACCATCAACATAATCTCCTAAGAAAATCAATCTATCATTTGCATGGATATTGGTTCGCTCCAAAAGCTGAATTAAAGCTCTTAACCCGCCATGAATGTCTCCAATTACCAAAGATCTTTTCATGATTAAAATTCAATATATTTTGCCGGAACGGCATCTGTTAACCAAACATTATTTTCAGACAAATAAAATTTAAATCCATCTCTGTGCATGGCTCCACTCCTAACGCTTAAAATCTGCGGCGCTCCTCTTCTTCCGCCCACCTTAATAGCTGTTTCTCTATCTTGGCTAAGATGTACGTGTTGGCGGCTCATTTTCTGAAGTCCTTCTCTTTTGATACTCTCCATAAACTTCCCAACTGTCCCGTGATACAAAAACTCCGAAGGTTCTGCTTCATTCAAGTTTAACTCAACCGAAATTGAATGTCCCTGACTTGCTCTTATTTTAGTTTTATCTTCATTAAAAGCAAATCTTTTTTTATCATTATTTTCTACTACATAATCCAGAAGTTCTGAATTTAATGTATTTCCGTTTTTCGAGCATTTTGCAATCAATTCTTCTACATCTGCCCAACCATTCTCATCTAATTTTAAATTTATGGTTTCTGGCGAATGTCTGAGTACTAAACTCAGGAATTTGCTAATGCTTTTTGCTATTTTTTCATTCATTACTTTATTTTTTTAACTTTAAAGACAACTGATCGCACAAATCATCAATATCATTTTTTCTTACCAATGCCGAAATCCATTTTTGTGGAATATTGTCAATTCCATAATATATTCCTGCCAAACCTCCTGTAATTGATGCAGTTGTATCTGTATCACCACCTAAATTCACTGCTTTTAAAACAGTCCCTTCATAGGTATTCCAATTTAAAAAGCACCATAAACTAGCTTCTAAACTATGAAGAACATAACCTGATGAATGAATTTCATTTTCAGAATAATCCGCTATATTGTTTTTCAAAACCCTATCAAACAATTCAATTTCAACAGGATTAATTTTTTTATCACTTAAAAAAGCAGAAATAATATTTTGCATGTTTTTATAAGCGTCTTCTTTCATACTATCATTTAAAACTTCTAGGCAATAAACAACGTAGATAAAACAAGCAAATACTGATCTAAAATGTGCATGAGTAATAGAAGAAACTTCTTTTACTTTTTGATAAATAACTTCAATATCTTCTTCCCCTTTAAGATAAAATACTAATGGTAAGATTCGCATCAAAGAACCATTTCCATTGTCTTTTTCCTCAAAACCTCCACACAATTCTGGTTGATGACCTTTTGCAATATTATGAATTGCATTTCTTGTCGCGATTCCGATGTCAAAAACTTTTCCATGTGGTGTCCATAACTCTGCATTATACCATTTTACAAAATTCCTTGCAATATCAGATAAATCAAAATCATTACATAAACTCTCAGCTAGACAAAAAACCAAAGAACTATCATCGCTCCAAGTTCCTAAAGGTTGATAATGGGTTCCATAACCAATCATTTCAGAAACAGGATTTTCTTTTAAAGAAGATCTCGAATAAAATTCCACAGGAACACCTAATGCATCTCCAACTGCCAAACCAAACAAACCGGATTTAACTTTATATTCAAAATCACTTTCTATTATATCATTATAAATTTTGAAATTTTCATCATCAAAACAAACAAAAATGATTTTTTCGAATTGCTCTCTGTGTTCAGAAATAGAAATCATATTAATTGCAATTTCTGCGGCTAATTCTTTAGGGAATTTATATATGCCTGTACTTATATTCGGAAAAGCAATTGTTTTAATGTTATTTTCAGCCGCTAATTCCAAAACACTTAAATAACAGCATTTCAACAATTCCTCTTCAAAACTTTTACCATCATTCCAAACTGGACCAACGGTATGAATTACATATTTCGCTGGCAAATTTCCAGCTGTTGTAATCACGGCATCTCCAACTTTGCAACCGCCTTGCTTATTTCGAATTTTAACGCAATCGTCTAAAATAGCTTTTCCTCCTTTTCTATGAATAGCTCCATCAACTCCACCTCCACCTAATAAAGAAGTATTAGCAGCATTTACAATTGCATCAACATGAATTTCTGTAATATCTGCTTTAAGAAGTTCTATTTTCATAATCTATCACTTTAATTCATCCCTAACTTCCATTAAAGCAAAACCTAAAAGATTGAGTCCTTGCCATTTTTCTGGATTAAGAATATCTTTATGATCACTTGCCATTCCTATACCCCAGATTGGGTCAACTGGACTTGCTTCTACTAAAACTCTATCCTTTGTATTGATCAGAAATTCTTTTAGGTTCTTATTCTGACTGAATTTGTAAAAATTCCCTTGTCGAACAATCTCGTATCTATTATCTAACCAAACAGCATCATCATAACTTTTAACTTCTCTGCCTAACTTTTTAGCTTCAGCAGGAGAATTGGCTTTAATTATTTTTTCTAAAACCTCTTTATCGTTAAACAATTCTGCTTTCTTTGCCATCATCCAGTGTTCTGCCGTTTTATAAGTCACATTATCAACTTCAAATGAGCTTAACCACCACTGACTAAAACAAGTTTTAGAAATACTTCCATCTTTATTGGGTTGATGTCCCCAGAAAAAGAGATATTTATTATCTTGATTTTCTACTATCAGTTTTTCTATACTATACTTCATATCAATTCACTTAATTTCACAACTTCAACACTTTCTCCCTCAAAATCTTTGAAAGAATTGGTTGTAAATATTTTATCGAAACAATCTAAAACTTCAAAGCCTTTATTGAAAATTCCGTGGCTTACCGCTAGATATAATTTTCCAGCATTTTTCTTTTTTAACTCTTCAGCCAATCCTACAAAAGTTCCTCCACCATCACAAATATCATCTACAATAAGACAATCCATTCCCTGCAAATCATCTTCATATACTTTAAAGCCTGATAATCTTCCTGTTTTTACATCGCGGCTTTTGCTACATTCAACAACATCTACTCCACCTAAAAATTCTGAAACTTTATAGATTTTTTTCAAAGCTCCACCATCAGGAGAAATCAATTTTACATCGTTTCCTATTGATTTTATAACTGCTGCAATAAAAGTATGATTCGGAATCACTTCGCAATTGTTTACCAAAGCGGGTGTAACTTCAGAATGTGCATCAAATACAAACACTTTGTTCAATTGCATTGCGTTTATAATATCTGCGTATACTTTTACAGATAATGGTTCTCCTTTTATCATTACACGATCTTGTCTTGCTGCTGGAAAATACGGAATAAACAAATCAATCACTTTTACATCCATTCTTCTTAATGCATCTACAGTTAAACACAACAATCCTAAATCGTTGAATGAATTTAATCTATGTGTAATTGTTATTTTTTGGTTGACATCAAAATCAGGATTAATCTTGATATGTGGTTCTCCTCCTGAAAAAATGAAACTTTTAAAATCTATTTCTTTTTGTCCTGGAAATGGTCTGAAATTTGGGTCTAAATTAAGTATCATAGTTTTTTAGTTTGCGTTAATTATACGCAAATATACATTTAATGTTTTGTTCGGCAATTATTTTGTGTAAAAATTACGCAAACTTTATTTCAAAGTGAAATCCTTCTTTCAATAAAGCATTGTATTTCTGCTGATTAAACTTAAATAATTTTGCAGGTCTTCCTGTTTTATTAGGCGAAAAATTATCTGTTTCCTGAATAATCCCGTAACTTAAAATCTTTTTTCTAAAATTTCTTCTGTCAATTTCTTTCTCTAAAATCGTGCAATACAAATTCTCCAGTTCAGAAAAAAGAAACTCTTCTGGCAATAAATCAAACCCAATTGGTTCATAAGTAAGTTTTGCTTTTAAACGCTCAATTGCTTTTTTAAGAATCAAATTATGGTCAAAAGCCAAATCAGGAATTGCATCTACTTTAAACCATTGCGCATTGTCTGCATCAGAATCGGCTTTAACTTTAAGCTTCGAAGGATCTACTAATGCAAAATAAGCAACAGAAATAACTCTGTTTCTTGGATCTCTGAAAACATCATCGCCGAAAGTATATAATTGTTCAAAGTGATTCACCGTGATATTGGTTTCCTCTTTTAACTCTCGTTTTACAGCTTGTTGCAATGACTCATCATTTTTTACCAAACCACCAGGCAAAGCCCAATACGATTCTTGAGTTCCAAATTTTTGTTGAATTAAAAGCACATATAATTGATTGTTTTGGTATCCAAAAACAATCGCATCAACAGCAACTCTAATATTTTGATTTTCTATCATAACTCTAATGCGTAAAATTTACACAAATATAACTAGTATTTGTACTGATTAAGATTTAACCTCTATCAAATATAAACATAAGTGATTATCATTTTAAAACCTCCTTTAACTCTGTAGCAATAGTTTCAAAAATCGGACTCAGATTACTATTTTTCCCAGACAATAAGAAAACATCAATATTTGGCATTTCTTTACTATCCCATAATAACTGTAGCTTGCCTTCCTCAATTAATTCTTTTGCATTACAATTCCAAGTAATGCCGATTCCGCTGTTTTTAGAAAGCACTCTTAGCATTTCGCTTTCATTAGGAATAATATAGTTAGCAACCATCGAAGGTCTTTTTTTATTAAATACATGCAACCAAAACAATTTAACATGAGGAATTCGTGCATCATGACTATACCATTTTTGCTCATTAAGCCATTGTTCTATATCCGAAGAATTTTTAGTTTTTAACTTTAGTTTAAACTCATTTACTTCAAGTTGTGGAGAAGAAACCATAACCAATTTTATTTTCCCAACAATTTCCTGAATGGTATCAAAGGTGTCAAATTGCTTGGTAACAATTGCAAAATCAAGTTTTTTGGCATCTACTAATTCAAAAAGAGAATCGTTATCATTGAAACTAAAATCGATAAAATCAAATTTAGCTATCAAAACACTCCCTAAGCTTGCAAATAAATTTTTAGAAATCCCTACTGAAATTAATCGATTTGCATCTGACGCTTTTGCTCGAAAGCCATTCTCAACATTTTCGAGGCGATCCAAGGCATCTATAATCAGATTATTAAGTAACTTAGCATAGTCCGTTGGTTCGACTCCTTTTGATTTTCTGTTAAAGAGCTTGTAACCTACGTGTGCTTCTAACATTGATATTTGTTGACTTACCGCAGGTTGACTAATAAAAAGCTCTTTGGCAGCCAAAGAAAAATTACCATTTTTATATACCGATTTAAACGTCCTGTACCATTCTAGATTGACCATGATATAAATATATTTATCACAAACATAATTTATTTTATTTTTACTAATACCTCAATTACTCTAATTTTGTATCAAATAAAATTCAATATGAAGAAAATCGCTCTATTTGTTATTATCGCAGTAACTATAAACAGCGCAAAAACTACAGCGCAAAAAGTAAATAAAAAACATATGAAAAAAGTATTATTTGTTGTTACTAGCCATGATAAATTGGGTAACACAGGCGAAAAAACCGGATTCTGGACAGAAGAACTTGCAGCTCCTTATTATGCTCTTGTAGATAAAGGAGTTGAAATAACTATAGCAACACCACTTGGGGGACAACCTCCAATAGACCCAAAAAGTGCCGATCCCGCATCAGCAACCGAAGACACGAAACGATTTGATGCTGATAAAGTTTTATTAGAAAAATTAAAATATACTATTAAACTAACTGATGTAAATCCTGCCGATTATGATGCTGTTTTTTATCCTGGTGGACACGGTCCTTTATGGGATCTTGCCGAAGACAAAAATTCAGCTGAGTTAATTTCTGCATTTTACACACAAAACAAACCAGTAAGTTTTGTTTGTCACGCTCCTGGTGTTCTTAAAGACGTTAAGATAAATGGCGAATTCTTGGTAAAAGGAAAAAAAGTTACTGGATTTTCTAACACTGAAGAAGAAGCGGTAGGATTAACCAAAATAGTTCCGTTCTTGCTAGAAGATGCATTACAAAAAGATGGTGCAATTTATTCTAAAGGACCAAACTGGGAACCATACGCAATTGAAGATGGATTACTAATTACAGGTCAAAATCCTGCCTCATCTAAATTGGTAGCTGAAAAATTATTACAAAAATTAACTAAATAAGATTCTAAGTTACTAAGGTTCTAAGTTGCTAAGTTTTGAATATCTTTAAGAAAGCTTAAAACTTAGTGTCACAATAAATATTAATAATAAAGATATCAAATTGCCAGAATCAAAAAAACTTAGAACCTTAGTAACTTAGTATCTTAGAAACTCTAAAAAGAAATGCTAAACTTTGAATTATACAATCCGACAAATTTAATTTTCGGAAAAGGACAAATTGAAAAACTAAAAGATCTTGTTCCTCAAGGAGCAAAAATATTATTGGCTTATGGAGGTGGAAGCATCTTTAAAAACGGAATTCACGAACAAGTAATCAATAACTTAAAAGGTTTTGATATCGTAGAATTTGGCGGAATTGAACCTAATCCTCATTTTGAAACTTTGATAAAAGCGGTAGCTGTTATTAAAGCCGAAAAAATCGACTTTATCTTAGCTGTTGGAGGTGGATCTGTAATTGATGGGGTTAAATTTATTTCGGCTGCTGTTAATTTTGATGGAAATCCAATTGATATTCTTCAAAAGCGTTTGTTGATTAAAGAAAACGCAGTGCCATTCGGTACCGTTTTAACCTTGCCTGCAACAGGAAGCGAAATGAATTCGGGTGCTGTAGTTACCATTGAAGCTACCCAAGAAAAACTAGCTTTTGGCGGTAGCGCATTATTCCCAAAATTCTCTATTTGCGATCCAACTGTAATTGCTTCTCTACCTAAAAGACAATTACAAAATGGTGTTGTAGATGCTTATACTCACGTAATGGAACAATACTTAACGTATCCGCATGAAGGGTATTTACAAGATAGGATTGCCGAGGGTATTTTACAAACGTTAATAGAAGTTGGTCCAAAAGTAGTTGAAAACCCTACTGATTATGCTCTCGCTTCAAACTTTATGTGGAGTTGTACTATGGCGTTAAACGGATTAATTCAAAAAGGTGTACCGAGCGATTGGGCAACTCATATGATTGGTCACGAATTGACTGCTTTATATGGTATTGACCATGCAAGAACATTGGCAATTGTTGGTCCTAGTTTATACCATGTAATGTTTGAAACTAAAAAAGGAAAACTAGCGCAATACGGAAGACGTATTTTTAATCTAACTGGTTCTGATGATGAAGTTGCAAAAGAAGCTATCAATCAAACAGTGGCATTTTTCCATACTATGGGAATGGACACTAAATTATCTCAATATACAAATGATTATGCGAAAACAGCTGATTTTATTGTAAATCGTTTTGAAGAAAGAGGTTGGAAAGGTTTAGGAGAAAAACAATTGGTTACTTTAGATAAAGTAAAATCGATTGTAGAAATGAGTTATTAAGTTTCTAAAAATAGAAATAAAATAGAAAAGGCGTTCTTATACTTAATAAGGACGCCTTTTCACAATACTAAAACAAAACTAACTAACTCAATAATTTGTGAAATCATTTAACTAAAATTCTAATTCATAAACAAATACAACGTAAGAATCAATAACTTATTGTGTGTATAGCGAAAAAGTTGTTTTTTATTATTGAAACCAAAATAGTACATTAATTGGGCTCGTTTTTGTGTTATTACTGCATTATTAAGTACTTTTGAGAAAAATTAATAATTATAATGAGCGAAAATTTAAAATTTGCAGTTATCGGTGGTGGAAGCTGGGCAACCGCCATTGCAAAAATGCTATGTGTAAATCTTTCTGAAATTTCGTGGTATATGCGTAATGATGCTGCTATCGAACACATTAATAAATACAAACATAACCCGAATTACTTAAGTTCGGTAGAATTTGATACTCAAAAGCTAAAACTTACCAATAATATAAATGAAGCTGTTGAATATGCTGATTATATTATTTTTGCTATTCCATCGGCTTTTTTATATGCTGAACTAGAAAAACTAACAGTCTCATTAGAGAATAAGATTATTTTCTCGGCTATTAAAGGTATTGTTCCAGAAACGAGCTTAATTGTTGGTGAACATTTTCATATAAAATATGATATCCCATATTATAACATTGGTGTTATTACTGGTCCATGTCACGCCGAAGAAGTTGCTCTGGAGAGATTGTCTTATTTAACAATTGCATGCGGTGACCCAAGTAAAGCTAGCGTCGTTGCCAAAAACTTATCTGGAAACTACATCAAAACCAAAATTTCTGATGATATTATTGGTACTGAATATGCTGCAATGCTTAAAAATATTTATGCGATTGCTGCCGGAATTGCTCATGGTTTAGGTTATGGCGACAATTTTCAATCGGTTATCATGAGCAATGCTATTCGCGAGATGAAAAAATTCATCAAAAAAGTGCATAAAATGAAACGTAACATTAATGACTCAGCCTACCTAGGCGATTTATTAGTTACAGGATATTCTCTTTTTTCGAGAAATCGAATGTTCGGAAGTATGATTGGAAAAGGATATACTGTTAAAAGTGCTATGATGGAAATGAGCATGGTTTCTGAAGGTTATTATGCAACTAAAAGTGCTTACAAACTAAACCAAGGTTATGGTGCAAAAACACCAATTATAGATGCCGTTTATGCTATTTTATATGAAGGAAAAGATGCTAAAACAGTTTTCAAAAAACTTACTGATGTATTAGATTAAATATCTAATGACTGTTACGGATAAATGTTATATTGTAGGAAAAAAAAGAGTCTTGACTAATTTATTTTGTCTTGACTCTTTTTTTATATTCTTTGTTTTCCTTCTAAATCTATTTCTGTTTTATTGAAACTGTGATGTATCACTATATTTACTGCAAACTACTTTACCATAATTCCTTCAACGAATAGAATTGGCACTTCTTCTGAAAAATCTTCATGAATAGAATGTGCTTTGAAAATAAACTTCTTATCATATAATGTATTACCGATAAAATAAGTAACCATGAATTCGTTGTTTAAAGCCAATACACTTTTTTCTACCATTTCAATTTTTACTACCGAAACTGAAGGAACTTCTACAAAAGCATGACGCAAAAGTGACGTTTTTTTCATTTCGCCATCGATTGTTCCAAATGCTTTTGAAACCACCATTACACTTTCAATATTAAAATCACTGTCATTTACAAGATAAGCATACCATACTTTCTCCATAAAATCGTCACTCCATTCCTGAACAACGGCTATAAAAACATTCTCTACTTCTGGAATAATTATATCTTTTTTCATAGCTACCAAAAATTATTAAGTCATAAAGTCGAAAGCTTCATGTGATGAAACTTTCGACTTTACAAATTTTGAACTTAAATTATATGTTTGATTTAAATTGCTCTAAGAATCTAACGTCGTTTTCATAAAACATACGGATATCTCCAATTTGGTACAACAACATTGCAATACGCTCTACTCCCATTCCAAATGCAAAACCATTAAATTCTTCTGGATTTATATCACAGTTTTTCAATACGTTTGGATCAACCATTCCACAGCCACCAATTTCTAACCAACCTGTTCCTTTGGTAATACGATAATCAGTTTCTGTTTTTAGCCCCCAATAAATATCAATTTCAGCACTAGGTTCTGTAAACGGAAAATATGACGGACGCAAACGAATTTTAGATTTCCCAAACATTTCTTTCGTAAAATAAAGCAACGTTTGTTTTAAATCTGCAAAAGAAACATCTTTATCAATATACAATCCTTCTACCTGATGAAAAATACAGTGTGAACGTGACGAAATTGCTTCGTTACGAAAAACACGCCCTGGAGAAATAGTACGAATAGGTGGTTTGTTATTTTCCATATAACGCACCTGAACAGATGAAGTATGCGTACGCAACAACACATCTGGGTTTGTTTGTATAAAAAATGTATCCTGCATATCACGTGCCGGATGGTATTCAGGAAGGTTTAATGCCGTAAAATTATGCCAATCATCTTCGATTTCTGGACCTTCGGAAACGTTAAAACCAATATTAGCAAAAATATCTATGATCTGATTCTTCACGATTGATATCGGATGACGAGATCCAATAATTATTGGTTCTGCAGCACGAGTTAAATCTCCGTAAATACCTTTTACTTCTTCTTTGCTTTCTAAAGCTTCAACAATAGCTTTTACTTTATCTTCTGCTGCTGTTTTTAAAGCGTTTATAACTTGTCCAAATTCCTTTTTTTGGTCATTTGGTACAGTCTTAAATTCTGCAAAAAACTCATTTAAAACACCTTTCTTACCAAGAAATTTAATTCGGAATGCTTCTAATTCTTCCTTATTTTCTGTTGAAAAAGCTTGAGCTTCCCCAATATATTCTTTTATCTTATCTATCATTTTCATTCCGTAATTGAGAATACAAATTTACGTAATTTGTTTTTAAGTTTAAAGTCTAAAGTTTAAAGTTTCCTTTACAAGTCGTGATATATTAACAAGCTAAACGAAAATATAAACATTATTAAAGTGAAAAAACATTTTAACTCACAAAACAAATTCAATCTATAACTATTTCACCAGACTTAGTTTATGTTCAATTTCCTTGACTTTTTTAAGCCAAAAATCTATTCCGTCCTGATTCTTAACAATCTCTTTTTTTTTTTTTGATGTTACACTACCCAATTCAACCCAGTTTTTATTCCAATCTCTATCTCTTTCGCTATTATTAGTGGGTTCTATTCTGGCTCGCCAAAAATCAATATTCTTAAGATATTTCTCTTTTAACTGTTCAAAATACTCCATTAATTTTTCTTTCGAATTAGGAATGTAGCCAGGCCCACTGCATCCACATGAATGGAAAGTAATTCCGACTGAATATAGACTTTTTAAATGTTCCCATTTTTTTACATCATCTTTTTTAGGCGATTCGAAATCAAGTCCCATATTAGCCATTAATTCCCCGCATTCTGGACACTTTGCTTCCTGAATTGATTGACCTCCTTCGGTTATGTCTTTTATAAGCCTCCTCTTAAATGTTTTTCGACACTTAAAACAAGCGTAATGTGGCTTATAAGAAACCATTGCATATCTACACATATTTTTTTAATATTCAGTGTTCAGTCGCGGTTTACAGTTTAGCACACGCTGAAAACTGAGACTGCGACTGAATACTAATAAAACTAATCAATAAGTTTTCTTTCTAAAAAATAATTCACAATTGCTTCTTTCATCAAAACAGATTGTTCTCCGGCTTTTAATGGAGGTAATTCTTCTTTTACTTTGTAATGTGGCCAACCTTCCTCATCAAAAAACTCAAATTCGTAAAATCCGTAAGGCTCTAATAACCTACAAATGGCAATGTGCATAAGATTTAATTTTTCATCTTTTTTGAATTCACGATGTAATTTTCCTAACTCCTGTACGCCAATTAAATAAATTATGGAATCTAAATCTAAGTTTTCTCCTTGTGAAAATTGATCAGAAAGTATATTTACAAGCTGTTCCCAGCGTTCTTTAAGTTGTGTGTCTCTTGACATATTTATATTGTTGATTATGATTTGTATCCTTTGACTCTGCTCAGGATAACAGTTTAATAGGATTAAAAAAAAATAAATCCGTTTACAAAGATAAGAACTTGAAATTTGACAATACGTAGTTGATAATTCTTTTATATTTGCGCATTCATTAAACATTGACAGCAATATGAGTTTTTTCGATATGATTTTAGGTGCATTATTTGTTTACGGTTTGTACCAGGGCATCAAAAATGGACTTTTTGTAGAGATAGCCTCTTTTATCTCTTTATTATTAGGGATCTATTTAGCAATCAAATTTTCGTCTTTAATGAAAGAAATTATCATGAAACATGTTTCTTGGAACCCAAATACAATCCAGATTACAGCTTTTATCCTGACATTTATTTTAGTAGTTATTGCCGTATATTTCTTAGCAAAAATTCTTACCGGAATTGCCGATTTTGCTTTCCTGGGATGGGCTAATAAACTTGGGGGAGGTTTTTTCAGAGTTTTAAAAACAATCTTAATTTTGAGCATTTTTATTGCTCTTTTCGAAAAAATAAATTTCAATCATACATTTGCAAAACAAGAAACACTCGATAAATCGATATTCTATAACCCAATTAAAAAAGTCGCATCTTTTGTATATCCTTCTATTGAAAACTGGTACGAAACTTTAAAGAAAAGCAGTACTGAAAAAAAATCCAAGTCAGCTAAATAGAAGTTTTTTTCTTACACAAAAGCTTGTGTTTTATTTAAGTTTATATTCTACAATAAGCACACAAGAGTATAAAAAACAGCCAAATCCATTTTTTATTTCTTAAAGCCTCAACAATAATACATCTAGATTCTAGAATCCAAAACTTTGCATTATCTTTGCGGATTATTGAAGAGGTGTTATGGCTTTGCTACACCATCGATTCACAACAAAAAAACACTTAAACTCGCATAGAGAATTGACATAATAAACAATGAAAAAGATACGTAACTTTTGCATTATTGCACACATTGATCACGGTAAAAGTACACTTGCTGACCGTTTGCTTGGCGCTACACAAACCGTTACTGCTCGTGAAGAAAAGGCTCAATTGCTAGACAATATGGACTTGGAACGCGAACGTGGAATTACCATAAAAAGTCACGCGATCCAAATGGAATATACTTATAAAGGAGAAGAGTATATCTTAAATTTAATTGATACTCCTGGACACGTTGACTTTTCATACGAAGTTTCAAGATCAATTGCGGCCTGCGAAGGAGCGTTATTAATTGTTGATGCTGCTCAAAGTATACAAGCACAAACAATATCAAATTTATATTTAGCACTAGAAAATGACTTAGAAATTATTCCAATTTTAAACAAAGTCGATTTACCAAGTGCAAATCCAGAAGAAGTAAGCGATGATATCGTAGACTTGTTAGGATGTAAACTAGACGAAATTATTCACGCTTCAGGTAAAACTGGCTTAGGTGTCGAAAACATTTTGGCTGCGATTATCGAAAGAATTCCTCCTCCTACAGGAAATATAGATGAGCCATTACAAGCTTTGATTTTTGATTCACATTACAATCCATTCCGTGGAATTGAAGTTATTTTCCGTGTTAAAAACGGGCAAATAAAAAAAGGACAAAAGATCAAATTCATGGCTACTGGCAATGAGTATTTTGCTGATGAGATTGGAACATTAAAATTAAATCAGGTTCCTAAAAATGTTATTTCTGCTGGAGATGTTGGTTATTTAATTTCAGGAATTAAAGAGGCCAAAGAAGTAAAAGTTGGAGATACTTTAACTGATGCTAAAGTTCCGACTACTAATATGATTACTGGTTTTGAGGATGTAAAACCAATGGTATTTGCTGGAATTTATCCTGTTGACACCGAAGATTATGAAGAGTTACGTAACTCGATGGAAAAATTACAATTGAACGATGCTTCATTGGTTTTTTTACCTGAAAGTTCGGCTGCATTAGGTTTTGGTTTCCGTTGTGGATTCTTAGGAATGCTACACATGGAGATTATTCAGGAAAGATTAGAGCGCGAGTTCAATATGACTGTAATTACTACAGTTCCCAACGTTTCTTACTTGGCTTACACCAAAAAAGAACCTACTGAAGGTTTTGTAGTAAACAACCCTTCTGACTTACCTGAACCTTCAAAATTAGATCACGTAGAGGAGCCTTACATTAAGGCTACAATTATTACCAAAGCTGATTTCGTAGGAAATGTAATGTCATTGTGTATTGAAAAACGAGGTTTAATCACTAACCAAACCTATTTAACTACTGAAAGAGTCGAATTAACTTTTGATATGCCTCTTGCAGAAATTGTATTTGATTTTTATGATCGTTTAAAAACAGTTTCAAAAGGATATGCATCATTTGATTACACTCCTATTGGAATGCGAACTTCAAACTTAGTAAAAGTTGATATTTTATTAAATGCTACAATTGTTGATGCTTTATCTTCTTTAATTCACGTTGATAATGCGTATCACATTGGTAAAAAAATGTGTGAAAAACTAAAAGAATTAATTCCACGTCAACAATTTGATATTCCAATTCAAGCTGCAATTGGAGTAAAAGTAATTTCTCGTGAAACTATAAAAGCTTTACGTAAAGACGTTACCGCAAAATGTTATGGTGGTGATATTTCGCGTAAGCGTAAATTACTTGAAAAACAGAAAAAAGGTAAAAAACGTATGCGTCAGGTAGGAAACGTAGAAATTCCTCAAGAAGCTTTTATGGCTGTTTTAAAATTGAATGACTAGTTTTTTATTTTAGAAGAAAAAATAAAGAGAATAGATAAAACCTGATAGCGAAAGTTGTCAGGTTTTTTTGTGGGATATCTTAAATTTTTAAACCTTTTTACTTTATTCAAATCTTCCATTAAAAATGCTGAGACCTATTTTTTTCCTTTATTCTTCTTTATCAGTGGCAAGTTTTTTATTTCCTATGAAATTACAAACAGTTCAGACTTTTATAAAATTTGGAGTAAATGGAAGACAAAACTTAGTAACTTAGCACCTTTAAACTTAGATTCTTTAAAAAAATGGACGAAACTCCCAAACGATTTGACCGAATTGTAGCTATTCTAATCCAGTTACAATCTAAAAAAATTGTAAAAGCGCAGGAATTAGCCAATCGCTTTGAAGTAAGTCTAAGAACAATTTATCGAGACATCCGTACTCTTGAAGCTTCTGGAGTTCCAATTTATAGTGAAGCAGGGGTTGGCTATGCCTTAATGGAAGGTTATCGTTTGCCTCCAATAATGTTTACCAGAGAAGAAGCTAGTAGTTTTATTGCTGCCGAAAAATTGATGCAAAAATTTACAGATACGGCATTAGGAAACCATTATGCTTCGGCCATGTATAAATTAAAAGCCGTTCTTAAAAGCGACGATAAAGATTGGGTTTCTACAATTGAGTCAAGTATTTTGATGCAAGCTACCGAAAAACTTTTTAATGATAAATCACCTGATACTCTAGCGGTACTTTTTGAGAGTATTGCAGAAAAAAAGCAAGTTATTCTTTTTTACAGGGCTTTAAATTCAGATGAGATTATAGAAAGAAATATTGAACCTGTTGGTATCTTTCATGACAACAACAATTGGTATGTTATAGGATACTGCCATTTACGTAGTGACTACCGACAATTTCGAACTGATCGCGTACATGGAATAAAGAAAACAGAAAAGGATTTCACAATAGAACATGATTCTCTTGAAACTTATTTGAATAAAAGTGAAACTATCCCAACTACTAAAGTACGTATTCTTGTCGAGAAAAACATAGCAAGATATCTATCGCGCGAACGAAAATACCATGGCTTTATTTCTGAAAGAGAAGTAGAAAATCAAATTGAAATGACCTTTATGTCATGCGATATTGAAGAAGGTTTTTCTCGTTGGTTTTTAATGTATGGTGATTATGCCAAAATAATTGAACCTGAGCGACTAAAGCTACGGGTTTTAGAATTGTTAGAAAAAAACAAGAACAGACTTCTATAAAAAAACTCCTAAAACAAGTTTTATCTTATTTTAGGAGTTTTAATCATTTTATCTATCCCAGAAAAAAGGAGGCTCAATACCTAAAGCCCGTAAATAAACATATCCCTGACCTCTGTGGTGTACTTCATTATCTATAAAATATAAGATATTCTGAATAATTGGAGACTCATATTGCCCAAATAAATTGAAGCTTTCACTGAAGTCCTCTATCATAAGCTTTTCCCAATACTGATTAATTTTGACAGTAGATTCGTCCCATTTTTCAAGATACTGTGCTTTAAAAATCAATTTTTCTTCTCCTTCCTTATAAGGTTGGATCTCTCTTTCTACAATATTTTTTAGCGCTGGTGCTGCAATAGCCAAAAGTTCATCTGCTAATTGAGAAAAAGTACGCATCCCTCCGATAGAAAATTCAAAAAAATCTTTTTCAGGAAACGCTTCAATAACATGACGTGTTAATACGCGATGTCCTTGCCAATGCTTTAATAAATCTTCTGGAGTAATAACTTGTGCTGCTAGTGTTTTCATAATTTTAAAAGTTTGATTTTTTTTATTCCTTCAAAAGTAAATTGAGCTGGTGACAACAGTTTGTCAGTAGTAATTTTATTTTTTAAAAATATTTAACATAAAAACCATACCTCTTTATATTTCAACTAAATACAGCACTTAAAAAATAAACACATCTTAAAACGTTTTACTTTTAAGTGAAAATTAAAGAAACAAGCCTCATTTTATCTAAAATAAACATCTCTAATAAATGGGCTTCTTTTTAATTAGACAAAACCTTTACAACTTTGTACATTTGCAACTTAGAAATTTAGCACCTCAACAAAATGATTGAAGATAAAAACCCACAACGTACCAGCATAGCACAATTAGGCGAATTTGGACTAATTGAGCACTTAACACGAAACTTTGATGTTACTCAGGAATCTACTTTAAAAAGTATCGGCGATGATGCAGCTGTATTAGATTTTAAAGACAAAAAAGTTGTTGTTTCTACCGATTTATTAATCGAAGGTGTGCATTTTGACTTGGCTTATATGCCTTTAAAACATTTAGGCTACAAAGCTGTAGTAGTAAACATCTCTGATATTTGTGCTATGAATGCCAAGCCAACACAGATAACTGTTTCTGTTGCTGTTTCTAATCGCTTCCCTCTAGAAGCCCTAGAAGAGTTATTTGCAGGTATTACACATGCTGCCAAGGAATATAATGTAGATGTAATTGGTGGTGATACTACCTCGTCTCAAAAAGGATTGATTATTAGCATTACTGCTATTGGTGAAGCCGATGAAAATGAAATTGTGTATAGAAATGGCGCCAAACAAACTGACTTGTTAGTTGTTACTGGCGATATTGGAGCTGCCTATATGGGCTTACAAGTTTTAGAAAGAGAGAAGCAAGTTTTTCAGGTAAATCCTAATTCTCAACCCGATCTAGATGCTTATACCTATTTAATTGAGCGTCAGTTAAAACCTGAAGCTCGTAAAGACATTCGTACTTTATTACATGCTCTTGAGATTAAACCAACCTCTATGATTGATATTTCAGACGGATTATCTTCTGAAATTATTCATTTATGTAAACAATCTAAAGTTGGCTGTAATTTATACGAAGACAAATTACCACTAGATCCACAATTTATAAATGTTTGTGAAGAATTTAATATCGACAGCACCACTGTTGCTATAAATGGTGGAGAAGATTATGAATTGCTTTTTACTATCGCTATGGAAGATTTTGAAAAAATAAAAGCAAACCCAAACTTCTCAATTATTGGTCATATGACGCAAGAAAGTGAAGGCATACACCTGGTAACACGTGCTAATACGAAAATTGCTTTAAAAGCTCGTGGATGGGACGCTTTAAGCGAATAATTCTTACGCCTATAAAAAAAGACATCTCAAGTAGATGTCTTTTCTGTTTTTATTAAAATAGTTTATCACAAAAGCCCCTTAATCCTAGCCTTCTCAACTAAATCATCACCTGTTCCCCTATTTATGTTTAATAATCCTTTCAAGTTATCTATTCTTCTTATCGTTGCTTTTAGAGATATAGGAATATAATGTGGAATTTCATCTATTTTGGTTCCTTTAGATAAATGAAAAAGAATTTGTTCATCAATCTGATCAATTTCTATGGAGTCTTTTGGCGATTTTTCTAACATTTCTATAACCGATTGACTGTAATAAGTATTGTTTTTCATTACTTTATCAAAAGCAAAAAGTAACTCATCAAATGTCAAGTCATTTTTTATAATTAGCCCTTTAGGCTTTATTGTTCTAATGATTGTCTTTATCTTAAGTAACTCAGTAAACATAGTCAGCAAAATTATTTTACAATTTGGCATATGCTCCATAATTAGCTTTGCTAAATCTTCTCCTGAATATATTTCCTTTTCTTCATAAACTGGCATACTGATATCTAAAAACGCAATATCGAAACTTGTTATTGCTGGGTCTGTTATAATTTCATAACCCGACTTACAATCTTTTGCCTGAGTAATTAGGAAATCATACTCCTTAGGCTTATATCTCGTAATTGCATTTTTATACCCTTCTATTATAAAAGGGTGATCATCTACTATTAGTATATTATTTTTGATTATTCCATCAATATTTTTATCAATTGTCATCGTTCTGTAGGTTTATTTTTTGATCAATCGGAATTTTAATTACTATAATTGTTCCATCTACTTTATTAGATTTTATATCAACAGTTCCATTACATTCTTTAGTTCGATAAAAAATATTCTGCAAACCAATTCCTTTTTTTGTTCTATGTACATTAAACCCTACCCCATCATCACTTATTAGTAAAGACAAATGATTTACCTCATTTTTAAGCTCTATTTTTATTGTTTTTGCGTGTGCATATTTATTACAATTTTGCAAAGCTTCCTGTATAATTCTGTATAAATTTATTTTAATAGAGTTACTCACCAAGTCCCATCTAATACTCGAATCGATACTTGAAATTAATTTTGACTCAAAAGCAGCTTTTTGATTCTCCAATAACTTATCCACAATTGCAACAAAATTATTAATCAATTCAGATTTCTCTTTGTTTAAATCATGTGAAATTTCACGAATATCTTGTTCAATTTCTCTTAAATCTAATAAATATTTTTTTCGCTTTACAGCTGCTGTCGTATCATTGATTTTATCCAAGCTATCTAAACTTATTCTAACCCCAAACATTCTGCCCAAAATTCCATCATGCAAATCCTGAGCTACCTTTTTCTTCTCTTTAATCCTTATCGCTTCAATTGCGTTTTGCTGCGAAATCATCAGATTATAAATATCTTCATTAGCAATTTGTTGCTGTTGCTTAAAAAGCAACTCTCTATTTTTGGCTTTTTGAGTCAAATAAACATAAAAGAAGAGTCCTAATAAAGTACATATACTAAACACATATATCAAAGTTCTATTTTGTATATTTAAACTTGTATTTTCATCTTTTATTTCATTTGTTTCATATTCTATTCGAGAGAATTTCTCTCCCATTTTTCTTTCTTCTTTTTGTAGTTTTTCATTTATCTGAATATATTCTTTTGAATAAATCGATGCTTTTTCAGGATCTACAAGAGCTATTTGTCTTAGGGCATCTAAGATATTCCTCAACCTATTTGAATTCCGAGATAAACTAAGCGCCTCTTTAGAATATTGTATCGCTTTTAAAGTATCATTTTTATTAAAAAAATACTCTGATAGATGCATTTTATTTAGTATTATTCCTGAAGTTAGATTTAAACTATCTCTTATCTTTAATGCCTGATAAAACTGACCCGGAAGCTCATCTGATTCTTTTAATTTAAATTTAGAATATGCTAAATTGTCTAGTAACATAGCATATAATGCCGTTTTTTCTTTAAATAAGTTTTTTTGTTCCAATCCTTTTTGAAAAGATTGTTTTGCCTGTTTATAATTATATGTACTTAAATAAACAAATCCTATATTATTAAGTGAGGTGGCTTTTAGTTGAAGATCAGGGGCAATTAATTTATCATCAAGAGTACTTAAAGCTTTATTATGAAACTCTAGGGCTTTATTAAACTCTTCTTGTTCATTATATATTACTCCTAAAAGATTATATGAATCATACAGCAAATTACTTACGTTTTTTTGTTGCTTTAAAATCCTTAAAGCTTTAAAAACCGTTATTTCACTCTCAAAAAGGTCTCCTACGTTAAATTGTAAATTTGCCTTACTTAAAAAAGTTTTTGCTAGATTGTATTTATCATCTATCCGAAGATATATTTTTTCAGCTTTAAAATAATTCATAAAAGCACTATCCGAAACTGTTTTAAAACTATAATAATCCCCTAAATATGTATAAGCTTTTGCCAAATGAATCGAGTCATTGCTACTTTTTGATCGTTCTAAAATTAATCTTGAAGTTTCTCTGTACGCCGACCAATCGCTCATATTATAATACCGATTAGCCACTTTAAATAAATTTACTTTATTAAGGGAATCGTCTTTTTGATTTATAATTATGGCAAATGCTTTTTTATTATAATCTTGTTTTTCCTTAAATGATAAATTAACATCATTTGCCAATGATAAATAAACTGGTAGACTATCTGTTGAAGAATTCAGATTATTGTCCACCATATTTTTCTTGGTACACCCAAAAAAGACGACAAATAATAACAATAATATATGGTAGTTATTTTTCAATACTGTTTTTGAGTTTTATCAAAAATAGTAAAACTATGCATACAAAAAAAGGCTATCAAAAAATTGATAGCCTTAATTATAAATATAATTTTTTTATTCTAGTCTTGTTTTCTTCCTCCTCCAACTGAAACACCACCATCTATAGGTTGATTGTAGTTAGCTGTTGATGATAATTGTGCTCTATAAACATCTTGTTTTCTTCCTCCTCCTACAGATACTCCACCGTCAATAGGTTGTGTGTAATTAGTAGTTGATGATAATTGCGCAATATAGATATCTTGTTTTCTTCCTCCTCCTACAGATACACCACCATCAATGGGATCTATATTACTGTTTACTACTTCTTGAGTAGTAAAAGAAGTTGCTACTAATACTAAAGAAAATAATGCGATTGTTGTGAATGACTTTTTCATGATTGGGGGATTTTATTGTTAGTGTTTTTTTACATTTTAAATGACCGCTTATTGCTAAATCATGGTGTAAAATTAGTACTGTTATCCCCTTTTCAATTTGATAAAAAGACATATATGGTGGAATGCTATCAAATGATAGTGTACGTAGGTCAAATACGTGTAAATACTTAGTTGCTAGACCTCTATATAGTTTCCGTTTGCAAATTCGGCAATTATTATCTCTACATTTCTTTTATACGTTTTAGAAAATGGTAACTTTTTTGTAGAGTTTTTTATGTAACATACTGAATTTCCTGTATGTATTCTTGCTATGTGGTTTCTGTTAATGATGTAACTGTTATGTATGCGTATGAACGGATGTAATAAAATAGCTTCAAAGTACTTTAAAGTTTTAAAAGCCGTTATCATTTCACCAGTGTTCAAATAAATATCGGTAGAATTATTATCTGCTTGAATATAGGTAATATCTTTTGCTTGAATATAACGATAATCTCCATATGATTTAACACATAACATTAACCCTTGACTAATTTTTTGTAATTCTATTGCATCTCCCTTTAGGGTTCCTTTAAAATCTGTTACTGTTTCATTACTAATTAAGTTTACTTCATGATTAGGCAAATCGAGTTTCAAAATAGTTTTAAGCAAATCTGTCCGTTTAAGTGGTTTTAGCAAATAATCCATTACCCCATACTTAATTGCATCAAACGCAAAATCTTTTTTGGTTGTCGTTATAATAATTTTAGGGACAATCCGTAAATAATGATACAGTTCATTAATAAACACTAACGAGAGATTACTTGTCTTATCTTCGGGATCAATTTCAAGAAATATAAGATTCGGATTATGTTCTAAAACTAAATTTAATCCTTGTTTATATGTATTTGCACTAGCGACAAAAATTAGTTCTGAAAAACTATCGGCTACTTCCTTGGTTTTCAAAACACTTTCTTGATTATCATCAATAATAATGTATAAATAATTTTTCAATGCTTTTGTTTATTAGTGGTATTATTTAATAGTAAGCGAACTGACAATTATATTTAAACTCATTCCTTTCACTAAAATTTAAACAACAAAATCTTATTTTTAGTTTTAATTAAGCAATTAAAATTACATCTTTCCTCTTTTTAAACATTTTATTGTTAATACATTTTAAACAAATGTTAATACATAAGGACGAAATACAAATATATCCGACGAAATACGTAAAATAAAATCCAGCTAAATTTATTATTCTTATTTTCTATATTAGAAGTACAAAAACATTATAAACAAAAAAAGCTTCTCAAATGAGAAGCTTTTTTTATATTTAACTTATTGGAATACACATAACTGTGTAAAAACAATACATTATACTTACATTTTCATCAACCAGTTTTTCATCGAAACTTCATTTTCTATAATCGATCTCAAATCGGCTATAGCAACACGATCCTGTTTCATCGTATCTCTATGACGAATTGTTACTGTTTGATCCTCGATAGTTTGATGATCTACAGTAATACAAAAAGGAGTCCCCAGAGCATCTTGTCTCCTGTAACGTCTTCCTACTGCATCTTTTTCATCATAAGCAACATTGAAATCCCATTTTAAATCTTCTATTATTTTTTTAGAGATATCTGGTAAACCATCTTTCTTTACTAATGGTAAAACTGCTGCTTTTGTTGGAGCTAAAACTGCTGGTAATTTCAAAACTGTTCTTATTGAACCATCCTCAAGTTCTTCTTCTTTTAATGAGGTAGCAAAAATCGCCAAGAACATTCTGTCTAACCCTACTGAAGTTTCTACTACATAAGGAACATAATTTTGATTTAATTCAGTATCAAAATACTGTAATTTTCTACCCGAGAATTGTTCGTGTGCTTTTAAATCAAAATCAGTACGAGAATGTATTCCTTCTAATTCTTTAAATCCAAAAGGAAAATTAAACTCTATATCCGTAGCTGCATTAGCATAATGTGCTAACTTTTCGTGATCATGAAAACGGTAATTTTCTTTCCCTAGTCCTAAAGATAAGTGCCAGTTTAAACGTGTTGTTTTCCAGTGCTCATACCATTGCATTTCTTCTCCTGGACGCACAAAAAATTGCATCTCCATTTGTTCGAATTCACGCATACGGAAAATAAATTGTCTTGCAACAATTTCATTTCTAAACGCTTTTCCTGTTTGTGCGATTCCAAATGGAACTTTCATTCGCCCAGATTTTTGTACATTCAAGAAATTCACAAAAATACCTTGAGCTGTTTCCGGACGCAAATATAAGTCCATAGCTGAATCTGCTGAAGCTCCTAGTTTTGTACCAAACATCAAGTTGAATTGCTTTACATCAGTCCAGTTTCTGGATCCAGTTTCAGGATCTGCAATTTCTAGTTCTTCGATTAAAGCTTTAACATCTTCTAAATCTCCATTGCCTAAAGAGCGTCCTAAACGTTCTCTAATTTCTTTTTCTTTTGCTAAATATTCAATTACTCTGGCATTTGTTGTTACAAATTCCTGCTCATTGAATGCATCTCCAAAACGAGCTTTCGCTTTTTCGATTTCTTTTTTAGCTTTTAGATTTAGTTTTTCTGCATAATCTTCTACTAGAACATCTGCTCTATATCTTTTTTTAGAATCTTTATTATCTATTAATGGATCATTAAAGGCATCAACGTGTCCTGAAGCTTTCCAAGTTGTTGGATGCATTAATATCGCGGCATCTAAACCTACAATATTCTCATTCATTTGAACCATTGATTTCCACCAATATTCACGGATATTTTTCTTTAATTCTACTCCGTTTTGCGCATAATCATATACCGCACTTAAACCATCGTATATTTCGCTTGACGGAAAAATAAATCCGTACTCTTTTGCGTGCGAAACTACATTCTTAAATAAATCGTCTTGTTTTGCCATAGTAATGCAAAAATATAAAAAGTACTTGTAAAAAAAAGAAAAATTTCAAAGATTGAAGCTTGAATTTCTTTATTTTTGTAACTAAATTCTCTCTATTCGTGTTTAATTACATTATTAACCTGTTTTTCCCAAAAGCGTGTGCTGGATGCCACACTTTTTTAATGGCAAATGAAATTATAATTTGTACGATTTGCAGGCATGAAATGCCTCTGACCCAATATTATTTAAATCCAAAAAACGAAGCTTATAAAAAATTTTATGGGAAAATAGAAGTTGAA
Source organism: Flavobacterium sp. ALJ2 (assembly GCF_015594725.1). Lineage (GTDB taxonomy): Bacteria > Bacteroidota > Bacteroidia > Flavobacteriales > Flavobacteriaceae > Flavobacterium. The sequence continues at coordinate 18,336 of NZ_JADNRC010000004.1, read as the reverse complement.
CATGTTTCTGCATTTCTTTATTTCAATAAAAAAGGAATTGTACAGGAACTTATTCACAATTTAAAATACAAAGGACACCAAAATATAGGCACTATACTTGGGCAATGGTATGTTGAAGATTTAAAAGAATTAAAGCTAGCTATACCTTTTGATGTAATAATCCCAGTTCCATTACATCGAAAAAAATTCAACGAAAGAGGCTATAATCAAGTAACTTCTTTTGGGCTTGCTCTTTCAGAAGGGCTAAACATTGATTACAATGATTCTGTCTTAATCAGAACTAAATATTCTAAAACTCAATCTAAAAAAAATCTTCTAGGAAGATCGGAGGGGTTTACTGAAACATTCGACGTTTCCTTTACTGATACTGAACACAACAAACATTTCTTACTTATCGATGATGTAATTACAACGGGTGCGACACTAGAAGCTTGTTCCCGCGCATTGCTGAAAATACCAGGAGCTAAAATTAGCATCGTTTGTATGGCAATGGCACATTCCTAAACTATATTACTTCTCTCTATTCGAAAACTATCTTTTTTACCATTTTTCTATCCCCATCATATACAGCCATGAAATAGACTCCTGGTGCTACATGATTTTTTAACTGAATATGTTCTTTAAAGTTTACCATACTTTCAAATGAATTTCTATATACCTCTTTTCCTAAATCATTATATATAAAAACCCTAATCTCTTCGTTAGATTCACTTTTAAATGCAATATCAAATTCTCCTTTATTAGGAATTGGAAAAACAGTAAGATCTATTATTTCAACAACGTCTTCAGTTTGCAAAGTATATTTCTTTGTGCAAATCTCTATCGAAGCTGAATCCAGTTTACCATCTTTACCTACGTAAATATCTCTTACTTTGAATGTCCAGGTTCCTTTTCCTTCTTGATTATTAAAACCACTTAATAAATCTTTAGGAGCTATAGTTTGTAAAATTGTATTGGAGCAATCTAAAGCCCCTCCCAAATCATCATATTTTAGTAATAAACTTCCTGAAGTATTTCCACAATCCTTATCGAATAACCGCACTGCTTTTCCTTGTGGATTTACTAATTCCATTTGAATATCCGAAAATCTTGTGTGTGTTAACCCAACAAAAACATTTACATCCGAAACAATTCCAGAATCTGCCGGAACCGTTATTGTTCTTGATGCATATGCTAATGCTGTAGGAATTGTAAATCCTGCATTAATCGGATACGTAGTACACGAGGACTCTACTTTATATCCAATTGCAAATGATTTACTATTTACTGCGTAATAAATATTCGCCGTAGGTTCAATTAAAATTCTACAATTTGTTGCTGTTATATCTTCTGGAACACTTATCGTTTGAGAACCATCATTGGGTGTATTTGCTGCTAAGACAATTGGAAATGTCAGACCTCCATCTGTAGAAAGTTTTATATTAACGTTGGCAGAACCTGTTAAAGTATTGGTTTTTGCTACATCCCAAGTTATAATTTGACTAGTTCCATGAAGCCATTCTATATCATCTTTATTTTGAGATGTTACTACAAATGGTCCTATATCTGCTCTTACATTTACAGTCATTTCATCTGTATTTGTTTGTGCAGTTCCTAAAGCTGCATTATTGCGGCCTGTTAATGTAAAGTGCAATGTTCTGGCTACTGACGGGACTGATTCCCATGTGCTTATTAAATTCCCTGAAAGGACAATATTTAAATCTGGCATATAGCGAATAGGTGTACTTGAAGGAGGAAGCGATCTGAACAAAGGCCCATCGGGCTTATCAGGTTTAGCTACACTAGCACTTCCTGATGTTGATACTGCCGAATCATTTTGTTCCCAACAATAGGTAACTGAATTACCATCGACATCTGATCCTGTACCTTTTAAAACAAAAGCCGTCTTAAATGGAATTGTATAATCTGCTCCTGCATTAATCACAGGAGGACTATTTGTCAAAGCCTGATCTACTGGACAGGTTTTTCTAGCAAGATTATTTTGAATCTGTAAAATGCTAGCATAGGCAAAATAATCATCGGAATGGTCTTGTATATCATAATCACCTGTAATTCCAGTGTACCCCATAATCGTAGAACCACTTCCTGGCTCTACGTTTACCCCACTTCCTTCTATACTATAAGAAAAAGTATGATTTGCTCCTAATTGATGCCCCATTTCGTGTGACACAAAATCAATATCAAAAGTATCACCTTGTGGTTTTCTATCCGATGGAGAAGTATACCCACTCCCTTTAACCGAATCTTCACAAACACATCCTACACATCCTGCATCTCCGCCACCTCCTGAAGCACCAAATAAATGACCAATATCGTATGCACTTTCGCCTATAACGTTTGTTAAAGTCGTTTGTAATTCTTGAGGCCACTTTCCTTTTACTCCATCAGAAGCATCAGAATATGGGTCTGTTGCAGCATTTGTATAAATTACAGCATCATTATTAGCAATTAAAACTAATTTTAAAGCCAGATCTTTATTAAAAACCCCATTAACTCTTGTCATAGTAGCATTTATTCCCTCTAATGCATTTGCTTTTGTACCTCCAAAAAAGACAGCGTACTCACCTGTACAAGACAATGCCAATCGCAATGTTTTAAACACTTTATTATTAGCTGCTATTTTAGCTGTTTTATCTTTTAAGTCTTGATTTAGTGCTACCTCTTTTGTATTACATGTTAATGGTAAACTCCCTTTTCCTCTATTTTTAGCAGTAAACAAAATATATTCATCAGTACTTACATCCACAGATTCTATAAACTCCGATGCATTATCTGCTCTTAAAACCATTGTTTGAATTCCTCTGGGAGAAACACTAAAATGGATTCTTGCTTTTTTATCTTTACTGCTTATTCCTTCATAAGCTCTGATATCTGGATATTTAGCTTGTAATTGGGCATCAAAATTAGATGATTCCCAAACAGTATATTTTTCAAAAGCCCCATCCATATTAGGAATAGTGATTTCGACTGTGTTTTTTTTACCCGTTTTAAGCAATGTACTGGATAGTTTTTCTTTTAAAAAAGCTTCATCAAGTTTATAAACAGCCTTTTCTGTATCATAAGTAGGAGCATTTCCCCTCTCCGTAATTGAGGTTGTACTTTCACTAACTTTTGTCCACATTTCATTGCTTTGCGCCTGAATTTGTGACGAACTAAAGATAATTAACAAAAGAAGTATAGTTTTTTTCATCTTGAGAAATATTTAAAGTTCAAAATTAATTTAATAAAAGATAATAAAAGAATTTAATTGTTAATTAATTAGCTAAAATGTTCAAATCAAGGATTTTCACAAAATGATTGCCAAGTTTATAAAATTTCAATTCTCCTTACTATTAGATTTAAAATAGATAGTATAAATTTGCAACATCTTAAACTATTTGCTTTGAAGCTCTTTCATTCTATAAACGATTTTCAGTCTACCAAGAAAACAATACTAACTCTTGGCACCTTTGATGGTGTTCATATTGGTCATAAAAAAATACTTGAAAAGATTACTCAAAATACCCAAGAAGGAAAATACGAGAGTTTAGTTCTAACTTTTTTTCCGCATCCCAGAATGGTTTTACAGGAAAAATCAGAAATAAAATTACTGAACACTATTGCTGAAAAAACAAAACTTCTGGAGAACACCGGAATAGAAAACCTTGTCATTCATCCTTTTAACGAAAGTTTTTCAAGATTAACTGCCGAAGATTTTGTAAGTTCTATTTTAGTAGATCAATTCCATATTCAAAAAATAATCATTGGTCACGATCATCGTTTTGGAAGAAATCGAACTGCTGACATTAATGATTTAATTGCATTTGGTGAACAATATGGTTTTGAAGTAGAGCAGATTTCGGCACAAGAAATAAAAGATGTATCTGTAAGTTCTACAAAAATAAGAAATGCATTAACTGAAGGTGACATGAATCTTGCCAACGAATATTTAGGTTATGATTACTTCTTGACTGGTACTGTTATAAAAGGAAAACAACTGGGCAGAAGTATTGGTTTCCCAACTGCTAATCTTAAAATTGAAGAGGAATACAAATTAATTCCTAAAAATGGGGTTTATATTGTAAGATCAACTATCAATGAAAAACTGATTTACGGAATGATGAACATAGGCTTTAACCCAACTGTAGGTGGTCAAAATCAATCTATTGAAATTCATTTCTTAAATTTTGATGAAGATATTTACGATTTAGAAATTTCGGTTTCTTTATTACAATATATTCGTGAAGAACAAAAATTTGACTCAGTTACGCTCTTAAAAGAACAATTAGAGAAAGATAAAAAAACAACTTTAGATTTTACAAATAAATTATAACTCCTTAATTTTTTTCTACAATTCATAATGGCAACATAGCGTTTTTTTTAGTAAATTTGATAAGCATTACACTGTTTCTCAATCAAATACTATTAACTTCTTAAAAATAATCGTTATGAAACTTCCAAAAGAATTGTACAACGGAATTCTTATATTCCTAGGTATTGGTGTTTATTTTTTATTAATGAATCTTTTAGGCCTTGCTCATATCCTTTATTTACGTGCTTTGAACGTAGCTTTTATCGTTTATGGAGTAAACAGAACAATTAAGATGAATCTTGCTGAAGGCGAAAACAATGCTGTTTCTAATGCTATTTCTGCTATGATAACATCTGTAATTGGCGTTTGTCTTAGTATCCTCGGATTACTCATTTACAGTTATGCCAAAGGCGGTGATGCTTATGTAAAAACTTTATCGTCAACTTTCATGTTTGGTGGTAATCCATCTGTACCTACTTATTGTATTTGCCTATTATTTGAAGGCATTGCTTCTTCGGTAGTTGTAACCATGCTATTAATGCTGTATTGGAACAATAAATATGCAGCGGATTAATTTTATAACCTTTTAGACCCTGTTTAAAATTTATCTAATTATTCTTTCAAAATTAACCTCATCTTTCGTTAAATAACCTAACCGAAATTGTAATATTTAAATTTTAAACAGGCAATTAAAAAAATATTTCTCAATAAATAGAATAATTTCACAAGAATAAATTGTTGTTTTTTGAATATCCTTGCTAACATGCATCTAAAAGTCATGTCTTGAAATATAATTACAAAAACTTTTAACAGACTGAACTTTAAATACTGTAATTTATTTTACGAAATAGTACATTGATTCATTAGAACAATTTAACTACTTTTGGAGCATCAAAAAATCCCATAGATGAACAGTACAAAACACAATTGGACGAAAGACGAGATTATCGCTATATATAATAAACCAATGATGGATTTGCTTTATGAGGCAGCCTCAATTCACAGGGTAAATCATGATCCAAATGTAGTTCAGGTATCTACTTTGCTATCTATCAAAACTGGTGGTTGTCCAGAAGATTGTGGCTATTGCCCTCAAGCTGCTCGTTATCATACTGGAGTAGAAGGAAATGATTTAATGTCTGTTAGCCAAGTAAAAGCTCAAGCTTTACGTGCTAAATCTGGTGGTTCGTCTCGTGTATGTATGGGAGCTGCCTGGAGAAACGTAAAAGATGGACCTGAATTTGACCAAGTTCTAGAAATGGTTCGTACTATAAACAAACTAGATATGGAAGTGTGTTGTACCCTTGGTATGATAACTGAAAACCAAGCACAACGTTTGGCCGAAGCTGGCTTATATGCCTACAATCATAACTTAGATACATCTGAAGAATATTATAAAGAGGTTATTTCGACTCGTGGTTTTGAAGATCGTTTGCAAACTATCGAGAATGTTCGTAAAACCAATGTTACTGTTTGTAGCGGAGGAATTATAGGCATGGGAGAAAGTATTGAAGACCGCGCTGGAATGCTAGTAGCGCTTTCTACCTTAAACCCTCAACCAGAGTCTGTGCCAATTAATGCATTGGTTGCTGTAGAAGGAACTCCAATGGAAGAAGAGAAACCTGTTGAAATTTGGGAAATGATTCGTATGGTTGCTACAACCAGAATCATCATGCCTGAAACTCAAGTACGTTTATCGGCAGGAAGAACCAATATGAGTCGCGAAGGGCAAGCAATGTGCTTTTTTGCTGGAGCGAATTCAATATTTGCAGGTGATAAATTACTTACCACTCCAAATCCTGATGTACACGAAGACATGAAAATGTTTGATTTATTAGGATTGATTCCTCAAAAACCTTTTACTAAAATTTCTCAACCAGAAACTGTTGAAGCAGAAAATTCACAATATGCTCCACTTGGTGAAAAACCAAAATGGTCAAGACCTGGACATGCGATAGAAAGAAATTTAGAAGCTTCGGGTAAATCGAAATAATCTTAATTCTGAAACTATAAAATCCTCATTAAATCAACTTTAATGAGGATTTTTTTTATGCTTAACTTTCATGATAACCGCAACATCTCTTATCAATTGGTAAGCAACCATAATCTCTAAAAACAAAAAACCATTTGCCTTTCGATAAATGGTTTTAAAATAGAATGCTATTATGTATTAAAAAATAATTTTCTTTGTTTCGGTATGCTTATTATCTAGAACAACTTTTACCAACAATACCTGATTACTTGATTTTAAATTTTCAATAACCAATTTAGGATTTCCTACTTTGTCTTTCTTATAAATTAATTTACCTGTTATATCATAAATAAATACCTTATCTATTGTTTCACTAATTGCATTAATTTTAATTTCGTTATTTGCTACTGATACTAAAATTTCATTTTCGGCTGTTTCAAACTCTCCAGTATCTAATGTTTTATTGGTATATCGCAACACAAATCGATCATCAAAAGTACCTATAGCTGTCTTAAATGTATATCCTGTTTGTGTTAAATTATGAATTATCCCTTCTGCCTTATCTTCCAGATATATAACTTGACTTGACAATGATCCGTCTGCCTTATCTATTTCAATAGTAAAATCCCCTTTTATTGTTGAGCTATAACCCAATGGAACTATATCTGTTTCTATAAATGGCAAAGCACGCCCTTGAATACTATAATTTTTTTCGTCATTAATACTATAAAAATTAATAAAACTATTTAAATTAAAAGCTGCACCATCAAAATTATTATCCTCTCCATTAGTAGCTCCTTCGATATAACCTATTAAAATTTGCTTAAAAGCTCCTTCATTATTAATCAGATTAAGCCATACACGGTTTTTCTCGATCCCAGATGCTTTAGCCGTTTTACTTGGTCTAAAAAATTGATTATTTTCACCCGCTATTCGCATTCCATTATTAAAAACAATTGTTCCTGGCCCTGTACTCTCAACCATAAAAGATTGCCCTGCAGCTATCTTACCTGTTGGGAGATCTTTATTTCCTAATGAAATTGCCGATTCCTTTGTAACTGTACTTCCTGTAATATTATAAGAAGCATAATCATCTGATGTATATGTAAATCCTAGTGAACCTTTGTCTGCAATCGCAGTATTGTGTGTCCAGAAATAAAGAGTCCCTTTTGTTATTGCATTATTCGTTATATCTAGTATAAATTTATCTGCATCAATAGCAGAAGGATATGGGTTTCCTACTAAATAAACATTCCCTGCTGTTATGGTCTCTCCCGGAATGATTCCGTTATTTGGAACCCCTTTAAAAACTACTGGTTGTGCATAAGGATAACTAACCGTTTCTCCTGGCCAAGTTCCCGCTTTAGGAACTCTAATAATATATCCTTTTCCTATAACCATCGGACTAGATGCTCCTACTGCTTGCCAACCATTATTGTAAAAATAAAATTTATTTGGATCTGAATTTGGCGACAATACATTAAGTTTTTGCCCTAAAACTGGTGATGACCAATAAGTATAATCCAAAGCTTTCATCTGGCTAGAAATACGTTTATAAATAATATCCCCTGTATTGGTTGCATTTGTCGTCTGAACCAAACTTGCATTATTTTCGAATGTTAAACTTGTATTTGCTGCTGTATTAACTGTAACTGAATTGGTAATAGTTAGTGTAGCTCCAGAATTTATTATAACATTAACTCCAGAATTTACTGTACAAGAGCAGCCTTCTAAATTTCCTGCAGCACCAACTCCTTTCATTTCTGAATTATAATTGTTTGCAAAAACAATACTCTTTTCGATTGCAGGAGTAGAACTCCATCCACCAGTCGTATAAATCGCTACTGCTGGTTGTGCATTAATCGTTATTACAGCTGTTGCTGTCGAGGGACATGTACCATTATCTACTGCAAACTGATATGTTCCTGATACAAGCAATGGAACCGTCATTGATGATGTTGTAATTGAATAATTTTGAATTACTGTCCCAGTTTGTTTTAGAGTACCACCAACTAGTAAACCGTTCAAGGTAACGCTCCCTGTAGTGATAATACAAGTAGGATGAATAACTGCTCCTACTACTGGAGTTGTTGGTAATGGATTTATAATATAATCAACACGTGTTCTACAATTTGCATCATTAGAACAGGCTACATAGTATGGGAATATACCTGCCGTATTGGTATTTAACAATCCTGAATTAGCTACACCAACTGGGTTAAATGAAGATCCGGAACCTATTTTTGTACCTCCAGATGCAACTGTATACCAATCTAATGTTCCTGGTAAAGCATAATTAACCGTAATTGTAATATTTGTAATATTTGCATCTGGATTTGCATAATCTAAATAGTCTTCTCTAAATGCAAATGTCCAATTCCCCGCAGGATTTCCAGTACCCCATATTCCTAAAGGCCCATTTATAATACTACCCTGAGTAAGAGTACCTCCTGGAGCTAAATCATCTTGCATTACTCCTGCTGCAGCAGGAGGTATCGCTCTAACACGTAATTCTCTCAAATACGAATTACCATTTGTATTAAAACTTATCGTAACATTTGTACTAACAACCACAGCTCCAACTGGCAATACAGGAAAATTTATAGAAATATTTGTATTTGCAGTATTTCCATAACTTGTACTATTCGATATCCCTCCTGTCCCTGAGGCAGTTATTGGTGTTTGAACAACAGCTGTACAAGAGCCTGATGCTGTAAGAGAACCTGAGCCTCCTTGACAAATTGTAGCACCAGTAGCAATGGGATTTTTAGTTGTTATTGTTCCAATCGCAGAAGTAACAACAGCACAATTTCCACTTTGTACTATTGCTCGATACGAGGTTGTCGTAGTAAGGTTCACTGCTGTATATATTGTTCCCGCATTGGTGATAGGCGTAATTACCGAAACAAAATTATCTGTAGAAGATTCCCATCTAAGAACACTTCCTATACTCCCACTTAATGTTAAAAGGGTACTATTTGTTCCTGCACAAATTGCAGTACCACCAGAAATTGTACCCGCAATACTTGCAGGATATACAGTAACAATTACTTTAAACGTACTTGTACAACTTCCTTTTGTGGCTGTAACAGTATATGTAACGTTTTGTGGCGTTACGGTTCCGTTGGTCAATGTTAATGTTCCTGTTATGCTTGTTTGATTACTTCCACTAGACGCAAATCCACTTACAGTAGCTGGAACAGTTGGAGCTGACCAAGTATATATGGTTCCAGCAGGCACAACTCCATTGATACCATCTGTTGGAATAACAGTAAATGCAGATCCGCTACAAGATGAAGCTGTCATGTCTGCAATTACAGGTTTAGGATTTGTTGTAATAGAAATAGGTGTACTATCACTATAACATGCTGAATTTGAAACAGGAGATACTCTACGTCTGTAGTAAGTTGTATTTATTGTCGACTCAGTAATTGCAGCAGGCGTATAATCTCTTGAGGCAAATCCTACTCCTGTTGTTGCATCTGTCCATGGACCAGTAGCCGATGATGAATATTGCCATTGAAACTTAATCGTAGGATTAACTGTTGCTCCATTATACGAATAATTAGACCCAACAATAGTCCCAGGAGTTATTCCACCACATACAGTTGTCGTTGTAGGTGCAGTAATTTTATTTGTACTACCATCAAAAGGAACTAAACTAAAAGTAACTATATTACCTCCCGCATTTTCATAATAATCAAGTACGAGATGACTGTCCCCAGACAAATAAATCATAACACTATTATAAGCAAGCCCTGCCTGTTCTTTCCATTCATCAAAAACTTTTACACCATCAACATATAAGCGAACTCCATCATCTCCTGCAAAAGTAGCCAGATAACATCCCGCTGCTTTTTTTGAATTCATCCGATACCGAACTGCGAAAGTTTCCGTGTAAATCTCCGCACGTTTATTCCCATCTGAAAATACTGGAAAACAAGCTGCATTAGCTATGAAAATTTCATTTATTGCATCTGAAGCAATATCATAATACCCTACATAATCTGCATTAAAAAAAGGATTTACATCTGCTGTTACCATTGTTGGTGACGGAAAGTTTCCAGGTGAACCTCCACCTGCATAATTATAAATATGCCCTCTCCATGTATTTAAGCCTTCCGCATCTGGTGAGTCCAATTTATTTCCAATCGAATTCAAACTAAGGGTAAGGGTTGTTGCCGTGGCATCTGGTGTAGTTGAACAACCGTTATTTCTTAATAACAAAACCCTGATTTTTCCAGAAAAGGTCGCCTCCCATGTTACACTAGCCCCATTTGCTGTACTATTTTGTGCTAAAATAGAATTCCCAACGGCATCGTTAAACAATCCCAAATATTCAACGTCATTTCCTGCTGTGTTCCAAATATTTGGCACAGAAAAAGTATACTTAAACCCCTTAACAACATTAACACTAACATACTGCATTGCTGTAAAAGATCCTCTAGTAAAAGTTTGAGTATTATTATCAATACAAAAGAACAAATCTGTTCCTAATTGTGATGTCCCAGAAATTGGATAAGTACATTGCCCATAATTAATTAAAAAAGTAAAGAATAGCACAATGCTTAATAGTATTTTTTTATCCATGAGTATGGTTTATAATTATAAAAATGGTTTGGTATGGTATTTCTTTGTCAATCATTTTATTGACCGTTATTAGCAATCTTATTTTAACAATTTATTGCTTAAAATTTTTCAATAACAATCAGTAAATCAGTATCTATTATTTTTCTATTTTTTCTTTTCATTGCATTTCAAAAAATAAACCCAACACGTTGTCGGTTTTTACTTTCAAATGATTTTATATCAAGTCATTTTACACAAATTCAAGGATTTTTAAAACTCACCAAAAGGCTAATTAACAGGGAATTAAACCTTAAAAACTGTTAATTTTAACAAATTCACACCAAATAAAGCACAAAAAAAAACCTCTTACAAGAGATTTTTTTTTGGAAAACAAATTTTCGTTATTCTACCTATATAATCGTTTAAATACCTAATTTTTACAATAAAATATTTGTTTATAAAGCAAAAACCTACTTTTAATAGATATGGACGTAACTATTAAAAGTAGGCAATGCTTAAAAAGAAGAAAACAAATTTATATCACACTCTTAAACGATTAAAAAGCAAATGGTTTATAAAATCTGTTTAGTAAATCACTTTTTTTGTTTCAACATATTTATTATCTAAAATTACTTTTACCACTAAAACCTGATTACTTGATTTTAAATTTTCTATAATTAATTTTGGGGACTCAATTGCTTCTTTTTTATATATCAATTTACCCAACATATCATATATAAATACTTTATCTATAGTTTGATTATATGCACTAATTTTAATTTCTTTATTTTCAACAGCAACTAATATCAAATTTTTAGAAGCATCAAATTCATCAGTCCCCAAAGTTTTATTAGTGTATCGCAATACAAATCTATCCTCGAAAACTCCCTCTTTTGTAGCAAATGTATATCCTCCATTATACAAATTATGTATTGTATTAGTTACTTTATCTTCGAGATATACCTCTTGATTAATCAACAATCCATCTAAATGATCAATTGCAATAGTATAATTACCAATGATTGCTGAGCTATACCCCAACGGCACTATATCGCTAACATCAAAAGGTAATGCACGCCCCTGAATTATAAATTTTTTATCTGAAATTACACTATACAAATCTGCCATTTGTTCCACATCAAATTTGGATCCATCGTATTTGTTATCATACTCATTTGTCGCTCCATCAACATAACCTATAAGTACTTGCTTAAAAAAACCATTCGCATTTGTTAAATTTAGCCATATACGTCCTTCTTCAACTAAAGCTTCTTTGGCTTCTTTTGCAGGTTTAAAAAACTGAGCATTATTTCCGGCTATTCTCATATTATTATTAAAAACAATTGTCCCGCTTGAAGCTATGCTTTTAGCAAAAAAAGACTGCCCTGAAGCAATTTGACCTAAGGGAACCGAATTATTAACTCCTGGATTTAATGCTGCTGAAGTTGCTGTTCCTCCTGTAAAATTATAAACTGCATAGTCATTTGCACTATACAGAAAACCTAAATTTCCATTATCTGCAATGGGAGTATTGTGTGTCCATAAATACAATGTCCCTTCTAAAATAAGATTATTTGCTGTTAGAAATGCTTTTGCATCCATTGCCGAAGGATATGGATTGCCAATTAAATAAGGCTCATCTAATATTGTAATTGCCTGACCTGTTATATTTCCATTATTTGGAATTCCAGTAAACGAAACAGGCTGAGAATAAGGATAGCTAACTATTTCACCATTTGGCCATGTACCTGCCTTTGGAACTCTAATAAGATATCCTTTGCCTACTGTCATGATATTAGTTGCCAACTCAGCTACCCAACCGTTATTGTATGAATATAACTTATTTGGATCTGAATTTGGCGATAATAAATTAAAAGTCTGTCCAGATACTGGGGAAGACCAATACGTATAATCTAATGCATTCATTGCTGTTGTTGTTCGGTTGTAAATAATATTCCCTGAATTAGAAACATTATTCGTTTGCAGCAAACTTGCATTATTCATAAAAGTTAGGCTAGTTCCCGTATTCGTGCTAACATTAACAGCATTTATAATAGACAAAGTAGCGTCTGAGTTAAATACAACTTTAACCCCTGAGTTTACCTGACAAGAACATCCATTTATATCTCCTGCTGTTCCAGTTAAAGAAGTGAAATTTCCTGTAAAAACAATATTCTGATTTATATTTGGAGTCCCATTTGTCCATCCAGAGCCATTCCAATAATTGGTAATTAAACTTGCAACAGTAGCTGGTAGTGAAGCTGGAGAAGTACAGCTTGTTACCGAATTACTTACTATAAAAGTATATGTATTTGGCGCTAGATTTGTAATAACTGTACTCGTTCCAGAACCTGATGTAGTAACAGTGACTGGATTAGTTATTATTGTCCAATTACCAGAAGGCAAACTACTTAGAGCAACGCTCCCAAATGGAACAGTACAAGTTGGAGGTGTAATCAATCCTATTATTGGAGCAGTAGGTGTAGTATTAATCGTTATAGATACAGCCTGAGTTGTATTACAATTTCCATTCGTAATTGTCATTACCCCAGAATAAGTCCCTGCCAAAGCATTTGCAGGCACAACAATTGTATTTATGCTGCCTCCAGTTTGCGAAAAAGCGAAAGAAGTATTAAGTTGATCTGCCAATAAATTTGCATTTGCCGTTGCGCTCCAATCGATGCTATACCCTGTGGGGGCACCTCCTGTTGCTGTATAGACTAGTGTTGCATTTTGCGAGCTTGTACTTGTGCAAACGCTAGCTACTGTTCCTGTTGTAGTAATTGCAGGCGAAGCATTAATAGTTATAGTAAAAACCGATCCTGCGCTAACACATCCGTTTGCATTTTTAACTGTCAAAGTACCAGTATAAGTTCCTCCAGCAGTACCTGCAGGAACTGCAATTGTAAGAGGGCTTGCTGATAAAGACGCATTTGTAATCGCTGTAAAACTATTGCTAGGTGAAGTGTTCCAAACAACACTATAGGTAGTTGGAGTTCCTGTAGTAGCACTATAAGCTAAAGTTGTATTTTGGGTACTTGCATTAAAACAAACATTTGTCGCTGAAGCTGCTAAGGTTATTGTTGGCAGAGCATTTACTGTTACAGTAGTTACTGCAGAAGTAGCCGAAGAACAAGCTCCACTCTGAACAACTGCTCTAAATTGTGTAGTTGCAGTTAATGCGCCAGAAGTATAAGTAGTACTAGTATTTGTTATATCATTCCATGAAGAAAAAGGACTTACAGCATACTGCCATTTAACAACAGATCCAGTATGTCCTGACAATGTTAGCAATCCGCTCGTGTTTCCAGAACAAATAGTAGTTCCTCCATTTACAGTTCCTCCAACTGTAGCTGGCGACACTGTTATAGTAACCGTATTATTAGCACTAAAAGAAGAAGAACATGTCCCTGAAGCAATACCAGTAACTGAAATAGTGCTAGAACCTGCAGTCGTAAGCCCAGTTGCTACAAATGTACCTGTTCCTGCAGTACTAACAGTCATACTTCCGGTTAGCCCTGTAGCGCTAGGACTACTTCTGTCATACGTTACTGTATAATTACCTACAGGTAATAATAATGCACTTGAGGTTAATGTTACTGTAGATGTAGTAGCTGGAACACAAACATTTGTTGCGCTAGTACCTGTAATATTATAAGTTGGACAAGTATAAATAATCGATACTTCACCTGCTCCTCCTGTACCTCCAATTTGAGCTACCCCTAATGCAGAATTTATTGCTCCACTTCCACCTCCACCAGGGGCAGTACCTATATTTCCCGGCGCAGTTCCCAAAATCAGACTTGAATTAGCACCTCCTCCGGCACCTCCCGAATTTCCGCCAGCTCCTCCAGCTCCTGAGAAAAGACCTAATGATAATAATGCTGAATTACCTGCACCTCCTGCAACACCAGCTATCTTGATTGTTCCTGCCGACGCTGCAACTGTACCACCTGCTGTCGCACCTGGTGCAGTTCCTGTATTATTAGCACCTCCTCCTGATCCTCCGACTGCCAAAAATGAAGCTTCAAAACCTGTAATTGTAGAATTACCTCCTGCTGTACCATTTGCTCCTGTTGTACCGGATGTCTGGCCTGCAACAACCACACTCAAAACTGCTCCGGGAGTAACTGTAAGTACAGAGCTTACATAAGCTCCTCCTCCTCCTCCGGCAGCACCTCTTCCTGCAAGTAAACCAGCACCACTGGCTCCACCTCCAGACCCACCTCCACCCCAAGCCTTAGCGGTAATACTAGTAATACCAGCAGGAACGGTAAATGTACCACTTGTTGTAAATGTGTCTGTGGTCTGAGACCATGAATACATACTAATAAAAACGGAAAACAAAGATAATTTTAGTCTCATGTTATAGTAGGTTTAATGATAAAAAAATGAACAAACTCTTTGTGATGTTAACGAGCGGTATTAAAAAGACGACAATGCTAATTGAATAAATTAATTAGCATTATATCCTTTTCTCTAAAGGAGAATTAAAATTCCATAACATCCTAGGGCAAAGACGATTATAAAATACTTTATTAAATATAATAAAAAAAAACCAAACCTTATTGTAATATTATTCATATTATAATGCATTACATCGGCTATAATTACATTCTTATTGCTTTTTTAACAAACTAACCTACAATACCTTATAATTCAATTTAACCGTGCGTTTTTAAGCAAATTATTCCAAAATAGGATTTCAAAGCAAAACAGGCTTTAGACAAAAAAATTAAAGCTTTACATTTGTTTATTATTCAATATTAAAACTACAATAGACTGTATGAAATCAGATTGTACTCCCAAAGAAGCTTTGCGAAAATTAGAGCATTTTTGTGCTTATCAAGAACGCTGCCATGATGAAGTTGTATCAAAATTATATAGCTTAAAAATGACTTCAGACGAAATAGACGCTATTGTTGTACAACTTATTACAGACAATTTCCTTAATGAAACCCGCTTTGCCTGTAGTTTTGCCCAAGGAAAACATAGAATAAAGCAATGGGGAAAAATAAGAATCGTAAACGAGCTCAAAGCACGCCATATTACTTCTACCAATATTAATCTTGCTCTTGCAGGAATTAGTACGGAAGAATATATTGAAACATTTGAAAAGTTAACCCAAAAATGTTGGGATGGTATACAAGAAAATAATCAACTTAAAAAACGCAAGAAATTTTGCGATTATATACTACGTAGAGGCTACGAAAGCAATATGGTATATGAAAAGGTAAAAGAACTAGAAGCCGAAACAAAATAATTTTTACACTGTACAAAATAGCAACATTTCTTTTTTTATATTAATTAAATCTAAACTTAGTTCATATCTATTTTCTACAAATTATATCTTTATTTTTCAATGCTAAATCGCTCTATCCACCCATTTTCTATAATAGGTTCTGCTTTTAGCATTTCACTAATCTCAACTAGATTTACTTGTTTTCCTTCTTCTTCATAGACTAATTTATATTCGTCATTTTCTTCAAAAATTCTTAGAAAATCAAATACTAAAGAATTAGTATTTTCATAGATAAAACTTTTTAGTAATTCTTTTTCTTCTTGATTCAACTTATCAAATATTTTATTGTATCGTTGCATAGTAGGGTTTTTTAAACCTTGAAAAATTGCTTTTGAAACACCTTTATATTGTCTGTCGATTATTTCATTTACAACTAACTTACCATAATTATCTAAAATTTCTTGATTTGTCTTCATATAATTTCATTTTTAATTAACCCCATTCCAAGGGATGTTTTTTATTTCAGTTACGCCTTTTATTTTAATATCTTCTAGTCCTTTTATAACCCATCCTGTTGCTATATCTTCTGGAATACCCGCATTTACCATAGCTTTAATTTCTATATCAGCCATATCTTCGATACTCATTTTTTTCAATGGGTTAGCTTTTTTCCAAGCGGAATATAAACTATTTTGTTGTCCTGTTATTTTTGCATGGATTCCAATATCTCCGATGTCTTCTAATTTATTTACAGAAATACTAAAAGCCTTTTTGTAATCGTATTCTGTCGCTCCTTCAAAAGCTTTTTTTGCTAATGGATGATGCCCACCTACTTTCGAATATTCTCCAGTTCCTTCAAGTACATATTTTATTTTTCCTTTAAATTTAAGAATAATATCATCTATCTGTTTTGCAGAAATTTTAGCAACACCAGTTAGTCCCTTTTTCTTAACTACCTGAACCAGCTCTTGTACAAAGCTAAGTCCTTTTTCTGTTTTGCCAACAGCAGATAAACCGCCTGTTGCAAAAAGAGTTCCCACTGCAACAACATCTTTGCCAGTTTGATGTTCTATTTTTGGCAAAGATTGCCCTGTATAAAGTTCTTTTCGTTCTTCGTACCAGCTTTTCATAGCTTCTTTGAAACTAAAATCACTGAAAGCTTGATTGATTTTTTCTCTAGTTTTTGAACTAGTAGTGTAATCAACGACAATGCTTATTAATAATGGTATGCTTTTAATTTCATCAAGAGCTCCATCAATTACTCCTGCATCAAGAGCCTGCATTTTGTATCTGTTACTAGCAAAATCTTTGTCGGCAGGATTCCAAATGCCTTCTGGCAAAACAATTTTGTTCATCAAATCTTGAAAAACACTATTGATTTGCGTTGTGACTTTAAAGATTTCGCTTGCCCAGTCGGTTACATTTTCGGCTTCGTCCAGCGTGTTGTTCAGCGCTTCGGCATATAAGGCTTTAATCTCTTCAATATCTTGTTGTTTTATGCCACTGAAGAAATTATTTGCAAAATTTACTTTGTATCCTAATTTATTGTTTTTTAGGTCATAATGATTGTAAATAACAACCCCTTCTGCAGGATTGTCAACCATACTTTTTGCCTTTTCTAATTCCTCTTTTGTAGAATTAGAAGTTGTAATTACAAAAGTATATTTTTTTCCAGAGACTACTGTGCTATAGGCTTCTAGGAAGTTAGTATCAGTAGTTTTAAATGTAAAAACGCCATTACCATCTATTTGTTTTATTTGTAATGTTCCGTTATTAGTAGCTAAAGGCAATACCCCTTGGAAGTATTCATCAGATTCTCTATTACCCTTTCCAACTTTTACGCCAAGTTTATTGGCTATTTCTTGTAGTTTATCATGAGCATCGCTTACTGCAGTTTTTGCAGTTTCTAACTTATCTTTTTGTTCCTGGGTTGTTTCTTGTTCTTTTTTCTCTCCTTTTTCTTTATTAATTTGCTCTTGCGTTTGTTTTATCTCTTCATTACTTTTTTGTGCAATTTCTTCTTGTTTTGCAATTTCTTTTATAATTTCATCCGCTTTTTCGGGTGTAATTGTTCCGCTTTGAGTTTGTTCTTGAAGAGCTTCTTTTATCAGGTTTATTAAGGATTCAATATCTTCGAGAATATTGTCTGTAGCCACTACATTACCCCAATCTGGATTGTAGCTTGTCTCTACAACACCGCTTATCAACTGATAATCGGTATTGATTGTAATATCATTAAACTCAACGGCAATTTTGGTATCA